>NC_011666.1:3645000-4305430 GCF_000021745.1 Methylocella silvestris BL2
TCCTTCAACATTTTCGCGGCCTCGAATGCGAGCAGTCCGCCCCACGACCAGCCGAGGAAGAAGCAGGGCTGGCCCTTGCTTTCGTCCCGAACGCGATCGGCGTAGCGCGCCGTGATTTCCTCAACCGATGCGTCGACTTTCTTCTCTTCCGAAAGCGAATAGCAAAGAAAGCCGGTGGCGGGCTGGTTCGGGCCAAGATAATCGACGAGTTTGATATATTCGCGGGTGCTGACAAGCAGGCCGGGGAAGCAGTAGAGCGGCGGGTTCGCGCCGCGCGCGCGCAGACGCACGACTTGCGCGCCGGACGGCTTCTCACGCCGCCTTCCGGCAAGAGGCGCCAGCGAGCGAATGTCCTGATGGTTGAAGAGATCGACGATCTCGATGCCGCTTTGCGGATCGAGCGCTTTGATGCGGCTCAGCATTCTCAATGCGGCGAGGGAGTTGCCGCCGATCTCGAAGAAGTTTTGCGTCACGCCGACGCTCGCCAATCCCAGAACGTCCCGCCAGATCGCCGCCAGCTTCTCTTCCCAGGGCGTCGCCGGCGGCTCGAGGTCCATCATCTGCGTCAAGGGCGATGGCAGCGCGTCGCGATCGAGCTTTGAGTTGGCGTTGAGCGGCAGCCTGTCCAGGATGAGAATTGCGCTTGGCAGCATGTAGTCCGGCAAGCGGCGTGCGAGCGCGCGGCGCAGCGCCTTGCCGTCAAGTACGACGCCTTCCGCCGGCACGGCGTAGGCGGCCAAAATCGGAGCCTGCCCAGCCTCGGCGCGCATCACGACCGCGCAAGCGCTGACGCCAGGCTCATTGCCAAGCGCCGTCTCGATCTCGCCAAGTTCGATCCGAAAGCCGCGTAGTTTGACCTGATGGTCGACGCGGCCCATGAACTCCACGGCGCCGTCCTCGCGCCAGCGCGCAAGATCTCCGGAGCGGTAGAGCCGGCCTCCGGCCGCGAAGGGATCGCGGATGAAGCGATCCTCGGTCAGCGCGGGATTGCCGAGATAGCCGCGCGCGATTCCGTCGCCGCCAATGAACAGCTCGCCCGTCACGCCCGCCGGCGCCAGATTTCCGTCCGCGTCGAGAATATAGATCCTGCGCCGCCCGACCGCCCGGCCGATGGGCGCGTAGGTTCCGTCAAACCGCGCTCCGGGCCGAACCTTCCAGACCATGGGCGTCATGACCGTTTCAGTCGGGCCATAGCCGTTGATGAGCCATTCCGCGCGCAAAGCTTCGGACAGGAGATCGAAGGTTTTTTGCGGAAGGCCCTCACCGCCGAACGAATAGAGCCGCATCGGCGGGGCGTCTCCGGTCGCCTCGGCCCACTCCGCGAGCTGCTGGAGGTAGGTGGTGGGGAAGCTCGCATTGTTGACGCCGTAGCGCCGTATCGCGGCGAAGGTCTCTTCGGGCGTCCACAGACGGTCGGGCAGAACCACGCTGCCGCCGGCCAGGAGCGGGACGATCCAGCGCTCGTGACCGCCGTCAGAGCTGAACGGGAGAAAGGCCAGTTCGCAAGACAGCGCGCTCATCTCATAGACGCGCGCCGTGCATTGGCAATGTCGCGTCAAGGCGCCATGCTCAACCGCGACGCCCTTGGGCAGACCCGTCGAGCCCGACGTGTAAATCACATAGGCGAGCTGATCGAGCGCGTGGCGGGCGTGTGGCGGCGCGGCCGGCCCGCTTTCGAGATCGATGCGATCGATCTCAACCACCGCGGCCTCGACGCCGGAGGGCAGGCAGGCTCGTAGCCGGCTGTCCGTGACGATGATCGCGACGCCAGCGTCCTGTAGAATGTGATGATTGCGGGACGCCGGATGATCGGGCTCGATCGGAACGAAAGCCGCGCCGGCTTTGAGCGTGGCGAGAATTGCCGCGACCGCCTCAGGGGACCGTCGCAAGGCGATGGCGACGCGGACCTCCGGGCCTGCCCCAAGCTGCATCAGCCGGCCGGCGATGCGATTTGCGGCGCCGTCCAGCCGCCCATGCGTCCAGCATTGATCTGCCTGAAAAACCGCGGGGGCGTCGGGCCGCTTCTGGGCCTGCGCGGCGATCAGCTCATGGATTGGACGCTCGTCGTCTGTCTCGAAATCCTCGTAAGGCGCCGAAAGCCGGTCGAGCTCAACGCCGTCAAGCAGCGCGACTGCGCGAAATTCAAGATCGGGATCGGCCGCGGCAGCGGCGACGATCCTGACAAAATGCCGGGCGGCCTGCTCGATCAGCCAGGGTTCAAAAAAGCGCGCCGAGAAATTGATGCGTCCCTCGATCGATCCTTGCGCGGTCTCCACGGTCTTGAAGACGAGATTCGCATCGCAGCGCGACGCAGTCATCTTTGCAACATCGATACGCAAATCTTCAACGTCGCGCGAAAGATCGGCCGCGCCGGAATGATGCTCGAAGATCGCTTCCAGGAAATTTTTCCCAACCTCGCCGTCGCGTTCGGAAAATTCCTGAGCCAGGCGTTCAAACGGAACCGCATTGCAGACGGCGTCCTCGAGCTGTTGCGCCAGATGCGTCGCCGCTTCCGAAAAGCTCATGCTCGCCGCGATGCTCGTCCTCAGCGGGACGACGTTCTCGAAACGGCCGACGACATTCGCCCAGTCCTCGCCCGCGCGGTTTTCGACGACGACGCCAAGCGTCACGCCGGCGCCGCCGCCATAACGGCAGATCAACCCATTGAAAGCCGCCAACAGGAGAATGCCCATTGGGCAAGCCGCGGTCTCAAGCCGGCGCAGCCTCGCGCAAAGATCCGCATCAAGATGAAAGCCGACAGATCCTTGCGACGTTGTTGATGCGCGCGCGTCGCCCGGACGCGTCGGCAGCAGCGATCCGCCGCCTTCCGTCGCGAGCCGCTCGCGCCAATAGGCCAGCCGCTGCCGGACGGCGTCCGAGCGGAGCCAAGCCTGCTCATTGCTAGCAAAGCTTGCAAAGTCGCGAAGGGCCGAGGGCGCCGGCAGGCGGTCGTTCGCGAGCGCCGCATAGATCTCGATGAAATCGCGCGCAAGAATGAACAGAGAGCCGCCGTCGCAGAGGATCGCATGAATGGTTATCGCGAAGAGATATTCGCCGGATGTGAGGCGGATCAGCCGAAGATGGACGGGCAAACCTTCGGTGAGATCGAAGGACAGATCGTCTTCAAGAAGACGCGCGCTCTCGCGCTCCTGCTGCTGATCGTCCGCACCGGTGAGATCGTCAAGGTTCAAATCCGCCGTCGACTGGGAATCGACGATCTGGTCGATCCGCCCCCCGGCGGAGCGTATGAAGCGCGTGCTCAAGGCGCCATGACGCTCGATCAACACGCGGTAGGCGCGCCGAAAGAGGTCGAGGTCGAGTGGGCCACGCAAGCGCAGCACAAGCCTGTAGGGACCAACGACGGAATCATTGCCGATCTGGTCCAGCGACCAGATCCGCCTTTGCGCGAGCGTCAGAGGCGCGCCGCTGCAAGACGCATGCGGGTTGTCATCGGCGGCAAAGCGAATTGAGGCTGCAAGATTCACAATTTCGTTCCCGAGTTTTGAACCAACGCCAAGGCAGCGCGCGGCGCCCGCGAAAGCGCGTTGTTTATTTGGCGCCGCGTGAAGCTTTGCAGATAGGACGGACAGGCGTTGGCGAAATTTAGCCGTCCGATTGAAAAATTTTCACTGTCATCATTTTTAGCCGAAGGACTAAACAGTCGGGATCGAGGTTCGTCTTAACGGCAGACGTTCAGTGCGAGGGGCCTCGACGATCGAGCTCAATCCGCTGCCGCCAACGGAGACATTGAATGACAGGGCCGCAGCAAGCGTCGTACCTTCATGGCTACAGCGCGTTCAACGCCGATCGTGCGTCTCGTCTTGAAATTGCCGCGGCGGCCGATGCATTGTTCGTGGATGGCGACGACGGCTCGCGCTTTGCGCTTCAGGTTCAGGACAATCCGCCGGCTTTGATTTATCCTGCCGGCGCTCCGCCAATGAGCCTCGACATTCTCCTCGCCGGCATCGAAGCGCTTCTGGCAAACAGGCCGGATATTAACCGTCTGGCGCTCCGGCTCGAGGGCGCCGAGGCGCTGATCGCTGAGCTTCTCGCCCAGGGGGTCGCGATAAGGGAGGGCGAGGCCGTCGTAGTCGCGCCGGCAATGTTCTGGCAGTTGCGGGCGCCCTGGCTGGCGGGCGCTGCCGCCGAGCCTTTTCCGCTGCTGTATACAATGACGAACGGGAAGCGGCATCCCATCCGTCGGCCAAAACGCGAAGGCGTCCTCTACGCGCGATACATCCCTTGGCTGGATCAGGTGTTATCTTTTCGTCTGGCTTTCCCGCGGACGGATCTTTGCGCCTTCAATCGCTGGATGAATGAAGAGGAAGTTGCGAGGATCTGGGAAGAAACCGGCGACATCGACCATCATCGCGCCTATCTTCTGGAGCGGCTGGCCGATCCGCACACATTGCCTGTCATCGGCTGTTTCGATGATGCGCCATTTGGCTATTTCGAAATCTATTGGGCCAAAGAAAATCGGCTCGGCCCCTATTACGACGCCGACGATTACGACCGCGGTTGGCATGTGGCGATCGGCGAGCCGGCGTTCAGAGGCAAGGCGTGGATCACGGCGTGGTTGCCCTCCCTGATGCATTTCATGTTTCTCGATGATCCGCGCACGCAGCGCATCCTTGGCGAACCTGCCGCGGCGCATGCGCAACAAATACGCAATCTGGAGCGATCCGGCTTTGCGAAGGTCAAACACTTCAACTTTCCGCACAAGCGCGCGCTGCTGGTCATGCTGTTGCGCGAGAGGTTTTTCAATGATCGGCTGTGGATGCCGAATGAGGCGGGCCCGCCTCTCGACCGACGCAGAGACAGAGCGCAAGCCGACGCTGGCGGAGGCGTAGACGCCATCGCGGGCGCCTCGATCGAGGTCGAGCGCGTCCAATGAATGAATCGTTCCCGGTCGATGCGCCGCGCGCGCCGGAGCAGGCGCCTGCATCCGATTTGTTCCTACCAAAGCCGGTCGATCTCGGCGATCCGCGATTGCGTTCGCTTATCATGAGACTTGCATTGCCCTCGGTGTTCGGCCTGTCGATCAACGCCTTGCATCAAGTCGTAAACGCGGCTTTCGTCGGCGCTCTTGGCGCCGAGGCGATCGCCGCCGTCACGCTCGCCTTGCCGATTTTCATCTTCATTTCTGCTGTCGGGCATGGTCTTGGCGTCGGCGCCGCCGCCTCGATCGGACGCTTGCTCGGCGCCAATGAACCCGAGGAAGCCAATGCGACCGCGACAGTCGCGCTGGCGCTTGCGGCCCCGTTTGGCGTCGCCTGCGCGGCCGCGCTCCTCTTATGGCTTACGCCTATTCTTGAGCTCTTCGGCGCGACGCCGACGAGCGCGCCCTTCGCGCGCGCCTATATCGGCGTTTTGGCGTTCGGCGCGCCCTTCATGCTGTTGCAGATTCTTTGCGACTTCATCGCTATAGCGGAAGGCAACACCCGCTTCAGCATGTGGACGCTGGTCGGCGCCTTTACGCTCAACATCATCCTCGATCCGATCCTGATTTTCGGCTTTCATCTCGGCGTCGCTGGAGCCGCCGCCGCGACGATCGCGTCGGAGCTCGCGGCGCTCGCCGCATTTGCGTTCTATTTCGCCAATCGCGTCGGCCGGCTTCGAATTGGCGCGAAGTGGTTGCGCCCGCGGTTTGCAATCCTGCGCCCGATCTTCAGCGTCGGCGCGCCAACTTCCCTCAGCACGGCGCTCGCGGCGGTTTCGTTCGTCCTGATCTACCGCGCCGCGGCCAACCACGGCGGCGACGCGGCGATCGCCGGCGCGGGCATAGCGTTGCGCCTTCTCACCTTCGGAGAACTTCCGCTGGTCGGTTTTTGCCTCGGGGCTCAAGCGGTGCTGAGCTATGCTTTTGGGGCGGGGCAGCCTGCGCGCGTCGTCGCGGCGACGCGTTTCATGCTTGTGGTCACGACGACTTTCGCCGCCGCCTATTCGCTTGTCATATTGGCCTTTCCCCATACGGTGATCAGCCTCTTCACAGATGACGCGCCAACCCGCGCGATGGCCGTACAGGCGGTGGTCGCCTTCCATGCTGTTTTCGCTCTCAGCGGGCTGCAGCTTGTCACCCTTGTGCTGCTGCAATCGCTCGATGAAGGACGCCTCGCCGGAGCGGTGGGGCTCGCTCCGCAAGGCTATCTCCTAATTCCGCTCCTCGTCGCCTTGCCGCCGGCCTTTGGCATGACTGGAGTCATTTTAAGTCAGCCGATCGCCATGGCGTTGACTGCGGTTCTGTCCGCTGTGCTGCTGTGGCGGCGCATCGGGTCGCTTCGGCGCGAGGCGGCGGAGGATAAGGGCGGCGCTGATCAGGCGTCCGCTCAGAGCGGATCTACTCTTATGGCGGAGGCTTAATGAACCGCGTTTTCATTCCCCCCTCAGGTTCAGAGCCCGCGACGGGAAGCGCCGGGCGGACGCGCGCCTATGCGCTCGACGCCGCATCCCCGCCCATATTTCAGACATCATCGTTCTTCTTCGACAATTTCGACGATATGGCGGATGTCTATGCGGGCCGGTCGCGCCGGCTCATTTATTCGCGCGGCGACAATCCGACCGTTATGGAGTTCGAGCGCGTGATGGCCGAGCTCGACGGCGCCGAGGCGGCCCGCGCTTTTTCAAGCGGCATGGGCGCGATTGCGGCGACGATCATCGCTTTTGTTTCGGCTGGCGATCGTATCGTCACGGTTCGAAACGTCTACAGCGACGCCTATCGCCTGTTCGAACTCGTGCTCGCGAAATTCGGCGTTACGGTCGATTATTTAGATGGCGCCGACGCTGGCGCGATCGCTGCGGCTCTGCCGGGCGCCAAGCTGCTCTATCTCGAAACGCCGACTTCACTGACATTCGAGCTGCAGGATATCGCGACGCTCGCCGCGCTCGCGCGCGCGCAGGGCGTCGTCAGCGTCATCGATAATTCCTGGGCGACGCCGCAGTTTCAAAAGCCGATCGCCCATGGCGTCGATCTCGTCATCCATGCCGCCTCGAAATATCTTGGCGGCCACAGCGACACCGTCGCTGGCGTCGTGTCGGGCTCAGCTGAACATGTCGCTCGCATCAACGCCGGGGCCTACGCTTATCTTGGCGCCAAGCTCTCTCCCTTCGAGGCCTGGCTCTTGTTGCGCGGGCTCGCCACCTTGGAGTTGCGTCTGCCTCGCCATATGCAGAGCGGGCTTTTGATCGCAGGACGGTTGAAGGCCCACCCCAATGTTTCGCTCGTCCGTCACCCGGCCTATTCCGATCACCCCGGCAAGGCTACGCTATCGGGATTTTCGGGGCTCTTTTCAATCGAGGTTGGCGAAAACATCGACGTGCGGACCTTCGCCAATGCGCTCAAACTGTTTCGCCTCGGCGTGAGCTGGGGCGGTCCCGAAAGCCTCGTTGTCCCCGCCCTCGCGCCGCTGCAGCTTCGAACGGCCAATTGCTTCGCGCGTTTTGGCGTAAGTCCGCGCCTGATCCGTCTTCATGTCGGACTTGAGGATGCGGAGGCGCTTTGGGACGATCTCGAACGCGCGCTGGCGCTGGCGCGCAGCTGAAGCCGCGCGCTTTGGCGGGCTCAACTCGCGAGAGCGCTCGGCGGCTTCTGGCGCTTTCTCTTGCTTAGCTCCTTGCGCTTTCGGGCAAACGCCTCCGGGCCATCCAGAAGGGCCTCCCCCGATTCCTGCAGCCGCGCGAGGCAATGGCGGTGGGCTGACTGAACCATGAAATTGACCAGCGTCGGAGATACGCCAAGGTCCGACGCCACGGTTCTTTGCGCGCAGCCTTCGATCCGGACCCGATAGAATACGTCGCGCGTACGATCCGGCAATTCCTCAAGGGCGGCGAAGACGCGCCTCAGCGCGTCGCGCGCCTCGATTTCCGACAATGAATCGGGCGCAAGACGCGCAATCGAGTCAACATCGGCGTCCGGCGCGGCGTAAGTCGTTTCGCGCCGGCGTCGGCGCGCATGGTCGATCGCGAGATTGCGGACCATGCATTTGGCGAAACGCGCGGGACATCCAACCGCACAGTCTTCCATGCGGCTTGCTTTCACGGCGACGTCCTGGACGACGTCCTCGGCGAGATGGGGGCAACGTAAAATGCGTTTGGCGACGGTGATCAGCTGGCGCCGTTCACTGATCATAACGCGCAGGAGCGCATCTCGCGTTTCAGCGTGCGTGGAAAGAGACATGACGTAGAAAGTCCTTAGGGTCCGCATGTTCGATTCGGGGATCGTTCGCGGACCGCGCGAACGGATGAGCCGTCCTGCAACGCCGTTCACCAGCGGTAGCGAAGCGACGCGACGATGGTGCGGTCCTGGCCCCAATAGCCAAAGCCCGCTTGCGAAACTTGATATTTGGTGTTGAACAGATTGGTGGCGTTGACCTGAAGCCTCACGCCGGCGAGGCTTCGATCGAGGTTTGCGAAATCATAGTGCAGCGCCGCGTCGAACAGCGTCGTCTGCGGGTTTATCATAGTGTTTTGATCGTTGCCGTAGCTCTGGCCGATGAAACGCATGCCGAATCCGCCGCCAAGCCCGGGTGCGAACGTATCCGGTTGCAAGGTGTAGTCGCCCCAAACGGAAAAGCTCTGGGCCGGAATTCCCGAGGGCGATTTTCCGATCGTATCGGCGTCGCCATCGAGGATCTTCTGATCGAGATAGGTGTAAGCGAGCGTGACGTTCAAAGCCGGCAAGGGGTTGAGCACGCCTTCGAGTTCGAAGCCGCGCGAGCGTATCTCCCCGGTCTGGATCTGGAACGCCTGATTGTTCGGATCCATGCTCAAGCTGTTAAACTGGTGAATATCGAACAGCGAAGCCGTGATCAGTCCGTTGATTCCAGGGGGCTGATATTTGACGCCAACCTCTTTCTGATCGCCCGTCACTGGCCCGAATGCGGCGCCATTGGCGCCGGTTCCGAGCGTCGGCGTAAAGGCGGTTGCATAGCTGACATAAGGCGCAAGCCCGATCGGCGAGAGATAGGTCAGTCCGACCCGTCCTGTGGATGCCTCGTCGTTCTGAACGGTGCTGGTCGCGCCGATGACGTCGTCCGTTCTCGTGCTCACCCAATCGTTGCGTCCGCTGAGGGTCAGGACGAACGGACCAAATTTGATCTGATCTTGCAGATAGACGGCCATATCCTGCTGCGACTGATAGGTGTTGTAGGTGAACAATGGGGACGGGATAAATTGACCGCCGTAATTGGGCTGCGGCGCTGCAAGGTTCAGGTCCGGCGCCCAGCCGAAGCCGGTTTTGTCGCTGAAGGCCGAGTTGGTGTATTCGAATCCGAAAAGAACGAAATGGCTGACCGGCCCCGTATTAAATTTTACAAGCGCCTGATTGTCGGCGCCGAAAGTGTTGAGATGATCGATGACGCGTCCGGTCGAGCGCGAGGCGTTATACGTTTCCGGGTCGACGAAATCGATCTGCGTATATCGTACGTCCGCAAAGACATAGGAATAGCGGGCGTTTTGCCGGAAGGTCACCGCTTCGTTGAACGCGTGCTCAAAAATATAGCCAATTCGAAACTGCGTCTGATTGAAATTCTGAAATGCCGGATCGCCGCTATAGATGTTCGTCAGCTGGCCCCCAGGCGTCTGGTAAAATCCGGGATTTCCGGTGGTCAGCTGATTCTGAAAGGCCGTCAGGATCGTCAGGGAAGTCGCCGCGTCCGGATGAAAGCTGAAGGCCGGGGCGATAAAATAACGATTGTCTGGCGCGTCAAGCAACTGTGTGCCGCTGTTGCGGACAAGGCCGGTCAGGCGATAGGAATAGATCCCCTGCGGGTCGAGCGGGCCCCCAAAGTCGAACTGGCCTTGATAGCGCTCGAAATTGCCGATCTGAAACTCCGCTTCGCGCAAAGAGGTCGAAGGCGGCCGCTTGCTTATGAGATCGATAAGACCGCCGGGCGATCCGAGCCCGTAGAGTGCCGAGGTCGGCCCCCGGACGACGGCTATGCTTTGCAGCCCATATGGCTCGTTTCTGTAGATCGAGAAGCTCCCCGCAGGTTCGCGCAATCCATCGCGGAATACCCCGGTGTAGGTCATGTCGAAGCCGCGGATATAGAATGAATCAAATCGCGGATCGAAGCCGAACATGCCGGTCTCGACGCCCGCTGTGTAGTTGACAGCTTCTGTGACCGTCTGAACGTTGCGATCCTGCATCTGCTGCTGGGTGACAATGGAAACGGATTGCGGGACTTCGATCAAGGGCGTATCGGTCTTTGTCGCGGCGGCGCTGTCGGTGGCGACGTAACCCTTTGCGTCGCGGTCGGCCCCCTCGCCTGCGCCCGGCCCCTGAACGTCGACAGCGTCAAGCTGGATCGATTCTGCGGCTGAACGCCCGGCGATCGTCACGCCGTCCGACGACGGCTTTGCCGAGAAATCGAGGGCGGGAAGCGGAGGCTGCGCCTGCACGACCTCTCGCGTTTCTTGGCTATGGACGCTTGCGAGAGGCGCGAATATGCCGATGACGCTCGCGATCAGGCGGGAGCGTCCGCTCTTTCGTCCAATCCACATTCCAGAAATCCCCCTCGGTCTCGACGAGGCGGACTGATTCCAATGTATGGGCGCCGGGCTCGTCAGGACTCAAGACGAATGTCCCGCGCCGATCCGCACCAAAGCCGTCCGAATTATTTGGCGTCGCGCTCGGCTGTTGCAGATTTACTACACCATGCGTCTGGACGGCGCCGACGGTTTGGCGTCCCTGGCGATTGCGCGGAGCGCGCATATCCGCCAAAGCACAAATTAAGAGTTGTAACGCTGACATATGACGTCCGATTTCATACGCCGCGCGCGCCAGTCGTTTCGATGAAACAAGATATTCCCTGTATGATATAGCATAAACATCGTCGGGTGGGCGGGCAAAGGGACGCGTTGCGGCAAGCAAAGCGATATTTCAGCCAGAGGATCGTAGCATTCACCTCGCCGCAACTTGGCCAGATCTCCCAAGCTGAACTTCAAATCACTCCAGCAAGCGGCAAAGCCACTGCTAGAACAGGCTTGTGCCGCGATCCGGCTTGGCTATACTCGGCGTTTGTCGGACGGATCCGCGGCGCGTGTGCCCCGGTTTGGCTCAGTTGACGGAGCGGATGGCAATGAACGTCAGTCGTCGCGGCTTTATCAAGCTCACCGGCGCCGGGCTAGCGGCGTCAAGCCTCGGGGCGCTTGGCTTCGACCTCGCCGGCGCAGCGCTCGCCGCCGCAGTGCGGCCGTTCAAGCTCACGGCGACGACCGAGACGCGAAACACCTGCACCTATTGCTCGGTCGCCTGCGGCATTCTCATCTATAGCATGGGCGACCGCGCCAAGAATGCGCGCTCGGAGATCATGCACATCGAGGGCGATCCGGATCATCCGGTCAATCGCGGCACGCTCTGCCCCAAGGGATCGGCGCTGCTCGATATCGTGCATTCGCCGGGACGCCTGACATCGCCTCAATATCGCGCCCCCGGCGCCAGCGCCTTCAGGCCGGTTTCTTGGGATTTCGCGCTCGGCCGCATCGCCACGCTGATGAAAGAGGACCGTGACGCCAATTTCGTCGCCAAGAATGCGGCGGGAACCACGGTCAACCGCTGGCTCACGACCGGCATGCTGGCGGCGTCCGCGTCGTCGAGCGAGACGGCGATGCTGACGTGGAAAGTCGCCCGATCGTTCGGAATGCTCGTCTTCGACAATCAGGCGCGCGTCTGACACGGACCAACGGTGGCCAGTCTGGCTCCAACATTTGGTCGCGGCGCAATGACGAACACCTGGCAGGACATCAAGAACGCTGATGTCGTGCTGGTGATGGGAGGCAATGCGGCCGAAGCGCATCCCTGCGGCTTCAAATGGGTGATCGAAGCCAAGCTTGAGAACAACGCCAAGCTGGTGGTCGTCGATCCGCGCTTTACGCGTACGGCCTCGGTCGCGGATTTCCACGCCCCGATCCGGCCCGGCACGGACATCGCCTTCCTCAACGGCGTCATCCGCTATCTGCTCGAAAAGGATGCGATCCAGCACGATTACGTGCGCGCCTACACCAGCGCCAGCCTGATCGTGAAGGATGGCTTTGGCTTCGAGGACGGGCTTTTCACCGGCTATAAGGAGGAGACGCGCAGCTACGACAAATCGAGCTGGAACTATGATCTCGACGAGCAGGGCTTCGCCCGGATCGACGACACGTGGCAGGATCCGCGCTGCGTCATCAATCTGCTGCGCAAGCATGTCGACAGATATACGCCCGAGACGGTGTCGCGAATCTGCGGCACGCCGCAGGACAAATATCTGAAAGTCTGCGAAATGATCGCCGCGACGGCGGCGCCGGACAAGGCGCTGACCAGCCTGTTCGCGCTCGGCTGGACACAGCATTCGGTTGGCGCCCAGAACATCCGGGCGATGGCGATGGTCCAGCTGCTGCTCGGTAATATTGGCGTCGCCGGCGGCGGCATGAACGCCTTGCGCGGCCATTCCAATATTCAGGGCCTGACCGACGTCGGCCTGCTGTCGAACCAGATGCCCGGCTATATGACGCTGCCGAGCGACAAGGAGCTCACCTTCGAAGACTATATGAAAACGCGGCAGTTCAAGCCGCTGCGTCCGGCCCAGACCAGCTATTGGCAGAACTACCGCAAATTCTTTGTGAGCTTCCAGAAGGCGGTCTATGGCGAGGCGGCGCGCGCCGACAATGATTGGGCCTATGACTGGCTGCCGAAGCTCGACGTGCCGATGTATGACATCATCCGCGCCTTCGAGATGATGGCGAACGGTCAGATGAACGGCTACATCTGCCAGGGCTTCAATCCGCTGCAGGCGTTCCCCGACAAGGGCAAGATCCGCAGGGGGCTGAGCAAGCTGAAGTTCCTCGTGACGATGGATCCGCTCGACACCGAGACGTCGCGGTTTTGGGAGAATTTCGGTCCGCAGAACCCGTCCGACCCGGCCAGCATCGCGACGGAAGTGTTCCAGCTGCCGACGACCTGCTTCGCCGAGGAAAACGGTTCGCTCGTGAATTCGGCGCGCTGGCTGCAATGGCACTGGAAGGCGGCGGACGGCCCGGGCGAGGCCAAATCCGATCTTTGGATTATGTCTGGCATCTTCCATCGCATGCGCGAAATGTACCGCAAGGACGGCGGCGCATTTGCGGATCCGATCTTGAACCTGACATGGGACTATGTCGATCCGGTCGAGCCGAATCCGGAAGAGCTTGCGAAGGAGATGAACGGCAAGGCGCTGACCGAGGTGAAGGATGCGTCGGGCGCCGTCACGCTGAAGGCCGGGCAGCTGCTCGACGGCTTCGCGCAATTGCGCGACGACGGGACGACGGCGTCTGGCTGCTGGATCTTTTCGGGGTGCTATACCGAGAAGGGCAATCAGATGGCGCGCCGCGACGCGAGCGACCCGCGCGAGCAGGGCATTGCGCCAAACTGGGCCTGGGCGTGGCCGGCCAACCGGCGCATTCTTTATAATCGCGCCAGCGCCGACGTCGCCGGCAAGGCGTGGAATCCGCAAAAGCCGATCATCGAATGGAACGGCAGCCGATGGGCGGGCATCGACGTGCCCGATTATGGCCCGACGGTGAAGCCGTCGGACGGCGTCGGTCCGTTCATCATGAATGCGGAAGGGGTTGGGCGCTTGTTTGCGCGCGACCAGATGGCGGAGGGACCGTTCCCGGAGCATTACGAGCCCTTCGAATCGCCTTCGCCGAATATTCTGCATCCGAAGGTGCGCTCGAACCCGGCGGCGCGGGTGTTCGCCGACGACAGGGCCGCCTTCGGCGAAGCTTCGGAGTTCCCCTATGTGGCGACCACCTACCGGTTGACGGAGCATTTCCACTACTGGACCAAACATGCGCTGATCAACGCCATCCTGCAGCCGGAAGAGTTTATCGAAATCGGCGAAGTTCTGGCGAAGGAAAAAGGCATCGAGCAGGGCGGCTGGGTCCGTCTTGCCTCGAAGCGCGGCGTCGTCGTTTGCAAGGCCTATGTGACCAAACGCATCAAGCCGATGCTGGTCGACGGAAAACCAACGCATGTAATCGGGGTGCCCATCCATTGGGGCTTCACGGGGCAGGCCCGTAAGGGCTACGGCGCGAATACGCTGACGCCCTCCGTCGGCGACGCCAATACGCAGACGCCGGAATTCAAGGCGTTCCTTGTCAGTATCGAAAGAACAACCGCCCCTGTGGCCTGAAGGAGCAGTCGATGGCCGATCTTCAGTCTCAGGATTATGTCAGGCGTTCGGCGTCGACGATGACGCCGCCATCGGCCCGCAGCCACGAGATAGAGGTCGCCAAGCTGATCGACGTCAGCCGATGCATTGGCTGCAAGGCCTGTCAGGCGGCCTGCATGGAGTGGAACAATCTGCGCGGGGAGATCGGGCATTTCGAGGGGACCTATGACAATCCGCTCGATCTTGATCCGCACACATGGACCCTGATGCGCTTCACCGAATGGGACAATGACGAGGGCAATCTCGAATGGCTGATCCGCAAGGACGGCTGCATGCATTGCGCCGACCCCGGTTGCCTCAAGGCCTGTCCGGCGCCGGGCGCCATCGTGCAATACGCCAACGGCATCGTCGATTTCATCAGCGAGGCCTGCATCGGCTGCGGCTATTGCGTCAAGGGCTGCCCGTTCAATATCCCGCGCATCAGTCAGGTCGACCATAAATCCTATAAATGCACCCTGTGCTCGGATCGTGTCGCGGTCGGGCTGGAGCCCGCCTGCGTCAAGGCGTGCCCGACCGGCGCGATCATGTTCGGCTCCAAGACCGACATGACGGCCTGGGCCGGAGAGCGGGTCGCCGAGCTGAAGACGCGCGGCTTCGCCAAGGCGGGGCTTTACGATCCGCCCGGCGTCGGCGGCACGCATGTGATGTATGTTCTGCATCATGCCGACCGTCCGTCGCTCTATGCCGGCCTGCCGGACGATCCGCACATCAGCGCGCTTGTCTCCGTTTGGAAAGGCCTCTTCAAACCCGTCGCGGTGGCCGGCGTCGCCTTCGCGGCGGTCGCGGGATTCCTGCACTGGATCGTCGCCGGACCGAACGAAGTGCAGCCGCTCGATGAGGCGGAAGCGAAACATCTGATACATGCGGACGAGCCGCAATGACCTATCCCAAGGGAACATTCATCCGCAATACGACCGTGACGCGGATAAATCACTGGCTCACGGGCGGCTGTTTCGTGCTGCTGGTCTTGTCCGGCCTCTCGATGTTCGACCCGATGCTGTTCTTTCTGTCGGGCCTGTTCGGCGGGGGCCAGTCGGCGCGCGCGATCCATCCGTGGATCGGCTGCGTGCTTCTCGTGAGCTACCTCGGTCTGATGATCCAGTTCTGGCGCGACAATATGTGGAATCGCGACGATCTCGCCTGGATGAAGGCGATCGACAAGGTCCTCGTCAATGAGGAGGAGGGGGTTCCCGAAGTCGGCCGCTTCAACGCCGGCCAGAAATTCGTGTTCTGGTCGATGGCGCTGTTGGTGCCTGTGCTTTTCTTGACCGGCCTCGTCATCTGGGAATATTATTTTTCAACCTACACTACAATCGAGCTGCAGCGCGCGGCCGTGCTGATCCACAGCCTCGCCGCCTTCGCCGCGATCATTGTCTGGATCATTCATGTCTATGCCGCGATCTGGGTCAGGGGCTCGATGCGGGCGATGACGCAAGGCTATGTTACGCCGGGCTGGGCGTTCCGGCATCACCGCAAATGGCTGCGCAGCCTCATCGCGACGAACTCGATCGGGCCGCGGCCGCGGACCGGCGACGATTCGCCAAGGCCATTGGAGCGCCCATGAGATCGCGCATAAGGGCGTCTAAGTGAGGCAGGGCGAGGTCGCCCCCAAAGGCGCCTGGATCGGCGATCCTCAGGGCGGCGTCAAGGCGCCGGAGCCGCTGCTGCTGCCCAACCCTTTGACTCGGTTTACGCGCAGCGCCGCGCGGCTGCGACATCTATCGGACGGCCATCCGCTGATGGAATGGCTGCGCTTCATGGCTCAGCTGTCGGACGCCCAGCACGCCGCGGCCCTTGCCTTGGGTCCGCTCGCCGCGCCGGATGCTATGGCCGTGGAGCGGGCGGTCGACGCCCGCATGCCGCCGCTCGCCGCCGACGGGCATCGCCGCAATCCGATATGGCGCGAAGGCCTCGCCGTCTTGCTGGGCCATCTCGACCAGCCCGCCGCGCCCGAGCCGGCGCTCTCGCTCATGGCGGCTCTGCGCCAATGCGACGCTGGCGCGATTGAGGCCCATGCCGATGACTTTCTGCATGGTGAGATCGAGCCGCAGCAGATCGGCGCGACGCTCTATATCGCCGCCGCGCTGCAGGTCTATTTCACGCTTTCGGCCGCCGCGCTCCCTGCGGCTTCGCTGCGGCTGCTGCCGCAGCGCGGGCTTTGCCCCTGTTGCGGTTCGACGCCCGTCGCGGGCGTCATCACCGCGTCGGGGACGACGCCGGGAACGCGCTATCTCTATTGTTCGCTGTGCTCGACCGCCTGGAACCATGTGCGCGCCATCTGCATCACCTGCGGCGAGTCGCGTTCCCTTTCTCTGAAGGGAATTGAAGGCGATTCCGGCGCGATCAAGGCCGAGGTTTGCGACGCCTGCCACAGCTACGCGAAGATGCTTTATTCCGCCCGAGACATGGAGGTCGATCCTTATGCGGACGACCTTGCGACGCTCGGGCTCGATCTCCTTGTCACGGAAGCGGGCTGGGCGCGCCACGCGCCAAATCCGCTGCTGCTCAGCGCGTAGGCCTCACCCCTAAAATTTCAGCCAGACCGCCAGCAATCCCGCGGCGACGCCAAATCCGACGACACAGACCGTGACCAGCGCGAGCGTCACGGGCCGGAATGAGCGCGCGAGCATCGCCAGCGAGGGCGCGCTGATCGGCGGCAGGGTCATCAGCAGGGCGCCTGCGGGACCGACGCCCATGCCGAGCGAAAGCATCGCCTGGATGATCGGCACTTCGCCGGCGGTCGGAATGACGAAGATCATTCCCGCGACGGCAAAGGCGACGATCCAGAAAAGGCTATTGTCGATCTCAGGGCCGATCTGTGGAAACAGCCACGCGCGCGCAGCCCCGAGAAGCAGGATCAGCACGATATATTCCGGGACAAGCCGCAGCGTCATGCGCCACAGGATCTGCATCCAGCGCAGGAAGGGGCCTGTGTCGGGCTCTGTCTCCTTGAAGGCGGCGAGCTGGGCCTCGGCTGCCGCGATTTCCTGGGGGCTCGCCAGCCGGTTGGCGAGATAGCCAAGCCCGAACACCATGAGAACGCCGAGCAGGAGTCGGAGCCCGGTCCAATTCCAGCCGAGCACGAAGCCCATGAAGACGAGCGCCGCCGGGTTCAACACCGTATTGCCGAGCCAGAAGGCGATGGCGGCGCCGGGCGACGCCTGCCGTTCGCGCAGGCCAACGACGACGGGCGCTGCGCAGCAGGTGCACATCATGCCGGGAATCGACAACAGGCCGCCGGCGGCGACGCTGCCAAATCCCGTGCGGCCAAGCACCCTCGCCACCCAATTTGGTGGGATCAGCGCCTGCACCGCCGAACCAAGCAGAAGGCCAAGCACCATCGCTTGCCAGATCGCTTTGCCGTAAGCGAAAGCGTAGCCAAGCGCGGCGTCGAGCGAAGGCGCTGGCGGGCCGCTCGCCTTTCCCATCAGGATCGACTGGCCGATCGAATGCGTTTCCGCCGCGACAAAGGCCCTGTTGTAATAGGGGAACCATTTTACATAAAAAAGCCCGGCAATGGCGATCAGCAGAAACGTCATCCATCCGAATACCGGATTAACCTCTTGCCGCGTAGTCATGACCGTGTCTCGTCGTGTGTGGACGCGTTGTGGCTTGCACAGCGTAACTCACAGGCCTTCGCTTTGTCGACGCCTGCAATCGTCGCGCTTGATCGACATGCGACGGATGTCGATATACTGCTGATCAAGCTTTCGTCGCCGCGCGCCGCCGCCGCAGAAAGGTCCGCAATGCTCGATGCTCCCGTGCGCCTCACCGATCTCGCCCATGGCGGCGGCTGCGGCTGTAAACTGGCGCCCTCCGTTCTGCAGCAGCTCCTCGCCAATCAACCTCAGGCTGCGCCTTATGCGCAGCTTCTGGTCGGCACGGAGACCGGCGACGACGCGGCAGTCTGGCAGATCGACGAGGAGCGCTGCGTCATCGCCACGACCGACTTCTTCATGCCGATGGTCGACGATCCGCGGGATTTCGGCCGCATCGCGGCGGCCAATGCGCTGTCGGATATTTACGCCATGGGCGGAACGCCGATCATGGCGCTGGCCATTCTCGGAATGCCGCTCGGAAAGCTGCCGATTGAAACCGTGCGCGCGATCCTTGCGGGCGGCGCCTCGATCTGCGCCGAGGCCAGCATTCCTGTCGCGGGGGGCCATTCGATCGACTCGCCGGAGCCGATCTACGGACTTGCGGTCGTCGGGCTTTGCGCCGTCAGCGATATCCGCCGCAATTCGGGCGCGCGCCCCGGCGACGCGCTGATCCTGACCAAGGGCATCGGCGTCGGCGTCTATTCGGCGGCGTTCAAGAAGCAGGCGCTGAGTAATGCGGCCTATGAAGAGATGATGGCCTCGACGACGCTGTTGAACCGCGTCGGCCACAAGCTGGCGAAGGACGACGACGTCCACGCCATGACGGATGTGACCGGCTTCGGCCTGCTTGGCCATGGCGTCGAGCTCGCGCGCGGCGGAGGCGTCGCGCTCGACATCGATTTCGCCCGCATCCCTTTCCTGAAGGAGGCTCAGGAGCTGGCCGAGGCCGGCCTAATTACCGGAGCCTCCGGACGCAACTGGGCGAGCTATGGCGACGCCGTTGTGCTGCCGGCTGAAACGCCGGACTGGCGGCGCGCGCTGCTGACCGATCCGCAGACCTCCGGCGGGCTCCTCATCGCCTGCGCTCCGGAGCGCGCCGAAGCGATCCGCGGGACCATCGAGGCTGCGGGCTTTCCTCGCGCGACGATCATCGGCGCCGTCGCCGCGGGCGAGCCAGCCGTCCGGATCGGCTGACGCCCATTACTGTTTGGCTATTTCCTCAAGCTTGAGCCGCAAACCCTGCGCGTTGAAAAACGCGCCCTCGTTCAGGAGCGACCGGTCCTTGGCGAGATGGCGTCCGAGCGCCGCCAGCCGCCGTCCCGCGGTCGCGTCGTCCACCAGCCCCGCCCGGTCCGCCTGAAAAAAAGCCGCGCCGTTCCAGCGCGCGCCGGAGGCGGCGAACAGGGCGGTCATATCCGGCCATCGCGTCGCATCGCCGATGACATGGAGATAGGACGAGGCGGCGAGATCGACCGAAGTCGCGCCAATCTCCACGAGCACGATCAGCATGGTGAAGGCGCCGGTCCGTTCGAAGACGCCAGCGAGCCAGTCATCGAAATCAACGAGGCGAGGCGGCGCGCTCATGTCCCACCCCGTGGAGGGAACAGGGAATTTGGCGGAAGAGAATGGGAGTCGAACCCACCTGAAACAGTCTCGCTGCCCCACCCGGATTTGAAGTCCGGACGCCCCACCGGGGACGATTCTCCTCCGTCCGCGCCCGATGATGGCCTCGGGGCGCCAAACAAGTCCAGCCGGCGGGGATCCAGCCGGCGAAGATCGCCCTTATGCACAGTGACGCCATGGCGATCGAAAAATTCGAGGATCTGGATCGCCACCTTGCGGCCATTGCCGAGCAGATCGCGAAATTGCGCCGCCGTGAAAGCGCCGTCCGGCTGGGCGCCCGCGAGTTTAGCGATGATGTCCGTCATTTCATGGACGATGGGGCGCAAGAAGAAATGGTCGTGCGCGACCTCATCCGCGAGGCCCATCCGCCCGGCGAGCTTCAACAGGCGGCGCACGTCGCCCTCCAGCCGTCCTGTCGCCGCTGCGATATCGCGCACCCTTGGCGGACGAAACCGCGCATCGCCGCCAAGCAACGGGGCAATGGCCTCCCACGCCGCTTCATCCTTCGGCGCGAAACGCGCCTCATGCGCGGCGAGCCTGACAAACGAGCCGTCGAGGGCGATCGCCATCTCCCGCGCCGCCTTTTGCAGCGCCGCGAGGAAGGCGGGCGCGGGCAGGCGCGGGAGCAAAAAGAGCCGAAGCTTTTCCCGTCCGATTCCCTGAAGGTCCGGATTTTCGATATGAAAGGCGGAGAGTCTCTCCATGATGCTCGTCATGAAATCTCGCCACCTTGCGGCAGAAATGGCGAAGCGGGTCGCGCCCGCTGGCAGAACGACCAGGCTCAACGCCTTTTCCAGCTCCTCCGTCTGCGCCTCGCTCAAAACCCGGTCGCCTGCGAAAATCGCGAGGTCCGCGGTAAACGGCGCCGTCTCCAAAAGAGCGCCGAAGGCCGAGCGCGGATCTTCAAGCGCAAGCGCGGCGCGCTGCGCTGCGCGCTCGGGCGTTCGCCGGCGTCGCAAAGGCGGACGCAGATCGATGAAGACGCCCCCGCCGATGGTGCGCTGCGCCGACACGTCGCGGATCACATAGCGGTCCTGCGCCGCGGCGGCGATCGGCGCGTCGAGCGCAAGCTGGACGTCAGCCGAGGCGCCCGGCCGGATCGGCTCGTCGCCGAGCAGAACAATGCGCGCGCCGACCTCGGCGGCGGCGTGGTGCAGCCGCACCGGAAACCATTGGCCGATCGGTTTGGCTTCATGAGCCAAAATCCGTAGTCGGGCGTCGATACGGTCCGTCGGCGCATGCAGCCCGGGGTCAAGCACGATATCGCCGCGCTGAACCGTCTCTTTCGACACGTCGGGGCCGGCGAGATTGAGCGCGCAGCGATCGCCCGCCCTGCCGCTCTCGGCGGGTCTGTTTTGCGCATGCAGCGAGCGCACGCGCGCCGGGACGCCCGAAGGGCTGATCATGACATGGTCGCCGACATGCACCGATCCCGATAGAACGGCGCCAGTCACCACCACGCCAACGCCCTGCAGCGTAAAGGAACGGTCGACCGGCAGCCGGAAGCGGCCTTGCGCCGGTCGCGTGGTCTCCGCAATCGCTGTGGCGACAAGCCGGGCGCGCAGTTGGTCGATCCCCGCGCCGGTCAGCGTCGAGACCGCTGCGACATCGGCGCCCTCCAGCGCGGTTCCGGCGACCGCCCGCTGGATCTCGGCCTCCACTTCCGCGAGCCGACCGGGGCCCGTAAGATCAGCCTTGGTGATGACGATAAGGCCGCGCGCAATGCCGAGCAGATCGATGATGGCGAGATGCTCCAGCGTCTGCGGTTTGATCCCATCATCAGCGGCGACCGCGAGAAGAACGAAATCGATCCCGCTCGCGCCGGCCAGCATCGTGTGCACGAAGCGCTCATGGCCCGGAACATCGACGAAGCCGAGCGTTTGTCCGCCCTCGACCGGCAGATAGGCAAAGCCGAGATCGATGGTCATGCCGCGCGCTTTTTCCTGCGCGAGGCGATCGCCCTCGACCCCTGTCAGAGCCTTGACGAGGGCGGTCTTGCCATGGTCGATATGGCCGGCGACGCCAATAATCATGCCGCCTCGAGCTTCTGCCGCGCCCGCCCTTCGGCGTCTGCGATCTGCTGCGGCGAGAGCGCCGCGCGGGCGGCCCCGACGAAAGGCGCGGCCAGCGCGCTGCCGCCGGTCTCTCCGCGCAGCAGCCAGATCAGCGCCTCGCTCTGATCAGCCGGCGCGCCGGCGCCCAGATGGAGCGCCGCGCCCAGCATCGCCTGCGCATCGGCTTCGCCGAGCAAAGCGGCGCGCCGCCACCAGGCGACGGCGGCCGACGCGTCCCGCTCGACCCCGGTTGCGTTGTGGTAGAACATGCCTAGTCGGGCCATCGCTGCGGCGACGCCGTTTTCGGCGGCGGCGAGCGCGAGGCGCCGCGATTCGTCCAGATTGGCCGGGATCAACCGGCCCTCGAGCAACATCCAGCTCAGCATGTCCTGCGCCGGCCCATCTCCCTGTTCGGCGGCGGCGCGGTAGAGTTCGGCGGCTCTCACGCCGTCGCTCTCAACGCCGCTCCCCTTGAAATAGGCGGTGGCGAGGTTCCGCTGCCCCACCGGATCGCCGGCTTCCGCGGCAAGGGCCAGCCATTTCAGCGCGAGGGCAGAGTCGCGCGCGACGCCGAGTCCTTCAGAAAAACAGGCGCCGATATTGTTTTGCGCGCGCGCCACTCCAGCGTGGGCGAGCGGTCCCCATATCGCCAGCGCGGCCGCGTAATCGCCGGCGTCGGCGGCCGCGCGCGCCTTGGCCATCACGGCGGCGACGTCTTCGCGGCCCCTTGTCAGTCGCTCAAGCCAGCGCATCGGCGTCAAGCGCGGAAAGGGACGACAAAAACCCCGCCTCATCGGTGAGACAGCGCAGATCGAGCAACAGGCCGCCATCCTCGATGCGACCGATTATGGGCCTTGCGAGCGCCCGCAAGGCGCCCGCTAGCCGCTCGAGCGAACGGCTTCCATTGGTGGGGCGGATGATCAGGCCCGCACTCTCGATCGTATCGAGCGGAAGCGCGCCGGAACCGACCTGGCTGCGGCAAAGGCGAAGCGCGACCTGATAGGCCGGCTCGACCGCCACCGCCGCGGCAGGCAGGAGACGGCGCGCCTGCGCTTCGATCTCCGCCAGCGGCCGGGCCAGCAGCCGCAGGGTCGGCAGCCGCTCCGCGAGCCGATCCGGATCGCGATAGAGTTTCAGCGTCGCCTCGATCGCCGCCAGCCGGATCTTGTCGACCCGGAGCGCGCGCTTCATCGGATTGCGGTTGACGGCCTCGATCAGCGCGCGGGCGCCGACGATGAAGCCCGCCTGCGGACCGCCGAGCAATTTGTCGCCGGAAAAGGTCACGAGCCCGGAGCCCTCCCGCACCGCCTCGCGCACTGTCGGCTCTCTTTGCAGCCCGTAACGCGACAGATCGATCAACGTGCCCGAGCCGAGATCGTTCATCAGCGGCACATTCGCCTGTCCCGCCAGGGCGGCGAGCTCCGCTGCGCCGACCTCGGCGGTAAAGCCCTCGATGCGGTAGTTCGAGGTGTGCACTTTCAGGATCACCCCGGTTTGCGCGCTGAGCGCCACGCGGTAATCCTTAAGATGGGTGCGATTCGTCGTGCCGACCTCCACAAGCTTCGCGCCGGCGCGGGCCATGATGTCCGGCATGCGGAAGGCGCCGCCGATTTCGATCAGTTCGCCGCGCGACACGATCGCCTCGCGGCCGGCGGCCAGCGTGTTGAGACAGAGCAGCACGGCAGCCGCATTGTTGTTGACGAGCGTCGCATCCTCCGCGCCGGTGAGCTCGCAGAGCAGGGCGCGGACATGATCGTCGCGCTCGCCGCGCTTGCCGGTTTCGAGGTCGAACTCAAGCGCGACCGGATCGCGCATCGCGGCGACGGCGGCCTCGATCGCCGCCTCAGCCAGCACCGCGCGGCCGAGATTGGTGTGCAGCACCGTGCCGGTGAGGTTGAACAGCGGCCGCATGTTGGAGAGCTCGTCCGCCTCGAGCGATGCTTCCGCCGCCCGCGCCAGCACGGCGGCGTCGGGCGCGTGGGAGGCGCCGCCGGCGATGGCCGCGCGCGCATCCGCCAGCGCGGCGCGGACGGCGTCGGTCGAGGCGGCGCGCCCAAAACGCTCCAGCATCGCGAGCGCTGCGGGCGCCTTCAAAACGGCGTCGACGGACGGGAGATCGCGCAGGCGGCCGGAGCTGGATCCTTCCATCAGAGCCTCAGGCGCCGAAACGATCTGCGCCAAACATGAGAAACGGGCCGCGCATAGATCGCTTCCCGGTGATGCGTCCCGCCAAATTACGTCCGCCCGGGCGGACCGGCAAGGTCAGGCCGAGCTTAAAACGCGGCGGCCCGGATGCGCCTGAAGCCGCGTTGCCTTCTCATCGCCACATGCCCCGCATGCGGGAGCCGAGATCGAATCGTCGGCTCTGATCAAAAGTTCGGGCCGCAGTTTCAGCGCTGATTTTTGGCCAGCTTGTCTTTTCGAACAGGCCCAGCAAACTGGCCGGGATGAAGCGGGTGCGCGAGGCGTAAACGTGCCGGTCGCCTTGCGCGGCCTGGCCGTGCGTAAAGAAGCGCTGCGGCACGACGAGGTGAAGGTCATCCTTGGCGCGCGTCATTGCGACGTAAAGCAGGCGCCGCTCCTCCTCAAGTTCGGCCGTCGTGCCGGCGCCGAGGTCGGAGGGAATGCAACCGTCGACGACATTGAGGATAAATACGGACGCCCACTCCTGACCCTTCGCGGAATGGATCGTCGACAGGATCAAATAATCCTCATCGAGCAAGGGTGCGCCGGCGTGGTCGCTGGTGGCGTCGGGCGGATCGAGCGTCAGTTCAGTCAAAAATCGCTCGCGTGACGCATATCCGCTTGCGATCTGCTCCAGCTGGATCAAATCGGCGAGCCGGGCGGCCGCATCTTCGTGCATACGATCAAGATGCGGCTCATACCAAAGACGGGCTCGCTCGATCTCGGATGGCCATCCGGCGCGGCCGGATCCAAGTTGAGCGACGATCTCGACAAAGCTCCGCCACTCCTCGCCGGCGCGACGGGGGGCGGGGGCGTCGGCCAGGGCGCCGATCGGATCGGAAGCTTGAGCCATAAAGTCGAGGGCGCGCTGCGCCGACGCCGGGCCGACCCCTGGCATCAACAGCATCACGCGAAATCCGGCGACGCGGTCACGCGGATTTTCGGCGAAGCGCAGCAGCGCCAGAATGTCTTTGATGTGAGCGGCGTCCAAAAACTTGAGCCCGCCGAATTTTACAAATGGGATATTGCGACGGGTGAGTTCGACCTCGAGGGAGCCGCTGTGATGCGAGGCGCGGAATAGCGCCGCCTGTTGCTTCAGAGTCAATCCGCCTTCGCGATTTTCAAGGACGCGCTCGACAATGTAGCGAGCCTGGTCGGCCTCGTCGCGGACGCCGACCAATTGTGGCGGCGCCGCCGCTTTCCGTTCGGTCCAGAGATTCTTGGTGAAGCGCTCGCTGGCCAGATCGATCACGCCATTGGCGGCCGCCAGAATGGCGGGCGTCGAGCGGTAGTTTCGATCAAGCGTGATAATTTTGGCCGGAGGGCTGAACGCTTGCGGGAACTCCAGAATATTGCGGACTGTGGCGGCGCGGAAGGAATAAATCGATTGCGCGTCGTCGCCGACCACCGTCAGACCACGACCGCTCGGCTTCAGCGCTTTCAGGATCGACGCCTGGAGTCTGTTCGTGTCCTGATATTCGTCGACGAGCACATGATCGAAGCGGTCGCCGATATCATCGGCGAGGGCGGCCTCGCCGACGGCCTGGGCCCAATAGAGCAGCAGATCGTCGTAATCAAGCACGTTCTGCCGCTGCTTGGCGTCTACATAGGCGGCAAAGAGCTGCTTTAGTTCGATCGCCCACGCCGAACACCACGGGAACGACGCGCCGAGGACCGGTTCGATCGCCAGCTCGGCGTTCACGCAGCGGGAATAGATGGAAAGACATGTTCCCTTGGTTGGAAAGCGGCTTTCCGTTTTGGAGAAGCCGAGTTCATGCCGAACCAGATTCATCAAATCGGCAGAGTCTTCGCGGTCATGAATCGTGAAGGCCGGATCGAGCCCGATCTGATCGGCATAGTCGCGCAGCAGCCGGGCGCCGATGGCGTGGAATGTGCCCGACCAGCGCAGGGCCTGCGTCATTTGGCCCGCGCGATCGCCCATCGCCTTGCGGGCGATCGTCTCGACGCGCCGCGTCATCTCCGCCGCCGCGCGGCGCGAGAACGTCATCAGCAGGATTCGATGCGGATGGGCGCCGTTGACGATGAGATGCGCGACGCGATGGGCGAGCGTATTGGTCTTGCCGGAGCCGGCGCCCGCAATGATGAGGAGCGGCGCGGCAGGAGACGCGTCGTTTTCACAAACGCCGTGCTCGACCGCCCGCCGCTGTTCCGGATTGAGGGTTTCCAGGTAGGGGGCTGCTGACACGTTGCGAATCATTTGAGAGGACCGACAGCACGATCGTCGATTCCTGTTTTGTTCGCAACGCCGCCGGCGACGATATCGAGCGATCCGGCATATTTGGCGCGTGGCTCTTTGGCGGCGCGGGCGGTCTGCGCCCGGCGCCGGCCAGCATCCGCTATTCGAAGCCGGTGACGGCGTGAGGAATGTAAGGCGCTTCCAGCGCCGCGCATTCTTCCGCAGACAGCGCAATGTCGAGCGCTGCGATGGCGTCGTCGAGATGGCGCGGCTTCGACGCGCCGACGATCGGCGCGGTGACGGCAGCCTTGCCGAGCAGCCAGGCGAGGGCGATCTGCGCGCGCGGGACGCCGCGTTTGGCTGCGACCGCCGCGACTGCTTCGACCACGCGGCGGTCCGCCTCGCCGGTCTTCGCATAGAGCGTCTTGCCGAACTCGTCGCTTTCCTGCCGTTCGCTGGTCTCGGTCCAGTCGCGGGTGAGACGGCCGCGGGCAAGCGGACTCCACGGGATGACGCCGACGCCCTGATCCAGACAAAGCGGCAGCATCTCGCGCTCCTCCTCGCGGTAAAGCAGGTTGAGATAATTCTGCATGGTGATAAAGCGCGTCCAGCCCTTCGCCTCGGCGACATGGAGCGCCTTGGCGAACTGCCAGGCGAACATCGACGACGCGCCAATATAGCGCGCCTTGCCGGCTTTCACGATATCGTGCAGCGCCTCCATCGTCTCCTCGATCGGCGTCCGATAGTCCCAGCGATGGATCTGGTAGAGATCGACATAGTCCGTCCCGAGCCGGGTCAGGCTGGCGTCGATCTCGTGAAAAATCGCCTTGCGCGACAGGCCGCTCCCGTTCGGCCCGGGCCGCATGCGGCCATGGACCTTGGTGGCGAGCACGACCTCGTCGCGCCTGGCGAAGTCGTTCAGCGCGCGGCCGACGATTTCTTCGGACGTGCCGTCAGAATAGACATTGGCGGTGTCGAAGAAGTTGACGCCGCTCTCCAACGCCTGGCGGATCAAAGGCCGGCTGGCGTCTTCGTCGAGCGTCCAGCGATGCGGGCCGCGACCCGGAACGCCATAGGTCATGCAGCCGAGGCAGATCCGTGAGACTTCGAGGCCGGTGCGGCCGAGGCGGGCGTATTTCATATCTCGTTCCTTCAAGTCATTCGAAGAGCGCCATGGCGCGCGCCATCCTGCCGCTTCAGACCGGAGGGCCAGAAGTCCGCGGACGCGTCCTGCCAGAAGGGAGCCTCTTGCCTGCGCCCTTGGCGCAAGGCGTCAATTGGAAAGCGCGCGAAAGCCGAGGCCCAGGGTGGCAATCTCAGCGCCCCTCAGGACGAGGTTGATTCCGATAAAGAGACCGATCGCCCACAAGCCGGTGATGGGCCAGCCGGACAGGAGAATCGCGCCGAGGGCAACGCTCACGACGCCGTCCAGAATGGGCAGCCATTCGCCGCGGACGTGGGCAAACAGAGCAAAACCGATGCTGAAAACGCCTGCAATCAAGAAATAGAAGGCCATCACCAGCGTAATCGCTTCTGCGCTGATCGCCGGCCGGCTCACAAGGATAAGCCCGATGATTCCAAGCAGAATAGCCCACAGGACATGAACGAAAAACGCGGTCCAATAACCGGTGAGCGAAAACGCAACGACCAGAACAGCCGCGGCCGCGACCAGGAGGATCGCGCCAAGAAACATGACGTAAACCAGCGTCGCCGTCCTCGCCCGCCAGATCGCCAGGGCGCCAAGAAGGGCGAGCCCCAGCCCCAGCGCGACGAGCCAGCCCCAATGGACCGCGAGGCTGCCAGGCGCCTCAGCGACGAAGATGTCGAATTGTTTTTCCATAGCGTCCCCCGACTCAGCTGGCGCGCTTTGGTTCATATTCGGCCAGCGCCAAGCTTGGCGGGCGGAGATTGCTGCTTTCGGCGGGTTTTGGCAATGTCGCGATCCTGCCGCCAGCGGCCTCGGCAAGCATAAGGCGACGCCTGCGCCGGCGCAGCGCTTTCCGCTCAAGCAAGCGTGATCGCGGAGGCGCCCCAAGACGGGCGGCTCTCCTTGCGGATGTTTCGCGATTACCGCGGTCTGGCGTTACCAAATCGTAAATTGGCGGCATTAATGGAATAATGTTTTTGATTTAGATCAGCTAGTCGGCGGCTCCCCGCCGCGCCATCTTGGCTATCGGACGGCGGGACGCGAGGCGCCCGCAAATCAAGAGCAACGTCAGGCTTGTTTGATCCCGCCGGAGAAGAGGCGCGTGGGTAGGACCTGCGGCGTCCTGGAGAACGCTGACCAATGAT
Organism: Methylocella silvestris BL2; assembly: GCF_000021745.1. Lineage (NCBI taxonomy): Bacteria > Pseudomonadati > Pseudomonadota > Alphaproteobacteria > Hyphomicrobiales > Beijerinckiaceae > Methylocella > Methylocella silvestris. The sequence goes on from NC_011666.1 coordinate 3,673,136, forward strand.
GCAGGAAGTCGATATCTACGGAATCTTCGTCCCGGCTCTTGCCCTTTGGATGTTTGGAGCGCTCGCGCTCAGCGTTCTCCTGCGCCGCATCCTGGCCCTGTGCGGAGCGCATAAGTTGTTGTGGCATCCGCCATTGTTCGAGTTTTCCGCCTTCGTCACGATCCTTGGCGCCCTGACGCTGCTTCATCTTGAGTGATGTGATGACAATCCTGTTTTCTTGGCTTGGCCGTTTCGCGATCACAGCCTTGATGGTCGCGGTCGGCGCGCTCTTCGGCTCGGAGCTCTGGGCCTATTACGTCGACGCGCCGTGGACGCGGGACGGGCGCGTGCGCGCCGACATCGTCGCCGTCGCGCCCGATGTTTCGGGGCTGGTGACGGATGTGCTCGTTCAGGACAATGAGATCGTCCGGCGCGGCGACCTGCTGTTCAGGATCGACCGGGAGCGTTTCGCACTGGCGCTTCAGCAGGCGCAAGCCGTGGCCGAGGGACGGCTCGCCGCGCTGACCGAGGCGAACAGCGACCTCGCGCGCTACAAGCAATTGAGCGACAAGGTTGTCTCGCAGCAGAAATTTGAGCAGGTGTTGGCGACGCAGCAACTCGCCGACGCGGCCTATAAGGAGGCCGTCGCCCAGCGCGATGTGGCGAAACTCAATCTCGATCGGAGCGATGTGCGCGCTTCGGTCAATGGAGCGGTCACCAATTTTGACCTGCGTCCCGGCGCCTATGTCTCCGCGGGCAAGGGCGTCTTTGCGCTGGTCGACAGCGACAGCCTCCATATCGAGGGATATTTCGAGGAAACCAAGCTGCCGCGCATTCACGCTGGAGACCGTGTTTCGGTGCGGCTGATGGGCGAGTCGCGGATGCTGACCGGCCGCGTCGAGAGCATTGCAGGCGCGATCGAGGATCGGGAGCGCAGCGCCGGCGCCTCGCTTGTCGCGAATGTCAATCCGACCTTCAGCTGGGTTAGGCTTGCGCAAAGGGTCCCGGTTCGGATCGCGCTCGACGAGACGCCGCAGGAGGTTCGTCTTCTGCCTGGCCGCACGGCGACCGTGTCCGTTGATGAGCCGCAGCATCCGTCGCGATGGGAGACGACCCTGAGGCTGCTCGCCCGCATCAATCCGCTTCGCTTTTGGCCGAGCGTGTAAAATCGAACGGGCAAAAGAGCCGCGGCTTTTTCAGATTTGACATTTGAAAACAAGAGGATATGAGCCGCGCGACGATCCTTCGAACGCGTCCCGCTCTAGTATGACGCTAATGTGATGCTTATATTACAATCATCGCCAGAGCGCTGATTCACACGCGCCGGCGGGGCAGACTTGGCCCCGTCCCTTCTATTCCGCCTGCGGTCCGTTTTCCGCAGCAAGACGAGAAGTCCATAAAGGATCGATAGTCCCAAAATGCAAAAGCTTGATGACCTCATCACCTTTGTTCGTGTGGTCGAGCGCGGAAGTTTCATCGCGGCGGCGCGCCAGCTCGGCATTCCCCCCGCGACCGCGAGCCGCAAGGTTCAAGATCTTGAAAGCCGCCTCGGCGCGGAGCTCCTGCGCCGCACCACGCGGCGGCTTGTCGTGACCGACGCCGGCCGCGAAGTCTATGAACGCGCCGCGCAGGGGCTCAATCTCATCGATGAGGCGGAGCTCGTCGCCAAGACGCATACCTCAAAGCCTTCGGGCGTGCTGCGGGTGCTGGCGCCCTATGCGATCGGGGGGCTCCTCATCGACCGCATGCTCTCCGACTTTCAAAAGCTTTGTCCCGAGGTCCAGATCCAGCTTACCTTGAACAATGAGCCTCTGGATCTGATTGAGCACGGCTTCGATGTCGCGCTGCGAATCGGAGCCTTGAAGGATTCAGGATATGTCGTACGTCATCTTCTGAATGGCGAACGCCGCATCGTCGCCTCGCCCGCTTATCTCGCAGCGAATGGGCCGATTGAATCGATCGAGGATCTTGAGACGCACGCCTTTCTGGCGGCCAGCATCGATTCGTCTGGCGGGGCGGCCGCCTATAATTTCTCGAACGGCGCCGAGGCGAAACAATTGACGCTCTCGCCGCGCATCGCTTCGAACGAACCATCCGTTGCGCTCAATCATGCGTTAAATGGCGAGGGCTTCGCCATTCTCGCCGAATTCTATGTCCGCCCTCATCTTGAGGATGGCGCGCTGAAAGTCGTTCTGCCGCAATGGCACAGCGCGGAGGATCTTTGCGCCTCGCTCATTTTCCCCCGTCATGCGACGAGCGATCCGAAGATCAGGATGTTTATCGACTTTCTGGGCGGATCGTCGCGCCATCTCGTTTGAGGCTGCTTTTCGCATCTGCGGATGCAAGCGGTATCTCCCGGCAAATGGGCTCGGATTCAGGCGCCTTCGTCGCAAGGGCTCCGGCCCTCGCGCGAAACGCCTGTGGTCGGCATATTGGCTTGATCTGGAGGCAGGCCGAGGCCATGGGCTTGACGCTCGCCCCACGGTTAATTGTTGGCTCCGCCAATATTCTATGATGCAAAGTCAGCTCATTATCGCAAGCCCTTCAATAGACTAAATGTCTCTCATGAAACGAAGAGAGCCGCGGCTCTCGGTTTTAGGGAGATGCGAATATGAAAGCGTTTCGATTGGCGATGGCTGCGTTTGCTGTTGTCTCTTCTGCCTCCATGATTGTGGCGAAGGATGCGGGCGCGCAGTCGCTACAGAAGAAATATTCTGTCCATCATCCTGTTGAGATCGGCCGCTCCGTCGGCTGGCAGAACGAAGCGCTGCGCCAGGTCCCATCAACGGACAGCTACGCCGGCGTCATCATGCGGGATCCGGCCGCACCGGCTAATTTTTCGGACTGATTGCGTTTGAATCCCCGCAACGGCGCCGAAGCCGAAAGCCCGGGATCGAAGAATACGCGCGCCAACCTCGGCTGAGGATGCTGGATCATGAAATCCCTTTACGTGAGCGTGGTCCTGATGGCGCCGCTCGTTTGCCTCGGCGCCGCGATCGCCAAAGTTCCGGCGTCGGGCGGCGCGCGAGTCTGCTTTCTCCCCTTCATGGAGATGCAGCTGCGTGAACTGCCGCCACGGCGAAAGCCTTACGAGCCAAAAAACATCTATGAGGCAAATAATTGGAATGCGGCGGCGAGCGCGCCGCCCGATCGCGCCCGCCGTTGTCAATCCTGAACGAACGCCCCATTACCGATGGCGGCAGAACCGGAAGTCGACGCGCAAAGATAGATCCCGCGCGCGGAAGGCGTTAGGCGATGACTCCCTATACTGTTCGCGACTGGTTGTTCGCGCTCAAGACCTTCGCCGCCGCGGCGGCGGCGCTCTATCTCTGTTTCTGGCTACAGTTGCAGCGTCCCTACTGGGCCGTCGCGACCGTCTATATCTGTTCGCAGCAGCTGTCCGGCGCGACGCGCTCAAAGGCGTTTTATCGCGCCTGCGGGACAGTTCTCGGCGCCGCGATGAGCGTCGCGCTCGTCCCCAATCTCGTCAACGCCCCCGAACTGCTGAGCCTTGCGATCGCGCTGTGGATCGCGTGTTGTCTGTATTTTTCGCTGCTTGACCGAACGCCGCGCGGCTACATGTTTATCCTGGCTGGCTATACCGCTGCGCTGATCGGATTTCCGAGCGTCGACGCGCCGGGCATGATTTTCGACGTCGCTGTGGCGCGGGTTGAGGAAATCCTCGTCGGCATCGCCTGCGCCACCGTCTTTTCCACGGTCTTCTTTCCGCGTCAGGTCGGTCCGCTTGCCGCCGGGCGGCTGAAGGCCTGGTTCACGGACGCCGACCTTTGGGCCTGCGATGCTCTGGAGGCGCGTATCGGCGATGATGTGTTGAGCGCGCGGCGCCTGCGTCTAGCAGCAGACGCAACACAACTCGACGCTCTGTCGATTCATCTCGCTTTCGACGCCTCTATCCAGAGCTATGCGGCGCGGGCCATTCGGCTGTTGCGGCTCCGGCTCTTGATGCTGCTGCCGGTCATCTCCTCGATCGAGGAACGAATGCGCACGATCGCCGGCGGCGGACGTCTGGCTCTCGCGGAGACGCAGGCGCTTGTCGACAGCATTTGCGCGACCTTGCGCGATGACGCCGACATCAGCGCGGAACAGGAAGCGCAGACGGACGATTTGATCGCCGCTTACGAGCGGCGGCTCGATGCGGGCTCCTGCGCGCGGGAGATCGTCGAGGCGGGTCTGCTGCTGCGTCTCAGGGATTTCGTCAACATTAGACGCGACTGCCGGCTCCTTTGTGGACAGATCGAGACAGGGGCGCGGCAATTGAAACGGCCGCTCGCCTTCCAGTCGCCGGCGGGGGTCGTTGACGCGCGTCATCGCGACCGGTTCGGCGCGGCGGTTTCCGCCCTGACGGCCTTCGTCTGCGTCGGCGGGGTCTGCCTTTTCTGGATCGCGACGGCGTGGCCGGACGGCGCGACGGCGGCGATGATCGCTGCGATCGTCTGCTGCATTTTCGCTTCGCAGGCCGATCCCGCGGCGGTGTTGCGCGCCTTTGCCGTCTGGTCCGTCGTCGCGGTTGGCGTAACGATGCTCTATCTCTTCGCCATTCTTCCGCGTATTCAGACTTTCGAGATGCTGGTTATCGCGCTGAGTCCGGCCTTTATCTTGTTCGGCCTGCTCGCAACGCGGCCGAAAACTGCGGAGGCCAGCGTCGCGCTTTCGCTCTGGACTGCGACTCTGCTCGCCTTGCAGGACAATTACAGCGCCGATTTCTCCGCTGTCGCCAACTCGGGCGCCGCACTCCTTGCCGGCATATGGATTTCGACCCTGGCGTTCCAACTCATGCGCGTCACCCGGGCCGACTGGCGCCTGCGCCGGCTGGTCGAGGCGAGTCGCGCGGACCTCGCCTCCGCCGCGACGGGAAGGGGAAAGCGCGACCGCGCGCATTTTGCAGCCATCATGCTCGACCGGCTGGGGCTTGCCGCCTCGCTCCTCGCATCGTCCGGCGCAATGGATGCTACGGCCGTCGCTCTTCTCGCCGAATTGCGGGTGGGCCTCAACATCATCGAATTGCGTTATGCCCGTCATGGCCTTCCCTCCACCGCCGTCATCAAAGTCGACGCCATGCTGATTGAGCTCGGCCGATATTTCCGTGGGCGGAGCGCGCCGCCCGCTCCCCGTTTGCTTGCGCTGATCGATGACGCGCTCCATGCCGTCGCTTCGTCGCCTCCAGGCAAACACAGGCGCGCCGCCCTGCTTGGCGCGGGCGGCGTTCGCTACACGCTGTTTGCGACGGCGCCCGAGCCCGGCGCTATGTCGGTCGCGAGAGTGCTCACGCTTGACATGTTTTTCGCGCGGCGGGTCCAGTGAACAGGCCAAAACGGAAGCCTGCCACGACACCACTTTCACCGGGAATAGCGGGAGCGATGTTCGAGCCCGGCGCCAAAAAGTTACCGACTTTGCGGACCGCCATCAGGCTCGAGACATACAGGCGGCGCCGCGCCCAACATGGTAGGTGGGGCCGGCCCGGAGTGCGGGGGGAATCCAGGCCGGCGCACGCGTCCGCGGACGTCTGCGCCGGCGTTCGGCGATGTGTCTTCGGAATGAAAATTCAGGGGATGTTGGAGGCGGGATTGCGGCCTTCGAGCACGGCTCCGAAGCTGCCGCTGACGCCGCGCGGATTGGCGACGACGCCGTATTGAACCGTCCAATCGGGCGCCTCATGCGCTGCTGAGGCGGCTGGCGCCTGGCTTTCATGCAGAGAGCGCCGACGCATGTGATCTTGATCCGTGTGAGCGGGGCTCACAAGCGCAATGCCAAGAGAAACACCGAGAGAAAGCGCGCAGAATGTGATGATCTTGTGCATTGTCGTCCTAGCGACACCGGAAGTTCCTGTCGCCCACATGAAAAGAAAATGGCGGATCTACCTGTGAAGGAGACTTCGCGCAGATCCGCCAAGGCGACGCTCGCCGGGGGGCCGGGGAGGGGCGAGCGTGACGCCAAAGGCTTGGGGTGTTCGAAACGCCCGCTTGAGCCGGCGATCAATCGGCGACGCCGCCGGGTCCTTCCGGATGAGCCGGGCTGCCGCCCAGGCCCTGGCGTCCGCGGGCCCCGGACTCCTGATAGGAAAGATGATCGGACTCTTCCGGCGTCAGGCTGCGCGCCGGGCTCTGGTAGATCCCATAGTATCTGTTCGCGTCGGCGGGGTATTTGTCCTTCGCCGCGACCGCGCCGGCTGAAGCGGCGAGGAGCGTGGCGGCGATCATGACGCTGTTAACGCGGACGGAATGTTTTGCGAGGCTGCGCACGGGAATGCTCCTATAAGCAATCGAGCCATCATATAAATATATCCGCGGCTCATGAGAGCTATATAGTACAATCAGGCAACTTCGCGTAGCGCTAAACATGGTTTATACTTGTTAGTCTTGCAATTCAGTATTCCGGATTCAATAGCGAGTCGCCCACTTGACGCGCTCCGGGCAAGGGAAGCCTTGGCCGATGAATGAGATCGGGTTGACGGCCGCCCAGTGAGCGTTGGCCCATTGGCTGTGCGCCCTTGACGGGCTCAGCGTTCGGCGTCGGTAAATCGGGTGGGCGTCAGAGCTGTGCGAAAGCATGCGCGCGAACGGCGAACGCCGACGCATTCTGTTCCGCGCCGGTCAGTTGTCGCCAGAGGCTTTGCCTTTGTCGCGATCGCCTGACGGCTTTTCACCGCTCGGCGGGGTCGGCGAGGGCATTCCGTCCTGGCCTGCGGCTGCTCCGCTCTCCTTCGACTGGCCTCCCGGCGTCACGTTGCCGCCAGCGCCGGCGTCATTCCGGCTTTGACCGGTCGGGTTCGTATTGGAAGCCATGGCGAGCGGGGACAGAGCGAGTAAGGCGGCTGAAAATACGATGGCGAGCCTCATTGATTCCTCCCTGGCGAACAGCATTTGTAACGACCCGCGGCTTGAAAAGGTCCACGACCGTCGTAACAAACAGGCGCTGTCGATCCATCGCGGTGATACGGCGGCGAGGGATGCGCGAGGGGGCCGGCCGGGATCAATCCATCGTTGCGTTTATCTTGAGCCAATATAAACTTGCGTTTGTCGTCCGCTCCCTCGTGAATGGGATTTGCTGACGTGAATCATGATCTGATCGAGCAAATTGAGGGCTGTTGGGCCGATGGCGGATTAGAAGAGCTGCTGGAGCTCGTCTGCCGCAGCTATGATCTGTTTTCCGTCATATATATCTGCCCGTCTTTCATCGGATTCAGTCTTTCCGCTCCGTTTATTGTTCAACCGCCTTGCCGAGGTTGGGCCGATCAGCAAAAAATCCAGTCGCTCCTGTCGACGGATCCGATGGTTCGGGCGATGTCGCGCACTGTGCTGCCGATGGACTGGGCCGCTCTTCGGCAAAAGAGCGCGCACGAAACCGGAATTCACTTCCTGCCGGGCGAGGATGGCGCTCTGCGGCAAGGCCTGACGATCCCTGTGCGTGGTCCCTCGAACAGTGTTTGGGGGCTTTTCATCGCTACATCGAACGAAAGCGAAATTTGCTGGGCGTCACGTCGGCATGAGCTGATGATCGACCTGGCTCATATCGCGCATTATGTCCATAAGCGCGCATGCGACATACATGGCGAGGGGCACACGATCGATCTCAGCACGATCACGCGCCGCGAGATCGAGGCGCTCGCGCTTGTGGCGCAAGGCAAAAAGCCTGGCGAGATCGCAATGCTCATGCGAATTTCGAACGACACGGTCAAGGCGCATCTCGATTCGGCCCGCGACAAGCTACAGGCGCTCAATCGCGTACATGCGGCCGCAAAGGCGCTGCGAGCCGGGCTCATTTCATGAAGGGGCAGGGGGCTCGGCTACAGAGCGGCTTGCTGTCGCCTATGCTTGAAAGGCGCTCTTTTCTTTACGAAAGAAGCGAACGGATAGATTTCGATATTTAACATTTACTAGTATTTAGGACTTGTGTAATTTTTTGTTACTGGACATTTAAGCAAAAGGTAAGAGTATTTATTTACTTTAGTATGCGTCAATTTTCTAATTTGGTTCCGGGCAAAGCTTAAATTCCACAACTTATGGTTGTGGCGGCGTCATTGCCGTCACGGGAGAGCATCAGGCGCTCGTTCTGAACGTCTGATGCTCTTATCGCCATTTTCGCTATAACGTTGGCGACGCCAGTTGAGCGGAAACGGCTGCGCGACGCTCGTTAGAGGCCGTTTGGAAATACGTTTTCCTCATCCTCGAAGGATGCGGTCAGGGCGTATTGTTGACGCCCTCGTGTCCTGAGCTTGTCGAAGGACGACACGGCCGTCAAAGTCGGGCTTTCCCGACTTTGACATCAAGGAACCTGATCTCGGCAGCAGCCCTGATCTGGGGGTCTCCTCACCATGAGGGCTTTGGAGAAATAGGGGCTTTGTCAGCGCGGCGCTGCGCTTGTTGCGTTAAGGAGCGCCGAAACCTTGCCGCCCAGATTCACGAAATCATTCGGCGGCTGAGCCAGGGCGCCCTCGAACGGATAATCGAGCAGGCGCGCGACGATCAGGATGCTGGCGATTCCGGCTGAGAAACAGGCGGCGACCGCGACGGCCGTCGATGCATATTGAAGAGCCGAAAACGATACGGATAACGCCAGCACGAGCGCCAACCCAATCAGCACGCACCACAGCGCGATCGGAACGCCGCTTCCGCCTTCATAGATCCGGATCCCACGCTGCGTATGGGCCTGGGTCAGAAGTGAAAGGATCGCATTCTTTGTGTCGTGTTGATCGGGATCCGTCGTCCGGACATTGAGCGCCGCCTTGATCAGCATCTGCAGTTTCTGATCGGAGCCGGTATCTTCCCCGCGCGTTTTTGCAACTACCGGATATTCGTCGGAGACAACAGTTTGCAGGTAGCTTTGCTCGGCGGACAAAATTGCGGCAGCGTCCGCGGCGGGCAGCGTGGCCGCCAGAAGCGCGGCGCCATGCAGCGCGCCGGCTTCCAGATTGGCGGCCTGCGCGGCGTCGTTATATTCGTTCCAGGTCCCGCTAAACACAAAGGCGAGAAGGACGGCGAACACAACGCCAAGCTGCAGAAAGACCACCGAGCCGACTTCATGGTGCTGCCGCCGAACGTCAAAGTCGATCCATCGCTGGATGATGGCCGTCACGACGGCCGCCAACAGGGCTGCGGCCAAGACAATCGAAATGGCAACGGCGTAACTCATCGGGCCAATCTTTCTGCGGCGTTGCGCGAAACCCGGGATCAGGTCAGCTCTAGGCCGATAACAAGACCGGTCAACGCGACTGCGGACAGGACGATGGCGTAAAAAGCTGCGACCGCCAAGCGCCACGCCCGACCGCGTCTGCGCCCTCCGATGATCGGCGCTCCCTTCAGATTTGGGTGGATCACCTCAAAGGAATAAGAGAGGCCTTTGGCTTCGGCCTTGACGCCGGTTGCGGCCTGTCCGGCGCTGACGCCGGCAAGCCAGCCATCCGCTTGCGGCGTCTCCAGCCGCTGGCGCGTTCCCGCCATCACGGCGTCCGCTTCTTCGACCGATCGAAACGCGAAGACCACCGGCGTCGCCACGCCCACGGATGGCCCGCCGGCGGGAGACGGGGCTCGGCTGATCATGACGGCGCCATCGGAACGCATCATGACGAAGATGTTTGCGGCGGCGCGGTGAGCGCGCGCGCTCGAGCCGAAAAGGCGCGCGCGGGATCTGGAGCCGAAATTGCCGGGGGCGGAGCGCCGGCATTGCGTGGTCATTGGCGCTCGGCGCTCCTTCATGGCGGACGTTCCGAGCGGCCCGCGGCTCAAGCCGAAGGCTGACGGATTTTTCAATCCCTCACTCGTAACAACGCCAGCATCAAGGAAAAGTGTCATAAAGCACCCGAGGAAATGGGCGCTCTTGCCGGCGAGCGTGCGGTATATGCTCGCCATCACGTCGGCATCATGCGTTTTTCAACGGATGCGCGAAGCCGGAATTTTTTGCTTGTAGCGTGTGTCCCATCGAACAGCCAGCCGCGCACGGCGATGCGCCGTCGCGCCCGCCTGCGCAGTTCTGCCAGACGATCCCTGTTGGGAAACGGCGGCCCTCGATCTCGTCTGACGCGACTCGCGTCCGTTCGACGTTGCTGCCAGGGCCTCAGATCGGGAGGAGATCGCGGCGGCGCCGTCGTTCACAGCGCGCCGACCGTAATGGGAGAGCGCTATGAACGCCGCACGCGACGCCTTGCTCAGGGGACCAGGATGCTATGGTCGTAATCGACGAGGCCGCGGCTCGTTACGACGATCCAGCCGCCGCCGCGCCGCTCGATCGATTTGACGGTGCCCGCGCCCGGAATCTGATCGCCGATGGCGACTTCCATCGAGCCGCGCGCATTCTCGATCAGCGCGACGCCGTCATAGACCTCCCGGACGACCCAACTCGTGATCAACTGCAGTCGCGCGCCGGCGTCGGCGGCTGGCTGGCTTTTCGGCGGCGCGTTCTTCTGCTCCTGCGTCGCCGCCTTGACGATCGGCGCGATCGATCCCGTCGGCAGGGCCGTCTGTTTTTCGATCCGGTTCAGACGATCGGCGACCTGCTTCAACCCCGGATCGCGCTGAAGCTTGTCGACCTTTGTGGAAAGTTCGGCGAGCGCGGCAGACGTATCCGTCTTGATCGAATCGACTTTCGCCTTCAGGGCGTCGACGCTTTTCTCCACGCCGCGCTGATCCTTGCCAGACTGGGCTTGCGCGACGGAGACGCGCAACGCCTCAACATTGGCTTTGAGGGCGCCGATCTCTGTAACCATGGCCTGCGTCTTGCGCAGCAATTCGGCGCGGTCCGCGCTCTCGCGCAAGGCGATGTCCGAGGCCGCCCTTTCGGACCCCGTCCCCGGATTGCCGCCGAAGAAATAAGTTCCGGCGGCGAAGGCAAAGCCAAGCACCGCAAGCACGAAGGCCGCGCTGGAGCCGTAATTGATGAAGGCGGCGAGCTTGCCGGCCGGCGGTTCGGGCGGCGGCTCTTGCTCCCGCGTGGCGAAAAACGGCGCGAGGTCGGATAGCCCGGCGTCCACCGGGCGAAGGCCGCCGCCATGCTCCCCGCCGGGCGTAGAATGTTCGGCGTCCTCCCCGGCGTCGTCCGCCCGGATCTCCCCCTCGGCGTCGCCATCGCCATCATGCGGGGCGCCGCCGTCAGCTGGAACGATATTTCTGGAGCTTGCGTCAGACGCGCCGGGCTCAAAGCCATGGGGGCGTTCCTCGGGGCCATCGCCCGGCGGCGGAACGTCTGGTTCGTGGTCCATAGGTTTCGTCCTTAAAGGCTCGTCAATTCCCGATTGACGATTGAACCTCTACTCTTAAATCTGCGTTAAGAATTAGGCGAAGGGGATCGCTTTTGCGTGATAAGGCGGCGCTTATGGCGTTCCTTTCCCCTCCCGATAGGTTGCTTTCTGCGAGAGAGTAGGGCCATCCTCAACTTGATTTGAAGCGAATGATCCAGATCAACCACGGCTTGCGCAACTCTGCGATCGTCCGGGTTGATCAACAAGGACGACGAGGATGAAAGCGATTGTTCTTACGACCCTCCTGGCTGCGCTCGTCGGAGGCGCGGCGCTGGCCCAGACCGCTCCGGAGCTGTCGCAACCGAAGCCAGGACAACTGCTTGATAGGGACTATCTGACCTCGACCGGCGAAGTGGTGCCGCGTCCGGGCGTGCCCCAGGCTTCGGGCCCGACCAAGCTCGACCGCTCCATCCAGCACCGCGACGACAAGATCGACAAGAGCATCTGCAGCAATTGCTGAGCACGGCCTCGCGTCCGGCTTCCGGCTCTTTTGATCGAGGAACTTCCCTTCATTTCGGCAAGGCACAGGCATGCGCGTCGAGGGCAAGCCATACACGACCATTTGGACTGGCGAGGACGGCGCAAGCATCAAGATCATCGATCAGACGCGGCTGCCGCACCGGTTCGAGATCATCGCGATTTCGGACGTCGAGGCGGCCGCGCGCGCCATCGCGGAGATGTGGGTGCGCGGCGCGCCGCTGATCGGCGTCACCGCCGCCTATGGCCTCGCTTTGGCCATGCGGGCGGATCCGTCGGACGCCAATCTCGAGCGCGCCTCTGCCCATCTCAAGGCGACGCGTCCGACCGCCGTTAATCTGCAATGGGCCGTCGATCGCGTGCGGCGGCTGATCGAATCGGCGCCGCCGCCGCAGCGCTTCGCGGCGGCCTTCGCCGAGGCGGGCGTCATCGCGCGCGACGATATCGCCCTATGCGAGGCGATCGGCATGCATGGGCTTTCCCTTATCAAGACCATCGCCGCCGGCAAGCCTCCCGGCGCGCCGGTCAATGTGCTGACGCATTGCAACGCGGGCTGGCTCGCCACCGTGGATTGGGGCACGGCGACGGCGCCGGTCTACAAGGCCCATGACGCAGGGCTGGCCGTCCATGTCTATGTCGATGAAACGCGTCCCCGCAATCAGGGCGCCGCGCTCACCGCTTTTGAGCTCGGCCAGCACGGCGTCCCCCATACGGTGATCGTCGACAATGCCGGCGGCCATCTGATGCAGCATGGTGGGATCGACATGGTGATTGTCGGAACCGACCGCACGACCGCCTCCGGCGACGTTTGCAACAAGATCGGCACCTATCTGAAGGCGCTCGCCGCCAGGGACAACAACATCCCCTTTTATGTCGCCGCGCCGTCTCCCTCGATCGATTTTTCGATCGCCGACGGCGTTCGCGAGGTCCCGATCGAGATCCGGTCCGAAGCCGAGGTGACGCATATTTCCGGATTGTCAGCGGACGGCGAAATCACGCGCGTGCGTCTGACGCCTGAGGGCAGCCGCGCCCTTAATCCGGCCTTTGACGTCACGCCGGCGCGGCTGGTGACGGGGCTGATCACCGAACGCGGGGTGATCAAGGCCAATGCATCGGCTCTCGCCGCCGCCTTTCGCGAGCGCGTCGCCGGCTAGAGTATTTTCCGCAAAGACTGCGACCTTTTGCGATGAGAAAATGCATGATTTCAAAGAGATCGGGAATCCTCACGAATCCATAATTCGCGAAAATGCTTAGATCGCGTCGACTCGCTTCTCCCGCCGCCACCAGAGGAATGCGAAGCCAATTCCAGCGAGCGCGATGACGACCAGCGCGATGAACAGCGCCGACTGATCGAGCCAGGCGATCGCCGGGACGCAAAGCGCCATGACGACGCCATTGGCGCACATCCGCCACGAGCCGATATGCACGCCGGCGATAAAGGCGCCAAGCGCCAGCAGAAGCAGGATGGTGAGGCTTGTCGTATCTGTGTCGGCGATTGCCTGAACGCTCGGCAGCAGCACGAGATTCATGGCGACGAGGAAAGCGCCCCAATGCAGCGCCTGCGTCCAGATCAGCCGCCAGCGGCCGGCGCCCTCGCCGGCCGAGGACCAGCCCGCGGCGATGCAGACTACGGCGATGACCAGCGCCATGAACTCCCAATAGCCGACCAGCGGCTGGCGCGACATGCTGATATAGGCCACGCCGCCAAGCGTCAGCGCGAGAATCAGCAGATAGGGCAGTTCGCGCAGCCAGAATTCCTTGAGGCTCGACGGCTCCGAAGGGTATGCATCGTCAAACTCAGTCATCTCGCTCGCTCATTTTAGCCGCTGTCCATGAGGTTGCGTCCATGGCGCCGGTGGAAGCCCGATCAGTCGGCGCTGGACTGTTTCGGCGCGGCGGGCGCCTCGCGTTGCGCGCCGCGGTGCCAGGAGTAAACGACGCCGAGGCCGAGCAGGGCGACGATCAGCCCAAGGACCACGGCGATCGCCGATTGCTGGAGCCAGGCGATGCCGGGCACGGCGAGAGCCATGACGACGCCGATAAAGCAGATCTGCCAGGATAGAATGTTGATGCCGGCGGTGACCGTCCCGAGCCCAAGCAGCAAAAGCACGGTGAGGCCCGTGGCTTCCGGATTGAGCAGCCTTTGCACGCCGGGCAGCAAGGCGAGATTCATGGCGATGAGAAAGGACAGCCAATGCAGTCCTTGCGTGATCACCAGCCGCAGGCGCGCCTTGCGTCCTGGCGTCTCGGCCCAGCCCGTCGCGATCACGGCGACGCAGACGACCAGCGCCATAAATTCCCAATAGCCGACGAGATTGCGCCGCGACACGCTCGTATAGGCGACGCCAAGAAGCATGAGTCCCAGCACGACCACATAGGGCAGCTCGCGCATCCAAAAACTGTCTTTGGGGGAGGGCACGACCCGCTCGACGACGGGTCCGCTCGCGTCCAGTTCGCTCATGATCGATCCCCAGCCAATCAGCGGCCAATCGGAGCCGCGCGCTCCGATTCGGTCAGATCCCCCGACGCCGCATTGATATAGCGAAACAGGATGAAAGCCTAGCCGAGGCGATCGTCGCGGCCAGGGGAACCTCGCTCGGAAGGGAGAGTTGACGCCTCCATGCTGGTTTGCGCGCCCGCGTCGCCTCGGCGAGGGGCGTCCGGCGCCAAGCATCGGATATCAGAGGCGTGAAAGGAGCTTCGCATGTTTAAAATCGCTCTCGTCGCTTTCCTGCCGACGGCGGCCGTCCTGTTTGGATTGATGTCGATCGGCCTCGCCCTTTCGCCAACGCTCTTGCACCATTTCGACCTGGCGTTCGGCTCTTATATGGCCGTTGCGGCGGCAAGCTTCGTTCTGGCTCTGCCGATTGCATGGCTGGTGGCGCGCCGCATGATCGTGCGACGGGACAAGCAGGTTCTCGACGCCCGCGAGGGGAAGATGGTTTGAGTCATGGGCAGCTGGGACCCGCGGGATGCTCCCTCGGCGGGATGGCGCTCAGCGCAGGCCGAGATAATCCATCTTGCCGAGGTCGACGCCATTGTGGCGCAAGATCAAATAGGCGGCCGTCACGTGGAAGAAGAAATTCGGCAAGGCGAAATTCAGGAGAAAGTCCTGGCCGGTAAAGGTCATTTCGCCGTCGCGCAATTTTAGCGTCACGATGCGCTCTTCGCCGCCATCGATCTGCGCCTCTGAGAGGGATTTGAGAAAAGCGGCGGATTTGGCTAGCCGCTCCTGCAATTCGCCAAAGGTCGTTTCAACATCCGGATTGCTGGGAAAGTCGACGCCAGCCAGCCGCGCGGCCCCGCGCACACACGTATCGGCGGCAAGCTGCACCTGGCTTGAGAAGGGCAGCATGTCTGGCGCGAGCCGGTCTGTAATCAGGACGGAGGGATGGATCTTTCGCGCCGCGGCGTAAGCCTCCGCCTTCTCCATAATTTTCGCCAGATTGCCGAGCGTGCGGGCGAAGACAGGGACGGAGGCTTGATACATCGAAAGGGTCATGGCTCGGCTCTGGTTTGGGAGGATCGGCCCTAACCTCCCAGCGTCGAGCCGCCGCGTCGCGGCTCAAAGCGGAAAGTTTGCGCCCTATTGGCAGACGTAACGATTGCCGTCATAGGCGAGATAGGTACCGCTCCCCGGATCGAAGGATTGGTATTTTCGCGCGCAGTAAGCGACCCAGTTCGGGTCTGCGCCGGGAGGGGGCGGCGGCGCCGCGTTGGCAGCCGATCCGGCGATGATCGCGCCCGTCGCCAACCCCAAAATGCCGCCGGCGATGGCGGCTCCGGCGACATTGCCGCCATTGTTGTAATAACCGCCGCCGTAATAGCGGCCGCCCCTGTAATAGCCGCCGCGATAGCCGCCGCGACCATAGCGCTGATATTGCGTCTGTTGGATCAGCGGCTGTTCCATCGACGCAATCGCATCGTTCATGCCGCCGGCGATCGGTCCGAGAGCGGCCGCTGGCGTCGCGGAGGTCGCCGCCGCGGCGGCTGCGAAGGCGGCGAGTTGCATGCAGGGGAATGACCGCATCAAGATCCTCTTGGGTGATGAGTGGAGGGCCTGCCTGGCGACATCAGGCGAACGTCGCCGCTGCGCCGGCCTCGGGGTCGCGAACGCCAAAAGTCGTGGAACCGCAGGGTCTGGTGGTACCGCCACCCCGGCTCGAACGGGAGACCTCTAGATCCACAATCTAGACGCCAAAGAACGCACCGTGTACGACGTTCTGCGCCAGGTCGCGATAACCCCTTGATTCGACTGCATTCATAGTGCGATATCCTTGGCTGGGCTTGTGCGGGTTTCGCTCTGTTCTGGTGAGTTATTGGTGAGTCAAATTCAAGGCTGGTTCACTCCTCGTCGCCCATCGCCGGGCAAAACGCAACCAACTTAGCGGCGCGGGGCTGGAGCAGCTTTGCAGATTTTCAGATCCGTAATCGCGCAATTTCGAATCAGTCGGAGAGGAGTTGTTTGAGTGCCGAAGATTACCAAACGCGTCATCGACGAATTGACGATCACCGGCAAGCGCCAAATTACTTGGGACGCGGAGCTTAAAGGATTTGGCATAGCGATATCGTCTGGTGGAGCTCGCTCGTGTATCGTACGCTATCGAAATTGCATGGGGCGCTCAAGAGAATTAACACTTGGCCGCTTTGGCGTTCTAACGGTCGAGCAAGCTTGCAAAGCGGCCCTGGATGTCCTAGCCAGGGTCGCGAAGGGGGAGGATCCCCTCGCCGCGCGGAGAGAAACGCGCGCGGCCCCGACCATGAACGATCTTTTCAACCGCTATGTTTCCGAAACGCGCTTCACAACGCTGCGAGCACGCGCGCGACCGTTATGCAGGTATTGAAAAATCATCTTCGTCCAAGGGTCGGAACCGTTAAGGTGAACGCCCTGACTCGCGCAGATGTCGCGCGCGTTCACGTTGGGATGAAGGATACGCCTCGACACGCGAATTCTACTCTGTCGGTCTTATCCAAGGCGCTCTCGCTCGCCGAACTCGGGGGCTATAGACCAGAGCACAGCAATCCGGTGCGCGGCGTCACACGTTAGCCCGCTGAGACTAGTGTCGGGTCGTGGCCTTCGTGCTCACCTGCGCCAGGAAGAAGCGCAGCATTTCCCGACTGGCGTCAGGACCGCGCGGATCCGTGTAAGAACCGCTCGCGCTACCGCCGGACCACGCATGGCCTGCGCCGTGCAGGACCCACTGCTCGAGGACCTCCTGTCCGGCATCGTTGGAATGCACCGTGCGGGTATAGGCCATTCCGCCCTGCGCCTCGCCGCGAGTTACTGCTGTGGCCAAGGTTGTTTGCGGCCTCGCCTGGGCAATGACCTGATCCCCATTGACCAGGTTGACCGTTCGATCACTGTCGCCGTGAAATACGATGGTTGGCGCCGCGGGCCCGTCACCCCGCGCGCGGGTCACGCCGCCTCCGTTCATAGCGGCGAAAGCCGATGGCATGTCCTTGGCGGCGCCGCAGGCTAGTCCCGAATGCACGCCGACCGCGGCAAACAGGTCGGGATAGGTCGCTCCCATGATGGCGGCGGCGGCGCCCCCGGCCGAGAGACCCGCCACGTAGACCCGGGTCGGGTCGGCCGAAAATTCGTCGACGACCGCCAGCGCGATGCCCGCGATCAGCGAGGGCTCACCGCCCTCGCGGCGCTGATCTTCGGCCTTGAACCAGTTCCAGCACTTCTGCATGTTTGCCGACTGCGGTTGACGCGGATAGACGACCAGGAAGGTCTCTTTCTCGGCCAGATCATTCATCCGCGTGCCGGCCGCAAAATCGTCCGGATTTTGGGTGCAGCCATGCAACATCATCACGACCGGGAGAGCCTGGCCGGCATAGCCGCTCGGGATGAACACCTTGTAGGTCCGGCTGCCCGCGCTGTTGGAGTAGGTCCGCTCCTCGAAGCGAGCGCCATCGGCCATCGGCAGGGGCGCCTGCCCTCCGGTTGCGAGACCTTCGCCAAGGCTGGAGAAGGAAGCCTGCCCGGCGACACGGCTGCGAAACGCCTGCATCGTCGCGGAGACGTCGGGGAAGCCGGAGGCCTTGCCGAGCGGTGCGGATGCGCCAGCGATCGGCCCGGCGGCATAACCCGGCGCTGTCCAGGCCCCGCCTGGAGACGAGGGAGCCGCCATGTCGATTGTCGGCCATGAACGCTTGGCGCGCCATGCCTGCCCTTGCGCCGTCCGATGTGGCTCGTCGTTCGTTGTGCCGGGCAGTTTGGAGCCCTGCAGGAGCCCCATGGCCTCGGTGAGCTTACCGGCCTTGGTGAGACGGGTCACCTCGCCCAGATCGATCTTGCTGAATGCGTTCATGGTTGTGATCTTTCGTTGACGGGGGAAGCCCCTGCTTTGCGGTGGGAGATCAAACGGTTCGGTCGGAGAGCGCGGCCTTGACCGCAGGGCTGGCCTGGAAAGCGCCAAGCACTTCAACCGAGGCGATGGATGCCCGGGCGAGTTCGGGCGTAACGTCGTCGTCGATGAGGGCCAGTCCGAGAACCTGGATGTGCAGTGGCGCTCCAGCGTCGCGCGCCGCCTCAAGGTCTCGCCTGGTGAAGTGCGACAAGCCGAGACTAAGCTGCTTGCGGGCCACGGAATGGCGGACCGCTTCATCCTGCCGTTCGAGCAGGCTCCGCACCGCGGCGCGGATGAAGTCGGCGCGGTTTGCGTAGAAGCCGTCGCGCACCATTAGGTCGACGCGACCGAGATCTATGAAGCCCAGGTTGACGGTGACTTTTTCGCTGTCGGGCACTTTTTGCCGAAGCTCCTGAATTTTGTTCGCCATCCCACTGACTCCTCCACGCCATCCAGTTGGATGGTCTACAGATGGCGCACGGTGCTCGGAATACAAGGGGCTGCTGGACCGGCGAGAAACGGCAGTACTTGCCTATCCTTGTTCCGCTGGCGGCGCTCTCGGCATGATCCTGGTCCAGGTTTCCGCAATCGTCCTGCACACGATACGCAAAGAGACGGCGAAAGCGGTGTGGCCGAATCTGATTCTGGTCGCGGCCCCCGCCTTCGTTGTCCGGGAACGTTGGTGAGTGTTTCGAAGATGCTCGAACATCTCGACGCGATCAAGGGATTCCCGGTCAAAGATTTCGACGGGCTCTAAGACATCTCGGTGACCTCGACCGAGGCGACCAACGAGAACTGTTTTCCGATTGAGCGATCATTTCGACATCCGTGCGGTGGTTTGGACGGTCGACATGCAGAGGTCTTAACCGGCACCACAATCACACTCAGCGCAACGAGGCCGCGACGTTCCGAACGCGAGAGCGCCACACCACCGGCGGGGCTATCCGGCCGCTCTTTTAGCATCTCCCGAAGCGATCGAAAATGGCATGGGCCCAGGGAGGCGTCGGTCGTAGCGCGGCGCGCTGTGGAGTCGTTGCGGGGGCCCTGCAACACCCGATTCTTGCGATTGGTCGAGCGGGCATTCCTAAGCTCGCAGCATAGCATTCCTGAGAACGTCGGTTGTATCGCGTGGACGGCTGCCGACGCGGCAATGCCAATATCGCCTTCGTCTTCTGGGCCCTCACCCGCCGTTCGACGCCAGCGGCATCCAACTGTGTCTCAGAGGTCCCATCTCAAGAGCTGACTGTGGGCACCGGCAAGATGACGTCACTGACGCGCGGAATGTCCCTTGAGGCAGATCGAAGGTCGTCTGCGCTTTTAAATGCTTTAAGGGTTGGGCGGCAAGCAGGGTTGTCTCGATGTCTTCGATGCTTGTTTGCACCCATTGCAGAGGTTGACGTGAAGTCGGCGCCGGGACCTGTCAGGGCTTCAAGAAGCGGTAGGCGAAGCGATCGGTCTCGCCCTTGATCGAGGAGTCGAACACCTTCATCAAGTGCGGGTCGTCCTTGTTCACGAGCATGGCGCCTACCGCGTCCAGCACGAAGCCGGCCGCCTCCACCTCCTTGCGCACGGATGCAGGGTCGATCCGATGCAGCGATTGGGCAGCACTCGTGCCAGTCCCGATGTCGGCGGTGTGGTCTACGATGACGTAGAACCCACCGGGCTTTAGCCGCTCGTAGACGGCTCGATTGAAGTCGGCCGCCGTCGCGCCTTTGGCCTGGATCAACGCGGTGTGGAGATCATGGTAGAACAGATGCAACCACAGGACATCCGCTGGTTGCGTGACCTCCGGCATCGCCACGAGATCGGCCGAGACGGCTTCGACATTCTCTCGGCCCGGCTCGCTCGCGAGCGTTCGCATGAGGCCGAGCGGATCGTTTTTGAAGTGGGCGACTTCGGCCGGCACGAAGCTGTAGACCCGTCCTTCGGGGCCCACGGCGTCGGAGAAGAGGCGCGTCCAGTCGCCGGCGCCTGGGTAAACGTCGATCACGGTGGAGCCCGCAACGACGCGTGCGAACCGGATCAACTCGGATTGTTTGGATTGGTTGTACACGGGGATCTCCTTTACGGTTGAGCATTCGACGGGCGCGCGGCGTGCGAGGCGGCGATCTACGGCTCATTCACCTTCGACGCCGAACCGAGAACCGCAGTTGGCCGGCGCTACGCCGGCCCGGACGCGTCCATCTGCGAGGCCCGGGCCAGCGCCTGCGTGTCGACGTATTCCCGGATGTTGGTCAGCCTGCCGTCCCGGACCGTGATGGCGAAGATCCAGTCGTCCTGGAACGTCTTGTTCGTAGCTTTGATCTTTCCCCTCGCGAAGCCGACGACGAGCACCCGGTCTCCTTGGGCCACGAATTCCCGGGGTTCCGTGGATGTTTCCATCGACTTGGATGCGGTCTCAAGCAAATCCGCCAGCCCGGCGTGTCCGTGGCGCGTTCCGGCCAGCGGCCAGTCCACGCCCGGAATGATCCACTCGATGTCTTCGGCGACCAGCGCCAGCAGAGCCTCCCTGTCGCCGCGGCCGATCGCGGCGAAGAAGTCCTTCACGGTCTGGATGTTCTTCTCAATGCTCATAGGATCTACTCCATTTCGCGCGGATCGGATCGCGCTCGATCCGGTTGCGTGCGTCGCGGCCCGGTCGGTTGGCACGTCGTGTTCATCCGTCGAACTTGACCAGGTCCTTGAAGATCAGCCGCCCCCAACTATTTCCGCGCGCCTGGATTAGCAGCCCACCTTCGGAAAGCCCGCCAAGTTTGATCGGCGAGAAACCGAGATTTTCCGCGAGCGTACCAATCTCCACTGCGGCAGCGTCATCGTCGCTCGCCAGGAACACGACTCTCCTGCCACCATGCACGGTCGGATCTTGGTCAAGGGTGGCAGCGATCAAATGGTTGAAGCCCTTGACCAGCCTTGCACCAGAGAAAGCTTGCGCGATGAACTTGGAGGAAGGCTGTCCTCCCAGTTCCTCAGGGGGCACGCCGTAGGCGTTGGTCACATCGACGATGGTCTTCCCCTGCCAGGTGTGGAGCGCCTTGGCGACCTCCGCATGCGACTCGAAACGAACGGCCAAAAAGATGACATCCGCCTTGACCGCGTCCGTCAGCTTTTTGGGAATGATCGTAGGCCCGATCGCGGCCGCATCGGCTGCGAGGCTTTCCGGGTCGCGTGTGGTCGCCACGGATACTTCGATGCCCTTGCGGGCAAACGCCTTGGCCAAGGCTCGCCCGATATTGCCGAAGCCTATAATTGCGTAGCTCATAGTGTTTCTCCGATCTTGTGTTGCCGGGATCAGACCTGAGCCATGCCTCCATCGACCGCGAGGTCCACACCGGTGATGTAAGAACTTTCATCGCAGGCGAGGAACGTGACGGCAGCCGCAATCTCCTCCGGCTTGCCCCTGCGACCCATCGGAATCTGTGTGGTGAACTGTTCGATTGCTTGCTCGGCCTGTTCAGCCGTAAGACCCGTCGTCGTCGCTAGGGCGGGGGTATCGATTGCTCCGGGGCTCATGCAATTCACGCGGATCTTGCGGTCTTTGAGTTCCAGTGTCCAAGCGCGCGCGAAGTTTCGCACCGCCGCCTTACTCGCGGCGTAGGCGCTGAACCCCGGCAGCCCCAATACGTTCGAGACTGAAGAGTTCAGGATAATCGAGCCGCCGTCTCTGAATAGCGAAAGGGCCTTCTGTACTGTGAAAAACAGCCCCTTTACGTTTACGTCGAAGGTTTGATCAAAATGGGCCTCAGTCGCTGCCGCGAGCGGTGCGATTGTCCCGGCGCCTGCGTTCGCGAAGAGAATGTCGATGTGACCATGTTTCTCTTTCACAACGGCATAGAGCTGGTCCAGGTCTTCCAGACGCGACACGTCGCCGACGACCGTCGCAACGTTTCCTTCAATAAGGGCTGCGACCTCCTTCAGCTCCTTCTCTCGTCGTCCGGTAATCACGACGTGCGCGCCTTCTTCGACAAAGCGCTTGGCCGTGGCCAACCCGATCCCGCTGCTGCCGCCGGTGATAACAGCGACCTTACCTTCTAGCTTTTTCATGATCTTCTATCCTTCGTTGTGTGGCCCAGGCCCGGGTCCGCGCCCAGGTCAGATTTGCGCCAGGCCGCCGTCGACCGCGACCTCGCTGGCGGTCATGAAGCTGCTGTCCGACGATGCGAGGAAGGCGGCCACGGCCCCGATCTCCGATGGGTCAGCCATGCGCTGCAGCGGAGTCATCACGGCGAAGGCCTTCTGGCCCTCCTCGCCCAGCGCTTCCTTCGCGAGTTCGGTCGCCGTCGCCCCGGGCGACAGCACATTGACCCGGATGCCTGTGCCCTTGAGGTCCTCCGCCCAGGTCCGCGCGAGGTTGCGCACCGCCGCCTTGCTCGCGCTGTAAGCGGTGAATCCCGGGGCGCCCGTGGCGCCGGCGCTCGATCCGGTCAGGATGATCGAACCGCCCATGCCCATGAGGGGCAACGCCTTCTGGACGGTGAAAATCGTACCCTTCACATTGACGTCGAAGGTTTCGTCGATGTGCTCGGCGGTGATCTCGCCGAGCTTGAGCGGGCTTCCCACCCCGGCATTGGCGAAGACGATGTCGAGGGTTCCGCGCTCGGCCTTCACCGCCGCGTAAAGTCGGTCGAGGTCGGCCTCATTCGAGACCGAGCCCTTCACCGCCCGGGCATTGGGCCCCAGCTCGGCCACAGCCGTGTCGAGCGCTTCCTGCCGGCGGCCGAAGATGAAGACAAAGGCGCCCTCCTCGATGAAGCGCGTTGCTGCGGCGAGGCCGATGCCGGTGGCGCCGCCCGTGATGACGGCGGTCTTTCCATTCAATCGGGTCATGTCGTGCGGTCCTTGTTTCGCCGTCTCGGGTCTTTGACTGTGCGGGGAGGTCCCCCGACAGCCTCAACATGGGTTCGCCGGAGTCAGGCGGTGAGTGCGGAATCGCGCACATCGGTGGTGCGAAAACGATCCGGTCAGACGGTTGAATGCTGCGGCGTTCGCGCGCACTGCGGCTGAGCGTGTTAGAATGGGCTTCGGAAGGCGCAGCTTGCGGCGCGGGAATGCACCATGATCGATTGGGATGACGTTCGCTACTTTCTTGCAGCCGCCCGCGGAGGCTCAGTGCGGGCCGCCGCCGGGCGCCTCGGGGTGAATCATTCAACCGTGCTGCGACGCATCGCCCAGCTCGAGGAACGCCTCGGGGCGCAGATGTTTGAAAAGCTGCCTTCGGGCTACCGACTGACGGCTGCGGGGGAGGAGGTCCTCGAACTCGCGAACCAGATGGAAGCGTCGTCGCACCAGCTGGAGACGCGCGTCTTCGGGCGCGACCAGAGCGTGCGCGGGCTTTTGCGGGTGACGCTGGCGCCGCCTCTCGCGACACACCTGCTCATGCCGGATTTCGCCGATTTCACGCGCCTGCATCCGGACATCGAGATGGAAATCCTGTCGTCCGGCGAGCTGGCGAATCTGACCAACCGAGAGGCCGACGTCGCGCTCCGCGTCGTCTACGACCGCAAAACCCTGCCGCTCAACCTTCACGGCTTGAAGGGACCGGAGCTGTTCGGCGGCGTCTACATATCTCGCGATCGACTGGCCGCGTGGCGCGAGGGCGCGCCTGATCCCATCCGGTGGATCGTCATAAGCATGCATGGCATTCCGGATTGGGCCAGCGAGGGTGAGGTTCGCGCCACGGGGGTTCCATTCAGGACGACGGACGCCGAGGCGCAGATCGTTGCTGTACGGCAAGGGATCGGGATGACGACACTGCCGTGCTTCATTGGCGATGCCGACCCCCTGCTGGTAAGGACGCCGGGCGCCGACCTGCACATGTACGGAACGGTTTGGCTCCTCACACAGGGGGAAACACGCAAGACGAAGCGCGTGCGGATTTTCACGGAGTTCGTATCCCGCAGGCTCGCCGCGTACGCGCCGCTTCTCGCGGGGCTGTCCATATCGCGCAACTAGTCTAACGTCCGGCAGGTCGGCGAAGAGCCGGGGCATGAACTGTCTTGCGGCAGCCGACCAATTCGGGACGTTCAATCATTAGCGCGCGAGCATCTGCTCTCGCCAAAAGCCGTCATCGGGTCATCCGAGACGCGAAGGTCAACTATGTGGAACTCGCGGCCATCTCGGAGGCCCGCGCCAGTGCTTGCGTGTCGATATACTCCCGGATGTTAGTCACTTTGCCGTTTCGAACGGTAATGACGAAGACCCAATGGTCCTCCCACGTCCTATTCGAGGTTTTGATTCTCCCTCTAGCGAAGCCGACCATCAGAACCCGGTCACCCTGGACTTGCTCCGAAAAATGGGAAGCTCTTCTGAGGAAAAGAGGAGCATTTTATGGGCAAGCCGCAGCGCCGGTTCGGGAAGGAATTCGAGGCGGAAGCCATTCGTCTGGCCGAGACGAGCGGCCGAACGCAGCGTGAGATCGCCGAGGATCTCGGTATCGGGCTGTCGACCTTGCGCCGTTGGCTCGACAAGCGTCGGGAGCATGATTTCGAAGCGCCGCCTCCCGAGCGGCAGGAGGATCTTGCGGCCGATTTGAAGCGTCTGCGGCGTGAGAACGAAATTCTGCGCCAGGAGCGCGGGATCCTGAAGAGGGCCGCGACTTTTTTCGCCAAGGAGGGAAGTCGATGAGATTTGAGCTCATCGATGCGGCGAAGGAAGAGTTCCCCGTCCTGCGTATGTGCAAGGTGCTCGGCGGCAGCGCCAGCGGGTATTTCGCCTGGAGGGAGCGCCCGGCCTGCCGCCGGCAGAAGGGCGACATGGTGTTGCTCGCCCATGTCCGCTCGGCCTTCGCCTTATCGAATGAGACCTACGGCAGCCCCCGCATGCTGCGCGAACTGCGCGACAATGGTCTGTCGATCGGGCGTCGGCGCGTCGCCCGGCTGATGCGAGAGAACGGGCTAGAGGCGCGGCAGAACGGCGCTTCAAGCGCACCACCGATAGCCTCCACGCCTTCCCGGTCGCTCCAAATCTCCTGGATCAGGACTTCGCCGCGGCAGGCCGAACCAGAAGTGGGCGCCGATATCTCCTACGTTTGGACGCGGGCGGGATGGCTTTACCTTGCCGTCGTTATCGACCTCTTCGCCCGGCGCATCGTCGGTTGGGCGACGAGCGACCGCCTCCATAAGGAACTGGCTTTGTCGGCGCTGCGTCGCGCCATTGCTTGGCGGCGACCCGGCGCCGGGCTCATCCATCACGCGGATCGCGGCAGCACTGCGCTATCGACTACCAGGCTGAGCTGCGCCGCAGGGGCATCCTGATCTCGATGTCGGGCAAGGGAAACTGCTACGACAATGCGATGGTCGAAACCTTCTTCAAGACGCTGAAGACCGAACTCGTCTGGCGCACCGTCTTCCAGGACAGAGGCAACCGCCGCAATCGGTCGTTATATCGACGGGTTCTACAACCCCGTCCGGCGACATTTGGCACTCGACTTCATCAACCCGCTCCAATTTGAGAGGCGGGCCGCGTAGAGTCGAAAAGGCTTTCCACTTTCTCGCGGCAAGTCCAGATGGCGGCGGCCTGCGATTGTGGATAGAGCCGGATGGCGCCAGGCGTTGGCGGCTCGCCTATCGGTTCGACGGCGCCAGCTTCCGGCGTCAGCCGCCGCGATCTCCAAAGCAACAGGAAGGACCGATGACGCCGGAGGCTAACGTCGACCTTCTCATCATCGGCGGCGGCGTCAATGGAGCGGGAATCGCTCGGGACGCGGCGGGCCGCGGCTTCTCGGTCCTGCTGTGCGAGCGGGGCGATCTTAGCCCCGCCGCCATCACGACGACCACGAGCACGGCGGTAGCGCGGTTGGGGACGATGGGCAGCAATGAGGCGGGATCCGCCTCGGCCCCAAAATCGATCGCGGCCAGCGTGGCGGACGCGGCCTCGACATGCATGCCCCAGGCATCATAGAGACCACGGCGGCGAACGTGGAGGTAGCGAATGGTAACCGGAGATGATGGGGAAGTGGCGCGATGGTTGGCGCCCACGATTAGCGCTGCCGCGAATGCGCCGAGCTGCAGGCTGCATTATGCTGCAGTAGTTCCCATCGCCCCGCCTGCGAGGCCATGCCGATAATGAAGGGGCGGGCATGAGCCGCCAAGGCATGTTGAAGAATAAGCCGCGGGCGGCTGAGGCGTCACGATGCCGGCTTGCCCGACTTGTCGGCAGCGGGCTCGTCGACTCCCCGCTTGCGCAGCGCGCGGATTTGCTCGACCGTTATTGTGCCCTTGCGAAAACCGAACTGGCCGATTGCGTAATTGCCCAATGCGGCCAGCTCCTCATCGCTGTAGGGGCCGATGTAGGGATGCATGAAGATCACGCCCTGGCTGGTCTCGATCTGCGTACCCTTCATCAGCGCCTGCGCGAGATTCGTGCCGGCCGGATCGCCGACCGAATGTGCGCCGCGCAAAGCCGCCCAGGGTGACTGGCGGCCGTCTCCGTTCGTCAAATGGCAGCCAGCGCATTGCTGGGCGAACAGGCGCGAGCCGAGCGAGCCGCTGGATGCGGCAGGCAGCCCGGCCTCGACCGCGGGCGGCCCATCGGGTTGCGCTGGAACGCCGCGCAAATAGGTCGCGATGGCGTGGATGTCCTCGGGCTTGAGAAAGCGCAGGCTCAACCCGACCGCCTCGGCCATCGGGCCGGAGGCGGGGCCGTGGCCTTCGGCATGGCCGGTCGACAGATATTGTTCGAGCGCGGCGTCGGTCCAGCCGCCGATGCCGCTCGTGCGGTCGGCCGTGACGTTATAAGCGACCCAGCCGTCCTGTTCCGCGCCGGCGAATTTCCGGCTGTCCTTCAGCGCCATCATGAAATTGCGCGGCGTGTGGCACTCGCCGCAATGACCCAGCGCCTCAACGAGATAGGCGCCGCGGTTGTACTCTGCCGATTTGGAAGCGTCGGGCTCAAGCCGCCTGTTCGGATTGTTGATGAGGTTCCAGAAGAACATCCCCCAACGCTGGTTGAACGGAAAGCTGATCTTGTTTTCAGGCGGCGCGGCCTCGACCGGCGCGAGGCTCATAAGATAACGCTTGATCGCCAGCGCGTCGTCACGCGTCATTTTTGTATAGGAGGGATAGGGCATCGCCGGATAAAGATGCTTGCCGCCCCGGCCGACGCCTTCGTGCAGCATTCGCACCCACTCGTCATCGGTGTAGCCGGCAATTCCCGTGGCCGCATCCGGCGTGATGTTTGGGGAATAGAGCACGCCGAACGGCAGGATGAATGCGCGGCCGCCCGTGAAGGGCTTGCCGCCGGGCGCCGTGTGGCACGCGACGCAGTCGGCAGCATCAGTGACATAGCGCCCGTACGCGACGGCGTCCAATTGCGAATCCGCCATCGCGGCCATTGACGCAAGAACGGGCAGCGCAAGAAGAGATGATATGACGGCGGCCAGAATATTGCGCATGACGCCAAGTCTCCTTCGACCTCAGTGCTGCCGACCGACGCCGCGTCTAGGCTCGGCCGAGCGCCGCTTTAACCTTGTCGAAGGTAAATGGAACCGAGCGCAGCCTGGCACCTGTGGCGTTGAACACGGCGTTCGACACCGCCGAGGGCACCACCGAGGTCGAGGGCTCGCCGCTCCCCCACGGTTTCTCGTCCGGCCGATCGATCAGCTCGATCACGACATCAGGCGCCTCCGGAAAGCCGATGATCCGGTAGCTGCCCCAGTCGAGGCTCGTCACCTGCGAGCGGTCGAAGGTGACTTCCTCCATGAGCGTGCGGCTGACCGTTTGCACCACGTTTCCTTCGATCTGATTTCTGACGCCGTCGGGGTTGATAATCTGGCCGCAATCCTGCGCCACGAAGAAGCGCACGACGCGAATCTCGCCGGTGGCGCGATTGACTTCGACATCGGCGACAGCGCCGACATAGGTGCGCACCAGCTCATATTTGACATAGGCAAGGCCGCGTCCTGTCGCGATAGTCGCGCTCTGGTCGCGCGTTGGCGCCGTCTTCTCCCATTTCGCCAACCGCGCCAGACGGTTCAACAGTTCGACGCCGCGCGGATCCTTCAGATAGCGCAGGCGATATTCGAGCGGGTCTGCGCCCGCGGCCGCCGCCAACTCGTCGAAGAAGGACTCGTTGGCGAAGGTGTTCTGCAGTCGTCCCGGCGTCCTGATCCAGCTTGGCTTGAAAGGCGTCGTCTCGAGCCGGTGGGCGACGGTGTGGATGTTTGGAATGGAATAAGGGATTGCCGAATTGCCGATGATTCCGCCCGGCGATAAAGGAACATCGTGTGGCGGCAGCTTCGCAAGGTTGGCGGCGACCAGTTCGACAGTGCCGGCTGCGCCCTGCGGGATGAAAAACGATGATGACCATGATATGATTTGCCCTCCGGCGTCGATCGCGGCCTCGAGATCGGCAAGCGTCGGGGGGCCTTTCGGATCCCAGCCATGCTCGTCCTGGCGCATCCACTGCACGCGGACCGGGCGTCCGGCTGCCCGCGCCAGCAGCGCCGCGTCGGCCGCGGCGTCCTCGTGGCCGTTGCGGCCATAGCAGCCGGAGCCGTCGATGTAGATGCAACGAACCTTGTCCTCTGGCATCGACAGCATCGCTGCGAGCTGCTTGCGGAGCACGTGTGTCGATTGAGAGGCCGTCCAGCAGGTGAGCTGCCCGTCGCTGATCTCGACGATGGCGCAGGACGGGCCGATCGATCCATGCGTGTGAATGGCGAAATCATAGGTCGCCTTCAGGCGCTTAGCGTCCGGCGGCGTCGCCGAGACGTCGCCGACGGTGCTGGTGACGTCGTCCTTGATGATTTTGGTGGCGCGTATGTGCTCCCAGAGCTTCGCCTGGTCCGGCAGGCCCTCCCACGCCGTCCATCGCGCCTTGAGCCCGCGCGAGGCCCGAATGGCGCCCCATTCACTCTCGGCGACGACGCCAAGAAAGTTGCCCTCGCGCACCACTTTCACGAATCCGGGCAGGTCACGAATCGAACTCTCGTCGACACTCTCGAGGTTGGCGCCGATGGCGGGCGGGCGCACCACCCGGCCGTGCAGCATGCCTTCGATGTAAAAATCCTGCATATAGGTGAAGGCGGCCGTGACCTTGGCTGGAATGTCCAGCCGAGGGGCGGACCGGCCGACGATTTTGTAAAGCGTTGGATCCTTAGCCGGCGCCTTGGGATCAAGCTTGAGCGAAAACGCCTTGCCGCCGATGAGGTCGCCATAGTCGACTGAGCCGCCGGTCCTGGATGCAATCACGCCATTGGCGACGGAAAGATCGCCAATGTCGGCATTGAGCTGCGCCGCCGCCGCCTGCAGCAGGGCCTGCCGGGCCGTGGCAGCGGCCTGCCTGATCTGCATGCCGCCGATCTGGATCGAATTGCTGCCATAGGTCGGACCTTGATCGGGAGTCAGCGACGTGTCGCCCTCTATTACGGCGACGGAGCTCATGGGAACGTCGAGTTCCTCGGCGACAATTTGCATTAGCGCTGTGCGCACGCCGGTGCCAAGATCGACCTTGCCGGAATATAGGGTCACGGCCCCGCTCTCGTCGATTCTGAGAAAGCCGTCGACCTCATCCTTTGAGACCGACTTTGAAGGCGCTGCGTCGGCCATGGCGAGCGAATGCCGGAAGGGTGAAAAGGTGACGATAAGGGCGCCGGCGGCCAGCAAAGCCTCGCGGCGCGTTGGATTCATCAGCATGGGGGCTCCTCAGGTCGTGGAGGCGGCGCGCTTCACCGCACGTAGAATGCGAAGATGCGTGCCGCAGCGACAGAGGTTGCTGGCAAGCGCCTCGCGGATCTGCGTATCGCTCGGGTTCTTGTTCCTGGCGAGAAAGGCCGCAGCCTCCATGATCATGCCATTGATGCAATAGCCGCATTGCACGGCCTGCTCATCGATGAAGGCCTGCTGCATGGGATGGGGACGGTCGATCGAGCCGAGGCCCTCAAGCGTGACAATGTGACGGTCGCCCACTGATGCGACCGGCATCAGGCAGGAGCGCACCGCCTGACCATCGAGATGAACCGTGCAGGCGCCGCACTGGCCAAGCCCGCAGCCAAATCGTGGCCCGTGCAGCTTCAGGTCGTTGCGCAGCGCGTAGAGCAGCGGCATGTTAGGGTCGTCTACGCTGATTGTTTCCGCACGTCCGTTAACGTTGAGCGAAAGGGATTTCGCCATGAATACAATCTCCTCTCCGAGCGATGTCGCGCGGCGCCGGATCTTGCTGGATCCGGCGCGGCAATGATCCTCGTCGGATTTGGTGAGCGCCTATAGGTACGTCGATCACGGCCATTCGGCAACGTAATCGTGATGGCGGAAGATCAATTCAGCTTCACAGTGAATGCGACCCGATTGGCTTGAAGTCTTTTCTGGCGACGGGTCATCACGCAACATTGATCGGAGTTCTCTGCAATAAGCGGAAGTTCATGGAAGACAGTTTCGTGGCTTCGCCTCCAGCTTTGCGCGCCATGTAGCTTGCGGGCCGGCAATAAAGCAGGGGAGAACGATGTCTAAGTCACTCAGGCGGACTGTCTCGTCGTATTCAAGAAGAGCGCGCCGTTATTCGCCCTCAAGGATCTCATTGGCGGTTGGTTTGGCGCTTTCAATCGGGTCGCTGGTCGCGCCAATTCAGGCGCAGGCGGCCAGCGGCCCGAAAGTGCAAACCAATAAGGGTCCGGTCCAGGGCTTCATCGCGAATGGGGTGGCAGAGTTCCTCGGCATTCCCTATGCCGCCCCCCCTGTCGGAGATCTGCGCTGGCGTCCGCCTCAGCCGCATGAGGTCTGGCAGAAAGCCTTGGATGCGAGGAATTTTGGTCCTATCTGCTTGCAGACCGCTTCCAACCCGTACTCTGGACCGGCCAACATGAACGAGGACTGCCTGTTCCTCAACATTTTCACACCGGAAATCCACACGGGAACAAGGCAAAGGCTTCCGGTGATTGTCTATATCCATGGCGGCGGCAACAGCTCGGGCGAAAGCACTGGCTATGACGGAAGCAAGCTCGCCGGCCAGGGCCACACGGTTGTGGTCACCTTGAATTATCGCCTGGGCTTGCTTGGCGACATGGCCAATCCAGCGATCGACGCCGAAGGCCATCCCTTCGGCAATTATGATATCCTGGACCAGCAGGCTGCCCTCAGATGGGTTCAGAAGAATATCATAAACTTCGGCGGCGATCCGAACAATATCACGCTTGCCGGCCAATCGGGCGGCTCTGCGGACACGGAAGCCAGCGTCATGTCGCCACTGGCAAAGGGTCTTCTGCAACGAGCAATTTTGGAAAGTCACGTCTACGAGCCGACGCCCTTAGCGAGCGCGGAGGCGCAGGGCGCCGCCTTTGCGGTTGCCGCCGGGTGCGGCGCCGGCGCATCGCCGGCGGTTGCAGCATGTCTTCGCGCTCTCCCTGCTTCGAAGATCTTTGCTCTCGATTCGGGACCCTACCATTCCGAAATCATTGGCGACGGGCAGGTCGTGCCGAACGCATCGTTCCGGACGTTGATCCAGCAGGGGCGTTTCAACCATGTGCCGGTGATGAGCGGAACGACAGAGGACGAGGAAACCTTCAGCCTTGCCGGGACCGAATATTCCGAAAACCCAAGGCATCCGTTCACCGCAGCCGATTATCAGAACATGGTCAATTCCTATGCTTCCGCCAGTTATCCTTCCGGAACGGCCGCCAAGCTGCAGGCGCTTTATCCTCTCAACGCTTTTGTCACGCCGGCCCTGGCGATGGACGCGATCGGCACAGATCCGTGGGCGTGCAAGCAAAGGGGAATTAATAGTTTGCTGGCCGACAAGGTGCCCGTCTACGCTTATGAATTCGACGATCGCACGGCGCCTTCCTACTACCCCACGATGCCAGGTCTCCAATTGCTGGCCTACCACACAGGCGACATACAGTATCTCTTCCCGCTCTACCACGGTAGCCCGTTGGGCATCGTGCATGAGCTGAATAGAAAGCAGGAGAAGCTGTCGGACGAGATGGTCGCGGCCTGGACGAACTTCGCTTGGACAGGAAATCCGAACGGCGTCGGCAACAGCCCCTGGCCGCGCTACAAGAACAGACCTTCAGCCGCTTCGGAGAGAGCTCCTGCGATTCTCTCGGAAAACATTCCGGCTTTGTCGACGTTCACGGACCATGAATTCTCGCAAACGCATAACTGCGACTTCTGGGATTCGGTCTCGCCATTCTAGGCCCTTGTTCCCGAGCGGACGCTGACTTTTGGAGTGCCCGATAAGGGAAAACCCGGTCGTCGGACTTAACATTGATGAAATCCGATCCTAGCCCCCAGATTCGAATCAATCCTGAAGGAGGCGCGCTGCGTGAAGGGCCGCCTCCATCCCAATGGGAGGAAAATTCGACTTCTCGAAAAACGGCCCTTGGAAAATTGCAATCGTTGAATTTTGTACAAATGGGAGAAATCATGTCCAAGTTATCACGCCTTTGGTCCTCTCTTCACGGACGCAGAAACAAGCCTTCCGCCAAAGCATCCGTTCTGCTTGGACTCCTGGTCGCGGGCTGTGGTTCCGGCGCCTTTGCCGACCCCTTGCCCTGGCGAGACAGTGGCGGCGAGCCCATAGTGCTCAAGCGAATGGGGAGCTTCATGGTTGGCGGCGCTGTGGTGACTACGCCCGGCGACTTTACTCCAATGAGTCCTACACCCGCGGGCCAAACGCTCAGCGGCGATCATGCCTACGTACAGTTTGAAATACCAAGAGGCGCCAACAGGAACTCGATGCTGATGTGGGGCTCGTTGGTGAAAACGCCCTGGGAAACGACACCTGACGGGCGTGACGGCTTCGAGCAGATCTTTCTGCGTCAAAACTGGAGCGTCTTCCTTGCAGATAGGCCGCGCATGGGCGAGGCTGCGCGCACGACGGTCGGCGCTACCATAACGCCAACGGCGGGTGAGCAAGGGTTCTTTATTCAATTCCGTCTTGGCCTCTGCGCCGCCGGCTCGCCTCCTGTTCAATGCAATTTGTACCGGGGGTCGAAGTTTCCGCCTGGCCCGACCGCGCTTGATCAGTTCAATCGTTGGCTTACGCAGAGCGTAGGTCCGGGGGATCCGGCCCTGACACTAAATGACCTCCTGGCAATTGTAGACAAGATCGGACCGACGGTACTCGTCACACATTCGGCCAGTTCGCTCTCAGGGTACCAAGCCGCAATGCAAAATCCGAACATAAAGGCCATCATCGGTCTAGAATCCACCGGCGTTCCCTGCCCATCAGACCATCCGTTCCCTCCGGTAGTCGGCAATTTCGGCACTACCACCTGCACGCCGGTGGACCCAGCTCTCTTTAGGAATCTGGCAAAAATCCCGATCCTGATGGAGTTCGGCGACAATATCCCGAGCGGACCCAGCAATTACTTCGGTCTGGACTTCTGGTACAGAATGCACGCGATAGACCTGGAATTTAAGAAGGCAGTTAACGCGATGGGTGGGCATGTGACCTTATTGGAATTGACGCAGAGGGGCATTAAGGGGAATACCCATTTTGCATTTACCGATGTCAACAATGTGCAAGTTGCTGGTCTCATACAAGATTACCTAGACGCGCAGGGTCTTGCGCGCTAGCTGGGCTGGACACGCTGCTCTTCGGAGTCACCTAAATAGCGCGCGGCGGTATTTAGGCCGCCGCGTGCGGTATTCGAGTCGGGCGTGGAATTATCGGTTATCGGCACTCTCGGATTGCCGAGAACGACGGCGCGGGGAGGCTGGAAAGACTCATTTTTTGCGTTCACGCTGTTGAAGGGCGACATGACGGATTGTTACGCGTGGCTTCAAAAGGTCACTTGGGCGGTCGCTTGCCGGCGGCTCGGCGCTCTCCCGGAAGTAAGAGGCGCGATTCTTTACTCGTCGAGGGACTTACGATAACGCCGATATTTTGCCGAACCACTGGCGGCTCATGGTTGCCCGTGGGCGATCGCGACTACTTGCGTACACTCGTGCCCTTCGCGTGAGTGACCTCTGACCGGCACATTGAGTTACAACAGCGGCTTCGTGTTGACGACGCTCCACATCGCATAAGCTGCCGCTCCAAATCCGCTCCGTGTCGAGATCATACCTTGCAAGCGGCGAGAGAAACGCGGCGGCAAGGACGATCGAGCCCGCGGCGAGGCGACATTTTGGAGATTTAATGGCGCCGCGCTCCCTCGCCGACTCCCGCCGCATGTCGCGGCGGGTTGCGAAGGCGTATGCGAGCAGCGCCGCGATAGGGATCGAGATGACGACCGGATCACAATTCCAAATACCATGCCCGCCTTAATTTAGCTCATCACGCGCCTTTGGAATCGCCGCCGTCGATCGCGATATCGGGCGCGCGGCATCATTACCATGGAGACAGCGTTTGAGGGTCCCAAGAGATGGACCAAATTCCGCGCGACGACCGCTGCGAACTGCGTCGGCAAAGTCGCCCTGGAAATCGCAGAAAAAAGAAAAGGCTCGGCGCCGACAACCCGCTTTGGCTCGACGTACTGGAATGGGGCCCGGACGCAGATCACGCCGGTTGGTTCGATATCGACTGGGACTCAGAGAATCGCTATCTAAAGGATAAGCTTCTCGCCCCCTTCCTTGGCGGGCAATATGGCGTCGAGCTGAAAGCCGGCAAACTTCAAGTCAAGTTCGATCCGGATGAAGGCAGTTTTGCCGTCTGGGCCTATGGTGCGCACAAACTGCCGCTGTGTCCGTTGCATTACCAGCTTGTGCTCGGACGTGATGACGCTGAACTCGACCGTCTCGGCGATATGTTTGGCGATCTAAGACAGTGGCGTCCGGAGATCCGGGAGCGGACTCTCGCATTGAAGGCGAAACTTGCGGCTCTTGCGCGCGAACGCCCCGAAGCGAGACTTATTCTCGATCAAACCGTCGCCGCTCTGAATGCGGATTGGCGTGCTCTCGACGCGCTGATCCAGCGTCAGTTCTGGCGCATCGCCTATTTCGGCGTCGCGGGGGACGACATAAACTACCGTCGCTTCTTCAATATTAACGATCTCGCCGGCCTGCGCATCGAGCTTCCTGTGGTCTTTCGCCACGCGCATGCGCGGGTCCTGCCAATGATCGAAGAGGGCGTGATCGACGGGCTGCGCATCGATCACATCGACGGCCTGCTCGATCCTAAAGCCTATCTTGATCGTCTACGAGCCTCGGTCGAAAGGCCGTTCTATCTTGTTGTCGAAAAAATCCTCGCTCCGTACGAAGCGCTGCGCGACGATTGGCAGGTCGACGGAACCACCGGATATGACTTCGCCAATTTGGTTCTTGGCATTTTGATCAATCCCGCCGGCGAAGCAGGCTTCACCCAAACCTATAAGAGCTTCGCGGGCGTTGACGCGCCGTTTTCCAAGATCGCTTACGCATCGAAGATTCGCATCATGGAAAATGAAATGTCGAGCGAACTCAACACGCTCGGCCAGGACGCAGCGCGCATCGCTCGGCAAAATCCGGAGACCGTCGATTTCACGAAACCGATCCTGCAGCGCGCTATTAAGCAGATCGTCGCCTGTTTTCCGGTCTATCGCACTTACGTCGACTTCAATTCCGCAAGCGACGAAGCCGATCGTAGATATCTGGATTGGGCCGTTGCTCAGGCGCGTCGTTTGGATCATGCCCTCGACCCATCGGTCTTTAATTTCCTCGGCGCGGCGCTTTCGGGCGAGCTGACGAGGGAGCTTAATAGCGGCTTCAGCCGAGCTGCAGTCGCTCGCTTCGCGATGAAGCTGCAGCAATATAGCGGCCCCGTCATGGCGAAGGGGCTCGAGGATACCGCCTTTTATCGCTACAATCGCTTTGTGGCGCTCAACGAAGTTGGAGGCGATCCGCAACGCTTTGGCGTCACGCCGGCGGCATTCCACAAGGCCAACGCCGAAAGGGCAAGGAAATGGCCGCGCGCCATGCTCGCGACGGCGACGCACGACACGAAGCGGGGCGAAGACGCGCGGGCGCGACTCGCAGCGCTCTCGGACGCGCCTGACGAATGGACGCGCCAGGTCCAGATATGGAGCCGGCTGCTGCGGGCCCGCCGCGGCGACGTCGAGGGCGACGCGCCCCCGGATCGAAACGACGAATATCTGCTCTACCAGCTTCTGGCTGGATCGTGGCCGACGGAGCTTCTGGAAGCCCCCAATGCTTCGGCGCTCGAAAGCTACGCTCTGCGTGTCGCCGCCGCGCTTACCAAATCACTGCGCGAAGCCAAGACGCATTCATCCTGGACTGCTCCGAACGCAGACTATGAACAAGCGATGCAATCCTTCGCTTCGTCCGCGCTCGACGCCGGCAACGCCGCGTTCTTGACCAGTTTCCTGCCATTCATTCGGCGACTCGCTCGTCTCGGCGTCGACAACAGCCTGGCGCAAACTACCCTCAAGCTGACGGCGCCGGGGATTCCGGACATTTACCAGGGTTGCGAAACATGGGACCTGAGCCTTGTCGATCCGGACAATCGGCGCCCGGTCAATTTCGAGGCCGGTCAGCAAGCCTTGCGCGCCATCCGCCCGATGCTGGCGAAGCAGCCCGAGGCCACGATGCGCGGGCTGCTCGACCAATGGCAGGACGGCCACATCAAGCTTGCCGTGACGGCGGCGCTTCTTGATTTGCGCAAGCAGAATCAAACCCTGTTTGAGAATGGAAGTTACGAGGCGCTGTCGATCCATGGCGAAAAGTCCGATTTTGCGGTCGGCTTTGTCAGGGCGGCGGGCGACGTAGCGGTCGCAGTGCTGACCGCCCGCTTTCCAGGGCGCCGCGCAGCCGAGCCGAATTGGGACGATGCCGCAGCGCTACTGCCCGAGGGCGAATGGGCGGACATCTTTACCGCGTGCCATTTCACGGGCGGAGGGTCGGTTGCGCTCGCGGAGCTCTTCGCCGTTCTGCCGGTTGCGGTTCTTGTCAACCGCTCCCCGCCGCTCGCGCTTTGATATTGATCCTGGCGGAGCAGGTCGCATCCGCCCCTGCCGCTCGACGTTCGGAACCAAGCTGGTAAGGCGACGTTTATCGGCCGTTCGCAGATAGAGCCGTGCCTCATGAGCGACTTCCCCTTGAATTACCTTACGGGATACGGAGCCCGGGCTCTCGCTATCCTGCCGCTAACGAAGGGGATGATCGCAATTTCGTCGATCGTGACGCTCGTCGTGGCTCTATTGCTGCTCGGCGCCATATTCCGATCCCGCGCCGCTTTCGACCCGCGCGGTCTTGTCCAGGACACGGGGCCGCTTCGATGGGTCTATCTAGGCGCGGCCCTGACCGTCGCGGCGCTTGCCGGCGTGCTTGTCTGGACCATGACCACCATGGCTGCGGCCGTGCGCACGGGACCGGAGGCGGCGCTGTCGCTCGAGGTCACAGGGCGGCAATGGTGGTGGGAAGTCCGCTACCTTGACAGGGCTCATCCGTCAAACATCTTTACGACCGCCAATGAAATTCATATTCCCATCGGTAAGTTCGTCCGCGTTGATCTGCGTGGCGGCGACGTGAGCCACTCATTCTGGGTTCCCGCCTTGGGCGGCAAGACCGACATGATTCCGGGCCAGGTCAACACGACCTGGCTGCAGGCAGATAAAGTCGGAAGCTATCGTGGCCAGTGTTCCGAATATTGCGGAAAGCAGCATGCGCACATGGCCTTCACCGTAATTGCGGAGAGCGAGGCGCAGTTTGAAGCATGGCGAACGGCGCAACTGCGAAGCGTCGCGCCGGCGGATCCGGAGCCGTCCGCGTCCGCGGAAGGCCGTGCGACTTTTCAGACCCGTTGCGGAGCCTGCCATACAGTGCGCGGCACGAGCGCCGGAGGCCGCGTTGGGCCCGATCTCACGCATGTGATGAGCCGGGGAACCATCGCCGCAGGAACTCTGCCCAACACGCTGGGTTCGCTCGCCGGCTGGGTTGCGGATCCGCAGCATTTGAAGCCAGGCGCAAAAATGCCCGTCCTGGAGATGTCGGGGCCGGAGATCCATAGTGTCACAGCTTATCTTGCCACGCTGAACTAACCCTTTCGTCAGAGCGCCTGGAGATCCGATGGCAAGCCGGCATTTGACAATGAATATGCCCCCTCTGGTCGCACCCTCTCCGGAGCTTGAGGGCCGCCTGCGCGCGGCATGGAAAACGGAGCCGGGATGGCGCGGCTTTTTCACGACCGTCGATCATAAGGAGATCGGCCTTCGCTACATCGTCACCGCCTTCGCGTTTCTCATTATCGGCGGCCTGGAGGCGCTGGTGATGCGCCTGCAGTTGGCAGCGCCGAATATGAGCCTGCTCACCCCGGAGCAATATAATCAGCTCTTCACAATGCATGGCGTCTCGATGATTTTTCTGTACGCCATGCCGATCCTGTCGGGTTTTAGCAATTATCTGTGGCCGCTCCTGCTTGGCTCGCGGGACATGGCGTTTCCGCGAGTCAACGCGCTTTCCTACTGGACCTACATTTTCGCCGGTTTGTTTATCTATGCGAGCTTCATGCTCGGCGTCGCACCCAACGCCGGCTGGTTCAATTACGTCCCGTTGTCCGGGCAAAACGCCAACCCTGGGATCAACATCGATTTTTACGCGTTGGGCATGATCCTGCTCGGCATTTCAACGACCGTTGGCTCCGTCAACTTCGTCGTTACCCTGATGCGCATGCGCGCCCCTGGCATGTCCGTCAATCGCTTGCCGGTGCTGGTTTGGGGCACTTTGACCGCCTCCATCGCGAATATAGTCGTCGTGCCAAGCGTCAGCCTCGCATTCTTGATGCTATGGCTCGATCGCAATTTCGGCTCGCATTTCTTTACCGTCGGCGACGGCGGCCAGCCAATTCTCTGGCAGCATTTGTTTTGGATGTTCGGCCATCCGTGGGTCTATGCGATTGTCCTGCCGGCGATGGGATTTGTTTCCGACGGCCTGCCGATTTTCTGCCGCAGGCCGATCGTCGGCTACACGCTTGTGGCGCTATCGACTGTTGCGACCATGGCGCTTGGCTTCGGCGTCTGGGTCCACCATATGTTTGCGACCGGCATTTCGAACCTGGCTTTGTCCTTCTTCAGCGGCGCCTCCCTTGTGATAACCGTGCCGAGCGCGATTGCAGTTTTCTGCTGGATTGCGACAATCTGGTCAGGTCGACCCGTCGCCACCGCGGCGTTCCATTTTTATGCCGGCATGATCGGGCTCTTTGTCATTGGCGGCGTCTCTGGCTTCATGACGGCGTCGGTTCCCGTCGATTGGCAGCTTACAGACACCTATTTTATTGTCGGACATATCCACTACGTGCTGATTGGCATCAACGTATTTCCAGTGATCGGCGCCTTCTACACATGGTTCCCTAAAATAACCGGCCGCATGCTCGACGAAAGATTGGGCAAATGGAATTTTTGGCTGATGTTCGTCGGATTCAACCTCGGCTTTTTGCCGATGCATATTTCCGGTCTGCGGGGAATGCCGCGCCGGATCTACACCTATGGGCCCGATATGGGATGGTCGACGCTCAATCTCATCACGTCGATCGGATCGTTTCTGTTCGCCGCCGGCGTGCTTCTCTTCATCCTCAATGTTGCGATAAGTCTGCGCCGCGGCGCGCCGGCCGGCGCAAATCCCTGGGACGCCGGCACGCTCGAATGGCTGACCGCTTCTCCGCCGCCGCCCCATAATTTCACGGTAATTCCACAAATCGGAAGCCGCCACCCCTTGTGGGAAGACCATCTAGACGACGCTGGAGCGTCGATTATCGATCGCGGCCTCGCGCTCGATGATGGACGCGAGACAATCGGAGTTACCGTGCTGGACGGCGAGCCGGATGTCATCCTGCGCATGCCTGGAGACAGCTGGCTTCCGTTCCTGCTCGGCCTTGCTTCGACCGGCGTGTTTATCGGCATGCTGACTCACTTGTGGATACTGGCGGGAATCGCCCTCATCGGCTGCTTTCTCGTTCTGGCCGCATGGCTACAGCCGGCGCCGCTGCCGCCGATGCAATTGATCGCGGAGGCGGAGCATGTCTAACATCGCGTTGGGAGCGCCAAACGCGGCCGCCGCGGGGTCTCCTTCAGGAAATCGAAGCGGCGTCGCTCGCGCCTCCGGCTGGTATGGCGTATGGCTCCTTGTCGTAACCGAGGGCTCGCTCTTCGCCTATCTTCTGTTCAGCTACTCTTGCAGCCTGCTGCAGGCGGGGGACGCATGGCCCCGGAGCGGGCCGCCTTCGCTGACGCTGGCCAGCCTGGGTACGAGTCTTTTGGCGGGCAGCAGCGCCGCGCTGCTATGGTTGCAGCGAGGTCCCGCAAAAAATGCGCGCCTATCCACAGGGCTTGCGCTCGCTCTCGTTCTTGGCGCGGCCTTCGTCGGCGTTCAGTCGTATGACTTCATTGCAAACAGCGCGACGGTGGCGGCTAGCGCCTCCGACTCCTATTATGTGCTGCTCTCCGGTCTGGACCTGCTGCACGCGGGCGCCGGGGTCGTTGCTCTCGCGGCGTTGCTATTCTGGTCGATGAGAGGACGCGTCCAGGATGCGGATGATCCGAACGTCTCGATCGTCGCGATCTATTGGCATTTCACCGTTATCGTCTGGCTGTGCATTTTTGCCACATTATACCTGCTGCCCCGGTGGAGATGACGCGATGGCGCAAAATCAGACGGCGACGTCGCCGATAGAACATCCGGCTCCAGCGCGAGGCGAGATCGGCGTAGCCGCGCTCGCATTCGGCCTTATTGGCGCACCGGCGAGTTGGGCCGCACATTTCCTAATGAATGTAACCATCGCCAGCCGCGCCTGCTTTCCGGGCTCGCAGCCGTCCTCCTTGGCGAGCGCGGCCGCGCTCGCTCACGCGCTAATTTTGACGATCGACGGATTGGCGACGCTGACTGCATGCGCCGCGCTGGCGATTTCTTATCTTGCCTGGCGCTCGACGGCGCACGAAAAGGCAGCGAAGCAACGGCATGGATCAAGACCGGAGCACGCCGCCGAAGTCGGGGAGGGGCGGACGCGATTCATAGCGCTCGGAGGAATCTTGATGAGCAGCGTCTTTATTGTCGCCATTCTGTTCGATACCCTTCCCGCCATCGTCACCCCAGCCTGCGGCCAGTGATGCGAGCCGCGCGATCCAGCCTCGGGGCCTGCGCCTTGGCGCTGCTATGCTCGGCTTGCGACCTTACACATCCTGAGCGGGCGAGCGAGGCGCGACAGGGCGCAACGCTTATTTCGGCTCTCGGCTGCGGCAGCTGCCACACAATTCCGGGCATTGATGGCGCGAGCGCAAATGTTGGCCCGTCGCTGGAAGGGATCGGATCACGAATTTACGTCGCCGGCGTCTTGCGTAACACGCCAGAGAATTTGCAGCGCTGGATCCAGCATCCGCAAGAGGTCGTCCCAAACAACGCGATGCCCGATTTGCCGATTGACGACGCATCGGCCCGCAAGATTGTCGCTTATCTCGAGACCTTGCGCTAGGCGGTGTGAGCACGCCGACCGGCCTCCCGCATACAGGCGGCGAGCGCGGCAACGGCGTGAAGCGTAAGAATCAATCCGAACGGCAACCACATCACGAGACCGCCCAGCTGCTGGTCTTGCAGAGGCGACAGGCCCCAGGACTCCGTCGTCGTCAAATGCGCGGCAAAGAGAACGCGCGGCGCGAACGTAAGCAGCGCTCCGAGTCCCATCATCTGCAGGGCGGTGAAAAAGCTCGCGGCTAGCGCTGCGCCAGGATTGAGCGAGAGACCGCGCAGCAAACAGCGCCAGAGCAGGACGCTGGCGGCGAGCAGGCTGATTTCCATAATCCAATAAATGAAATGGCTTTGCAACGCCGCATCGTAGGGCTGAGGCGCGTGCCAAAGCCACAGGGCGACGGCGAAGACGATGGGAGCGGCGACAGCTTCCAAGCGGCCGCGCCTCTCGCTGTCCAGGCGCAGCGCGCGGGCCACAAGGACGTCGACGCCGCCAAGGACAAGCAAAGGCGCCGCGAGCAACGCCAGAATCATATGCTGACCGATGCGCGCCGAAAACAGCGCCACGCTGAGGTTACACAGCGGTGAAACGAAAACCATGGCCAGGCACGCCCAGCCAGCCGCAAATGCGAAGGGACGCAGGGCGAATTCATCGCGCCTCCGCTCGTCCCAGGGTCGCAAAGCAAAAGCATAAAGCAGCGCGCCTGCGGCGAGAATGGCCAGCAGCGCGGGATCAAAATTCCAGGCAATTGAAGTAGGCGTCGGCGCTGCCCCGCAATAGGGAATATATGTGTTGGTCACCATCATTTCTCCGTCGGACGCTCGGACAGAGTTTTGACGTAAGCGGCGAGCTCCCAGATCTGTTCCATGGGAATGAGGCCTCGGAACGTCGGCATACCGTTTGGCCGCCCTTCCACGATTGTCGCCGCAATGTTCTCCACACTCCCACCGTAGATCCAGCTTTGATCCATCAAATTGGCGCCCATTCCGCCGCCGCCGCTGGAGTGGCAACCGGAGCAATTCATCGCCTTGAAGAGCTGTCGGCCCGCCTCAATATGCTCCGGACTCCGGGCGTACTCGTCGCCTAACGCGCTTTTCTCGTTCACCGGCATTCCGCCGCCTGGCGCGATTGGAACAAGCGAGACTTGCGGGAGAGCGGAATTCGCTTTCTCGGCGCCGGAGGGCTGAGCGTCAGCCACGGCGGGAAGGAAGACTGAGGCGAATAGCAGCAGACATGGACCTTTCATGGCGCAGCCTCCGCCTTTTGCGCCGGAATTGGCAGGAGCGGAACATGGTAATCGGCGAGGATTGCCTCGATCTCTGAGCGGCGCCGATCGATCGCCGCCTCGAGATCGGCCGCAAGCTTGGGGTCCTCTTTGCG
Organism: Methylocella silvestris BL2; assembly: GCF_000021745.1. Classification (NCBI taxonomy): domain Bacteria; kingdom Pseudomonadati; phylum Pseudomonadota; class Alphaproteobacteria; order Hyphomicrobiales; family Beijerinckiaceae; genus Methylocella; species Methylocella silvestris. The sequence goes on from NC_011666.1 coordinate 3,715,901, forward strand.
CACGCCCATGCCGATGTCGAAGGCCATGGGGAGTTTGGCGCCGGCGCCGACCGGCGTCAGCCGCAAAGGCGCGTCCTGCTGGCTGGCGAACCAGCCGGCCTCCGGTCCCCACATGATGGCGACATCCGTTTGGCCTGAGAGGAGTCCGTCGATGATGCCGCGAAGCGGAGCCGGCTGCCCATAGTCGCCATAAACCATATAGCCGCGGACATTCGCGACGATGCCGCGATCGGCCAGCTCGTGCGCCGGCGGCGTGTTCACGCCATCATTGCCGACCAGCTGCACCCCAATCTCCAGCCGCGCCAGCTTCGGGTCGTCGAATCCGGTTACGCGGGGTGCGTCACCCGGCTGTACGAATACGTAGCCGGACCGGTAATAGGGCTTTGTCGTGCGCAACATATGCATGTCGACCGGGATGCCGATGACGACGTCGCAGACATGGGCGTTCAATGTCTTGCGCAGAAAGCCGCGCCTCTGCGCAAGCCAAAAGTAGCTGAGCTTTGCGCCGATGTCGGAGGCGATGACTTCAGCGATTTTATTTTCGAAGCCAGCCTCGCTGCGATCCGAGAATGGCAAATTATTGGGATCGGCGCAGACGCGGAGCTCGAGCGCCTGCAGGGAAAGCGGCGCCGCCGCCAGCGCAGCCCCCGCCATGCAGGCCCTAAGGAAGCGCGAAGACATACAGCTCGCCTCCCTTGGTGGTCACCTCGGGCAGATCCTTCATTGCGTTGACGAAACCGAGCGCGGCGGTGCCGTCGCGCTTGTCGATGCCGCCGGCCACGATCGCGCCGGACCATCCGCCAACGCCCGATAGGACGGCGACATATTGCTTCCCATCCGGACCAAGATAGGTCACTGGCTGCCCGATGATGCCGGAACCCGTCTTGAACTGCCAGAGGAGTTCGCCCGTATTGGCGTTGATCGCCTTAAACCATCCGTCCATCGTGCCGTAGAAGGCGACGTCCCCGGCCGTGACTACGGTTCCGCTCCAGACGGGAAATCGTTCCTGTATCGCCCAGACTTTCTTGCCGTTCAGAATATCCCAGGCGGCATATTCGCCGCGATTTTCGCCTTCGCCTGCATGCATATGAATGCTTGCTCCGACGTAGGGTGTGCCGGCGATATAGCCGACGTCTTCTTCCTCGGTATCGAAACATAGATTGTTGTGCGGAAGATAGAGCAGCTTTGTCTTGTTCGAGAATGCGGAGGGCTGCCAATCCTTGGCGCCGGGCGGCGCCGGACAAATATCCCGGACAGTTTCACCAAGCTTCGGTTGCTTGGCGGCGACATATTGAAGCCTTCCGGTCTTCAAATCGACGCCCGTGGAGCTCGTGATTTTCTGAAATGGCTCAGCGGAAAGGACTTCGCCGTTTACGCGGTCAAGGACATAAACATAACCGTTGCGGTCTGGATGAACCAGCACCTTTCGCGGCTGCCCTTTCCACGGCATGTCGAGCAGGATCTCTTCGTTGACCCCGTCGTAATCGTAGAGATCGTGTGGGCTGTATTGGTAGAACCACCGCGCCTGCCCGGTGTCAGCGTCGCGCGCAAAAATGCCGGAAGTCCATTTATTGTCGCCAGGCCTCATCGAGGAATTCCAAGGGCCGGGATTTGAAACGCCGTAATAGACGAGATTGAGCTCCGGGTCGTACGACGCCCAGCCCCAGACAGAACCGCCGCCCTGCCGCCACATGTCGGCGGGCCAGGTTGTGACCCCCAGATCCTTGCCCTTATCCGAATCGTAAAACGGCTTGAACGCGGCGCCGATCAGGACGTCGGAGTCGGGGCCTGTACTGTAGGCGCGCCAGACGATCTTTCCCGTCTTGACGTCAAGCGCAGCGCCCCAGCCGCGCACGCCCATTTCGCCGCCCGAATCTCCGACAAGCACCTTATCCTTCATAAGCAGAGGAGCCATCGTCATGGTCTCCCCCATGTTGATGTCGCCCATTTTGGTTCGCCAGACCTCCTTGCCCGAAGCGGCGTCAACGGCGATCGTATAATCGTCGAGCGTGTTATAGATGAGCTTTCCATCGGCGAAGACTGCGCCGCGATTGACCACGTCGCAGCAAGCTTCTCCTTGCGACGCCGCGCTCGGCAAAGGATCGTAGCGCCATTTCAAAGCCCCGCTCTGCTTCAGATCCAGGGCGAAAAGGGTGTTGGGATAGGGCGTTACGACATACATCGTATCGCCGACGACCAGCGGCGCGGCTTCCGCGCCTCGGTCTGTCCCAAGCGAAAAGCTAAAGGCGACTTTAAGATCCCGAGCGTTCCCGGCGTTGATCTGATCGAGAGAGCTGTAACGCGTGCTGGCGACGTCTTTCGCCGGCATGGTCCATTCTTTCGCAGCATCGGCTTTGACGAAAGGAGGCGGCGTTTGCGCTTCTGCAAGAAAAGCGGCAGAGGTCACGCCGAGGAACGCGGCCACCGCTAGCGCACGTTGTGTCAGGCAGCTATCGACATGAACCATGAGAGGCTCCACAAATCCGCAGTAGAAGCCATTTCGCGTTGCTTGGTTCCGAGCAAGCTGCGACGCCGCGTTCACCGATAATTGACTCGATTCTAAAGGCTCGTTGCGATCCGTAAATCCCGAGAGCGGGCCTGGCGAGAGGGCCAACTTCCGATGAGGCATTTACGAGATTGGCTCGATCAGCGTTTCATCGGTTATTGTCGGCGCCTCGGCATCCCTTTTGAAGGGCCATGAACTCCGCGCCGCCGGCCCGACCTCGGCAAATGTCGTGACAAGCGTTCCGGCCAGAGGGTTCAAGGCAGTTTGTCGATCGCAATGGGCAATTGACGGACGCGTTTTCCGCTGGCGTGACAAATCCTATTAGCCACCGCCGCCGCCGTCCCGGCGTAAGCGTTCGACGCGACAATCGCCATGACCACGGTTCTTGGCGCGGCCATCGCGTTCTCGCCGATAATCCCGCTCAAGGCGCTTTTGTGGAGCGCCGTCAACAATGGCGTTGTTGCCGTCCCCGTCATGACGATGATGCTGGTCATCGCCAACAGCGAAAGGATAATGCAAAGCAATAGGATCGGCGCGCCGTTGAAATGGATGGGCTGGCTCCCCACTGCCGTCATCGTTTTGAGCATCCTGCGAAGTCATGTTCGCTGGCTCTGCTGCGACTGGGATCATCATCGACATTCGGGCACAGCCCTCGTCTTGCCGCTCAGCCGCGCGCCGAAGGAAAGGCTCGACGGAAGCGCGCGGACGACAGCCTGCATCGCGCCAGCCGTCTGCGGCAGGATTGCGAGCCGCGCCAGCACCGCGCCGGCGGCGATGCGGGTCGAGAACTGCCGCCGCCACGCCTCCGAATAGTCGCGCCCCGCGGCGGCGCGCGATCTCGCGTCCCAGACGTCGTGGCGCGCCAGCGCGCAGGCGAGCAGCCAGCCCGATTGCAGCGCCATCGCAATGCCCTCGGCGATGATCGGATGGCATTCGCCGGCGATGTTGCCGACGCGGAAGATATCGGCGGCGTAACACGCACGGACGCCCGGCCGGATCGGGCCGGCGGCCAACCACGCGCCGTCGAGCGCGGCGCCGCCGAGCGCGATCCGCGCCGCCGGACACGAGGCCCGGATATGCGCAAAGACCGCCTGCGCCGCCGGGGCGCGATATAAATCCCGAACGCGCGCCAGCGCATCGCGGCGGAGGCAGCACGACAGCGACAGGCGGCCCTGATCGGCCCACACCATACCGCCGTAACCGCCCGGGAAAACGAGTAACGGCATCAGATCGCGGGCGAGCGACGCTCCCCTGAAATGAGCTTTGAAGCCGAAGAAATCCTGCCGCCGGTTTTTCCGTTCGAGTTGACTTGCCAGTGGCCCGCGCGCCCACGAGCCGTGCGCGGCGATCACCGCGTCGGCGGTCAGCACGCGGCTCTCGCCGGCGCTTTCGATCCGCACCGCGGCTGCAGCGCCGCCGGCGCAGACATCGACGGCCCGCCAGGGCTGAAACACCGCGGCGCCAGCGTCAGTCGCCGCCTGCAGCAACACGCTGTCCAGCACGTCGCGGCCAAGCGCGCAGCCAAAGGCGTCGCCCGGCGCGCGCGGCATGCCGGCCTCGACCGCGGGCCCCGAAGCAAAAAGCGCGACGCGGCGGACGCTGGGCCCCGCCCTCGCCCGCACGGACGCGCCCGCGCCAAGCCGGTCGAGCAGATCAAGATTGACGGCCGACATGTATTCGCCGCAGACTTTTTTGCGCGGAAAGCGGCTCTGTTCGACAATCGCCACCCGCCGCCCCATGCCGGCCAAAGCCAGCGCCGCCGAGCAGCCGGCCGGACCCGCGCCAATGACGATGGCGTCGTAGCTCATGACCCCTGCTCGCCGGCGCGCGTGACACAGAAAATATGGGTGAACGGGCCGATCCCGCGCTCCTCGATCCGGTCGGCGCAATCCCGCGGCCAAAGCCCTGACAGCTCGCGGCCGCAAAACCCGGCGCGTACGCTAGCTGCGGCGTCGTGCCGGCTTACCGCATTGGCGCCAATCGCGCGCAACAGGGCTGTCGCCCAGACCGCAATCCGCGTCCGGCGGGGCTCTGTGGCAACGACGGCCGGCGCCAGCCGGCGGAGCGATTGAAACAGGGTCTGCAAGGCGCAGTCCGGAAAATGGTGCAGAAACAGATTGGCCGAAACAATATCGAAACCGCCGATGCCGGGTTTGTCGACAAAGGCGAAAACATCGCCCGTCACGGTTTCGACGCGCCAGCCCAGCGCTGCGAAAGCCGCAACGCGCGGCGCGGCGACGAGATCGACCCGGTCGAGCAGGACGAGATCGACATCGGCCGCACTATGACGCAAACGCCGTGCGACCGACAGCATGAACGAACCGTCGCCGCAGCCGATTTCCAGGATCCGCGCGCGCCCCGCCGGTATCTGCGCGCGCAAAAATCCCGCCATGATCGCTGCCTGAAACATCAGCGCATTGATCAGCGCGAGGTCGCGGCGCGAGCGGATCGCGCGCGGATCGTCGGCGGGCAGGCTATCGAGCAACTCCGCTTCGATCCGGCGGGTGGCGAGAGAGGTCGCCATCAAGCCGCGCCGGCCGTGTGGAACAGCATCGTTTCCGCCGTCAGGCCTGGGCCGAAGGCCATGGCGCAACCAGAGCAATTTCCGTTGGAGCCGCCCAGCATCCGCTCAAGCACGAACATGATGGTCGCCGACGACATGTTGCCATACGCGCGCAGAACGTCGCGTGAGTGCGACAGGGCGTCGGGCGCCAGATCCAGCGCCCGCTCCACCGCGCCGAGTATGGAGCGGCCGCCGGGATGGATCGCCCAGAGATCGATGTCGGCGACGCATCTGCCGTCAAGAATGTCGCCGATGGCGGCGCCAAGCGCGTGATGAATTGCGCCAGGCACCCTGCCGGACAGCACCATATCGAAGCCATGGTCGCCAATGTCCCAAGTCATTAGCGCGCGCGTGTCAGGGATGGCGACGGCGTGGAAGCGGTCAAGACCGATGCCGACGGGCCGCGCGCTTACCAGCGCCGCCGCGGCGCCGTCGCCCCACAGGCAAAATGACAGCAGTTCTTCGAGGTTTGCGCTCTCCTTGAGATGCAGCGTACAGAGCTCGGCGTTGACGATCAGCACCCGCGCCTCTGACTGCGACCGCACTATGTGCCGCGCCAGCTTCAGAGCCGTGATCGCCGCATAGCATCCCATGAATCCGACAATGGTGCGTTCGATCGAACCCGGAAGCTCGCATCGGGCGACGATGTCTAGATCGAGGCCGGGGGCGGAATAGCCCGTGCAGGTGGTGACGATCAGATGCGTGATGCGCTCCCGATCTTCGCCCAGGAGGGCCCGTTCGACCGGTTTTTGCGCCAGAGCGGGCGCCTGCGCGGAGAACAACTGCATCCGTCCGGCCGTCGATGGAAACGCGCCCCGCCTAAACATGCCGGCTGCATCAAGGCTCGCCCCGTCAGGATCGGCGGCGGGCGCGAAGCAGGAAAAGCGATGCTCGATGCCGCCTTTTTCCGCCATGCGGTTGAAAGCCTCGCGCAAGCGGGAATCGCCCGCCAGTTGCGAGCTCGCGAAGCGGAGAAAGAAGCTGTGGACGTCATGGACGGGAACCGCGGTCGCGATCGTGTTGATGTAAGCATGCGACGGCATTCGGATGTGTCCTCCGACCTTGAACGCTGCTGCCAATATTGAAGGCTTTACCGTTTATTGGCCGTCTGGCCGAATTAAGCCACTTCCGGCTGCGTCTTCACGCAATTTTCATGCGCGCCGAACCCGCGTCTCGCCTGGGAACTCCGCGAACGGAGCGGAAACGACAGAACATTTACCGCTCGCGCACGAAGTCTGAACCGACGCCGGGGTCAACGGCTTCCGCCCGCGCCGCGGGTCTCGATATACAGACGCCATGCTTGCAGCATAGATCGCACGAAACACCGGCCTCGTGCTCCTTCAAGATTCCGATGATCTGCTCTTCGCTGAAACAGCTGCGCTTCATTTTCTGGTCCTCGCCTTGGGCCAGAGCGAACTTCAAACTGGATAAGCCTCAGGGCGCAAGGTCAAGGCCTCCCACGACGGCACGTTCACGAACAGATGCCGGGCAGAGATTGCCCGGCCCAATGACGACGTCTCATTTTTTCTCTGGCGCCATTTTGTCGCTTGGATGAGCCCCGCTTTGCGAACCGGTCTTCCCTTCGACATTGGGCGTTTCGGCGGCTGCCGGCGACCCTGCCATTCCACCGTTACCCTTTGCGCCTTTATCCGTAGCGTTCGTATCGCTGCTGGCAGCAGATGGAGAAGTTTTGGTCGTGGAATCCGCAAGAGCCGTCCCGCCTATAAATACGGTCGCGACAGCGGCGAAAGTCATTAGTCGTCTGTTCATTGGTTTTCTCCCTTTTTGTTCTGTGCAGAGCTAACCAATTGCTTTGGCTTTCGTTCCTTGAGCGTAAGTTCAGGCGCCCTCACGCTCCCGCTGAAGCAATCCGTGATTGATGCAAACGATCCTTGCTATTGGAGCCGTGTTTCGAGAAATTATCGTTCACATCCTCTTATCATTTCGGTTCACGCCGAGGTGCCCTTCCGTAGCTCAAGCCAATCGTGCTTGTCGCGGGGGAGCCGCCGCGAACCGGACCGCTGCCAGCCTTTCGAGGTCCTTCGAGAGTCGGGCTCCCGATCTGCTGAACGGGTGGAGGAGGATGTCATTGCGCTTGGTGACGTCGCGGATGGCGCCCGGCGATCTTCAACGCTGGCTTGTAACGCCAGCATCTACAAGTGAAAGGCCTGTTACGGCGGCATGGACGTGTCGGAGGCCAAGCGGCTGAAGACGCTGGAGGACGAGAACACGCGCTGGAAGCGCCTCTGGCGGACGCCATGCTCGACAATGCCGCGCTGAAAGATATGTTGGGAAAAAAATGGTGACGCCCGCTGCCAAGCGAGAGGCCGTCGCGCATCTTCGATCGGCCTTCGAGATGAGCGAGGCACGCGCGCCATGGGGCGGTGAGAGCCGGAGGGCGACGAGACTGAAGCCTCTCAAGCCGCTTGGTCCGCCCCGTGACGCTCAGTCAAGCGCGGCGCGTCTGGCGGCGTCTTGTTGCGTCGGCCTTTGCCGAGCCAGCGACTGAATTGATCCATATAAAGATAGGTTACGGGAGTAGTGAAAAGCGTCAGCGCCTGCGAGACAATCAGGCCGCCTACGACCGAGACGCCGAGCGGCTGGCGCAAATCGGCGCCGGCGCCTATGCCGAATGCGATAGGCAAGGTTCCGAACAACGCCGCCATTGTCGTCATCATGATCGGTCGGAACCGAAGCACGCAGGCTTCAAAGACGGATTGCTCGGGCGAGAGCCCGTCGATACGTTCGCGCTGTAAGGCGAAGTCGATCATCATGATTGCATTCTTCTTGACGATGCCGATCAGCATGATGAGGCCAATAATCGCCATCATGCTGAGGTCCAAGCCAAATAGCTTGAGGGAGATGAGCGCGCCGACGGATGCTGAAGGCAGACTGAGGAGGATTGTGAAGGGGTGGATAAAGCTCTCATACAAAATTCCGAGCACGATATAAACAGCGAAGAGAGCGGCGGCGAGCAGAAGCGGCTGCGTCGCCAGTGACCTTTGAAACTCTTGAGCCGTGCCCTGGAACGACGTCTGTAGCGTCGTAGGCTTGCCCATAGAAGATTCGATCTGTCTAATCGCTTCGACGGCTTCGCCAAGCGCAGTCCCTGGCGCAAGATTGAACGAGAGAGTCACCGCCGGAAACTGCCCCTGATGGTTAACCGCGATCGTCCCGGGAATCGGCTTCAGCCTCGCAAATTGGCTCACCTGGACCATCGCTCCGCCGCTCCCGCGGACGTAGAGTTGACTGAGGGCGGTGACATCTCGCTGGAATTCTGGCTCGACCTCCATCACCACATGATAGGTGTTCAGCGGCGCGTAGATCTGCGTCACATAAGCCTGCCCGTAAGCATCCGATAAGGTCTGTTGCACCGTGGAGATGTTAACGCCCAACCGCGATGCGGCGTCTCGATCGACGTCGATCATGAGCATTGGACTTCCCGTCTGCTGATCGCTGGCCACATCCTGCAGCAGCGGCGATCCTTTCAGCTTTTCGAGCAGCTTAGGCGCCCAGACGTCCAACTCGTTGATGTCGGTGTCTTGTAAAGTGTACTGATATTGGGTGCGTGAAATTCGACCCCCCAGCTGAATGTTCTGAACCGACTGGAGATAGGTTAAGATCCCAGGAATTTCCGCGAGCTTCAGTCTCAACCGCTGGATGATCTGGTCAGCGGTCGCATGACGCTCTCCAACCGGCTTCAGCTGAATGAATGCGCGGCCCGTATTGAAACCCGAGCTGGCGTTGCCGCCGATCAAGCTGCCCACGGCGGTGATATCAGAATCCTGCATAAGGACACGCAATGCAGCTTCTTGCCGCCCTTTCATGCCGTCGAATGAAATATCCTGATCGGCTTGCATAAAGCCGGTCAACATTCCGGTATCTTCCTGGGGAAAGAATCCCTTGGGCATGCTCATGAAAAGATAAATTGAAATCGCAATAAGCGCGACGTTCAAAATCATCACGGGGGCGCGATATCGTAGCGAAAGTTTTAAAATATGCTCATATCCTGAGACGAGTTTTTCGAAACCGCGCTCGCTCATCTGGTAAAGCCGCCCATGTTTGACGCTGTGCGGATTCTTAAGAACGAGGGCCGCGATCATCGGAGATAATGTTAATGCGATGAATGCCGACAGCACGATCGCGACCGTGACGGTCACGCCGAATTCGCGGAATAGGCGACCGACAATGCCAGCCATGAAAAGCAGCGGAATGAACACGGCGATCAGCGAAATCGTGATCGACACAATCGTAAAGCCAATTTCCTTCGATCCATCGAGCGCCGCCGTGACCCTGTCCTTCCCCATTTCCATATGACGAAAGATGTTCTCCAGCATCACGATGGCGTCGTCGACGACCAGCCCGACGGCAAGCGTCAGAGCCATCAACGAAAGATTGTCAAGGCTGTAGCCGAGCCCGAACATCACAGCGAACGTGCCGACAAGTGAGAGTGGAACCGTGAGGGCTGGGATAATTGTCGCCCAAAACTCTCGCAGGAAGACGAAAATCACAACAATCACTAGCGCGATCGTACCCATGAGGGTGATCTTGACGTCCGAGAAACTGTCGCGGATCGAGATTGAGCGGTCGCTGACGATCGAAAGCTTGATGGCCGGGGGGACGCCAGCTTGTAAGGTCGGCAGCATGCTCTTCAGCCGATCGACGAGTTCCAGCGTGTTCGCGCCGGGTTGTCGCCAGATCCCGATCATTTCGCCGCGATGCTCGCCGACCCATGCCGCCTGCAACGGACTGTCCACGCCGGCGACGACTTGCGCGACGTCGCCAATACGGACTGGGGCCCCGTTGCGATAGGTGACGATCGCCTTGGCTATTTGAGCCGGGAGGAAGAGCTGCCCATTGGTGGCGATTTGATAGGCTTGCGTCGGCCCCTGCAATGAACCTACCGGAAGGTTCGCCGTCGTAGCCATCACGGCGCTGGCTATTTCGTCGAGGCCGATCCCGCGGGCGGCAAGCGAAAGCGGATTGATCAGGACCGTTGGCGCGTATTTCTGCTGTCCGAAGATTGAGACTTGCCCGACGCCGTCGAGTGTGGAAATACGCTGCGCAATATCGAGGTCGGCAAATTGATCGACCTGCGTCAATGGCATGGAGTCGGAGGTGAGGCCGAGGATCAGGATCGGCTGATCGGCTGGATTGACTTTCCTGTATGTCGGCGGATTGGGTAAGTTCTTCGGCAGAAAGCCCTGCGCCGCATTGATGGCCTGCTGCACATCGCCGGCGGCGCCGTCGATGTTGCGCGAGAGATCGAACTGCAACGTGATGTTGGTCGTTCCAAGCACGCTCGCTGAGGTGATCTGATTGACGCCTGGGATCTGCGCAAATTGACGCTCTAGCGGCTGCGCTACGGCCGAGGCCATCGTCTTTGGATCGGCGCCGGGAAGCTGGGCGCTAACAGAGATAGTCGGAAAATCGACGCTCGGAAGCGCAGAGACAGGAAGAAGAATGTAGCCGATCAGCCCCGCGACCAGGAGCGCGACCATGACCAGGATGGTGGCGATTGGACGCTGTATGAAAGGAGCGGAAATATTCATTGGACGCCGTCGGTTCCGACCGGCGCGTCGCTCAGCGTCTGTCCCGCGTCCAGGATGTGATCTTCGACTCGAACCTTTACGCCAGGCTGAAGCCTGAATTGTCCGATTGTTATGACCTGATCTCCAGCCTTGAGGGCGCCGCTCACAAGCGCTAGGTTCTCTTCCGTTTGCACGACCGTTATTGGCTGCATAACCGCCTTCGACTCATCGTCAATCTTGTAGGTGAAGGCGCCGTTCGGCCCTGTCTGCACCGCGGCTGCTGGAATCGTCACCCCATCCTTTACCGTGCGCAGGACGGCATGCGCATTGACGAACTGGCCCGGCCAAAGCGTCTGATCAGCATTTTCGAATTCCGCCTTAAGTTTGACTGTTCCTGTCGTTGGATCAACGGCGTTGTCGATGAGATCGAGCACGCCCTCCGACAGTTTGCGTTTGTCGTCCGAAGCATAAGCTTCGACCTTTAGCGAACCCTCTTTCATAGCCTGCCGAACCCGGTCGATGTCGACTTCCGGGAGCGTGAAGATGACGTAGATAGGCTCGATCTGCGTGATTGTGACGAGGTTTTGCTGATTGTTCGCTTGGATCAAATTGCCGATATCGACGTGACGAATACCGGTCACGCCGTCGATCGGCGACCTCAGAGCTGCATAATCGACGTTGAGCTGAGCCGCCTTGATCGCGGCTTCATCGCTTTGCACGGCCGCCTCGGTTTGCTGCACCGTCGTTTTTTGGGTAGCCACCTGCTGCTCGGGCGCGAAGCTATGCGTCAAAAGACTGGAGTAACGGGACAGGTCGACCTTTGCGTTCGCCAATGTGGCTTGATCTTTTGCGAGATTGGCGCTGGCCTGATCGAGCGCGGCTTGAAAGGGCCGCGGGTCAAGCTGGATCAGCAGATCGCCTGTGCGAACATATTGGCCTTCTTTGAAGTTGATCTTTGTGATGGCGCCTTCGACGCGGCTAGTGACCGCAACGGTATTGAATGCAGTGACGATTCCAAGACCTCGCAGGATGATTGGGACATCCTTCGCCTCGGCCTTGGCCGCCATCACCGGGACCGGGCCGGGTACGGGGCGGGCAGCTTTCGTCCTTTCCGGCCAAGAAAAATAAAGCGCGGCGCCCAGGCCCGCTGCGCCAAGCAATGCCAGCATAAGTCGAAGCCGAAACATGAAAGCCTTTTGCAACACGGAGCCCTGTTTCAGGAGGGTACGCCTTTTGATGGCTTGATTTTGGCCTAAAGCTAAAAAGCCGATAAGATGTTCGTGAACAATAATCACGATAAGTTGAGTATTTGATCGAACAATATACTCGCTGTAATCAAACGTGTGAGTTTTGGATCTGCTTATATTTGGGCCCGGAAATCGGCAACACGTGGCATGCGCCTTACGGCATGCGAGTTTTGTGAACAACGGGCTACGCCCAACTGGCGGCCGCAGCCCTGAGTGTTTCCTACAAGGGATAGGTCAAGACAGAATCCCAGAGATCACATTTATAGTTCGCTCTAAACTGCTTTTCGCTTTCCGAGCCATTGGGGATATCCTGTCTGAGGAACGTCGCCTCTCCCGATCGGGGAAATACCGGCCACCTGACGGCTCTCGGTCCGTTCGGGTCGCCGTTCTTCGCAAAAAGTGTCCACGCCGCCACCATTTGGTCGGACAAGGTAAGTTCGGCCCCCTCAAGTTCGCGCGGCAGCCCGGTGGTCTGGTCCAAATTCACTCCCAACTGGCCGCCGTGATACCCCGGAAACAGGAACTGGATGTCGGTGGTGTGGGATGCCAGAGGCTGGAAGCTGCCCGTGGGCGACATTGGATAGGGCATTTTGGGGAAGTAAAAGGGCGCCTTGGTATAGGTGAAGTCCCATCCATACGTCGGAACCTTGGCGGCCCATAATTTAAGGACGTGAAGACCACCGCATTTCTTCGGATCGCTCGCGACCCGGTTGTAGGCCAGTTCGGTATCGTTTCCATAGTTGCTGAGCGGATACTGAGCCAAAACGGCGCCAGCATTGGCGCCCCACGAGGCGCTCATGCCGGCCTCATATTGAGCCGGCGTCAGGGGCGCCTGCGGCGGGTCTCCACGACGAATATCTTGCAAGTCTCTTGATGGGTATGGAAACAGAAATCCGTTCTGGCTGTCATCTGGCGCCTGTATGGGGAATCGCTCTCTCTGGCCGTCGCAGCCTATATTGTCGGTCGGTACTCGGCTGTTGATGAGCGATCGCGAAGGATGAAGGGAGCACTCGATCGGCGACGGCTTGCGCGGGTCCTCGACTTCGTGGAGGCAAATCTCGGGCGGGAACTCGGCATTGTCGAACTAGCGGCTATCGCTCACCTGAGCTCAGGCCATTTCTCGGAAGCCTTTTGCCGCTCCGTGGGAATGTCCCGCATCGCTATATCTTAAGCCGACGGGTCGCCGTCGCGAAGCGTCTCCTCGCCGACGGAGAAATGTCCGTCGCCGAGGTCGCTTCCACGATGGGGTTCTCGAGTCAAAGCCACTTTGGTCGAATGTTTCGGCAGATCACCGGCACGACGCCAAAACGCTACCAGTCTTGCTCCTAAGTTGGTTCGTAGCCGCGTACTTCGCGTGTGAGAGGCAACCAATTGTTAATTCATTCGGCGGGCGCCAGTTTTGCCGTTCCACCCACCATTTCATGTTCCTCGAACGGCTTCTCAGGATGCATCATAAAGGCGCATGCCGCTCCGACGAGAAGTAATCCCATCGACATGAGGAACGGTAGAAACCAATTTGCCGTGACGTCGATCACAAACCCGGCGACCAGTGGGGACACGATCGCCGCAGCGGCGGAGCCGGTATTCATGAGCCCGGCAGCCGTCCCGGAATATTTCGGCGCAATATCCATGGGGATTGACCACATCGGGCCGATGACCAATTCCGCGAAGAAGAAGCCCGCCGACAAGCAGAGCGCGACCAACGTGACGTCGTGGATGTAGAGCAGTGGCAGAAGCGATAGGAAGGCGCCGAGAAATCCTCCGATCGTGACGCTCAGCCGCGCAAGTCGAACATTGTTCGTGCGACGCAGAATGTGATCCGAGATGACTCCGCCGAGCGTGTCTCCAACGACGCCCGCAAAAAACACACCCGACGCAAAAAGAGCGGAACTCTTGAGATCCAGGCCGAAATTGTTCTTGAAGAACAGCGGGAGCCAGTTGAGGTAAAGCCAAAGCGTCCAGCCATAGCAAAAATAAGTGAGCGTCACCGGCCACATCCGGGCCAGCAGAGGCTTCCACGGAATTTGAAGCTTGGCGCCCGGTTTGCGAACGGGCAGCTGCGCGAGTTCTTCCTCCGTGATGCCGGAGTGATCCTTCGGATCATTCCGAAAGTACCAAACCCAGACCAGCACCCACACCAGGCTGATGAGGCCGAGCAGGACAAAAGAGCCACGCCAGCTGAAGGCGATCACCAAGAGCGCGACGAAAGGCGGCGTGACCGCATTGCCGAGTCGGGCGAAAGCATGGGTCAGCCCTTGGGCGAAGCCTCGACGGCTCGGGGGCGTCCAATATTGCATGGCCCGGGTGGCCGTTGGGAAGGTTGCGCCCTCGCCGAAGCCAAGCAGTAGGCGCGCGAGGAACAATGTGAAGAGACCGTTGACGAGACCCGTCAGAATGGTCGCCACCGCCCAGATCAACCCGCATGCGAACAGCGTCCGACGCGCGCCGAAACGGTCTCCGACCCAGCCCCCGAAAACCTGAAAAACGAGGTAGGGATAGGCGAAGGCGGAGAACACGAGCCCGAGCTGCGTATTCGTGAGATTTAGCTCGCGCTGTATGGCGCCCGCAGCCGTGCCGATATTGACGCGATCGATGTAGGTTATGAAATACATGATACAGAGAAGCGCCAGAACGACATGCGTCGCCTTGAACTTTGGCATCTTCACACCCTCCCGAATGTCTTCTTTTGGCCCACCGATCGTCTAAGCGGTTCTAGATTGGCGCCGCCTTTACGAGACTAATTTTATGTTTTTCAAAAGAGCGGACGGCCCGGTCTTTGAGCGCCGACGCATCAAGCGTCCCGGGCGACAGTTACAGTCCCTACGCCGGCAAATGACGCTTCTGCGCTGCTGCCGGGAGCCAGACGCTCCATACAGGTGTAGGAGCCGGTGGTTACAAGATCACCGGCGCGGAGCGCCGCCCCAACGTCTAGGAGATCATTGGCCAGCCATACGACAAGGTCGATGACGTCGCCGGCGGGATTGCCGCCGTCGCGGCTGATAATCATGCGATCGTCAACGGCGAGGCTGACGCTGGTGTTGATGAATGAGGGATGGTCCGGCATAGGAACCCCGGAGCCGACCACCATGGCCCCATGCGACAGAAGGTCGGCGAGGAGAAGCTCGGGAGCGACCGTAGGCCAGTCGCGAAAGCGGCTGTCGATGATCTCGAACGCGACAACCACTTCGCTGATCGCGGTCAGGACTTCATCGCGCGCATAAGGACGCCCGATCGGCGGAAGGCCGGAGCGGAAGCGAAACGCCAATTCGGCTTCAAGGAGAAAGAGCCGGAAGGCGTCGCGCTCGAATTTGGCGCCGGAGGGATGCGTTCGATTTGCGAACAGAGGCGCGCGAGAGGCCGGAGCGTCGGCAGCTTTGCGTCCAACCTTCCAGCCCACAATAGGGCCAAGACGCCGGGCTAACGCGGATTGAACGCGATAAGCCTCCTCGCGAGAGGAAATCCGCGCATTGACGGGCAGCTCGCCTATGCTCGCGCCGGTTTCCTGAGCGTCGATCAGCAATGCCGCGAGAGCGGTCGCCTCATCGCATTCCATCGCAGCCACTCGCGCAACCATTTTTTCCTCACCGACAGCAGGTTTGCGCTGAATTGCGATCAGCCCGCGGCAAGTTTGAGCAAAGGCGAGGCATTGGTCCCGTCGCGGCTTTCAAGCTCGGCCATGGCCGCCATTACGCCGCCTGCGCGGTGCGGGATTCCCGCCGCTGACAGACCCATCTCAACGCCGCTCAGGGCCGCCATAAGGACAAGCTCGTTGCATTGGCCAAGATGCCCGATGCGGAATACTTTTCCAGCCAGCTTGTTCAGCCCCGTTCCGAGCGACATATTGTATTTTTCGAGCACCACATTGCGGAAATGATCGGCGTCGTGACCGGGGGGCGTTAACACAGCCGTCAGGACCGGCGAATATTCGGAGGGCTCTTCACAGAGCACTTCGAGGCCCCAGGCGCGGACAGCCGCGCGCGTCGCGGCTGCGAGGCGATGGTGACGCTCAAACACCTGATCGAGACCTTCTTCCAGCAACATCGCGATCGCCTCGCGCAGCCCGTAAAGCAGGGTGGTCGCCGGAGTGTAGGGAAAGAAGCCCGCAGCGTTGGGTTTCAGCATCTCCTGCCAGTCCCAATAGGACCGCGGGAATTTGTTGGTCTTTGACGCGGCGAGCGCCTTGTCGGAGATGGCCGTGAAGCCGAGGCCCGGCGGCAGCAT
This sequence comes from Methylocella silvestris BL2, assembly GCF_000021745.1. NCBI lineage: Bacteria > Pseudomonadati > Pseudomonadota > Alphaproteobacteria > Hyphomicrobiales > Beijerinckiaceae > Methylocella > Methylocella silvestris. Next base: position 3,731,969 of record NC_011666.1, read on the forward strand.
CAAACCTTTCTGGGAGCAGCTAATGGTGACGTCGACGCCCCACTCGTCGTGGCGATAATCGACTGAACCGAGGGAGGAGATCGTATCGACAAGGAGCAAAGCCGGGTGGCCGGTCCTGTCGATCGCCGTGCGGATTTCGCCTATTCGGCTGGTGACCCCGGTCGAGGTTTCATTGTGGACGACCATCACGGCCTTGATCGCGTGGGAGCGATCTTCGGCCAGCTTCGCTTCGATGGCGACGGGATCAGCGCCGCGGCGCCAGTCGCCCGGCATGAAGTCGGCGTCAAGGCCCCATTTCGCCGCCATCTGACGCCATAGGGTGGAGAAATGACCGGTCTCGGCCATGAGCACCTTGTCGCCAGGCGACAAGGTGTTGACGATCGCGGCTTCCCAGGCGCCGGTTCCAGATGAGGGGTAAATGACGACCGGACCGGAGGTCTTGAAGACGCTTTTGCAGCCCGCCAGAACCTCTTCGCCAAGAAGCTGGAATTCCGGACCGCGATGATCGATGACCTGTTTGTTCATCGCCCGAAGCACTCTCTCGGGCACGGGGCTCGGCCCCGGAATCTGCAGGAAATGTTGCCCGTGGCGCTCTGTCATTTCCATCCCCGTATGCAGCGGCCGGGATTGGCCCGGAATTCTCTTAACCCAGATTAGTGCATTAATTTTTTCATGATGCAATGAATTTTTGAATTCAAAATACCGTCTCGACCCAACCGGGCAAACACGTTATTTGATTCATATGGACTCAATGGATGGAGATGGGGGGAGGGCTCTTGCGCCCCCTGCGAGCGATGCCCGCCGGCCGGAAGACGGCGCCGACGCTTCTGCATCGGGTCGGCCGGCGCATGCCGTATCATTGCATGGCGAAATTCTCGTGCGCCTGCGCGATTACATCGTCGAAGGCAATCTTGTCGGCGGAGCGCGCATTCCCGAGCGTCAGCTTTGCGAAATGTTCGGCATCTCCCGCACGCCGCTGCGTGAGGCGCTGAAAGTGCTGGCCTCCGAAGGGCTGGTTGATCTCCTGCCCAACAGAGGCGCGCGGGTCCGCGAGCTGAGCGCCAAAAACCTCGTTGAGCTCTTCGACGTTATGGGCGGGCTCGAAGCTCTCGCCGGCCGTCTTGCCTGTGAAAACATTACTGGGGACGCCTTCGATGAAATCGAGCGGCTGCACCATGAAATGTATGGCTTTTATCTGCGCCGCGATCTGCACAGCTATTTCCAGTGCAACCAGGCCATCCATCAGAAGATCGCCGACGCCGCTCATAACTCCGTGCTCTCGGCCACCTATGCAAGCTTCTCGGATCGCCTAAGGCGGGTCCGGTTTTGCGCCAATCTCAGCCGGAAGCACGACAGATGGGGGGAGGCGATGCGCGAGCACGAGGCCATTCTCGACGCATTGCGCCGCCGCGCCGGCCCTGAACTGAGCGACATCCTCTTTCTGCATTTACGCAACAAGCAAGTCGCAGCCGCTGAACTCGGTCCGGAGCTGGCGCGCGCCGAAGGGGAGGCCAGGATTTAAGCGCTGCAGCGGCCAATCGCCTGATTTGAGTGCGTTTTGTGATGTGTTATTTTATGGTTTGAATTCAAATAAGGGCGCTGATAAGACTCCCGAAAAATACGCGGCGAAGAAATTAGCGGCAAAGGGAGCATCCAGATGGTCGGGGCGACGCGCTCGGGATTCGAAGGACGGCTTCGCGCCGAGATCGCGGGCGACATTCTCTTCGACGCGTTCAGCCGCGGCCGCTACGCGACTGACGCATCGCATTACCAGATGATCCCGCTCGGCGTGGCCGTCCCCAAAACTGTCGAAGCGGCGGTCCGGGCCTTCGCGCTGGCGCGCGAGGAAGGCGTCCCCGTCACAGCGCGCGGCGGCGGCACCTCGCAATGCGGACAGACCATCAATCGCGGCCTGGTGATCGACGGCTCAAAATATCTGCGCCGCATTCTCTCTCTCGACGTTGCCGGCCGCCGCTGCGTGGTCGAGCCGGGCATCGTGCTCGATGACCTGAACCGCCAGCTGAAACCACACGGTCTGTGGTTTCCGGTCGATGTCTCGACAGCCTCGCGAGCGACGATCGGCGGCATGACCGCGAACAATTCCTGCGGCGGCCGCTCGCTGCGGTATGGCACCACGCGGGACAATGTGATCTCGATCGAGGCGGTTCTGGCCGATGGCGCGGCGGCCCATTTCGGCGAGACCGCCACCGATCTTTCCGAACTGCGCGACGCCCATCTCAAACAATTCGCCGAGAAGCTGCTGGCCATCGGGGCGCGCGAGGCGGATGAAGTTGCAGAGCGCTTTCCAAAGGTCCAGCGGCGCGTCGGCGGCTATAATATCGACGCTCTCGATCCAGCGCGCGGCCGTGTCAACTTTGCCCACATTCTCGTCGGCTCGGAAGGCACGCTCGCCTATTCCACCGCGATCGAACTGAAGCTTTCGCCGCTTCTGGGGCGCCGTGCGGTCGGAGTCTGTCATTTCGGCTCCTTCCACGCCGCGATGAACAGCGCCCAGCATATTGTCAAGCTGGAGCCAATCGCCGTCGAGCTCGTCGATGCGACCATGATCTCGCTGGCGAGCGAAATCCCGATGTTCCGGCCGACGCTCGACGCCGTCGTGCGCGGCGAGCCCCAGGCCCTGCTTCTGGTCGAATTCGCCGAAGACGACGCGGAGAATGTCCGGCGTCTGAAACAGCTGGGCGATCTGATGGGTGATCTCGGCTTCGGTTTCGATCGCGAGGGCGCGCATTGGGGCGGCGTCGTCGAGACGCTCGATCCGTCTCTGCAGGCGGACATCACGGATCTGCGCACCTCCGGCCTCAATATCATGATGTCGATGAAGGACGAGGCGAAGCCGATCTCTTTTGTTGAGGATTGCGCCGTTCCGCTGGAGCATCTTGCGGATTACACCGAGAAGCTCACGAGCGTCTTCGAGAAACACGGGACGCGCGGCACCTGGTACGCGCACGCCTCCGAAGGCTGTCTGCATGTGCGTCCGGTGCTCAATCTGAGGCTCGATAAAGACGTCAAGGCGATGCGGGCCATCGCCGAAGAGGCGTTCGCTCTCGTGCGCGCCTATAAGGGATCGCATTCAGGCGAACATGGCGACGGACTGGTGCGCAGCGAGTTCCACGAGCCGATGTTCGGCCAGAGGCTGGTCAAAGCCTTCGAAGAGGTGAAGTCGGTTTTCGACCCGAAGGGAATCCTCAATCCGGGCAAGATCGTGCGATCGCCGCGTTTCGACGACCGCAGTCTGCTGCGCTACGCGCCGGGCTATGAGGTTCGCGACTTTGCCCCACAGCTCAGCTGGGCCGGATATCCCGGCGCCGTCGGCGGCCTGCAAGGCGCTGTCGAGATGTGCAACAACAATGGCGCCTGTCGAAAACTCGAGGGGGGCGCGATGTGCCCGTCCTATCGCGCCACACGTGACGAAAAGCATGTGACGCGCGGACGCGCCAACAGCCTGCGGCTGGCGCTTTCTGGTCAGCTTGGCGCCGACGCCTTCGCCTCCGACGCCATGGCCGAGACGATGAAGCTCTGCGTCTCGTGCAAAGCCTGCAAGCGCGAATGTCCGACGAGCGTCGACATGGCGCGCATGAAGATCGAGGTCATGGCGGCCCGGGCGCAAAAACATGGTTTTTCCCTGCGCGACAGGCTCATCGCCTATATGCCGCGCTATGCGCCCTTCGCAGCTCGCCTCGCGCCTTTGCTCAATCTGCGCAATCGCAGTCCCTTTCTGCGGCGGCTGATGGAAACGATCGTCGGCTTCAGCGCTCGCCGCGATCTGCCGATTTGGCGGCCCGATCGATTTTCAGCGCGCGCGCAGACGCTGGGGCCAGTTGACGGCCGAGAGCTTGTTCTTTGGGTGGACAGTTTCAACGCCGCTTTCGAGCCCGAAAATATCGAGGCGGCGATCACGACTTTGACCGCAGCCGGCTACCGCGTTCATATCGCCGGCCCGATTGACGGATCGGCGCGTCCGCTTTGCTGCGGCAGGACCTTTCTGTCGATTGGAAATGTTGCGGCGGCGCGCGCGGAAATGTCTCGCACGCTGACGGCCTTGCGTCCCTTCCTGGAGCGTGGCCTCGCCGTTGTCGGCCTGGAGCCGAGCTGTCTTTTTTCCTTCAGAGACGAGGCGCTGGCTCTTCTGCCCGGTGAGGACGCGCGGCGCGTCGCGGCCCACGCAATGCTGTTCGAGGAATTCATCGTGTGCGAGGCGAAGGCGGGTCGATTTCCGCCCGTCCTTGGTCCGGTCGGGAAGAAGGCGTTATTACATGGCCATTGTCATCAAAAGGCCTTCGGAGCCATGGGCGCGGTCGAGACCGCGCTGCGCCTCGTCCCCGGTCTTACGGTCGAGACGATCGAGTCAAGCTGCTGTGGCATGGCGGGGGCCTTTGGTTACCAGGCGGAGACGATGGACGTCTCTCTAGCCATGGCGGAGCTGTCTTTGCTGCCGGCGGTCCGCAAGGCTGAACTCGACGCTCTTCTGGTGGCCGACGGAACATCCTGTCGTCATCAGATCAGGGACGGCGCGCCACGCAAGGCCGTGCATGTCGCGCGTCTCTTCGAGGCGAGCCTCAAGGCAGGGCAACGGACCGCAACCAAGGCGAAAGCGGCAGTTCAATGACCGCCGAAATAGAACAAAAAGCCCTTGGCCCTTTCGCTGCGCTGATCGGCGCGCCGGACGGACGCAAGCGGCTGAACACGCCGTCGCTCATCCTAGATCTCGACGTTTTCGACGCGAATGTAGCCAGAATGCAGGCGATCTGCGACGCCAATGGCGTCAATCTGCGTCCGCACGCGAAAAGTCACAAAAGCTCCCGCATCGCGCAGGCGCAACGTGAGGCCGGCGCGATCGGCGTCTGCTGCGCCACTATCAACGAGGCGGAAGCGATGGCCGTGGCGGGCGTCGGCGGACTGCTGATCACCGCGCCTCTTGTCACCGACGTAAAGATTTCGCGCCTCTGCGATCTATGCGCGAGGGCGCCGGACACAATGGCGGTGATCGACAACGCCGATAACGCACTTGCCTTGTCTGCGGCCTTCGCCGGCCGGCCGGCGTTAAACGTTCTCGTCGATCTCGATATCGGCCATCACCGCACCGGCGCCGTTGATCCGGCGGCCGCTTTCAAACTGGCGCGTATGATCGCCGCGACGCCCAATCTCACTTTGCAGGGCGTTCAGGCCTATGGCGGCCATTTTCAGCACATCCCTGACGCCGCGAAGCGCGGCGCGGCGGCGGCGCAGGGGCGCGAGCAGCTCAAAGCTCTCCTCGCCCTGATGCGCGACGCGCAGCTTGAGACCGGGATTGTCACCGGCGCTGGCACGGGCACCCACGGACTCGACGGATCGTCCGGCGTCTTCACGGAAATTCAGGCGGGCTCCTATATTTTCATGGACGCCGAATATGCCACGATCAATTATGAAGGCGGCGATTGGCCCTTCGGCTTCTCCCTGTTCGTGCAGACCAGCGTTCTCAGCGCCAACCTTCCAACGCAGGTCACCACCGACGCCGGCACAAAATCCTTCGCCCTGAACGGGCCGCCGCCACGGATCGTCTCCGCTTCTCTACACGGCGCGGCTTACGGCTTTGCGGGCGACGAACACGGGCGCGTCATGCTGGAGCACGGCATGGGTCGCCCGCAAATCGGCGAACGACTCGAATGCATCGTATCGCATTGCGATCCCACAGTGTGCCTCTACGACTACTTTGTCTGTGTGCGCGGGCAAAAGGTCGTCGATGTCTGGAAAATCGACGCGCGCGGGCGGGCATAGAGAACGGCGACGGTCCGACGACGAGCGCGCATGTCACGCATACCCTCGGCAGCGCAGACCACGTGCACTTGTCTGGGTCGCCAGACTTGCTGGACCCGCTTAGCATTCACCATCATCGACTCTCCGCCCTTCCAACGACGCTGCGCATCCCCGGAACCTCGGCCGGCGCCGCCCGAGTGGCGCAATAGGCGGCGACGCCCTTCATCCGGGCGAATGCGGCGACCTTGTCGCGGAGTTCCGATCGGCCTTTCGCCGCGGCGGCGCGGCACAGCACATGCGTTTGCGACCTCAAGCGCCAAACTTCGGGGAGCAACCACGTTTCAGGGAAAAGACGAAGTCTACTTTCCGATTTTTGAGGGAATCCAAATCATATCAGGCGTGAAAAAACGATATCAACCTCGCATTGCACCGAGCCGTGATATTCCTAGCGCTGTCCAATTCTTGACGTCATCGCACGTGCGACGGTTGTGGAAAAGACTCGGGCGAATATAAGAATTACTGCCCACGAACGCGAATGACGCAATACCCGTGGCGGACGAAGTAGAATTCCTTGGCGTTCCCTTCGCCACTCCGCCGCTCGGAAATCTTCGCTGGCGGCCGCCCCAGCCTCCGGCAAAGTCGACACAAGCGCTGAAGGCGAAAACGTTCGGCGGCACGTGCGTACAAAATCAGGCGGAGAGTTCGCCAAGCCCAGCCTGACCGAGGATTGTCTTTACCTCAACATATTTACGCCTAGCGACTATGCGGAGAAATCCCGGCCGCGACCCGTGATAGTGTGGTTCTACGGCGGCGGTCTCGTTGCTGGCGAAACAAACGACTACGATGGAAGCAAACTCGCGGGACAGGGCGACGTCGTTCTCGTGACGGTTAATTATCGGGTCGGAACGCTTGGTTTTTTCGCCCATCCACGCTTGACGCTGTAGGTCACGACCTCGGCAATTACGGCTTCACGGACCAACAGTTCGCACTCAAATGGGTCCAGCGGAACATAGCCGGAGTCGGCGGTGATCCCCAGAAACATAACGATCTTCGGCCAGTCGGGCGGCGCGACGGCGGTGATGGGCGATCTTGTATCACCGACTGCGGCCGGCCGATTCCAGAGGGTGATCGTTGAGAGCGGCACACACATCATAACGACGCCGCTGGCGACGGGGGAAACGCAAGGGCAGACCATTGCGTCGAAGGCCCGCTGCACATAATATCGCCACCTGCCTGCGTGCGCTCACGCCTCAACAGATCGGGGATCTTGGCCACCGCCGTCGAGCTATTACATTGTCGATGGCCACATCATAACGCAGCCGACCTATGAGGCATTCAAGAGCGGCCGCTTCAACCGCGTGCCGATCCTGACCGGCCTTGTGGCCGACGAGCAGGCGTTCTTCCTGCCGGAAATTTCCGCGATGTGAATTCGGCCAGGCCGATCATTTTGCCCGACGTCAAACTAAGCGATCGATCTGTCGGAAAGCCGACAGACGCAACCTTGCCGAGCGTAATAGGTTTCAAGTTCGTCGAGCAATTCGCCCCTTCAGGGAGGCGGCTCATGGACCCGGAAACCATCGCCCTTTTGCAGGCGGAGTTTGAGCGCCGGATGACGCTGGTCCCTCTCTCTCAGCAGACCGATCAAGGGCGATTGGCGCTCGCCTACCACCTCGTTAGACTGGCGGAGGACGGCGAGCGCGACCCCGAGCGCCTGATGCGGGCGGCGCTCTCTTGGCCGCGAGACCTACGCTGCGTCATCAGGGGAGGGCAACTTGCGTTCGAGACGTAAACTAAGCAGTTTTGAGCCGTTTTCCTCCGGCGCCGTGAAGCCGGGCCGCGAAGCGTCCGTGCAGTTGATTCGCTTTGACCAAAGCTTAAGGGAACAAGTCGATAGGGCTTACCAGGAATGGCAGGCTCATCTCCCCGCAGACGATGAAAGCCGCAATATGCCTCGGCGATTAGCAGGCGTGGGCTTCAGAGAGAGCATCATTAAGCCGGTCGACAAGCGGTTCATCGAACGCCTCACGAATTTAGGCATTCCGTTTGAATGGCTATGAGGACGCCGCGACTCCGTTCAGAAGGAGAGAAAATGACCACGGCCACTCCATTACAATTGGAGCGCGCTGCCCCCGAAGCCGCGTGCGTCGAGTTCATCGCCGAGACGGCGGCGGCCGGGGAGTGAGGCTCAAGAACGGCGATCGCGAGAGCGAAAGCGGTCAGCTCAGCTGGATAGACGTTACGCCGGAAGCGGCGAACAGCGCGTCAAGCCAAGGAAATTGAGATTTTTGCCAATGGCAACTTTTCCGGGACACGAGCACGTTTTTGGCTTACAACTTATGATTGATTTTTCAATGCTGCTCGGCCGGAGATTGCCCGGAAGAAAACATGGACCGGCGTATTGAGGAACTCGCGCGAACGCTGAAAACGGTCGCGCGCTACAGTGCTGATTGTGAGGATTTGCTCATTCAATTTTTGGCCGTGCATCCTGACGCTTCGGGAGAGAAAATTTGTCGCGCCGCCCTGTACGCCGCGACGGGTCGCGCAAAGCTAGAGAGGCGGACGACGCCGTTGCTCCGCGAACTCGCGGTGAGGGGTGTATCTCTCGACGAGCGTTCTGAAATTCGACCGTCTACGCCGCCGCCAGAGCGATGCCGAACAGAAAACCATCGCCCTTCCGCGGATTTAAGTGCCGGGAACGGCGGCGAGGCCGACGAAAGGCTTATGTCGCAAAAACCCGGTCGAGGCGCTAAAGGCCGGACAGCAGCGCGAAGCGTAGCGGCCGAGATCGAAACGGCCGCCCTCGGCGTCGCGGAAGCCGTCTCCATAGGCCTATGGAGCATTCTAGCCGAATGCGACCGCGAGCAATTCAGACATTACGTTCGGAAGGCTCGGCGTTTCCGAGCGTCAAGAAGTTCTCGAGCCGCAACTGATTCCTAATCTCCTTGATCGCTGAGAACGGGATCGAACTGGCGTGGGGCGGAGGAAGGGCGCGAATGCACTCGCACCGCTGACGCGTCCAAGCGCTAACGGCTAGAAACCTGACGTCAGTTTGAACCCTCGACGAAGGTAGAACAAATGGCGGACATAAAAGGACGCGTCACGTCCCTCTACCGGGCTACTCCCGACCATAGGCGATAAGCCCTTGGGATTCAGGTCAAGGTGTAGGCGCTGCTTTAAAGCAACAGACTAAGAAATGGCCTGATCTCGGAAAGGGCGCCAGCGCTGGTTTTCACCCGTGGAAGCCGAGGCCGCGGTAGCGGCGGACGATGGCCTTCAATCATCACTTCCAATTTTACTAAAGCAAGGACTCGCAGGCCAACCTTGCTGCCGGACCAATCCTTCGGATCTCCTCATTCCGCTCTCGAAGGCTAGATCAATTGTCCGTCCGGACAGTCCGGCGAACAGATAAAGCAACGCTCCGGGCCCTTGAGCTTGGTCATAAGCTTTAAGGCGCCGTCGATCAGCTGCTGCTTGGCGGCAGCGTCGAAGCCCGGCGAAGAGGGATCACAGGGGAAATCGGTCCAAATGACCAACCACTCCAGCGGCGGCTTCGTCTCGATCTTCCACGATTTGACATGCTTTATCAAAACGTCCGTCATGTCGAATTCAGCAGGCATATTCCGTGCCGGCAGACCGGCCGCGAGTTCGGTTCGGAGACGCGAGGGATCGGGTGAGATTAAGGAAGGGCAAGTCATGAGCCTTACTCTCGAAACGCGGCGGCCGACGATCGGCGGTGGCCGCGCTGAAATCCCCGAGCCACAGCTTTGCGATGAAAGCTTTGGCGCGTTTGACGCCATCGCCGCCGCCACGGTCCTGCTTTCCTCCGCCGCTTTGGTATCGGCCGTCCGGGCAGGCAAAAGCCTATGAGCCGAGCCGAATCGTGCGCTATCTCCCAAGGCGTGCCGCCACCGACGCTGCCGGCGTAATCTTCATCAAGGAAAACGGTGAAAGGCCACGCATGCGGCTGGAGGAAGAGATCTGCGGTATGAGCCGCGCGCCGCGCTCAAGGGGGCTCTTACCTTCGAAGGCAGCGCTGCGATCTGATCGGCCTCGGGCCGGCGGGCCGCTTAAGTGTGTACAAATCTAGGTCGCGCAAAGGCCTTAAGCGTGCGTGGCCGCCAGAGGCGTGGCGAGCCTTGGGTGAGACGCGCGCGTGCCGCCAATTCGCCCGCGAACCAACCGCCTCAAATCCACTGCGTCCTGTCTTCACCCCGAGAACGGCTTGACCAGCCGCCAGGCTCCGCAAAGGCGCGCGGAACGCCAAAATGTGATACTCTTAATGTTCAGAGGGCGCTTTCCCCGTCCACGGGATCGAACGAATGGCGGGATGCTGCGTAGACGAACATTGTGGCTCAGCTGGCGGAGGCGCGAGGGCTAACAATTCCCCGGACTGGCGGCGCGCGCTGTGGATCGCGCTCGCAACTAACGCCCTGATGTTCTTCGCGGAGATCGCGGCAGGCGCTGCGGCGGGCTCCGCGTCGCTGCAAGCCGACGCCCTGGATTTTCTCGGCGACTCGGCGAACTACGCGATCAGCCTCGGCGTCGCCGGCCTTGGCCTGTCGTGGCGCGCCCGCGCCGCTCTTCTCAAAGGCTGGGCGCTGATCGTGTTTGGGCTGTGGGTCATCGGCTCGACTGTCTGGCATGCCGCCGCCGGCGCCTTGCCGCGCGCTGACGTCATGGGCGTTGTGGGCTTCCTCGCCTTCGCGGCCAATGCCGGCGTCGCGTTAATGCTCTATCATTTTCGCGCCGGCGACGCCAATATGCGTTCGGTTTGGATTTGCTCGCGCAATGATGCCATCGGCAATGTGGCGGTGCTCGCGGCGGCCGCTGGCGTGTTCGGCACAGGCTTCGGCTGGCCCGATTTGATCGTCGCCGGCGTCATGGCCGCGCTCGGCGTGAGCGGCGGAGTGCAAATCGCGCGGCATGCTCATAGCGAGCTCGACGAAGACGGCGATTACTCCTCCAGCAGCGAGCAACGCCGCAAGAATGTAGCGCAACGTTTGGTCAGGCAGTTATCGGCCCCAAAATGAGCCGTCTCCTTGCCCGCATCACGCGAGCCGACATTGCCCCGGGATCCGCACCCTCCAGCAGATGGGCGCCGACATGCTGATTGAGATCGCCCCGGAAGGGTTGATTAGGATCATGCGAGCGGAGCGCGAGGGATCGAGGAAGCCGCTGGAGCCGCCTAACCAAGACGCGGTGATCTGGTAGCATGACGACGACGGCGCCGGATCAGGCGCGCCACTGAGCAAAGAGGCACGAAACGGATGATCTTAGATCTCTCGTCGAGGCAGCCAGGCGGTGCGTGCCAAGGGCTGAAGACGGCCAAATTCTCGCCTGGAATCGGCGGCAATCCTGCAAGAACCGCTGCCGCCCTTGAGAAATTTATTGAGGGCGAGCGATGACTGGGACTGGATGCTCGATCCGACGACCTTTCATCCCGGTTGCCAAACTAAATTCAAACGACCACGAATAATTTGGCAGCACCACTTCGTCGAAGAAATTGCGGATATGCGGGCGAGGCGAAGGATGGCGAAGCAGTGGCAATCGACGAGTGCGGCCTGCCCAGGGGGCGTTTTCATGACTGAGGAACAAGCCGGCGGGAGATGCTCTTGCACGTGCGGGCGCGTCGCGGCGACGGTCAGAGGCAAGCCGATCCTGCACGCCATGTGCTACTGCACGAGTTGCCGGACGGCAGGGCTCGCCTTCGCCCTGAAGTCGGGGGCGCCGTCTGTCGTCGGCAGTGACGGCGGGACCGATCTCCTGCTCTACCGCAAGGATCGGGTTGGCCGGTTTACGGGCGGCGAGTTGCTGCGCGAGCATCGCCTGACGCCGACTTCGCCCACGCGGCGCCTCGTCGCCGCGTGCTGCAACACCCCGATGTTCCTTGAATTCACCCGCGGCCATTGGCTTAGCGTTTATGCCGGCCGCGTACCTGGAAACGTCACCCCGCTCGAGGTGCGGATCATGACCGGCGATCGGATCGACAAAACGCCCCTACCCAACGATGCTCCTAGCTTTGCGACCCATTCGGGCAAGGCCATGCTGAAGCTGCTGGCGGCCTGGGCGGCCATGGGATTTCGTAAGCCGAAGGTTGAGTGGTGATGGCTGTCCCCGAAATGATCGGCATGGAAAACGTCAATCATCCTGGCGAGTGTTGAGGGTAGAGGCCGCTAAATACAACGCCGTCCACGAGGTGGTCCTGTCCGTCTTGCCGTCGCAGCCTCCGACGCGACGGCTATTTATCTGCGCGGAGCACGGAAGTTGGAATTTCCCTAAGGCGGGGTGTGCGGCCTGACCACTACTGGGTAAATCGGCACTCAACGCAGCTGCGCATGGGCGTGAATGGGCGGCTTTTGCCGCGCAACGTGCGCGACCGCGCCCGAATGTTTCAGGAGTTCGATCCTTTCGGGCGCGCCTCTTGGTAGGACGCCCCTCATTATCGCCGTCGTCCTTGGGAATGGCCTCGCCGCGGCGTCCGCTCAATCCGAGAAGTTGCCCGGGCCTTCGGGATGGGCGGGGTCGGCGCCGAGGCCCATACGGCCGCGCGTTCCGGATTCATCGAAGGCCTTGCGGTCGCAATCGTCGCGGGAAAAGCAGGGTCGAAGATGCGGCGGCGTTTCGGCCCAGCGATCGACGTCTGGCGGATAGCTACAGGCTGGAACATTGTGGCCGCAGGCCGCTGCGCTGCGCTGTTGTAGGCTGCGCGCCTGCGCCCCGCCGCCCAGGCAAAACATCGCCACAAGGGCCGCGAGCCACGTCACAAGAGGCGCTGGTCGGAAGACAAGAGAATCTGGCGCGGAAGGAATTGCGAAAAAGCGCGAGCCGCCCGGGCGCGCTTGAGGGCGTCCACGCTCGAAAGATTGATCTCCGGCTTTCCTGCGCAATGTTTCCACGCCAAATCTTTGTGAGCTATGGGAGCCCGTTCGCAGGGTTCCTGCCCTCGAGCATCGCGCCGAGGCTGCCGCTTGCGCCGCCTTTGATTTCGCCATATTGAACGGTCCAATCGGGGACCGTCGGCGCGCGCAGCGGCTGCGGCGCGAGCCCTGCGCGGCCGCCGATATTTCTGCGCCAATGCGCGCTATGCCTGTGAGGCGCCTGAAAGGCGGCGGCGGGCTGGATGCCCGCGCACACCGCGGCGCAAAGCAGTGTGGCGCCCGCGCAGATAAACATCTTCGCCATGGGCATTCCTGTCATCTACCGCATGCAACAGTACAAGCAATGTTTGAGAGCCACGCGTAGCAAAAGGCGCCAGGCGATCCCGTCGGAGGGCGGAATCGCCTGGCATGGAGCGCGCAGGGGGCCAACAGCGCACGCTCCACAACCGAGGTTGTCAGTCGCTCACATTGCCTGGGCCTTCAGGGTGGAAAGGACTCTCGCCGAGACCCTCTCGGCCCCGCGTGCCCGAGTGATCGAAATTGGCGCGGTCAAGCCGCGAAAGGCTGGGTCCCGCGCCGCCCGAATCGACGCCGCCTGAGGCAAGGCCGTACCATTTGTTGGGTTTGATCGTTTGCGCCACATGGTGGCGAGCCTTCGCCGTGTGATGGCCGTCGGTTTCGACTGCCCCTGCCGAGCCGGCGGCGCCGACGACAAGAACGATCATGGCCGCGCGCAATGCCCCGCGTGGGCGGCGCGCATCGAGACTATGCATGGAGTGCTCCTTTCACGAGCCGCTCAAGGATATCTTTCCGGCGGCTCTGAATGAAGTGAATATAGATCTTACGGGTCGTTTTCGAAACAAGTATAGTATAAATGATGATTTACCGTCTTCGTCTCTGGATTAAATATAAATTTAAAAACGCCATGCTCTCGAGCGCCGCGCAATGATTGCGTTTTCGGCATAAGCCTGCGGGTCACTGCCGCCATTGCAGGGTGAACCCGGCGCCGCGCACGCTGTGAATAAGCGGCGTCTCGCCTGCGGCGTCGATCTTGCGGCGCAGCTTTCCGATATGCACGTCGATGAGGTTGGTGTTGGGGAGAGAACGATAGCCCCAGACGTCCTCCAGCAGCATGGCGCGCGAGAGCGTCTGTCCAGCATGGCGCATCATATATTCGAGCAGCTTGAATTCGGCCGGAAGAAGCGCGATCGCCCGCGCGCCGCGCTGCGCCATGCGCGAAATGCGATCGAGCATGAGCGGCCCCACGACGAGGGCCGTGTCCTGCGCGCTTTGGCTCCTGCGCAGCAACGCGTCGACGCGGGCGGCGAGTTCTCCCAGCGCGAAGGGTTTCGTGAGATAGTCATCGCCGCCCGCCTTGAGCGCGCGTATGCGCTCATCGACCGCCGTAAGCCCGCTGACGAAAAGAACAGGGAGATGGGCGTCGTCCCGCCGAAGCCGCTCGATGATCGACAGGCTGTCGACTCCCGCCAACATGCGATCCGCGATAATCAACATCGGGTCCAGCGCGCGCGCCGCCTCAAACCCATCCTCGGCCGTGCTGACGGCGACGGACTCATAGCCGTTCGCCCGCAGTTCGTCCTCGATCGCCTTGGCGACGAAGGATTCGTCCTCGACGATCAGGATCGGCCTTTGCCAGCGCGCTGCGGTTTTGATGTCCGTTTCCATGCTTCTGGCCACTTTCTCTCAACCCACAACGCGCCGCAGATTGGCGCTTGCGAGACCGGCTTCCTTACCGCCGCTGCGATAGACGCTTTGCTTCGCGCATCGCCGTACATTCATAAATCGTTCGCATTCGGCTGATTTGAGGTCGCTGCAGGTAAAAATCGCTTGAGCGACGCTTCGTAAGCCGCGGACGCCTCGCCTCGGCGAGGCGCTGGCCCCACGCATTTCATAATCGGCCCTGCCGGACCGGAGCGCCCAATGGAGCGGTCTTCACGCCGCCCACCTCTGGCGGCGCGGAGGCTGCGTCGGCCATTTCAACGGGGCGAACGATGTCGCCGGCGGCAAGCGTTTCCTGCGGACTGTCGATGATTCGGTCGGAGGCGTTAATTCCGGATCTCACCTCGACGTCTTCGCCAAGGTCGCGGCCGAGCTGCACGGGCTTGATCACGACCTTGTCGCCGGCTCCCACGGTCGCGACGCTCATTCCGTGAGGGCCGAAGATCAGCGCCGTCGCCGGCACCCGCAAGGCGCGGGGATCGCCCGGCAGATGAAATTGAACCTCGACGAAGGCGCCCGGCCACAGCTTGCCGTCGGGATTGGAGGCTTCAAGCTCGACGAGCGCAGTGCGTGAGCTCTTGGCGATGGAGTCCGACGTCGAAACGAGGCTCGCCTCGAATTTTTGCCGCCGGCCCGGTAGATCGAGGGTCGCCTCAAGCCCCGGCTGCATAAAGCCGATATAGGCTTGCGGGACGTTGACGTAGATGCGCATCGCATGGATGTCCGAGACTTTGAACAAGGGCTGGCCGGACTTCTGGCCGGAGTCGACAAGATCGCCGATCTCGACATTGCGCGCCGTCACGACGCCGTCGAACGGCGCTTCGAGCCGCTCGAAGGAGGCGAGCGCTTCGAGCCGCGCGACATTCGCCTGCGCAGCGACCACAGAGGCGTTCCTGGAGGCGAGCGCGCCCTGCTTTTCGTCATCCGCCTGCTTCGAGACGATGTTGCGGCCAACGAGGCTGCTCCACCTTTCGGAGGTCACCTTGGCGAGTTTTGCGTCCGCCTCCGCGCTGACGAGGACGGCGCGCGCCTGAGCCAGCTGCTGGTCGACCTCAGGCGAGTTGATTGTCGCGAGGACGTCGCCTTTCTTGACGTGGTCGCCGATATCCTTCTTCCAGGCGGTCACGTAACCGCTGGCGCGGGCGTAGATCGAACCCGTATTGAAGGCGGCGACGTCGCCCGGCAGCGTCAGCTCGGTCTCCTTTGGACCGGGCGTCGGCGTCTTGAGGCGCACGCGGGGGACGGCGAGCTCCTCGGTCCGCGCGGCGATTTCCTGCTCGCCTTTTGCGCGCACCATCACGCCCGAAACGGCGATCCCCACAGCCGCGAGCGCAAAGCCGAGGAGCAGAACCCGCAGGCGTCCGGACGACGGCGGAGCTATGGCGAAAAGCGGCATTGGATCTCCTTCAAGAAGGCGGAATGCCTCCGCGGCGGCCTTCGCGACGGCCGTAGTGGAGGAAGCGCGAGGCGCGCGCAGCAGGGCGAAAAGGACAGGCGCGAACACCAGCGTCGCGCAGGTCGCGAGCATCAGTCCGCCGATCACGGCGCGTCCGAGCGGCGTGTTCTGGCCGGGTTCGATCGCCATCGGCGCCATGCCGATGATCATGGCGAGGGCCGTCATCAGAACAGGGCGAAACCGCGCCGCCCCGGCCGCCAGCGCCGCCGCCGCCGGCTCGACGCCGCGTGCGAGCTCTTCGCGGGCAAAGCTGATGACGAGAATGCTGTTGGCGGTGGCGACGCCCATGCACATGATGGCGCCGGTCAGCGCCGGCGCAGATAGCGGCGTCCGCGTGATGAATAACATCCAGACGATGCCGGCGAGCGCCGCCGGCAGGGCGAGAATGATGACCAGAGGATCGAGCCACGACTGGAAGTTGACGACGATCAACAGGTAGATGAGCAGGATCGAGAAGCCAAGGCCGAACAACAGCTGGCGATAGGCGCTCGTCATTGTGGCGGCCTCGCCGCGGATTGTGACGGTTGCGCCCATTGGCGCCTCCGCGCGGGTTTCCGCGATGATCTTTTCGACATCGGCCCTGACGGCGCCGAGATCTCGGCCTGCCGCCGAAGCGTAAATGTCGATCGCTGGCCGGATGTTGTAGTGAGTGACGACGCTTGGCGCCGGCTCCGGGGTGAAGGTCGCGACGGCGCCGAGGAGCTGCGAGTCGCTGGGTCCAGAGACAAGGACGTTCTGAAGGCCCGGCAAGGTGTCGATCGCATATTGCGGCGTCTGGATCGAAACGGGATAGGATACGCCGTTCGATGGGTTCAGCCAGTAGACGGGCGTGCTCTGACTGCTGCCGGACAAGGTGTCCTGCAGGCTTGTCGATGCGTCATGCTCGGTCAGCCCGACGACGCCGGCCAGATCGCGGTTGAAATCGACCTTGAGCGCCGGCGCCGCGAAGACCTGCTGCACGCGCGCGTCGGCCGCGCCGGGCACGTGATTAATGCGCTCGAATAGGGTGTCCGCATACGCCCTGTCGGCCGCGGCGTCGAAGCCGGCGATCTGTACGTCGATCGGTGCGGGCGCGCCGAAATTCAAAATCTGTGTGACCATGTCGCCGGGCAGAAACGCGAAGGACACGCCCGGAAAGGCGTTCCGCAACCGCTGCCGCAAGGCCGTCTCATAGGTCGCGACCAATTCTTCGCCGGGCGCGAGCGTGACCAATATGTCCGCGTCGCTCACGCCGATCGTCCCCGAATTTGCGTAGGACAGATTGATGCCACTGTTCGGCATCCCGATGTTATCGACGATCGACTCGAGCTGGTCCCTCGGAATCGCTTTGCGGATTTCCTGTTCGACCTCGCTGGCGATGCGCGCAGTCTCCTCGATCCGCGTCCCCGCATGGGCGCGCATGTGGATGCGCAGAATCCCGGCGTCGACGGAAGGGAAGAACTCCTGGCCGAGAAAGGGAATGAGAAGCAAAGAGGCGACGCAAAAACACAGGAAGCCGGCGACAAACGCTTTGCGATTGTCGATCGCCCAGCTGAGCAACGCGGCGTAGCGCGATTGCACGGCCTCGAACGCGCGCTCGAACCGCGATTGCGGCGCTCCGTCTCCATGCGCCGGCGATGCGTGGCTCAGCAGCGCGCGCGCCATCGTCGGCGTTAGCGTGTAGGTGAGAACGTAGGAGGCGACCATCGCCGAGACGACGGCAGTGGCGAGCGGCCGGAACAGATAGCCGGCGACGCCGTCCAGCGAGAGCAGCGGGACGAAGGCGATGCAGATGCAAAGCAGCGAGACCGTGGCGGGCGGCATGATCTCCCGCGCGCCCTCGACGATGGCCGTCTCGATGTCTTCGCCGCGATGAAGATGCCGGTTGATGTTCTCGATGGTGACGGTCGCGTCGTCGACGAGAATGCCGACGGCGAGGGCTAGGCCGCCGAGCGTCATGACGTTGATCGTCTGCCCGGTCAGCGACAGAAAGACGAGCGAGCTCAGGATCGCGAGGGGGATCGAGATCGTGATGATCAGCGTCGACCGCCAGCTGCCGAGAAAGACGAGGATCATCAGGCCGGTGAGGCTCGCCGCGATGACGCCCTCTCTCACGACATTTGTCACGGAGGATTTGACGAAAGCGGATTGGTCGTTGACGAGCCTCAGCCGGACGCCGGGCGGAAGCGAGGCTTCGATCGCGGGAATCGCCGTCTTGACGCCGTCGATGATGTCGAGGGTTGAGGCCGATCCGTTCTTGACGACTGAGATGAGCACCCCCTTTGCGCCGTCCATCTGTACGATGTTGGTCTGCGGCGGTGAGCCGTCATGGACGAAGGCGACGTCGCGCATGAAGACAACAGCGCCGTTCACCACCTTGATCGGGATGTCGTTGAATTCCTGAAGCCGCTTCGGCGAATCGTTGAGGTCGATCGTATATTCGTAGCGGCCGATCTTCTGGGTTCCGACGGGGGTGATGATGTTCTGCCGGACGAGCGCGTCGACGACGTCCTGCGCCGAAAGATTATGCGCGCGCAGCGCCTTCTGATCGAGGTCGATTTGCGCCTGCCGCGCTGCGCCGCCATAGGGCGAGGGCATTTGCGCGCCGGGAATGCTCGCAAGCTGCGGACGAATGAAATTGGCCGCAAGATCATTCAGCCGCGCCTCCGGCAGGGAGTCGCTCGACAGGGCGAGCTGAATGATTGGCACGCTCGAGGCGTTGTAGACGAGGATCTGCGGCGGGTTGATCCCCGCGGGAAGCTGCTTCAGGATCGTTTGGGAGATCGCGGTGACCTGCGCCTGCGCCGCGCTGACGTCGACCGTCGGCTGGAAATAGATCTTGACGACGCCGTAGGTGACGAAGGATTGCGACTCGATGTGCTCGATGTCGTTGACCGTCGTCGACACCGCCCGCTCATAGTTCGAGATGACGCGCCCGGCCATGTCGCCGGGCGGCAGGCCGTTATAGGTCCAGATGACGCTGACGACCGGGATGCCGATATTCGGGAAAATATCCGTCGGGGTCTTCAATATGGCGAGTGCCCCGTAAATGGCGATCAAAATCGCCATCACGACGAAGGTCAAAGGACGTGAAAGCGCCAGCCTGACGATGCCGATCATCATGTTTTAGAATGCAAGCCCTTGCAGTAAAGCGATTGCTGGCGAAGCGCAGCCGACACGCCTTTTCGTAACATTGGCGAAGCAGTTGAAAAAGTAACTTATGTTTTAGCTTCCGGATTTGCGTGTGGAGGGGGCGCAGCATCCACAGGAATAAAATCTAAAATATCTTTTATATTAAATAAATATTGTTTTACGCTTCTACTCTGGCGCTCAATGCTAAAGCTATACATAGAGAGCGGCCAGACGGGCTATCCTATTTAACGACCGGAGACATGCGCGCGACGCGAGCACATTTCGCGCCGCCGAAGGCCTGTCTCGCCGCCTCGATCAATAAGGGGGCGGAATCAATGAATAAACTCGTGAGCAAAAAGGCGGCTCTGGCGCTCGGTCTCGGCGTGCTCGCCGGTTGTCAGGGGGCGCGAGCGGATGACACGTCCGACGAAATTCGGGCGCTGAAGGCGCAGTTGAAGCGCCTCGAGACGAAAGTCGAGCAGCAGGCGCAGAAGCAAAAGCAGACGCAGGTCGAGATTCATGAGGTGCGGACTCATCCCGCAGCAGTGGCTAACGGCGCGACGCCAGCCGTCTCCATCGCTCCGCTGGGCGGTCCGGCGCCGGGCGCGATCGTCGCGACGGAATCCGCGATCCGTGGCCTGCCTGTAGCGGGAGCGCCCAGTCTCTACATCAATGGCGTCAGCATCACGCCGGGCGGGTTTATCGCGCTCGAAGGCGTATTCCGCGATCGCTTCATCGGCGCCGATATTGGAACTCCCTTCCAGAACATTCCGTTCGGCAATGTACGATCTGGAAACGCCAACGAATTCCGCATGAGCGCGCGGCAGAGCCGGGTCAACGTCCTCGTCGAGGGAAGCGTCAATCCGACGACACACCTTGCGGCCTTCGTCGAGATGGATTTCCTCGGGGCGGCGCAGACCGCCAATTCCAACGAGAGCAACTCGTTCAATCCGCGCATCCGGCACCTCTACGCGACCGTGGACCAGGACGATTTTGGCGCCCATCTTCTGGCCGGCCAAAGCTGGTCTCTCGTCACCATGAACGCCAAAGGCATTATTCCACGGCAGGAGAACCTTCCGCTGCAGATCGACGCGCAATATGTTCCGGGCTTCGTATGGGCGCGCAATCCGCAGATTCGCATCGTCAAGGATTTCGATAAGACTTTCTGGGCGGCGCTGTCGGTCGAAAATCCACAAACGACTTTTGGCGGCTTCACCACAGTCGGCGCAACGGCGGCGACGCTTCCGAGCACGCTCGTCTATAACGTTGCGCCTCCGGGCGGCTCCCTGTTCAATTCGCTTAACGCGGTGTCGCTTAACCACATGCCAGACATTATAGGAAAAGCCGCTTGGGACACTGCGGTTGACGGCCACAATATTCATCTCGAAGGGTTCGGCCTCTTCCGCGACTTCTACAGCCAGGTCAACAACTCCAATCAGGATACGCCCGGATGGGGCACGGGCGGCTCGGCGCTCGTGTCTCTCCTGCCAAAGCAGCTCGAGGCGCAGTTCTCGGGGATGACCGGCAGAGGGATCGGACGCTATGGCTCTGCGCAATTGCCTGACGTGACCTTCAACTGGAATGGGACGATCGATCCGATCCCGGAGACCATGCTGCTGGCGGGCCTCGTCTGGCATCCGACGTCCGATCTTGACCTTTATGCTTACGGAGGCGAGGAGTTCCAGACGGCGACCTTCAGCACGACGCAGACGGGAGCCGCCGTCAACGCGTTCGGCCTCGGCAACCCACTGTTCTCGAACGCAGGCTGCTCAGTTCCCGGATCGACCGTGTGCAATGGGAACATTCATTTGATCCGCCAGCTCACTGGCGGCTTCTGGCAGAAGATCTATCAAGGGGCCTTCGGACAGCTGCGCGCCGGACTGCAATATTCTTTCACGCAGAAATATTCGTTCCAGGGCATCGGCGGCGGCGCCAAGGCGCAGGAGAACATGGGGCTGTTCAGCATTCGCTACTACCCGTTCTGATCGGACGGGCAAGCGCAGCGAAGGATCGTGGACGCGGCGCCCTTTTGGTCGGCCGCTCCCGTCCTTCGCGGTCCGCTCTTTACCAGAGTCGTCACATCATGATCCAACTCATCCGCCCGGCCCCTGAAGGAGTCGGCGACGCCGGCCTTGGGGGGAGAGCTCTCCCTTCCCGCGAGGCGGAGACGGGAGCGGCGGCAATGCCGATGCGCATTTCGGATCTTTTCCGCACCGCGTCGTTTCGTCTCGCGGTGCTGTTTGCCTTCGCGGTGACCGCCGCGACAACGGTCGTCTTTCTCTTCATCTACTGGCATGTCGCGACCTTCGACGTCCGCCGAGTCGATGTGCGACTTTCGGAGGAGGTCGCTCGGGCCGCGGCGGAGCCGGACGATCAGCTGCGCCGCCAGCTTAGGCGGCGCCTTACGAGCGATCTGCGAAAGCTCGACTACGTCGGGCTGTTCGACGCGCAGGGAAAGCCCGTCTTCGGCAATGTCGGCGCCTTGCCGGAGGCGCTTCCGATCGACGGCGAGCCGCATCCGATCGAGGTCGCGCCGCTCAGCGGCCGTTCGGGAACCGAGCCGGCCCTGCTCGCCGCGCGTCGGCGCGCGAACGGCGGCGTCGTCCTGATCGGCCGCAGCCTTTATGAGGTCTACGCCCTGCGGCGGCTTGTCGTTCGCGCCCTTGCGCTCGGCATCGCGCCAACAATCCTTTCGGCGCTGATCATCGGGCTAATCTTCAGCCTGCGCACGGTGAGGCGTCTTCGCAGCGTCAACGAGGCGATTTTCCGCATCATGCAGGGCGATCTGCAGGACAGGTTGCCCGTCGGCCCCTGGAAGGACGACGTCGACAATATCGCGAACGGCGTCAATCTGATGCTTGACGAGATCGTCCGTCTCCTCGATCAGATCAGAAGCGTGAGCGACAACATCGCGCATGATTTGCGCTCGCCCCTCGCGATCACGCGGCTCAGCCTTGAACGCGGTCTCGCGGCGGCCGCCGAGAAGGATCTTCGCCTCGCGACGGAACGCGCTCTTGCCGAGCTCGACCGCGCCCTCACGACCGTGTCTGCACTGTTGCGGATTTCGGAAATCGAGCTCGGACGCCGACGGCATGAATTTGTCCCCATCGATCTCGCCGAGGTCTGCGCGACGGCCTTCGAGCTCTACGAGCCGCTGGCGGAAGCAAGATCAATCTCCTTCACGCTCGACGCAGGGCGCCCCGCGCCGCTGTCCGGCGATCACGATCTGCTCGTCGAAGCCATCGCCAATCTCCTCGACAACGCGCTGAAATTCGCGCCGGAGAATGGCATTGTCCGCCTCTCGGCGTCTGTCGTTTCGGGGTGCGCCGAGGTCGCCGTTTGCGACAATGGACCGGGCGTCGATCCGAGCGAGCGCAGCGAAATCTTCAAGCGCTTCTATCGTTCGAAATCGGCCCGCGCCATTCCCGGAACAGGCCTTGGCCTCAACCTCGCGGCCACGATCTTCAGCCTGCATGGGCTTGATCTCAAAGTGACGGACAATCACCCCGGCGCCCGCTTTGTGGCCTCGCAACGCTTGCCGACTTCGTCATAATCTTTGTGATGGACTGGACGGATAGAATAGTTAAATCAGTGCGCTAGCATGGGCTATGTGCAAGAATTGCACATACAGTCATGTTCTCTTCGCTATCCGCTGGTACGATCGGCTGTAGACCGCTGCGCCGAAAGCGCGCGCAATTGCCCCGACTGGCCCGTGCTTCGACCCCGAGTTCTGTCATCTGGCGTGAGCCAGGGCCATGGACGCGATAAGACGACCTGCACGATGGGTGGGATATCCCGCAAGCCGATGGCTGAGCGAGCCCTTCCGCGCAGCATCATTTCCGCGGCATGTCGTCGGCTATGTCGGCGCGCCGACCCGACAGTATATTATCCAAAGCGCGCGCGATCTGAGATAAGCAGCCGAACTCCTCGTCCAAAAGAATGGCGACGGCTGGGCGTAAGTAACGCTAAGGAAGGGACGGCTGAAGGCGACAGCGCGACATGCGCCGGTACAAGGGCCTGCCAAATGAAGAGGACTTAGCAGGAAGGCTGTAGCGTTTTGGCGTCGTGCCGGTGATGGGCCGAAACATTCGACCAAAGTGGCTTTGACTCGAAAAACCCATCGTCGAAGCGACCTCGGCGACGACATTTCCCCGTCGGCGAGGAGACGCTTCGCGACGGCGACCGGTCGACTTAGGATATAGCGATGCGGGGACATTCCTACGGAGCGGCAAAAGGCTTCCGAAAAATGGCCTGAGCATAGGTGAGCGATAGCCGCTAGCTCGACAATGCCGAGCTCCTGCCCGAGATTCTCCGCCACGAAGTCCAGGACCCGCGCAAGCCGTCGCCGATCGAGTGCTCCCTTCATCCTTCGCGATCGCTCATCAACAGCCGATTATCAACCCACAATATAGGTCGCGACGGCCAGAGAGAGCAATCGTGGCGGATGAATAGGGCGCCGCAACGAGACTATGTCTCTGCTGCTGCTAAAGGTGACGGCCGCATGAGTAGTGCGATTCGAGCACTTCTAAATGAGCAGCGATTCGGGAAATTGCGTTTGACTATTTTGCGGGACTTCTGCCCGCTCCGAAACGCCGCGCCGTTCCTCTACCTGCCATGCCCAAGGGGCCGCCACAAGGGACCCCCGCGCCACAGAGCTGGCCGTCGGGAGGCGCGATCGATTGGAGCCTGGTCCGTTGCATCGTTCGGGTCCGCTCCGCTATCAGCGGCCGGCGCGCGCGCAGGAGGATCGGGAGGAGATGGTGTGCCAAACCATACTTTTGCATCAATACCGCTCGGATAAATTTGCCGATCTGCGCGAGCTATGGGGCGACGTGATGATCAGGTTTGAGCCCTTTCCGATCGTTATCAGCGGAAATAACCGAGACGATCTCCTTTACGAGTGGTGGCTTCTCGAAAAGCAGATTGATCCCGACGCTCAAAAACCAGGAAATCTCAACGAGATCGAACGCAAGCCTTCTGTGGGCCCGGAGGCTCAAAAATATGAGAAGGCGATCTGCGAAGCTCTATTGAGGGTTGCCAAGCATAAAGCGGGGCGTCAGGTCTTGGCCGCGACCTTCTCGCTTCCAGCGGATCTCTATATTCTCCCCGTGGGAGAGCGTGACAAGGTTATGCTTCCGGAAGGCGAATTTGTAGGGGAATGCTATTCCCTTATTCCCCATATTTCTTTGACAAATCGCGACGACAAAGTCCCACCGATAAAGGTGACGCCCGAAAATCCGAAGGGATGTCGCCTAAGCGAGACCAACAAGCGTTTGAGCAAGCTGGACGATCTGGAATCAACACTGGTACACGAGATGGTCCATGCCGCTCGGCCTAAAGCCGAGTATCTGAAGAAAATCAAAACCGGGGACGTATGGGACGATCTCGAGGAGTTTTTCTCGATCATTGTAGAAAACATTTATCGATCGGAGCGGAGAGATCTTCTGCTCCGCGGCGGCCACGACAGTTCTGTTCTTCCCAAAGAACAAACGACATCTGAAGGTTTCATGAAAGACGCAACGCTTCGGGAGAGGATCAAAAAGGTCTTTAAGCACGAGCCGCTCGCCCAAAAGCTGGGCCGGTTTAAGGAAATTAGGTTTAATCCATTCTCACTCGTCTGACCAAGCACTTTGCAATTTGACCGTCGTTTCGACAGCGGCCCGAGGCGCTTCTGGCGATGGGGGACCAATCGTTCCCGCTCGCCCATCTGCGGTTGTCGCTGGCGGGTTGCGAGATTGTATGGCTTTCCGATGAAGCGACGCTGATCGCTCCCGGCTCTCGGCGGTCCCCTCTGGGAGATCGCCGGTTCGTTCTTTGATCAAAGATCACCCGATTGCAACGTCTCCACAGCGGAGCGCCTGATAGTGCGCAACGCCATCTGACCGCGATCCTCACCCCGAAGGCAACTCATGAAGAAGGGCCGCATCGTTGATAATGCGACCCTTTATACCCGACAAGCTCAGCCCTGGCTCTCTATGTTCTCACACACAACCTGCCTCAGCAGGAGGTCTCTTTCATCACCAATAGCACATACACATAGCGGCTCCGGGCTGGGATCGGTGCGATTAAAAGCGATTCCTGTTCAGCGTCGCGCGGCCGCCAGCAGCGTTTATTGCCGTCTGAGCTGCGGTGCAAAGAGTTAGCCGAGGTTGACCAGTGCTGGCAGGATTGCCGACGACGTTGTCTCCGTGGATGTAGAGAACATTTGGTACTTGCTTATACGCGGCAATGGCGGCGGCGCTCAGCGCGCCACAATTGCTCTCGACATGTATCATCATCTTTACGAGGCCGGGACGGCCAGCGACAGCGTTATCAGCGAAAGTGCCCGCCTGCGAGTGCACCATTAAGATCGATGGCCCAATCTTATCGAGCAAGGCGTCGATCGACGCCGGCACCGTGACGCTGCTGAC
Organism: Methylocella silvestris BL2; assembly: GCF_000021745.1. Taxonomy (NCBI): domain Bacteria; kingdom Pseudomonadati; phylum Pseudomonadota; class Alphaproteobacteria; order Hyphomicrobiales; family Beijerinckiaceae; genus Methylocella; species Methylocella silvestris. The sequence goes on from NC_011666.1 coordinate 3,757,318, forward strand.
AGGATCCAAGGTGGACTCGCCGTTCGGGACGCCCTGAGCGCTAAATTGTTCGGCGATCTCTTCATTGAGCCCCGTCGCGGTAGCCTCCGGGGCCTGAACTCCGGGGAAAGGAACGAAATCTGACGGTCCCATTCGGAAAGCAATCCAGGCTGACTCTAGGCCGGTCCGGCTCAGGCTCGGCTGTCCCGAAACGTCCTGCGTAAACTTTGCCTGATTAATGGGAGTGACGTTAAATCCGGCGCGTCCGCGGCCCGGAAAATCAACGACATAAACCTTGAATCCGTGGCGAGTAAAATAGGTCGCCCATCCTTCCCGGCCGTCAGGTGTGGTTTCCCAGCTCATCCCCGTTAGGCCGGATCCATGCACCATGATGATCGGCAGCTTATGGGTTACTGCGACCGGGACCCGATAGTGAACATACATCTGATTGACGACGAAACTAGCAGGAGTGGGAGGCGCTCCGTTCGCTCCAGCGGTCGGATAGTCACTCGTTATTTTGGCCCGAGAGCGAGAGCGCCGTCGGTGCCGGGCTTGATCTGGACATGCCAGTCGGCAGCCTTGGCCGTGCGGGTCCTGACCGGATCTATGACCACGACCTTCGCGCCAGCCTCCTGCGCCCGAACGATGAACGGCCAGCCGTGGATGTTCGTCGAGGTCATGTTCATGCCCCAGACGATGATGTACTTCGCATGGACGAAGCTCTCGATGTCGAGGCCGCCGGACGGGCCGACGGTCATGAGCCAAGCCGTCGACGAGCCGCTCTCGCAGTAGGTCTTCTCAGCGATCGTCGAGCCAAGGCGATTAAAGAAGGCGTCGCCCGCCGTCAGGCCGTTCAGCACGCCCTGATGTCCGAGATAGGCATGGGGCATGATCGCCTGACTGCCGTACTCGGCGATGACGCCGCTCCACTTGTCGCGGATGGTCGAAAGCGCCTCATCCCAGATGATGGGCTCGAACTGACGCGATCCCTTCGGACCAACGCGCTTCATGGGCGTCAGTATCCGGTCGGGGTTGTAGTGGTGGCTCGCGAAATCCTTGAGCTTCACGCATAGGCGCCCCTGCGTCATCGGATGGTTCTTGTCGCCGGTAACCTCGACAAGCTTCCCGTTCTTGACGTGATATTCGAACGCGCATGTGTCGGGGCAATCATGCGGGCACGCGCCCCGCACAATCCTCGTGTCGATCTCAGCGTTCATGATTAGCTCCGTCGTTCCAGACGTTGCGGCGGCCGGCGCCCGTGGGCGACGGCGCGACAATTGCTTGTAACCATACCAAGGAGCCAAACGCTGTAAATAGTACGGGCGTCCTAAACTGCCTAAATGATGTTCATTTTAGTACAGTTGGCGGCTAAAATGATATGCGACGCCGGTCAATTTCGTGGCGCCACTGATGAGGACAAGCTTTCAAGGCGCATACAATGCTCCGAACAAATCTTGGGAAATGATCTCCGCCGGATCGTCAGCGAGGCGTCAGGCGCCGTCGCGAATTCGGTCGCGTCGTGGACATGCTTTAAGGCCATGGCGCCGCCGCGGACATACGACCTCGGGGTGTTGGTCGACAAGGCCTCGACCTCGCCCACTGGCCGAGCGATATTCGTATGATCGTACTAATATAGAACGCTTGCTCTTTCGCGCCCAACCTTGGATAATTCTGTACGGTCGTACGATTTTGCGTGACCGAAGTCCGTCGCGCGGTCAATATCTGCTTCTTATGCGGATGATGTGGAGCCTCAGATGGTCCAAGCGGAGCCCGGCGTTCGAACGCCAACGGCGAAAGGCAGTGATCGGGTCGAGACGATCCTGATCGCCGCAAAAGACATCCTGGTGAAGCAGGGCTTCGCAAACCTATCTTACCGCAACATCGCTAAAGGCGCCGGCATCGCTGTCGGTAACGTCAACTATTACTATCCATCCAAAGATAACCTGATGGTCGACCTTGCACACTACATCTTCGATCGATGGGATCACCGCTTCAGAAGGCGAGTGCCCGCAAAGCTGAAAGACGATAGAGAGATCTTTAAATTTTCGATCGAATTCATGATCTCTGAGAACCAGCGCGACCGAACGGTCAGCCTTCTTATGGAGATGTGGACGATGGCGAACCATTCGCCGGCGGTCTCCAAAATGCTCGGCGCCTTCTATCAAAAAATGCGGGCGTGGATCAGCGGAATGATCGAGCGGGCCAAACCCGATCTCTCGCGCGAGAGCCGCGATTTGAGGGCCGCGTTGATCACGGCGCAGATCGAGGGACTGATGATCCTGATCGGTCCGAAGCGGGTTCGTTACGATGAACTCGTCGGACTGGAGCGCGTCGCGGTCACCCAGATCGAGCGACTGGCCTTCGAAGATTGAACTAGCGAACGCGCATGTGCGCCCTTCCAGCCGCCTCCGCCGACGCGATGAAGAAGGGCCAGAGGCTGATCGTCATCGCGACGCGTGATAGCGCGGGAGCCGCTCGAGCCTATAGCTTCTCGCTCGACGAGCTCACCGCGGCATGGGCCGGGACGGAGAACTCGCGAAATGAGCCGCTCCAGTACAATGCCAGTAGAGGTTGATCTCTCAGAAGCGCCCGCGAATCTGAAATCCAACCTCACCAGCTTCGCTAGGAGATCGAGGGCCGAACATGGTGGGTTCCAGCAGTGCCCCGAGGAGGTGACGGATGGTCACTTTTTCGCTACGTCACGGTCCACGTCGAACAGCAAACCGCCGCGCCTCGTGTAGAACCACCAGGTGACGGCGATGCAGCTCACGTAGAAGGCCAGGAACGCATTAAAGCGCTGCAGCCGTTCCGCCGGTCATGGCGATCGAAGCGCCGAAGCTTTTGGGGATGAAGAAGGCGCCATACGCCGCGATCGCCGAGCTGAAGCCGATGATGGCGGCCGATTCCTTATCGGATTGCTTGACGAGGTTGGCGGCGACGACGCCGGGATGCCGCACTGCGTCCCGAAGCCAATAAAGCGTGAAGAGAGAACTCTTTCCGGCTCACGGAAGGTGGCAGGAGGCGAGCGTGGGCGTGGGCTTAGCGGCATATCGGGACCTCATCCCAAGCTTAAGTCGGAAGGGTCAAACCTGCGATCGACGTCTATACTGGCGTCCGAAACGTCGCTTTTCGAACGGTCGGGATCCCACTATGCCAAGTACGCGAGAAGAACGCATCGATCGCCGCGACTTTATGGTCGCATCGATTGCAACGATCAGCGCATCGGCAGCTGTCGCGGCCAATGCTGGTTCTGCGAACGCCCAGGAGGCCGAGATTTCCTCCGCCAGTCTGGCGCCCGGCGGTCCATCCGCAACGGTCTATACCGGCGACACAATCCAGGGGAAAAAGGTCGTCAGCGCGCTCGACGTCAACGATCTGGAGCCTGGGCGCAAGCATCTTTTGTATTTTCAGGGCGTTCAAATGCCGACCGGACAGTACTGGTATGTGTCCGTGACGGTCGCCAAGGGAGCAAAGCCGGGCAAGCGCGTCGTCCTCGTCAGCGGCGTGCATGGCGACGAGCTGAGTTCCGTACACACGGTCCAGACCGTGATGAACCAGCTCGATCCGGCGCAGATGTCGGGCACGGTGATGGCGGTCACGGACGTGTCGCGCCCGGCCATGGAAGGCATGCAGCGCCGATGGCCCAATTCCGGCAGGGGCGCCGATCTGATCGACATGAACCGGGAATGGCCAGGGAATGAGAACGGCGCCACCGCGCCCAGCCGGCACGCGGGCCTCTTGTTCAACCGGCTGCTGCGGCCGAACGCCGACGCAGCGATCGACTTCCACACCGGGACGACCGGATTCGATGTCACCGCATTCAACATCGCCGGCATGGATGTGCCCGAGATTAGAGCGATGGCGGAACTCTACCCCGTGGGCCAGATTTTCGACAATCACGTGTATCCCGGCGTTCTGCACAACGCATTTGTCGACGTCGGCATCCCATCTTTCACGCCGGAGATCGGCGCTGCGCGCGTCCTGAACCTGGAGATGATCTCACTGTTCGTCGAAGGAACCATGAACGTCCTCAAGCATCACGGCATCCTCGTCGGGCCAATGGGACGCACAGGCAAGGACGTGGGCGTTTTTATTGGCAATAGTGCGCTCCCGATCCTTGCCACTAAGGGCGGGATCGTCGAGCATCTGGTCAAGCTCAACGCCAAGGTCGAGGCCGGACAGAAGGTGGCCATCCAGCGCAACAGTTTCGGCGAACTGGTCGCGGAATATACAAGCAGCGTGGCCGGAGAGATCACAGGCCTGCGTAGCGACGCGATGTCCGAACCCGGGGACCCCCTGGCATTCATCCTTTTCCACAAGGCGACCCCCGGCGACCATGAGACTTATCCTGAGTAATCCAACACTTGGCGCCCGCTTCTGACGGTGGCGATGATTGTGTCCGGATCCTTGGCCCAATGGGAGAGCCTTGGCTCGGCACTGACCGCAACGACGAAGCGGTTGACGGCACACTGGAGTGCGTCGACCAGGGAATGGAAGACCACCGCGCCTCCGGCGCCGGTTAGCAAGCTGGCGAAGAACCCCTCGACCGCATTGATCGAGGATGCCGAGGTCGGTGTGAAGCGGAGGCCCAGCGTGGATGGGGGCCGCCGCCCGGGAGCCGGAAAGAACCGCCATCCTCCGATCCTGGCGAGCGCCCAAAGCCCCGACGAGCGGCGGTCGAACGCGAAATTGTCAGGCCCGCGATCGACTCCGCCCGGCGTGCTAGTCAAGACCGTCGCCTTTCGGCCGGGCGGCAACTGGTCGATGACGAGCAGCTTGACCGGGACCTCGCCGACCGTTTCCGCAACGTGCCAGCGATCGACGCTTTCGGCGATGAACTCGCCGGCGTGATAGATCCGCGCCGAAGATCCAAGCTGTTGCACCTTCAGGTCGCCCTGAAGCACGTAGCAGTGTTGGACGACCGTCAGAAGGTCGAGGCCGATCTTAAGGACGGCTGAAACTTACCGCCTTCGTCCCGCATCCCGATGTCGCCGACACCGAAGTGACGTGCAAGCAGAGCGCTCGCTCAAAATCGATACAAGCGGGCCCGCGGTTCAGTACCGATCCGCAATATGTTCGGACGTTCGGCGTCTTCAAACACAGCTTTGGAATGCCTATGATCATCTCAATTGCGCGATGAGATCATCTGCTCCCTTGTCTATTCCGGCCTCTGCTGCGGCCAGCGATCCCATGCTGGCCATGACGTCGTATGGGCTCGGATATTGCTTGCTGACATATGCGCTCAGCAGGCGGGAGGTTGACGCATCGAATATTTCGACGGCATACATGACCGATCCTGTCATCAGCCCCTCTCCGCCGCGCGCTGTTTGCACTCCGTTGTAGACTGCGCCAGCAACGTCGAATCGTGATAGCGTCGCGAGAACCGGCGTGCTGGTCGCGGCGCCCGTCAAGGTCAGCCTGATACGCAAGGTGTTCGGCGCGCGCGCTCCCGCGAGCGCGAAGCGGCTGCCCAACTTTTCAGTGAATCGGGTTTGCATGTAATTGGCGAGCGACTCTTTATCCTTTTCCGACATATCGCCGAATTGGTGATCGCGACCCCGATAGAGCACCACCGGCTCGATGATAATTTTGTTGTAGGCGCGCCAGTCCGCTCCAGCGGAGTATCGGTAGGGGACGCGTCCGGACGCATCCGATCGATTTGCCGTTAGCTGAGGCGAGGAAGCGACGTCCGAATAAAGCGCTGGCTCCACGCTTGCGCATCCGAATAATGCAACTGTCAGCGCTAAAATCGCCAGGCGAAAGCCGGTCCAAAGCGCCAGGGCCGCCATATGATCGCCCCGCCAAGATGTGTACATCTCTAGCTCCTGTCGTGCATGCGGGACGATGCTCAAGAGTGACCAGCCAAATATCCGGCGAAGCTTTCGCGCCGGAGCCGATTCGCCGCGGTCAATTGGCGGTCACCCGGGCACACTTGGCAGTCACCTGGCCGGCTCCGTGTTCGGCCTTGGACCGGTCGGGTCGCCGGTTGCTCCTGCCAATTGCCCTGGAAGGACATCGCGCGTCTCAGTCCAGCTCTGCGTGGCGCATAGAACTGACAACAAGCAGCCTCTGACCTTCAATATGTCGGCCTCCCGCCACAGCGAGATCTCGTAGGTTTTGCCATCGTCGGCATTGTAGATCTGACCCTCGAAATGACCCTCGGAGCTCGTTTTCCGGCCTGCGATCAGCTGGCGCCCCAGAACAGGCCGATAGCGTTTCGCAGGATCCGGGTTCTTCTCGTCCTGGAGCGGCCGCCCTTTCGCATCGAGCGAAATTTTCATCCAGACGACGTAGCCACAGATCTCGCCCTGCTTTGCCCCGCAGGGCTCGATCCGGATGCGAGCCCGGCCGTCTTCCGTGAGCCAGGCGCCGCTCGGGTCGGCGGGGCTTGCTGCGTTGCCGGATCCAACGCCGAATGCGATCCCTGCGAGAATGACGCACACAGGCGCTCGCCGGACCAAACTCTTCTGTCTCATATCTTGTCCTTCACGGCGCGAAAGCGGACGAGCCCGCAACACGCGGTAGGCGACGGCAACCGACGCCTTCAGCTCATTAATCAAACGATACAGTACGATTATACGCAATCTTGTGGATTTGCAAGCCGGTATCGCAGCCGCGGTGAATCGACGCGCGCCGGCGCCGTGGCGCAGCCCCGAAAGGCGTTGGGACTGTGCGGAAGCGCAAATGTGCGTCGCCAGCCGCAGGCCGAACAGAAAAAGGCGGCCACATAGGAGACGGCTAATGAAAGACCTGTCCGGCGCGCTGGACGCCGCCGCATTCGGAAACAGTTCATTCTGCCGAAGAGGAGGCTGATCCAGAAGCCTATGAGGAAAAGCTCGTGGGCAAGCGGCGCCTGTCGCTAGCGGCACCCGTCCAGAAACAGTCTGACGGCGGCGACGATCCGCTCACGCCGCTCCCTCTCCGATCTGACGCCCTTGCCGCTGAGCATCAGCGCGCGGGCGGGACCATCTACCACCGCGTACAGGAACTGCTCGGCAAGGAAGCGCGCGTCGGTCGATCGTATCTGCCCCTCACGCATGGCGTTCGAAAAAAGATCCGCAACCAGATCTCGCGTGTGGACGCTGCTTTCATGGTAGGCGAGGGACAATTGCCGAAATTGATGTGCTTCCGACGCGATGAGCCGCTCGAGCTCAATGGCCGCTGGCGTCAGCGCGCGTTTGGAGAGCTCGACGCCGATCTGCACCAAGGTTGTTTCGATGGGGCCCAGGCGCCCGAGCTGGGAGAGCGGCACAAAAAGATCGCTTATCCTTTTCAGAATCACGGCGGCAAACAACACTTCCTTCGAGACGAAGCGGGCGTAGAAGGTCTGCTTCGATATCCGGGCGGTCTCCGCGATAAGATCGACGCTCGTCGCTTCGAAGCCAGTCTCAAGGAAGAGCCGCGTCGCTACATCGATGATGTGCTCTGTGAGCTGCTGCGCCTGCTCTTTCGTCGGCCGCCCGCTGCGTCGTCCCGCGATCTTGTCCGGCTTGGCCTTGGCGACTTTCATTTCGATTTTCTCTCCGAACCGTCCCCATGCGCCTCAACGCCGCTTCGCCAGCGCCCGCAGACCGCCTGATCCTACGATCTACGCATATCGACTTGCGGCCTGATTCAAAAGAGTATAAATAGTACGTGATCGTTTGATTAATGCGTGGAGCATTTTCAAACTCATCGAGCTGCAATGTGGAGGAGCAGGGTCATGACCCTTAGAAATTCGATCGTCAATAACGTCACGATGTCGGCGCTGGTCCTCGTTGCCGCCCTCGTCGCCCGCGCCGCGCATGCGGCGGATCTTCCATATCCTAAGGAAGCGCCCCTCTATACGCCGCCGCCGGAATTCTCCTGGACCGGCTTCTATGCCGGCGTGAATATCGGCGGCGGCTTAAGCGCCGAAAATGCCTTCAACAGTTTTTCTGGAATAAACGCCAGCCGGGCAGGCGGAGTGGTCGGCGGTGGTCAGGTCGGCTATAATTATCAGCTGACGCCGCTATTTGTTGTCGGCATAGAAAATGAGTTCCTCGGCTCGAGTATTTCCACGAGCAACAATGATTGGAACAGACCGCATGTAACCGTTCCCTTCTTTGGAACCGCTCGCGGCCGCGCAGGATTCACGGTCTTTGATCCACATTTGCTCGTCTACGGAACCGGCGGTCTGGCTTTCGGCCAGGTGAATGACGCCGGAATCAACAAGCTTCGAATTGGCTGGACCGCGGGAAGTGGGTTTGGAATGGGCTTTTCAGCCCAATTGGTCCGCCAAGATCGAATATCTCTGCACGGATCTCTACAAAAATCTCAAAAATGACGATTTGCCTGATCAGCACGCGAAATTTCACACGATCCGTCTCGGCCTGAACTATCATTTCAACCTGTTCTAGCCGGCGTTCCCTCCAAGGGCTGTCGATCGGCACAGGATCACGGTTTGACGAAGCGTCAGACTAGACAGCTGTCGATCGTTTGTTTCTGACAAGGCTCTGGGATGCTGGCGGCGGCGCTCTCCCTGAAATCCCGGCGGCGGCCGCCTCAACGCCCGTCGGCGTCCGGCAATTTAGCCGATCCTTTTTGCACAATCATTGATGGAGCGATTTACAAGATGGAGAATGTGGCTCCAATCCTGATGATGCTGCTCGCCGTTGCGGCGAGCGGCATGATCTCGCGCGCCGTCCCCGTCGTCTCTCCTCAGACGAGGCATGAAAATGCCCGAATTCGACGAGCCGCAGCTTGACGAAGCCGACGCCCGGATCGCCGCAGCCCAGGCGGCGATTGGTAGAGTTCCGTAGATTTCACGAGCAGAGAGGGGCGAGGTGGCCGATCGCAAAAAACGCGTGCGCCTCTATAGGCAACATGCGCCGACCAAAAGTAACTTCATTCCAGAACGAAGCAAGATGACTGCTTGCCTGCGAGCGGTCGCTTAGCGAGCGCGAATAGCGCGTCTGTCCTTTCTCGCATTGCCGGACCAAACGATTGGCCCCGAGCGAGCGTCCGTCTTTGGCGTGAGCCAACGGATGAAAGGCGGCATCTCTTTTTATCCTCAGCTGCTATAGGCCCGCCGGTACGACCGTGTCAGCAATAATAAAAATAACTGACTTCGTCGTGGTTGGAAGATCCTGCCCTGTCCATCTCGAAGCTCATTCCTAGTCAACAATAATACACTGATTTTGAGGGAGAACGCGATGAGGACGACACTTCAGAAATCTGCCATCACCCATGAAAGAGCGTGTCCCGTAAGCAAATTCCGGTTGGGCGCTTTTGTGGCTTTGCTTGCCTTTTTCGGCCTATACGCGCCGTGCGCTCGAGCCCTCGACGTCGATGCCGACGACTACAGCGCAGGCGCTCTTCCGGCAGGGACCAATCTCGCACTGCTCTACGGGCAATTCGTAAATCGCGACGCAGCGTATTCTGCCAGCCAGCGTGTCGGAAACGGAACGCTCGATTCTGAGGTGGGGATCCTCCGTTATGCGCATTTCGTCGAAATAGGGCCCTTTATCGCCGATCCGCAGTTTTTGCTCCCTTTCGGACATTTGCAGGGTATCGGCGATCTTGGCAGTCTTGGCCAGACGACTGGCGTCGGCGACCTGATCCTCGCTTCAACGATCTGGCTATATAACAAGCCAGAGTCGAATTTGTTTTTCGGCATTACGCCGGTTCTCTACGTTCCCATCGGAACCTACAACTCCAATAATGCGTTGAACCTCGGCGAGAATCGTTGGAAAGGCGCGTTGCAGGCCGGGTGGGTTATGCCGGTTTTCGTCAAGGAACTCGTGCTTCAGCTCGTCGGGGACGTTACGTTCTATGGCAACAACACGTCGTTCGGGGGGAGGGCCCAGACGCTGCAGCAGCTCCCGCTTGTTTCGCTTCAGAGCTGGCTTAAATATGCGGTGACCCCCGATTTCGATTTGCGGATGGGCGCCACCTACTATGCCGGCGGTCAGACAAAGGTTAATTCGACCGTCAACAGCGATAGCCTCAGCACTGTCAACTTCAAAGTCGGCTTCGCGTGGAACTTCGCGCCGAGCTGGAATATCATGGCGGTCTATGGGCGGGATATCTCGGTCGACAACGGCCTGAGAGAAGCCAATCGCGTCAATCTCAGGCTGCTGAAGGCCTTCTGAGAAAATCTGCTTCTGTTTCGTCGCGGCGCTGCCACTCCCCAGCAGTCCGCTTCATTCGCCGCGCTTCCAGAAATGGGGGCGCGGCGTTTTTTGTTGGACGCGGCTCGAGAGCATCGTCCGCGAAGGCGCCCTATCGCGGCAGCGTCGGCGCTGGCTACTCTGGCGTCGATCGAAACGCCGATCACGAAGCGGGGCTCCGATTCTGTCCGACCAGGATAAGCCCGTGGCTCCTTTTTATCTCTAACGGCAATAGTCAGGCCGTCGGCCGCGCTTCATTCTGCGATCCGCAATGGGGAGGACATTTGTTCGCAGGAAATCTGCGCGCAAATCCCGCACGCCGACACAAAAATGAACAAGCGGAGCGCGTGAACATGCTACGAATGAAAGCTGCGGTCGTACGCGAGAAGGGCGGACCTTTTCTGGTTGAGACGATCGATCTCGACGATCCGCGAGGCGAGGAGGTCTTGGTCCGGATCGCTGGCGTCGGCATGTGCCACACGGATCTTGTGGTCCGCGATCAATATTTCCCGACGCCGCTGCCGGCCGTTCTGGGCCATGAGGGCGCCGGAGTCGTCGAAAAGATCGGCTCTCAGGTGACCAAAGTCGCTGTTGGCGACCATGTGGTGCTGACCTTCGCAAGTTGCGGCAAATGCGCCAATTGCCAGAGCGGACGCTACGGCTATTGCCCCGACCTTTATGCGCATAACTTCAGCGGGGCCCGGGCAGACGGATCGAGCCCCTGCTGCGACGCGCATGGCGATCGCGTCAGCGGATATTTCTTCTCGCAATCGTCGTTCGGCGAATATGCGCTGGCGACCGAACGCAACGTCGTCAAAATTCCCAACGATGTCCCCCTTGAGATCATGGGACCGCTGGGCTGCGGCGTCCAGACCGGCGCTGGCGCGGTCATCAACGCGCTGAAACCCGGAGCTGGGACCAGCATCGCGATCTTTGGCGCCGGCTCGGTTGGCCTCGCCGCGGCAATGGCGGCGCAAGTGGTCGGATGCGCCCAAATCATCGTTGTCGATTTGAACGCTCGCCGGCTGAATTTGGCGAAGGAGCTTGGCGCGACGCATGTCGTCAACGCCGGTCGGGAAGACCCAATACTTGCCGTCAGGGCGCTGACGGGCAATGAGGGCGCGCAGTTTTCGCTGGAATGCACAGGGCTGCCGAAAGTCGCGCGCCAGGCGGTCGACTGCCTGAGGCTGACGGGCCTTTGCGGACTCATCGGCGTCGCGCCGCTCGGCACGGAACTGACGCTCGACATGAACGGCATTCTTTTCGGCCGCGCCATACGCGGAATTATCGAAGGCGACAGCGTGCCCGATATTTTCATCCCGCAATTGATCGAGCTTTGGCGGCAGGGGCGTTTTCCGTTCGATCGGCTGATCCGCAAATATCCGCTGACCGAGATTGAAGAGGCCGCTCGCGCTTCGGAGTCGGGCGACGTGCTGAAAGCCATATTGATCCCGGACGGCGCCCCGGCCGGGAGCTGAGAGGCCGCGATGCGTCGGGGCGTCATCTCAAATCTTGTGCAGCTTGCGGCGCAGCGCTACGGCGACGGCGCCGCATTGACGCTGCCGGGAGCGCGCAGCTTCACCTTTCGTGAGCTTGACGAGCTCACCGGACGTTTCGCCGGCGGCCTTCGCAGCCTTGGCGTGCGCGCCGGCGATCGGGTCGTGCTGCATCTTCCCAATGGCTGGGAGTGGATCGTTTCCTATCATGCGATCGCGCGGATAGGCGCCGTCGTCGTTCCCGCGAATTTTTTGCTCAGCGCCGCCGAAGTGACATTCGCTGCGCGCGATTCCGAGGCGCTCGCGCTGATCCTGCCAGCAGAGCGCAGAAGCGCGGTCGCAGTGAGCGAGGACGTTGCCGTCATCACGCTTGGGTCATCTGAAGGCGCTGTCGAATTTCAGAGGTTGCTCGCAGGCGCCTACATAGATCCGGTCGAGCGCGGGGCAGACGATCTTTTTACCATCGGCTACACCTCAGGCACCACAGGCAGACCAAAGGGAGCCATGCTGACGCATGGATGCGTCTACGCAAGCATGGCCGCGACCGCGACGATGCATGTGCGTCACGCCGGCGATATAGTGCTGTCATCGCTGCCTTTCCCGCATGTTTACGGCAATGTCGTCATGAACGCCGTATTTTTGACCGGGATGCGGCTCGTTTCGACTCCGCGTTTCGAGGCGGGAGCGGCGCTGAAGCTTATAGAACAGGAACGCGTGACGCTCTTTGAAGGCGTGCCGACGATGTATTATCAGATGCTCGCGCATCCGGATATTGCGTCCGCCGACTTGACCAGCCTTGTACGCTGTACGGTTGGCGGTCAGACGATGCCCCTTTCGCAGATCGAGGCCGTCGCGAACCGATTTGGCTGCCCCGTGCTTGAACTGTGGGGAATGACCGAAGTCGCCGGTCCGGCGGTCACCCATTCGCCCTACTGGCCGTCGCGTTACGGTTCGATCGGCCTCCCCGCGCCCGGCGTCCATGCGCGCATCGTTGATCTTGAAGAGCGCACACGCGATCAGCCCATAGGCGAAGCGGGCGAGCTGCTGGTGCGCGGCCCCATGGTGACGCGCGGATACTGGAACGATGCGGAGGCCACGGCCGACGCGATCGACAAGGATGGCTGGCTCGCCACTGGCGACGTCGCGCGGGCAGACTCAGACGGCTACATCTTCATCGTCGATCGCAAGAAAGATCTCATCATCACCGCGGGCTACAATGTCTATCCAGCCGAGCTCGAGCAGGTGATCGCCATGCATCCTTCGGTCGTGATGGTCGCGGTGGCGGCGATCGCGGACGCCGAGAAAGGCGAATTGGCCGAGGCGTTCGTCGTCCGCCGCGCCGATGCGACGCTTGACGAGACGGAACTGTTGATCCACTGCCGCAAGCATCTCGCCGCCTACAAGGTGCCCCGGCGCGTGATCTTCGTGGACGATCTGCCGAAGACCAGCACCGGCAAGATCATGCGTCGAAAGCTGCGCGAGTCGGCTCGCGATTGCATCCCCACACAAGCGTGAAAGATCGTTTCCATGAGCATCGACTTTTTTTCAAATTACACCATGTCGATCGACGGCGCCGCCGCGGCCTCGGCGGCGACGTTCGAGGCTTTCAATCCGGCGACTGAAGAGGTCATCGCGGCGGCTCCCGATGCGAGCCGGGAGCAGCTTGAGGCCGCCGTCGCCGCGGCCAAGCGCGCCTTTCCAGCCTGGAGCGCGCGGCCGATCGCAGAGCGCCAGGCGCTGGTGGCGCGGATCGGCGACCTTATCGAGGCGCATGCCGAGGATTTCATGCGGCTGCTGACCCGCGAGCAGGGCAAGCCGCGCAAGGGCGCCGAGTGGGAAATTTTCGGGTCGGCGATCTGGTGCCGGGAAATCGCCAAACAGGAGCTGCCCGTCCACATCAGCGAAGAGAGCCAAACGCGCAGAGTGGAGACACGTCGCGAGCCGCTCGGCGTCATCGCCGGAATTACGCCCTGGAATTTTCCTGTCCTGCTCGCCATCTGGAAGATCGCGCCGGCTCTTGTCGCCGGCAACACGATGGTCCTGAAGCCTTCTCCCTACACGCCGCTTTGCACGCTCAAGCTCGGCGAGCTGGTTCGCGAGCTGCTTCCCCCCGGCGTTCTGAATATCGTCTCCGGCGGCAACGAACTCGGCGTTTGGATGACGACCCACTCGGACATTCGCAAGATTAGTTTTACCGGCTCGACCGAAACCGGCAGAAAAATCATGGCGGCGGCGTCGGGCAACATCAAACGCATTACGCTTGAGCTTGGCGGCAACGACCCTGCGATCGTGCTTCCGGACGTTGACGTGAAGGAAACAGCCGAAAAGCTGTTCTGGGCGGCGTTTCAGAATAGCGCGCAGTTTTGCGTCGCGGCGAAGCGCCTTTATATCCACGCCGATATTTACGACGATCTCGCCGCCGAACTGGTCGCCTACGCGAAAACGGTGAAGGTCGGCGACGGCTCCCTGCAAGGCACAGACCTTGGTCCAATACAAAACAGGATGCAGTTCGAGAAGCTGAAGAACCTGCTCGCTGACGCCAAGACCAACGGTCTGCGCTTTCTACTTGGCGGAGACGTCACGGACGCGAAAGGCTTCTTTGTCCCTGTCACGATTATCGACAACCCGCCGGAGAACAGCCGCGTTGTCGCTGAAGAGGCGTTCGGGCCGATCCTGCCCCTGCTAAAATTCGATGACATTGACGGCGTGATCGCGCGCGCCAATGACACCGAATACGGGCTCGCGGCTTCTGTCTGGGGTAAAGATATCAAAGCGGCGCGGCGGGTCGCCGAGCGTATCGACGCCGGAACCGTCTGGGTGAACGAGGTCCATACCTTCTCGCCGCATGTCGCCTTCGGCGGACATAAGCAATCCGGTCTTGGCATCGAAAACGCGCTTGAGGGGCTTGCTGAATACACCAACGCAAAGACGCTCGTCGTCAACGCGGCCTGAGCCGTGGCGAAATCGGAGCTGCGCTTGAATCAGAGGAGAACTACTTGAGCGTTTTAACCAGCAGCATCGATCGCGCGGATCCGGTTTTCGCGGCCAACGCCGCGCATAATCGAGGGCTGGTCGAGACCTTACGGGATACAGTGGCGATCGCCGCGAAAGGCGGGTCGGACAGCGCGCGCGAGCGGCATGTGGCGCGCGGCAAGCTCCTGCCTCGCGACCGTATCCATCGCTTGCTCGATCCCGGCTCGCCGTTCCTGGAAGTCGGCGCGCTCGCCGCCCACGGCATGTATAGCAGCGATGCGGCAGGAGCTGGCATCATCGCCGGCGTCGGCCGCGTATCGGGCCGCGAGATTATGATTGCTGCGAATGATTCCACCGTGAAAGGCGGCGCCTATTTTCCGATGACGGTCAAGAAGCATCTCCGCGCGCAGGAGATCGCTCAGGCGAACCGTCTCCCCTGCGTCTACCTTGTGGACTCCGGCGGCGCGAATCTTCCACATCAGGCGGAGGTATTTCCGGATCGCGATCATTTCGGCAGAATCTTCTACAATCAGGCGCAGATGTCGGCGGAGGGCATTCCGCAGATCGCCTGCGTCATGGGCAGTTGCACTGCGGGGGGCGCCTATGTTCCCGCCATGTCGGATGAGACGGTGATCGTCCGCAAACAGGCGACAATTTTCCTCGCAGGACCGCCGCTGGTGAAGGCCGCCACCGGCGAGGTTATTTCAGCCGAAGACCTCGGCGGCGCGGATACGCATAGCCGCAAATCCGGCCTCGTCGACCATGTGGCGGAGAATGACGAGCATGCGCTTTTGATTGTCCGCGACATTGTCGCGACCTTCAATCGCCCCAAGGCGGTCGACGTCGAAATGATGACGCCGCGTCCGCCAAAGCTCGATCCGCAGGATCTTTATGGCGTCGTGCCGATCGATGTTCGCGCGCCCTATGAGGTGCGCGAGGTTATCGGCCGCATCGTAGACGGCTCCGAATTTCATGAGTTCAAGCCGCTTTACGGAACAACCCTTGTCTGCGGCTTCGCTCGCGTCTGGGGCGCGCCCGTCGCGATTCTCGCCAACAATGGCGTTTTATTCTCGGAGTCGGCGCTGAAGGGGGCGCATTTCATCGAGCTGGCCTGCCAGCGGCGCACGCCGCTGCTATTCCTGCAAAATATCTCCGGCTTCATGGTCGGCGGCAAATATGAAGCCGAAGGGATCGCGAAGAATGGCGCGAAGCTGGTGACGGCGGTCGCCACCGCCTCTGTGCCGAAGATCACGGTTCTGATCGGCGGCAGCTTCGGCGCAGGCAATTACGGGATGTGCGGGCGCGGCTATAGTCCGCGCTTCCTGTTCAGTTGGCCCAATTCGCGCATCTCGGTCATGGGCGGAGAGCAGGCGGCCTCGGTGCTCGCCACCGTCAACCGCGACGCCGAGCATTGGACGCCGGAGCAAATCGAGGCCTTCAAGGCGCCCATCCGCAAGAAATTCGACGACGAAGGCAATCCATACTACGCCACCGCGCGCCTGTGGGACGACGGAATCATAGATCCCGTTCAGACTCGCGACGTCCTCGGCCTCGCCCTTTCCGTGACGCTTGGCGCGCCGATCCCCGATCGGCCGCGCTTCGGACTGTTCAGAATGTGAAGCCGGCCGATCGCCGGACCCTTTGAACGGCTACGGATCTGAAAGCACGATGTTCGAAAAGATATTGATCGCAAATCGCGGAGAGATCGCGCGTCGGATCATCCGCACGGCGAAACGGCTTGGCGTGCGGACCGTCGCGGTTCATTCCGACGTCGACGCCGCCATGCCCTTCGTCGCGGAAGCCGACGAAGCGGTCGGCATCGGCGGCGCATCCGCCCGCGAAAGCTATCTCGCGCCGGACAAGATCCTGTCGGCGGCCCGGACGACCGGCGCCGAGGCGATCCATCCGGGTTATGGCTTTCTGTCGGAAAACGCCGACTTCGCCAAAGCCGTCGCGGGCGCCGGCCTTGTCTGGATTGGCGCGCCTCCGGCCGCTATCCGCGCCATGGGCCTGAAAGACGCCGCAAAGCGCCTGATGCAGAAGGCTGGCGTGCCGGTGACCCCTGGCTATCTCGGCGATAATCAGAGCCTCACGCGGCTGCAAACGGAAGCTGATGCGATCGGCTATCCGGTTCTCATCAAGGCGGTGGCGGGTGGCGGCGGCAAGGGAATGCGCAAGGTCGAGGCCGCCGGGTCCTTCGCGCAGGCGCTGGAGAGTTGCCGCCGCGAGGCCGCCGCCGCCTTCGGCGACGACCGCGTGCTTCTCGAAAAATATGTGCTGAACCCGCGCCATATCGAAGTGCAGATTTTTGGCGACTCCCATGGCGGGGTCGTCCATCTGTTCGAGCGCGACTGTTCGCTGCAGCGCCGCCATCAGAAGGTGATCGAGGAAGCCCCCGCGCCCGGGATGGATGACGAGACGCGCGCCGCCGTCTGCGCGGCCGCCGTCAGGGCGGCGAAAGCTGTGAACTACGTTGGCGCCGGCACGATCGAATTCATCGCCCAATCGGACGCCGACGCGCGGGGCGCCGTCCGCGCCGACCGCATCTGGTTCATGGAGATGAATACGCGCCTCCAGGTCGAACATCCGGTGACCGAGGCGATCACGGGCCAGGACCTCGTCGAATGGCAGCTGCGCGTCGCCTGCGGCGAACCGCTTCCGCTTAAGCAGGAGGCGCTGGCCATCAACGGCTGGGCGATGGAGGCGAGGCTTTACGCCGAGAATCCCGCGACCGGCTTCCTGCCCTCCACGGGCCCCCTCGACTGGCTGCGCTTTCCCGATAATGTCCGAGTCGACAGCGGCGTCGAGCGGTATGGCGAAGTCACCCCGCATTACGATCCGATGATCGCCAAGCTCATCGTCCATGCTCCGACGCGCGCCATGGCGGCGCAGCGCTTGGCGAAAGCGGCCGGCTCCGTCGAGGCGTGGCCGGTCAAGACCAATGCGGCTTTTCTCGCGCGGGCCGCAAGCGATGCGGATTTTGTCGCGGGCCGCGTCGATACAGGCTTCATCGACCGCCATGGCGACCGGCTGCTGCCGCCAAAAGATCCTTCGCACGCGGTGCTACAGGCGGCGGCGCGGGCGATGCTGTCCGCAGACGCGGTCGATCCGTGGCGCGCGCTTGCCGGATTTCGCGCCAACGCCGCGCCCGATCGGCGAATTATCGTCGAAGTCGCCGGCGTCTCCCATGTCGTCGCAGTCGAGGGGCCACCGCCTTCGGCCCGATTTGCAGAGGTCGGCGGCCAGCGCATCGTGTTCTTTCACGGGGAAGCGTGGCCATTTGGGGCGCCCACCGCCAACAGAAGCGGCGGCGAAGTGGTTTCGACCGGCGTGATCGTCGCCCCCATGCCCGGCCGGATCGTCGCCGTGGAAATCTCCGACGGCGAAAAGGTCTCGCGCGGTCAAAAATTGCTAGTGCTGGAAGCCATGAAGATGGAGCACGCCATGACCGCGCCTTTCGATGGCGTCATCGCGCATTTGAAGACGAAGGTCGGCGCTCAGGTCTCGGACGGCGACGTCCTGCTGAGCGTGGTCAAGGGAGAAGACTGATGGCCGGCCGATGGTTCGACCAATGGCGCGTCGGCGACCGCATCGTCCATGATATCCGCCGCACCGTGACCGAAACGGATAATCTCCTTTTCTCGACCATGACGCATAATCCGCAGCCGCTGCACCTCGACGCGGAAACGGCAAAGGCCAGTGAATTCGGCCGCATTCTCGTCAATGGCACATTCAGCTTCGCGCTGATGATCGGACTGTCGGTGGGAGACACGACGCTGGGCGTGCTCATCGCCAATCTCGGCTATGATAAAGTCAAAATGCCAAAGCCCGTCTTTATCGGAGACACGATGCGCGCCGAAACGGAGGTTCTGGCGCTGAAGGAAAGCCGGTCGCGCCCTGAGGCCGGGGTCGTCACCTTTGCGCATCGTTTGATTAATCAGCGCGATGAGATCGTCTGCCAGTGCGAGCGGGCGGCGCTGATCCGGAAATCCTCATGAGGCTGCGCTCGCTTCTGTTCGTTCCGGGCGACCGGCCGGAGCGCTTTGCCAAGGCGCTGGCCAGCGGCGCCGACGCCTTGATCCTCGATCTTGAGGATTCCGTCGCGGCCTCGCGCAAGGGGGAGGCGCGGGCAGCCGTCGCCGCCTTTCTCGCCCCGAGCGGTGCGAGATCCGCGACGCTGTTCGTGCGGATCAACCCTCTTGGCGGCGAGATGGCCGACCTTGACCTCGCCGCCGCCCGCGGCGCCGATGGGATCGTCCTGCCGAAAGCGGAGGGTGCGGGCTCGATCGCCGATCTCGACCGGCGGCTTGGAGCGGATCGCGCCATGATCCTTCCCATCGCCACCGAAACGCCGGCTGCGGTGTTCGCGCTTGGCTCCTATGGCGGCGTCACGCCAAGGCTGTGCGGCCTGACATGGGGCGCCGAGGATCTCCCGGCGGCGATCGGAGCTACGACAAGCCGCGAGGCGGATGGAAGCTATACGGCGCCCTATCAGCTTGCCCGTTCGCTCGCCCTGTTTGGCGGGCACGCGGCGGGCGTCGCCGCAATCGAAACGGTCTTTCCGGATTTCCGCGATTTGCACGGGCTGTCCCTCTATGCCGCCAGAGCGGCGCGCGACGGCTTCACAGGCATGCTGGCGATCCACCCGACGCAGGTCGCCGTGATCAACGCGGCCTTCACGCCGCCAGAGGCCACGCTCGCGGAGGCGCGCCTGATCGTCGCCGCGTTCGCGGCGAATCCTGACGCCGGCGCGCTTCAGCTGGCGGGACGGATGATCGACGCCCCGCACCTGAAACAGGCGAGGCGCATTTTGGCGGCGGCTGGAGAATAAACGAACGATCGGCCCCAGGCCGGGATAAAGTCGAGCGCCCTTATTATCTGTCGAAGATATGGCGCAGGCCCAAGGATCGACGCTAATTTCATCGCCACGAACTTGCGAAGCAAGATTGAAAATAAGGGAGAAATGCATGATTGGGGCTGCGGACGCCGAATTTCATCCAGCTGATCCGGACAAGCTAAATTGGGCGGAAACCAATTTCTTCGGCTTCTATAATGCCGAGGAGAGATTAAACATTGGCGTATACGCCCTGTTCCGGACCAATCTGCGCACCGTCAATTCGACCATCTGCATGAATTCCGGCTTCGCAATCGCGCCTTGGGAAGCCGATTACGTCGACTGTCAGTCCGTCATTCCTATGGCCCCTGACTGCAGTCTGCTCGACTACGGGCTCGCCAATGGCCTGCACATCCGCTGCGTTGAGCCAAACATGGCTTGGGAGATCAAATTCGACGACGGCGAAGGCACTAAGATCGACGTCGTCTACCGATCGATCATGCCCGCATTCGATATTCACGATCCGGTCATGGATCCAATGGTTGGCCGCCATGACGGCGAATTCGCCTGGGGAACCGCCTACAATGGCCATTTTGACCAAACTGGCCACTACCAAGGCGCCGTGACCCTGCGCGGCCGTACGATCCCGATCGACTGCATTTCCACCATGGATCACAGCTGGGGTCCAAGGCCGGAGCGCGGCGCCCCCAACATGAGCTGGCTGCATGCGCACTTTTCGAAAGATCTCGCGGTTCACGCCATCTTCAGCTTCGATCCCGAGCAGAATGGGTTGAAGCTCTCCTTGACGCACGGCTATGTTGTAGAGCGCGGCGAAATCTTCGGTCTCAAGGCGGGCTCCGGACAGGCGGTGCGCCCGCGCGACCGTTACGCCGACAGCGTCGAGCTTTGGCTCGTCGATCGCGCCAATCGGGAGTGGAATCTTTCCGCAAAAGGGCTGACGAGCTTTCCGTGGCAATGCTGGGCCAATATGGTTGCATTTAACGTGCTCGGACGGTGGGAGATGAATGGTCTCGTCGGCTATGGCGAGATTCAGGACTTCTTCGAGCTGCCGCAACTGACCCGGTTGAACTCCATCCCGGCGACGCGCATCGCCGCGGCGGCGTGAAGTCGATGGCGCCGCCAATTCGTGCGATTCTGTTCGATCTCGACGGAACTCTCGTGCAGACCCGGGACGCGTCCTGGGTGCTGTTCGAACGGACCAACAGGAAATTCGCGCTCGGCATCGATGACCGCGAGCAGTTCTTCAAACTCTTTCGGGACAATCTGTTTGTCGCAGTCCCGCAGGCTTGCGGCGACGAGGAACGCGGGCTTGCGGCGATCAATCATTTCCTCGAGCTTTTGCGCAAAGAGTATAATCCGCCGCTGGTGCCGGGCATCGCGGATGTCGTCAGGACTCTCGCGGCGCGCTGCGTTCTGGGCATCGTCTCAAGCAACGCGCTCGAGGCGATCCGGCGGATCGCCGACGACGCCCATATCGCCCAATGCATTGCCCACGTATTCGCAGGCGATATCGAGCCTGACAAACGCAAAAGCATCCGCCAATTCCTCGCCGATCCGTCATATGCCACGTTGCGCATCGGCTCGCCCGCCTATCAGGAGCGCGCGCCGAAACCGTTCGAGCCCGATGAGGTCGCATTTGTGACAGACACGGTCTGCGACGTTCGACATGCGCGCGAATGCGGCGTCCGAACGCTTGGCGTCTCATGGGGAATGCACAAGGCGAGCGACCTTATGGAGGCGGGAGCGGAGAAAGTCGCGGTCTGGCCGCAGGAGATCATCTCCTGGGCGCTGTCGCCGCGGTCAAACGTGATCGAGGAACGCGCGGACGAGGTAGAGCCGCCGCCGGAGACAGACCTTGAACCGGTCCTCGAAAAATCCGGCGTCCTGCGCCTAAAAGGACTTCGCGCTGATTAGAGCCGCAAGCAAATGCGGTCCAGCGCCACAAACAACAAGGAGAGGAAACAATGAAAGTCATAGCGCAAGGATACAACAGTTTCGAAACAAAAAAATCGTCCGAAGGCGAGGTTGTCTACCTGCCAAATCCACAATCTGTGATCAAGCTAATCCAGAGCGGAAAGCTGAAGGAGCACATATTACTCGTTCAGGGCGGCACGACGACGTTTCTTTCGCCTGCGCTTACTATGGGCGCGATCGGCGTCATCACCCTGTCTGGCGCCCCCGAGTCGCATCTGGGAATTCTGTCGCGCGAATTTCAAATGCCCTGCGTCATGACGGCTCATCTCGTCGACAGCGACACGCGCTATGTCACCGGCGGCGACAATGACGCGCATTTTGGAGCGATGATCAGCCGTCTTCAAGGCAAACGCGTGCGACTCGATTGTAGCGATGTCGAGCAGGGCAAGATCGTCGAGCTCGATTGAGACAACAATATAATAAGCAAAAGCAACAGGGCGAGGAAAAAACAATGAGCAGTTACAAGAAGCGTTATTCCGAAGGCGATGATGGGCTCCGGTTTCAGGATCTCGCCTACGTCGGCAATTTCAAGGGTCAGGAGCCCGTGCGCGACGGCATCGTCGGCGACCGTATCATGCGCTCCCGCGCGAAGTCGAAAGTGCTTGAAAAAGTCAGCCGCGAGGACGTCCTTAAAGGTCAATTCACGCTCGACGAGCTGAACGACCTAAACAACTATCTCGCCTGGAATATCTGGGACGTTCTGGTTATGCGCGCAACCGAGGGCGTATCCGGTATGATCCCCCGCCAGGAATATGAAATCCTGGCGTTCATGAATGAATTCTATCGTTGGCCCGAAATTCTGCGCATGACGACCGACGAGATCGGCGCGGAAGGCGTCATCAATATAGGCGCGACGGCTCGGCGGGAGATCGGAATCAAAGTGAACGCCGTCCATGACTGGTGCATCGGCGCCGTCGGTTTCGGTATGGGCCGTTGCGGGCTGCTCGCTCTCGAGGCGATCAAGCCGAACGACTATGTCGAGGAAAGCAATGAAATTCTGAAATTCATGCAGCGCGTCCTGTGGGGCAAGCGTCAGGACGGCTATATCCTGAATTCTCAGAACCGGTATCGCTGTGCGATCCACGACAAGGACGTCATCGAGACGCTCGCCTCGCATATTGAGTATTTTGAGCCCGGCAGCGATAAGCACCAGAAGTTCACGCGGTTCAACGCGTCGGCCGAATTGCTCGCCTTCCTGGACCATTTCGACAACCGACTCGGCCTCGGCGACACGGGCCCGTATGAGCTCGCGGACGGCAAAATTCTCATCATTCGCGATCTTTTCACGAATGAGGAAGTTTATCACTGGAGCGACGCCTGCGACAACGCCGGCGTCCCGCATTGCTACAGCCTGCTGCTGGTGATCGATCCGGAGGCGATGAGCCTCGAAGAGATCAGAGTTAACGACATCTCGACGACATTCACGAGGCCAAAAAACTATATCGAGCACATCGTCGGCGGCGCCGTATTCGTGCGCGAGAAGTGGAATACGCCGATGTCGGAGATCTATCCGATCGCGATCGACAATCTTGAGAAGCGCGTCGAGGGCATCCAGCAGGCGACAATGGGTCTCTACAGTAAGCTCGCCCGCATGTCACGGCGCCAGCTCATCACCAATGGCATGTACACCTATTATATCGACATGATCCTGCCTCATCTGCGTCTCGCCGGGACATATGAGAAGGCCTGCGTCGACTATGATTTCTGGGAAATCGATCAGCGCGTCTCCAATTATTATTATGACATCACCAAGCGCGGCTTCGCACAGGCGGTCGTGCCACAGAAGATATTTTCGGGCGAAGGCTATCTTCCGTTCCCGGACGGAACGGATCTGCGCCGCTCCAAATATTTCTGGAGTTGAGCCATGATGGTTTCCGGCAATCGCGCATCGACGGTATCGCCGCCGGTCGCGCCCTTGATCGACGACAACACATTCGACGTTTTGAACGCCATCTATCTGCACAAGATGGCGACGCCAAAGCATGTCGCCGAGGTCTCCGAACTCGCCGAGCCCCAGGTTGAGAGCATCCTGAAGCGGCAGCAGAGCGAGGAGGCGGTGATTGATCTTGGCGGCTCTTTCGTCCTTGGCGAAAAAGGGACCGCAAAGGTGCTCGCCTTCTACCGCGAGGTCTATGCGCCGTTGCGCGCGCAGGCCGGCGTCATCGCCTGGTACGACAAATTCGAAACAAGCCTCAACCAGCAGTTCATCAAGGCGGTTTCCGACTGGCAGACCTCCGCGGGAGACGATCGCGCCCGCGAAAAGATGACGAAGCTCGTCGAACGCATGATCCGAACCTTGCGCCAGATCACCTCCGACGTGTCCCGTTATGAAAAATACGCCAATCGCTTTGCGCGGGCGATGGCGCTTGCCGATCGCGGCGAAGACGACTTTGTCTGCAAGCCGACAGTGGATTCGATGCACAATATCTGGTTCGAATTTCACGAAGACATCCTCGCTTTGATAGGACGCCCGCGTGATGTCTGAGGTGCTTGAAACGACGGCGGCCCGCTTCGTCTGGGACATTCGCGCCCTCGATCCGAGCGACGGCAGACGGTTTGGCGGCAAGGCGACGGGACTCGCTCGGATGGTCGCGGCTGGCATTCCCGCGCCCCCGGCGTTCGCCATCGGCACGGACGCCTTCCACGCCTTCCACGCCAACGGGCGGCGCTTGCCGGATGACTTGCGCCGCCAGGTGAATGAAGCCATGGCGCGGCTTGGCGCGCAGGCCGGGCGACGGTTCGGCGTCGCCGACGCGGGCGAACTGCCCTTGCTGGTGTCGGTCCGCTCGGGCGCGCAGGTCAGCATGCCGGGAATGATGGACACCGTTCTCAATCTCGGTCTTGACGCCGGGCTCGCCGCCAAAATGATTGCCTGCACAGGCGCGCGCGAATTCGTGATCGATAGCTGGCTGCGGTTCTGGAAAATGTACGCCGAGATCGTGCTCGGCCTCGACGGCGATGATCTTGTTGATGACATCGCGCCGCAGCGCGCGGCCGCAATCGGGGGAGAGATCGACCTCGAGACGCTGGAGGCCGCCGTCGTCGCGCATATCCTCTCGCAGGGAGAGGCCGCGCCGACCGATCCGCGCGCGCAACTCGATCAGACCATTTCCGCGGTCTTCGCCTCTTGGGACAGCCCGCGCGCAAAAGCCTACCGCCAGCATCATGGAATAGCCGATGACCTTGGCACGGCGGTCACAGTTCAGGCGATGGTGTTTGGCAACGCCGACGACAATTCCGGCTCCGGCGTCGCCTTCTCGCGCAATCCCAATGACGGCGATCCGGCGCTTTATGGCGAATATCTCGCCGGCCGGCAGGGCGAAGACATCGTCTCGGGGGCGAAGACGCCGATTGATCTCTCCCGATGCGAGAACGGTTACGCTGAGCTGCGGGCGAAGCTCGACGAGCATTCGCGCGCGCTTGAGCGTCTTTACGGCGACGCCGTCGATATCGAATTCACTGTCGAATCGGGCAAGCTCTATCTGCTTCAGGTGCGCCCCGCCAAGCGCACGGCCGAGGCCGCCGTCCGCATCGCGGCGGATCTTGTGGAGGAGGGGCTTGTCGATTCGGCCGCCGGCCTCAAGCGGGTTTCCGCCGAGCAGGTGAAACGGCTGCTGCGTCCCGTGTTCGACCCCGCCAAACTCGCCGAGGCAAGAAGCATCGCAAAAGGCATCGGCTCATCGCCCGGACAGGCGAGCGGCGTCGCGATTTTCGATTCGGACCGCGCGGCCGAGCGCGCAGCGGCGGGCGAAGCCGTCATTCTCGTGCGGCCGACGACGAGTCCGCTCGACATTCGCGGCATGATCGCGGCCGACGGCATATTGACGGCGCGTGGCGGCGCGCTGAGCCACGCCGCCGTCGTCTCCCGCGCGCTCGACAAGCCCTGCATCGTCGGATGCGAGACGATCGAGATCGATCCCGAAGAGAAGGTGTTCGTCGCGGGCGGCAAACGCTACCGTGAAGGCGACTGGATCGCTATCGACGGCGCGAGCGGGCTTGTCTATGCGGGCGCGATCGATCTTATCGCCCCGGCGCAAGGCGCCCGCCGCTTGTCCCGCCTGCTCGAGAAAGCCGACGCGCTGTCGCACGCGACGATCTGGACCGCGACCCATAATGGCGGCGAGGCCGTGCAAATGAGGGGAGCCGGCTGCGCGCGCGCATTGACGGGCATGACTGATTTCGCCCTTGCGACCGGCTCGATCGAACGACTGATTGACTGCGTCAGCCGGATCGGGCGTCCGAACGCCGCCACGGAAATAGAACTCGGAGAGATTGCAGGAGCGATCGCCGCGAAAATATTCGAGACCGCTTGCGCGCCGATAAATCATATCCGCCTGCCGAGGCTGGCGTCCGAACGCGCTCGCTCGCTGATACCCGGCTGGTCCGATCTCGACCCGCGCCTGTTTCTGCCGCTAGGCAACCCGGCGTTTTATCGGCCCCTGCTTCATGGGCTGTCGCAGGCGTCCCTGGATCAGGACGCTCCCATCACAGTCTTGATTGGCGGCGTCACAGACGTTGGCGAATGGCGCCGTTTCCGAAATGAGGCTGAAGCGTTTCCAAATCTCGCCGCCGGCGTCACCGTGCAGAATGTGGCCTGCCTCGACGCAGCGCCTGCAATGCTCGCAGAAGGCGCGACCTTGTGGCTCGACATGGATGAGATCCTTTTATCCGCGCATGGATTCGTGCCCGAGCATTATCTGGTTGCGACCGCGCTTGACGATTATGTCCATCAAGGCCTCATGAGCGCCAATCCGCGAAGCGCCCTGAAGCCCTTTCTCGCCTCTCTCCTGAACAGGCTGGCAAATGCGTCGGACGCCGCCGAACGCGTCGGCGTCGATTGCGGCGCCGGCTGCGATCTCGGCTTGCTCCGCGCTCTCTACAGGGAAGGCTTCCGGACGTTCGGCGTTCCCCCCTGCAACCGCGAGGTGGTTTGCCTGGTGCTGGGACAGGAGGCTGCATTTAACCTATAGTGGCCGACAAGAATTACGCCAAACGGGCTCAAAGTAGCCTGGGGCCCCCGTGGTCGGTTTGGGCCGCGGCAAACATGAGGAAACGCCGTGGCTGCATCCAGGCTGGATCACGCGCATGCAATGCCGCCGCCGCAGGACGCCGGCGCCGATCCGCTGATGGCGCTGGAGGCGCTGACGAAGCGCGTCGCGGCGTCGGTCGAAGGCGGCTCGCATGGGGTGTTCGCAGAAGCCGAGCGAGCTCTCGCGGAGTTTGCCAAGGCTCGCGCCGTACGTATCCTCGTCAATGCGGCGGGAAGCTGGCGTCCGTGGCGCCAGCTCGACACGCCGGACACGCCGCGCTCTGATTCGGCGCCCGAACTTGCCCCGGGCGCTCCGCTTCTCGCCGACGACCGCATCGTGGCGACCATCCGCGCCGGGTGTATCGTTGCATTGATCGACCACGCCGCGATCGGCGAAGCGCGCCGGCAGGCGCTGAACGTCGCCGCAAATTGCATCGATCTTGCGATCACGACCGGTGAGCGCCAAGACAGTTCAAGTCGCAATGCGACGGAGATGCAGGCGCTTCAGAACGTCGCCGGTCGCATCCTCCAGAGTTCGGATATCGAGGAGATCCTGCTTCTCGTCAGCCACGAAACCAAGCGGTTGCTGGCGTCGGATATTTGCGGCGTGCTGATGCGCGTCGGCGACGAAGTGGTGATGCGAAATTGTGTCGGACATTTTTCGGCGGAGCTGGCCAAGCTGCGCATGAAGCCCGGCAAGGGCGTCGCCGGCCGCGTGCTCGCCACCAGCGAGCCTTTCGCGGTCGCTAATTATGTCGAAAGCGACGCGATCAGTCCGGATTTCATTCCCCTCGCGCGGATTGAGAAGGTGCGCTCGGCGGCGGCGGCGCCGATTGTTTCGCGTGACGCGGTGATTGGCGTCCTTGAAGTATGGCGGCGGCGTCCTTCGACCTATACCGAGCAGGATGCGAACCTGCTTCTCGCGCTGGCCGGACTTGCTTCGCTTGCGATTGTGAACGCGGAACTCTTGCAATCGCGCGCTTGCGCCGCCGCGGAGCTCGCGGTCGTCAACGCCACGCTCGCGCAACGCTGCGCCACGATCGAGAATTCAGCCAAATTTCAGGAAAAAATCGTACAGCTGATGTTGAGCGGACGGCCTCTTTCTGTCCTGGCGGCGACGACGGCGGAGCATGTCGAGGGAACCGTGCTGGTGCTCGATCGCGACCTCGCGATCGAGACGGCGCAGCCTGACCCGGGAGAAAGCGCGGGCGCGATACTTGATCTGGCGCGGTCCATCATCAAGAAAGTCAACCGCATTCCCGATCAGGCGATCGTTATGGGCGCGGGGGACGATCATGTGCTGGCGCAGCCTGTTCTCGCCGGCGCCGAATTGCTCGGTTGGATTGTCTGGCGCGGCGACGCCGAGCCGTCCGAGACGACGAGGCTGGCGTTGAGCCATGTTTCGCTCGCGGTCGCGATGCTGCTGCTCGAACGTCGCAGCGCCGCCCGCGCGCGGGCCGAGACCGTCCAGGCGGTGCTCTGGGATCTGCTTGAGGGCGATGAAGTGGTTAGCGCGGCGGCGCTCGATCGCGCAAGGGAAATGAACGTGTCTTTCAAGGGTAAGGTCTGCGTGCTTGTCGCCACGCTGGAGAGCTTCGGTCCTGGCAAGGACCGCGGCGCCGGCCTGCCCGACGGGACCACCCATGATCGTGTGCTTGACCGCGCCCGTCTCGCCGACCTCGGACGCAGCGCCCATATGGTGGGCTTGCGCGGCGACCAGCTTCGCATGATCTGCAAGGCCGCTGACGCGGAGTCGCTTTGCGCCGCGGCGGCTCGGATGATCCACGACATCAGGCTCGAGGCCTCGGGCGTGTCGCTCAAGGCAGGCATTAGCGGACCATGCGGCGATCTGCGCAAGCTGCCGGCATGTTTCCGCGAAGCGACCGTCGCTCTCGAGGTGGCGCAATATCGTCATGGCCAGCCCGTCGCCTGCTACAGCGACATTGGCGTACTCGGCCTGTTGATTAACTTACGCGGCAAAACGGATATCCGGCGCGTCAGCGAGGAGATCCTTGGCGAGCTTACTTCGGAGCCTCAGCCGTCGCGCAAAATTCTGTTGGAGACGATGCAGACATTCTTCGAATGCGACTGCTCGCAGATTGCGACAGCCGCCAAGCTCGGAGTGCATCAGAAGACCATCGCCTATCGCCTTGGCAAAGTGTCCCGCCTTACAGGCCTCGATCTCGCGCGGCACCAGGATAGGCTGCTCGCAGATATTGGGATTCGCCTGAGCCTGACGCTTGAAGCGAAATAAAGCGCCAAGCATTTGGGCGCGTATAGTCCGACAATGGCGCAAACGCCGAAGGCGTTCCCTTGCCGACGCTGGAGCGATGCCGAACCGAGGGCATCGTCCTTCTGCGAAAGATGAAGAACTGAAGCTTGCGGCCTTTCAGACCGCTGAGGCGATTACAAGCGGCGCGCTGCCGCTCGGCGAACTTGGCGCCTTACCGGCCGACGTGGCCCATGCCGCGCTGACGGCGGTGAAAGGCATCGGCCCCTGGACGGCCGACATCTATCTCATGTTCTGCCTTCGCCATTCCGACGCATTTGCCTTGGGCGACCTTGCCTTGCAGGAGGCCGCGCGTCTCGCCTATGGAATGGCGTCGCGGCCGAGCGTCACCGAACTTGTCACGCTCGCCGAGTGCGCCCATGGCGCGCCGTCGCCGCCAAGGTGCTCCGGGCGCATTACAAGATCGCGAAGGGCCCCCGCGTGTCGGATAGCGTCAGGCTCGTGACGGCGCGTGCGTCGAAGCAGATCGCCGTGAAACCGAAGCGGTCGAAGTCAGCGAGGACGGAGCGTGTCGTCGCTCGCCATTGGGGATCGCATAAAAATAAAACTGCTTCCCGCTGCCGCGCTTGCGGAGAGTTCGTTGCCAAAATGGCGGCGTCAGGTATAGGCTCGTTCGGGCTAGTTTATAAAACGACGAGAGACGCTATGCCTCAAATAGTGATTGGGAGAAGACGCGCCAGCGTTCGCCGCGTGAGCTTGACCTGAGGTGTTTTATATTCTGCTAACTTGCAGTCTGCTCGCATTCGCCGAGTCTCTACACAGCTTATGAATGTTAAGTATTATCAGTTTTTGCAAGAGGAAATCTCATCATGAACCGATCACTGCGCAACTATTTTGCTGCGGCAATGATTTTTGGTGTGACGGGGGCGCAAGCCGGGATTCCCTACCCGACGGCGGCGACCCCTAAAGCGATCGACCGGGGCTTAATGAAAAGCCTGGCGAGCAGCAGTGAAATCTCGGTGACGGTCGCGCTGCGGCCGCGCGACCCAAACGGCGCGGAAGAGTTGCTCAGCGCGCTGACGACGCCGGATGACCCTCAGTTTCACAAATTTCTCACTCCGCAACAGTTCGCCGCGAAATTCGGCCCGAGCGCGGCGGATGTCGCGAAGGTGATAGCGACACTGAAGGGCTATGGCCTTCGGGTCGAGCAGGCGACGCCTTTCACGCTGCGCGCAACTGGAACTCCTGCCAAAATTGAAAGCGCCTTTCACGTAAGCCTGCACCAGTTCGATGTTCCGGCGCAGGGCGGCGCGGCCGCCTACAGCTATCACGCGCCGGCGACGCCTCCGACCGCGCCGGACGCGGTGGCCGGGCTTATCTCCGGCATCGTCGGTCTGGATACAAAGCCGCATTTTCGGCCCCACGTTCAGAAGGCTCCGGCGGAGCTAAGCGCCGTCGAGGGGCAGCAGCAGCAAAGCGGCAACCCAAGCCTTATAAACCCTTTGGGGTCGCTTACGGTGGCAGATTTCGCCCAGTATTACGACGTGAAGCCGCTCTACGCCGCCGGCGTCGCGGGCAACGGCCGGACGCTGGGAATCATCACTCTTGCGAATTTCACTCCGAGCGACGCTTTCCATTATTGGACAAGGGTCGGGCTTGCGGTCGCGTCCAACCGAATGACCCTCGTCAACATCGATGGCGGCCCGGGCGCCCCGAGTGACGTTTCCGGCTCCGACGAGACCACACTGGATGTTGAGCAGTCCGGCGGATTGGCGCCGGGGGCCAGGATGATTGTTTATTTGGCGCCTAACACGAACCAGGCTTTCTTCGACGCCTTCGCCAAGGCGGTCAACGATAATACGGCCGATACGGTATCGGTCAGCTGGGGCGCTTGGGAGGGATTTGATCAGTCAACCGGATTTACCAATTCGCTGCATAGCCTGCTCGTTCAGGCTGCCGTACAAGGGCAGAGCTTCTTCGCCGCCGCTGGCGATGATGGCGCCTACGACGTCGATCGCGCGATCGGCGTCCAGGCAGGCGGCGTGACGGTCGATTATCCGGCGAGCGATCCGGCCATAACAGCGGCAGGGGGCACGACGCTTGCCGGCAAGCAGGCGTTTACCGTCAATGGACGTCCCCTTGTCATCAATGTCGCCAAGGAGCGCGTGTGGGGCTGGGACTATCTTGATCCTGTCTGCAAAAAACGAAAATTGGACCCAATCGATTGCGGCATCTTCTCCGTGGGCGGTGGCGGCGGGGTCAGCATTGTGTTTGGCATTCCTGATTATCAAACAGTGACCAAGAGAAAAGGCGCTGTGCCGATTCCGGGGATAAAGACAAGCGCAAAGGGGGAGACAGTGCAAGGCGCGCGGCTGCCGGCTGGTTTCCAGGGGCGCAACGTGCCGGACATTTCAGCAAATGCCGATCCCAATACCGGATATTCGATGGATTATACCTCTAACATTCACGGCTTCCGCACGACTACTTTCAATGGCGGCACCAGCTTCGTCGCGCCTCAATTTAATGGCGTCACGGCTCTGCTCTGCCAGAAAGCAAATAGCAGGCTCGGTTTGATCAATAACCCTCTCTACAGTTTAGTGAGAGCGAATGCTGGCAAGAAGGCAGGCGGACCAATAAGATCCATCGCGACCGGCGACAATTGGTTTTACAAAGGCGCACAGGGTTATAGCCCGGCCGCCGGGGCCGGCGTGCTCGACGTGACGAAACTAGCAACCGAACCTGGATTCTAGCGGCGGCCAAAGCAACCGGACACGCAGGCGGTCACGTTAATTTTGGCCGCCCTGCTGTGTTTCCTGTACCGACAAATCGGCCGCTATGTCCGTCGTCAGAACAGCTGGCGCAGACCGCGGCGTAGATTAGCGGAGTGTCGGCCTTGTCTGAGGTTCATGTTAAGCCGCGATCTTGCAGGGCTGCAAGCAACGATGTTAGACGGTTTTCCGCTTGATCCTTTCTTGTCGCTTGATGATGGTTGAGGCTCTGCCGAAGCAGGCGTCGGCCGGGTCACATTGTCCAGACTCTTGTGGTAGCATTGGTGGTTGTAGTGCTCGATGAACGCCGCTATCTGGGCTCAAGGTCGCCTGGCAGGAAGTCCAGCAGGACGGGGCTCTTGAGGGTCTGATACAAGAGTTCAATCCTCTCCTGGGTCGGCGGCACGACGGGCGCCGCGGACATGGCTCATGCGCTGGCCCTTAATATATCCGACCAGTTCGTAGGTGATGCAGCTGGAGCCATTGTCGCCGTGCCGGGCCGCCGCCGTCCTGAAAGCGATCGGTGGCGTTTCGACCAGCGTGTTCTCCTATTGTATAGCACTTATTAGCCCCTTGATGGAAGTGGACGGCCCGGAGACCAAAGTCGTTTTTGCCTATTGCGGCTATGATTCTGATCATATTCGCGAGACGCCAGAGGAAAAGGGTGTGGCGGCTGTCATTCCGCGCATAGGAACCGCAAAGCATAAATTCCGGTCGATGGCCACGTCTATGTCCTGTGTAACCGCATTGAGCACCGCTTCAATAAGCTCAAAAACGTGCGATGCCTGGCGAGCCGATACAACAAGTCATCTTGGGTTCGTCCAAATCGCTGCCGTCAGGCTTTGGACGCACTTTGTCACCAAAGCGTAGCATCACTTTTGCAGAACTATTTCAACTGACGCGCCGTTCGCATTCGACAGTGCGGACATCGATACGAGTCTATGGCAAACATTCTCCGCCCTCACGCCCGGCTCGAAGCGGGAAAAGACCCGGCGCGTCTACGAGGAAACGAAATCGCGAGAAACCACGCGGGCGTGGCGCTTTGCGTGTCATAAATGCCAGAGGAGGCTGGACAAAGAGAAGCGCCCGTCGATATACTCAATGGTTAGCCCCCCTATCCGTACACATAGTGCGGCGGCGCCACTCTCTTGGAGCGTGGTAACTACCTGATCTGCGCAGTTACAGACATCACGAGTTGCACCGCAGAGGCCAACGATGCCAATCCTCGTCAAGCCGCTCGGCGAACTCGACAGGCCACCGTCGTCCGACAATCCAACCATGCATAGCACGGACGGCTTCGATCCGTTGATGCCGTATCAAATGATACCGCTCGGCAAAAGCCGCGAAATGGTCGTGCAGACGGGGGATTTCAAGGCAGAGCTAAACTTGGCGATGGGCGACATCTCCAGCATGTCGGATTTTCGAATCCTGAGACAGACGAGTCCGAGTTTGTTCCCGCTGCCCGGCCCTGGAGTGCCGGTGCGTCGGATCGCCTTGCCTGAGCGGTCGGTGGTGCAGTTCACGCTTTTCGGGCGAGCGCCTGGCCTCACGGTGCTTGAGGGCCGAGATCGGCCCGTGGGCGGGCCTCCCCTCAAACCGGATTTGCAGCTGCTCATTGCCGTGAAGACGCTCCAGATTCGCCGCGTGGCGGTCTGTTACTTATTCGATCGAGTCAATCGAGACACCGGGGCGCGCGGGGACTTCGCCGGCCACATCGAGGCATCGAACAAGGTTTATCTCGATCAGGCAAACTTCGGGATCATAAACATCGATGGCGTTGCGGCGAACACGCAGGCGCGCACGCTGACCTTGAACGGCACGATGGGAAAGACGTTCGACTTGATCGATCATCAACTGATCGGCCGGATTATCGATGGGCTCAACGCCAAGTTTCCCACGCTCCGGCGGGATGCGAACGTTATAATTCTGCCAATTCCGGTGCCTCTGGTGGTCAAAAAGAAGGAAGCGAATTCTCAAATCCTGGGTATGGGCATAACATGGCGCAAAGCGGACGGGCAGCGCTTCAACTTCCTGTTCCTCGGCCCAAAGATCGTTCTGCCCAGAGCGAAGCAAGGCGGGCGCCGACCCTCTCCGCTCCGCCAGTTGCGGAACACCATTTCCCATGAGCTTGGTCATTTGCTAGGGCTCAGACATCACCCCTCCGAGATCGTGGACTTGCCCCCGACGCTTATCGGCAAGGAAATCAATCCGGTGTTTTTCAATGCAAGCTTCCACAATCTGATGTTCCCGACAACCCTTATTGTGTCCGATCGGCTCAACGGCGCTCAAGTCGAAGACCTACATCGGAGCACGGGGTCGCTTCGCCAGTTCGATCTCTGACAACAAGGGAGACGCCAGTGCCATTGAAATCCAGCTTGCTAGCGGGAGACGAGCGGCTTGAGGCCTGCCTTGTGCAAGACAGCGCCCACTTGATCCAGCCGGTAAAGGGCGACTTCGTTGGCAAAGTTCAGACAGCGCTGATCTTCCTCGATGATCTCACCATTGACGAGTCCGAACTGACAACGCAAACCTATGGGCCGTCCACTGCCGGCGCAGTCCTCAAGTTCAAGCAGAAGCGAAAGATCATCAACAAGGCGTATCAACAGCACGAGGACGACATCGTCGGTAGGATGACGATCAAGGCCCTTGACGATGAGATGGCGCTTGCCGAGGCCGCCCCCCAAGACCTGCCGGTCTCGCCGATCTGCCTCGAAAAGTTGGAGTAGGCGGAGCCGGATAAGCAGCTAACCCGAATAATGCAGCGCGGGTAGACGGACGCGGTGAAAACAGCTGATTTAACGTAGGATTTGGCTGCCGACTCAAATCAACGCTATTTCCGCGAGACCATACCCCCCTGACCGATCCTGTGCTGCCGCCCGGCCTGTCACCTGGCTCCGGCAAGACAATCCTTGTCAAATTCGATGGTGGACTGCTGTCGTCGGATGACGGGATTCTAATTTTACGCGAGGTGGACCAACGCCTTCGTTTGCTGATCGCATCGTAGCGGCCGCCAGACCAGATAACGCACAGCATGGTCACCATCATACTTTCGCTTGCTGATGATCGCAGCTGGCTAAGAATATAGCGCGACAATCTGGGTGAGATGATGATGTGGGAGCGGTGATCGGCGGTCGAGCAGCGCCGTCGTCATGTCGGCGTCGCCGAACACGACGGCCCACTCGCCGAAGCGGAGATTAGTCGTGATGATGGCGCCTGTCCGCTCGTAGAGTTGGCCGAGGAGGTGGAAGAATAAGGCTCCGGCCGACGCGCTGAAGGCAGATAGTCACGCTCGCCGACGGCGTCATTATTGGGGTCGAACCGCATCTCATGGGCTTGTCGCGGATAGGCCCAGAGAATGAAGGCGCGGCTGTAGGAGAGCTTGAAGTGGGCCGACCTGCAATTTGATGCGCTCGCCGCCGATGACCGCCCAATGTCCCGACCAGTCGAACGGAAAAGCCTCGCCCGGCGGGAATGTCAGCGGCGCCAAGGCCCCGGGGCCGCAAGTGTTCTGTTCTCGCTGGCGGGCGGCGTTCGAGTCGGGAGCAGTGGCCGCCACGCGATTGTATGAGCGGTCGTAATCAATCTGGCCAGGGTCGAGCTTCATGAAACCGACGCATTCAGTGGCGGAGCCCAGATTTGACCGCTTGCCGAGCAGTGGGCCATAAGGGCGCGGCGAGAATCGTTCAGGCGCCTCAAAGGGAGGGGACTTGCAGCAACCCGAGAGTCGCCGGCTCGGCGGCCGGGAGGCCGTAGCAGAAAAGCGGGAAAAGGCGGCTGCGCGAGCTTCTTGCTGAAGCTGCTAGCTCCGGCCCTTGACGCCAATGCCACTGAGGGGGCCGCCGATCTGACGCGTTCCAAACACATAGGAGCGCGCCTACGAAAGCGAATCGATAGGAGCGGCGCGAGCGAATGTCTCAAGAATCCCACGGTTCCAACGCCATGTGGACCTGGCTCGCCCCTGCCGCGGCAAGCATTCTGCTTTTTGCGAAATTTGCCGGCCTCGTCGACGTAAGCTCCGGCATCGCGCTGGCGCTTTCCGCTGCTCTTCTGGGAGGTGCGGTGTTTGCCTCGGTGCATCATGCGGAGGTCCTGGCGCTCCGGCTCGGCGAGCCCTTCGGCTCGATCCTTCTCGCCCTCGCGGTCACCGTCATCGAAGTGGCGCTCATCGTCTCGATCATGGTGTCAGGGGCCGAAGGCAGCGACCAGGTCGCGCGCGACACGGTGTTTTCGGCCGTGATGATCGTGCTGAATGGCGTTGTCGGCCTATGCCTCATTTTCGGAGGCCAGCGTCACTACGAACAATCGTTCCGCCTCGACGGAGCTTCGGCGGCGCTCGCCGTCCTCGGCACGCTCGCGACCTTGGCGTTGGTTCTGCCGAATTACACACTGGCGATTTCCGGCCCCGAGTATTCGCCAGTCCAGCTCATCTTTATCGGCGCTGTCTCGCTGGCCCTCTATCTCGTCTTCGTTTTCGTCCAGACCATTCGCCATCGCGACTATTTTCTCGACGCGACAGAGCCGGAGCTTGCTTCCGATCAGGCCGCGCCTGGCAAACCGACGACCAGCACAGCGGCGGCCAGCGCTGGCCTGCTTCTGGTTTCCCTGGCTGCGGTGGTGCTTCTCGCAAAAATCCTCTCTTACCCGCTCGACGCGGCCATCACCTCAGCCGGTCTGCCGAAAACTTTCGTCGGCGTCGTGATCGCAACGGTCGTCCTCTTGCCCGAGGGCATCGCCTCGATCCGCGCGGCGCTGTTCAACCGGCTGCAAAACAGCATAAATCTTGCGCTGGGGTCGGCCTTGGCCAGCATAGGTCTGACGATCCCCGCAGTGGCGGTCGTCTCACTCATCACCGGCTCGAAACTCACGCTCGGGCTCATCCCCGAGAGCATCGTCTTGCTGGTTTTGACCCTGTTCGTCAGCACGCTCACGCTGGGAACCGGCCGCACAACTGTTCTGCAAGGAGCCATCCATTTGGTGATCTTTGCGACCTTCCTTCTTCTGTCTGCAATTCCCTGAACTCCGCCCTTCTTGCCCATCGTTAACGGTGTGGCCGAACAGGCTGAACGACGCGCCGAATTTCTACCGAAGCGGAAAGTGGCGGCCTCGACGCGAACGCCAAAGGAAAAAAAATCGCATTGCGCGGCGCCGCGATCTCCCTGAGTTGATCCATGTCCAAATGTCCGCAGCGCCGAGAGTCGTCCAGCTCAGCCCAGAGGTTTTGCCGCTTTGCGGTGTTACGTCATGATCCTGCGAAGAGGGGGGCCCGCGCCGACGCCAGACTCAGTGCGCTTCGAGTGGGCCGGCGGCGCGCGTTGGCTTGCCGAGCAGCGTGATCGCGGCAAGGCTGATGATCAGCGCGACGCCGACGACCCAGAAGGCGTCGGAGAAGGCGGAGACGTAGGCTTCCCGGCGAACTTGCGCTGCAATCATCTGAAGCGCATGCCCCTTGGCGATGGCTGGATCGGCGAACTTCTCATACATGCCGGCCATGAGCGCGGCAATGCGCTCCTGGACGCGGGTCGCGTTTTGCGTCATCGCCTCGGAAAGCATCGAAAAATGAAACTGCTCGCGCCGCTCAATCATCGTCGAAAGCAGAGCAATGCCAACCGATCCGCCGAGATTGCGCATCATATTGGACAAGGCCGAGGCGTCGGCCGTATCGCGCGGCGCGAGATTGGCGGTTGCAAGCTGCGACAAGGGAATCGAAAACAGCGGCTGCCCAGCGGCGCGCAGAAGCTGCGGTAGAATGAGCTGATCCATGCCGACGTCATGCGTCAGATTCACATTGATGAAACAGCTTGCCGCAAAGAGCAGCGTGCCCAAAGCGACCAGAATTCGCGCGTCGATCCTTTTCATCAGGAAAGGCATGCCCGGGAACAGCACGAGTTGCGGCAGGCCGCTCCACATTACCACATAGCCGATCTGTTCGGCGTTGTAGCCCTGGATTTGCGCGCAATAGAGCGGGATCACATAAGTCGAACCCAGCGTGACGGCGCCGACAATCGACATCAGCGCAGTCGAGACGCCGACCGTTCGGTTGCCGAGCACGCGAAGGTTGATGAACGGCTTCGCCGCCGTCAGCTCGCGCAGAATGAAACAGGAAATCCCCAGTCCGGCCAGGAGCGACAACTGGACGATCCGATCCGACTCGAACCACTCCTTTCGCTGGCCTTCCTCCAACACGTAAGTGAGGCTCGCCAGCCCGACCGCCATGGCGCCAATGCCGAACCAATCGCCGCGCGGCAGTTCCCGCCACAAGGCCTTTTGCTTCGACAATGAGCTGAGCTGAATGATGACGGCGGCCGGTCCCGGGATCAGGTTCAGGTAAAAGATATATCGCCAGGAAAAACGATCCGTCAGCCAGCCGCCAATCGTCGGGCCAAGCGCCGGCGCCAGAGTCGCCGTCAGGCCAAAAAGCGCGATGCCGATGCCCTGTTGCGACTTTGGCAGGCGCATCCGCACGATGGTGATTGCGGTCGGGATGAGAACGCCGCCCGTAAATCCTTGCCCGGCGCGGAAAACGATCAATTGCGCAAGCGACGTCGACAGCGCGCAGGCGATGGAAAAGATGACGAACAGGGACGTGTTGACCGAAAGATAGCGGCGAAGGCCGAAGATCGAACCGAGCCAGCCCGTCAGCGGAATCACGATGATCTCGGCCATCAGATAGGCCGTTGAAATCCAGCTGCCCTGTTCAGCCGATGCGCCGATCGCTCCCTCGATATTGGCGAGGGAGGCGTTGGTGATCTGAATGTCGAGAATCGCGGTGAAGGCGCCGAGAATGGCGCCGGCGACCGCGAGCCAGTCGCCCGCGCTCGCCTTCGATTCACCGCCGCTCATCGTCCGCCTTCAATGCGACGGACTGCGGCGAGCCCTTGTCGGGGCGAGCGCGCGTATCGACGGTCGCTTCCGCCGAAAGCCCCGGCCGCAGCCGCGAGATCATGGGATCGCCGCCGTCGAGAACGATCTTGACCGGCACGCGCTGCACGATCTTGGTGAAATTACCCGTCGCATTTTCCGGCGGCAGCAGAGCAAATTGCGCGCCTGTTCCCGGCGCGAAGCTGTCGAGGCGCCCATGAAACACATGGCCGCTGTAAGCGTCCACCGTGAAGGATGCGGTCTGGCCCTCGACCATTCCGCCGAGCTGGGTTTCCTTGAAATTGGCGACGAGATAAATCGCCTCGCCCATCGGCACAATCGTCAGCAGGTTGGATCCCGGCTGCACGAGCTGGCCCTTGCGCACCGACCGATCGCCGACGACGCCGTCGATGGGCGATTTGATCGTGGTATAGTCGAGATTGAGTTTGGCCTGATCGAGATTGATTTCGGCCCGTTGCAGGCTCGCGCGCGCGGCCGCTTCCAGCGAGCGCAGGGCGTCTGTCTGTTTCTCGGCGGCGTCATAGCTTGCGCGCGCCTTGTCCAGCGCAGCCTGTCTCTGCAAGAGATCAGACGTGGCCTGATGCGAGCGCTGGGTCGTGCCCGCGCCCTTTTGCAGAAGAGAGCTGTAACGCCTCTCCTCCTCGGTTGCGAAGTCGAGCGCCGCCGTCGCCGTCGCGATGTCGGCTTTGGCCTCCTCGATCTTCGCCGCCTGCTGGATCAGCGCGGCGGCGACGCCGTCGATGCTGGCGCGCGCCTTGTCGAGATCGGCCTGCGACTGGAGCAGGGCGATCCGATAATCGCGCTCATCGATGCGGGCCAGAATCTGGCCCGCCTGCACGCGTTGATTGTCGCTGACCAGCACCTCGGCGACATAGCCGCCGACCTTCGGCGCCGCCACGACCTTATCGGCCTGCAAAAAGGCGTTGTCGGTCGATTCCAGAAAGCGGCCGGTCACCCACCAACGCCATCCAAAATGACCGCCCGCGGCGAGTGCGATAAGAACAACGATGACGCCGAGCGTGCGTTTGCCGAACCCCGCGCGCGCTTTCGCCGCCGCGGCCTTGACGTCGCCTTCCGTCGCAGGGGCCAATGCCGCCGGCGGAAAATTATGGCGCGAGCGAGCTGTTATGGCGGGGATGATTGAGGCATTGTCGCTGGCCTCGTCTGTATCAAGAGGCCGAGAGCTGGATGGGGCGAGCATGGGGCCTGCCTATTGGGAACTGAACAGTTCTGTTCTATAATCGGCTTGGTTCAATATCAAGTTAAAATTTTGAGGCGCACATGAACGAGGCTTTGGACGCTTCGCCGGTCGAGCGGCCGAAACCGCGAGGCGGCCGCCCGACCAGGGCGGCGGCGATCTTGCGGGATGAGCGCCTGCTCGAGATCGCAACCGACATGTTCCTGCAAAGCGGCTTCGATGGCACCTCGATGGATCGGCTGGCCGAAACGGCGATGATCGGCAAGGCGACGCTGTATGCGCGTTATGCGGACAAGGCCGCGCTCTTCGCCGACGTCCTGCGCCGACGCGTCATGTCGACCTATGGTCAGTTGGAGAACGAGCTTCAAACGGAGCTCGACGGAACGAGCCTGGAGGAAGCCCTTCTGATCCTCGCGCGTCGCTTCCTTCAAAAGGCGGCGGCGCCCGATTCAGCCGCCCTCATTCGCATTATAGCGGCGCAGGCGGAGCGTTTCCCGGAACTCGCAAAACTCGCCATGCAGGAGGGCGCGGAGCGCCAGATCAAACTTGTCGAGGCGGTCTTCCTCCGCTTTGCCGCGAGCCATCATTATGCGCTTAGCGATCTGACGTTAGCCGCGGATCTGTTCCTGAAGCATCGTGCTCGGCCGCATTTCCCGGGTCGCCATGCTCGGCGTCCCGATCGAGTCCGAAACGCTCGAATGTCGCGCCGTCGAGGCGGTGCGACTGTTCGTGAGAGGCATGCTGATCGACCCGCCCGATGGCTGACAGGCGCTCCGAGAAACATCCTTGTCGGCGATGGGGACCATCTCAAGATCATCTGAAGCGGTTTCAACCCGGGCTGAGCGGATCACGAGCTGGGGCCGAGCGATGAAAATCGCCACCTTCAACGTTAACGGCATCAACGGACGTCTGTCCGTGCTCTTGCGCTGGCTCAAAGAAACTCGGCCGGACGTCGTTTGCCTCCAGGAGCTGAAGGCGCCCGATGAACGCTTTCCGATCCGCGAGCTCGAAAACGCAGGCTATGGCGCCATCTGGCATGGTCAGAAGAGCTGGAATGGCGTCGCCATCCTCTCCGCTAGCGGCAAGCCCATCGAAACCCGGCGGGGACTGCCAGGCGACCCTGATGACAGCCAAAGCCGCTATCTTGAGGCGGCCATCGATGGAATCGTTGTCGCGTGTCTCTACCTGCCAAACGGCAATCCCGCGCCCGGTCGGAAGTTCGACTACAAATTGCAATGGCTCCAGCGCCTGACCGACTACGCGGCGGAGCTCCTTGCGCTGAAAGTTCCCGTCATCCTCGCCGGGGACTACAACATCATCCCGACCGAGCTGGACGTCTATAAGCCCGAGCGATGGGTCGATGACGCGCTGTTTCGGCTAGAAGTGAGGGAGGCGTTTCAGATTCTGGTCAGCCAGGGCTGGACGGACGCGCTGCGCACGCTTCATCCGGGCGAGCGCGTCTACACCTTCTGGGACTATTTCCGAAATGCCTGGGACCGGAATGCCGGTTTGCGCCTCGATCACCTCCTGCTTAACCCGCCGGTGACAAAGCGCCTCATCGCCGCCGATGTCGACCGCGCCGTCCGGGGCTGGGAAAAGGCCAGCGACCACGCGCCTGTCTGGATCGAGCTTTCGGATGCCGCACGGCCTTTGCGCCGCCCGTCAGCAAGCTCGAAGGGCGTGGCGCGACCCGCAGCGCTTCGCGCCCACTTTCCAGATTGCTCTCATCATACTGCATGCTGGGAAGCAGCGAAGTCGGCCGAGGCGTGCCCGGATTGAGTGCGCCTAAATGTTAGGCATTAATGGAGTTTTCTCGGATTTTGTCCGTTTCCTTGCTCTCTTTGGCCGAAAAAGGCGGACGGGCGCTATTGCGCCGAGCGGGATGTTGGGGTGCAATAGCCGAGCCTGATGATCACGTGCAGCGGTTGTCGAGATTATCGGGAAGTATTCCGCAAGTGTCAGAATATAGCTTTCAGCAAGCCTGAGGCGGCGTGTTGCATATGTATTCTGTCGACAAGTAAAAACTCGTGCGGAGCGCCTTATGAAAAAAATAAATGCTACGATTATTACCGGATTTCTTGGAGCCGGCAAGACAACGCTGCTTAATGAAATTCTCGCGCAAGCGGCCGGCGAGCGCATAGTGGTCATCGTCAATGAATTTGGCGAAGTTGGCATCGATGGACAACTTGTCGTCGAGACGGCCGAGGCGATCGTCGAATTGAACAATGGCTGCATCTGCTGCACTGTCCGCGGCGATCTCGTCGTCGCGATCAGCGATCTGATCAGAAGCGACCGGCCAATCGACCGCCTGATCATCGAGACCTCGGGCCTCGCCGATCCGGCGCCGGTCATTCAATCCTTCATCCTCGACGATCTCATGAGCGCCCATGTGCAACTCGACGCCATTGTGACTGTCGTTGATGTCCGCCACATCGCCAGGCAGCTTCAGCATGACGAGGCCCGGGAGCAGATCGCTTTCGCGGACATCTTGCTGCTCAACAAGATTGACCTTGAAGACGAAGCCGCCAGCGAGGCGGCCGAATGCGCGGCGCGCCGGCTCAATCCGCTCGCCCGCTTTCTGCGCACGCGAGAATGCGCGGTAGAGGCCCGGCAGGTGCTCGACCTTGGCGCGTTTGATCTCAAAAATCTCCTGGCGCTCGACCCCGACCTGCTGGCAGATCACGCGCATGAGCACAGCAGCGAGATCGGCTGTGTCGCCCTGACGATCGAGGAGGGGCTCGATCCGGACGCCTTCAATCGGTGGTTGAACCGCCTGTTGCAGGATCGGGGCGCCGATATCTTGCGCATGAAGGGCGTGCTGAATTTTTCCGGCGACAAGCGCCGCTACGTCTTTCACGGCGTGCACATGACGCTTGACGGCCGTCCCGGCCGCCCCTGGCTGAACGAGGAGCGGCGCGTCAGCCAGATCGTGTTCATCGGCCGCCAACTCGACCGCGAGGCGTTGCTGCAGGGGCTTGAGGCTTGTCGAGCCATCGCTACAGCTGCGTGAAGCAAAATCGTCCACTCTCGCCGGAGATCGCCATGTCGCCACTTGTCGCCGCAATGATCAGCCTTGGAGTGCTCGGCGCGATCGATACGTTCATAACGGCAACCATCCTGCCTGTGCCGGTGTGGGTCACCTTCATCGCCTGGGCGTCGTTCTTTGCCTGCGGAGGGGGCAAGGACGGCTTTATAAAATCGGTTCTGCGCAACTGGACCGGCATCGCCATCGCCTCGATCACTTTGCTTTTCATCGCGCTGTTGCCAGCGCATCCGATCTTCGCTGCGATCTGCGTCGGACTAGGCACCTCGGCGATGGTCGCCGCCTCGGCGCTGCCGATCCTTTCTTTCCCGCCGGCGATCGTGTTCGGCTTTGCATCGACCGTCGGCACCATGGCTGCGACAGGCAAGGGCATATTGACCGGCGACATCAGTCATCCAACCATCGTCGCCGCGGTGGCGATGGTGGTAGGCGCCGCGTTCGGATATCTCTCCGAGATGGGGACTAACATGCTCACGGCCAAGAAGACTGCAACCGCCTGAACTACATCGTCGAATCTGGAGCGCGTTCATGAAGCTGCAACATACGCTTGGAGGACTCGAAGGGCTCGGCCCGGTCTGGACCGAGACGCGTGTCTTCGTCGAGGAGTGGGAGAAGGGCATATTTGGCATCCACACGGCGATGATGGCGTTGAGCCCGCAATTGCCGTTGCCAAAGACCCCGAGCGTTTTCCGCACGATCTGGACATGGGCCGACCTGCGCAAGGGCGCGGAGTCGATGAATCCGTTCGACTATTTCAAATACCGCTATTACGAGAAATGGCTTGGCGGCATCTCCGGCTATTTTGTCGCCAATGGCTATATCACCCAGGCGGAGCTCGACGCGAAGACGGAAGAATACTACGCCGACCCTGATAAGCCGCTGCCTACAGGCGGCGCAACGCAAATCGACGAGCGTGTCATACAATATCTCGTCGACGGCGACTCGCCGAAACGCGACGTCGATCCCAAGCCTCTCTTTGCCAAAGGCGATGTTGTGCGCGTCGGCAATCCGCCGACGGTCGAACACACGAGGCTGCCGGGCTTCCTCAGAAACCACACCGGCGTCATCGAGGAAGTTTATCCGGGCGCTTATGTCTACCTCTGCGACACCGGTCCGGACGGCGTCGGCGAAGCCATGGCGTGCTATTGCGTCCGCTTCGATCCGGAAGAGCTGTGGCCCGGCAACGCCGAAAAGAATTTTTTCATCTATGCCGATCTCTACGCGGCCTATCTGACCGCGCCCGCCGAACTGGCCTCGGCCGCGTGAACCTTCGGAGCCGCAACATGAGCGATCAATTCGGATATCCACCCGACCGCGAGAAAAGAAACGCCGCCCGCGCCAAAGCGCTAC
This sequence comes from Methylocella silvestris BL2, assembly GCF_000021745.1. NCBI lineage: Bacteria > Pseudomonadati > Pseudomonadota > Alphaproteobacteria > Hyphomicrobiales > Beijerinckiaceae > Methylocella > Methylocella silvestris. The sequence continues at coordinate 3,801,222 of NC_011666.1, forward strand.
AGGCGCTGCTGATCGAAAAAGGCGTCATAACGGGCGACACGGTCGAGACGGTGCTTGGCTATTTCGAAACTAAGATGGGGCCGTTCAATGGCGCAAAAGTTGTTGCTCGGGCCTGGGTCGATTCCGGTTTCAAGGATCGCCTTGTCGCCGACACGCCGGCGGCGATCGCGGAGCTCGACTTTCCGACCGGGATGGCGGGCGCCGAGGGCGAGCATATGAAGGCCGTGGCCAATGGACCTGACGTGCACAATCTCATCATCTGCACGCTCTGTTCCTGCTATCCGTGGCCGGTGCTTGGCTTGCCGCCCTATTGGTACAAGGATCCGACGTTCAGAAGCCGGGCTGCGCGCGAGCCGCGCGCAGTGCTGAGCGAATTTGGCGTCAATGTTCCGCCCGACGTGCTGATCAAGGTCTGGGATTCAAGCGCACAAATCCGCTGGTTCGTGGTGCCGGAGCGCCCGGCCGGAACCGAGGGGATGAGCGAGGAGCAATTGGCGGCGCTGGTGACCCCGGAAGCGATGATGGGGGTCGCGCTAGCCAAGGCGGCGTGAGGGCGCAATGCTGACGCGCTTCGAGCATTTCGCCGTCACGAGCATGATGGGCGCACAAGACACGCCCCCGCGCGCGAATGGCTCCCTTTGTTTCTCGCAGCAATGGGAGCGGGAAGCCTTTGGCGTCGCGCTCGCGCTGGCGCGGGACGGTCATTTCGAGTGGGAGGAGTTTCGCCAGAATCTCATCGCCTCGATCGGCGAATGGGAAAGCGCGCACGCGCTCGATGATCCATCGTGGAACTACTATGAGCAATGGCTCGCCGCGTTCGAGAAGCTGCTTGTTGGCAAGGGTCTCGTGAGCGAAGCGGAAATCGACGCGCGCGCGAGCGAACTGCAAACCGCTTCGCCGGTCTGATCCTGTCCCTACAGGCCGGGGCGCCGCCGCCGCAAACGCTACAGTCCGCAATTCGTTCAGAGGAGCACTCCATGCCCGCATCGATGATTTCCAGTGGCGCAGCCCCCACCGTCGGTCCTGCGCCGATTCCCGTAGGCGAGATCCTGCCATGGGCCGTCTTCGGCGGCCTGCTGCTGCTGCTGGCAGTATATTTCGTCGGCGCGGAAGAGGGCGCAACCTCCCTCATTCCCGGCATGTATGTCCATGAATATCTCCATGACGGGCGTCATCTCCTCGGCTTCCCCTGCCACTGACGGAGGTAAACATGGTTGGAGCCCTTCTTTTGCGCGGCATGTTGACCGGCCTTTTTGCCGGATTGCTCGTCTTCGGATTTGCCCGCGTCTTCGGCGAGCCGGAGATCGAGCGGGCGATCGCGTTCGAACAGCAGATGGCGCAAGGCACGAGCGAGGCCCAAGAGCCTGCGTTGGTTTCTCGGGAGACCCAGGCCGGGGTTGGCCTTGCGTCAGGCGTCTTGGTCTATAGCGCATCGATTGGGGGATTGTTTGCGCTCATATTCGCTTTCGTCAATGGCCGCATCGGATCGCTGGGACCCCGCGGGACATCGGCGCTGCTGGCGATTTCCGCCTTCGTCGCGATCTCGATTGCGCCCTTTCTGAAATATCCTGCAAATCCGCCGTCGGTTGGCGATCCCGACACGATCGGCGTTCGGACAGGGCTCTATTTCGTCATGGTGATCGTCTCGGTCGCTGCGCTCGCCGGCGCCGTTGCGGCCGCGCGACAACTGGCGCCGCGGCTTGGCGTTTGGAACGCCGCGATCCTCGCGGGCGTGGCGTTCATCGGCGCGATCGCGGTAGCTTCCTACGCTCTGCCCGAAATCAATGAAATCCCCGCACAATTCTCGGCGCCGCTGCTTTGGCGGTTCCGCATCGCGTCGCTGGGCCTCCACGCCCTGCTCTGGGCGACCATCGGCCTTGTGTTCGGCTGGTTGATGGAACGCGGCTCTGCGCAGATTGCTGTCGCCGCGTCAGCCGTCGCCGCCCTTAGGACGCGGGAATTCGGCTGACCGCGCGCTGAAGCGACGCAAGTCTTTCTTATTGGGAAAATCAGTTTATCATGACGGCGCTAGGCATCCGCCGCCGCCGCTGCGGGAGTCGATCCACGCGTTCAGAACGGCGTTGCGTCCGGCCAGCGCGTGTTTGACGCCGCCTTTTGCCGCGTTCTTCAACGCGACGCGTCTCCTGCTGTTTGAGGCTGAACGATGCGGATTGTGATCCTTGCTCCCCAAGGGGTTCAATCGCTTGATGTTGTCGGGCCGGCGGAAGTGTTCTGGGAGGCCGCGCGGCGGCTTGGTGATCCTTTCGCCTATGAGGTCGTCGTCATGGGCGCAACGGCCGAGCCAATCTCAGGAACCGGAAGCCTCCGCTTTCTGCCAGATTGCACCATCGACGATCCGGACCAAGAGATCGATACGCTGCTGGTAGGAGGCGACCCTTCCTTCGACGAAATCGATCCGAAGGTAACGGCGTGGCTGCGCCGCCGCGCGCCGACGATACGGCGTTATGGCTCCGTCTGCACCGGCGTATTTCTGCTTGCCGCCGCCGGCCTGCTCGACGGCCGCAGGGTCACGACCCATTGGGAATGTGCGGCCAAACTGAAAAGCGAATATCCGGATGTCATCGTCGACGCCGACCAGATTTTCATTCGCGAGGGCGCGCTATGCACGACGGCTGGGGTCACCGCCGGCATGGACCTCGCCCTGGCTCTGGTCGAAGAAGACTATGGCCGCAATCTCGCATTGATCGTCGCGCGCTATATGGTGATGTTTCTCAAGCGGCCAGGCGGCCAGTCGCAGTTTAGCACCCATCTGGCCGCGCAGATGTCCGGCAAAAGCGCGATCCAGCAGGCGCAGGAATATGCGCTGCAAAACCTCGCGACGCCGCTGTCGATCACAGCCATGGCGCAGCAGGCGGGAATGAGCGTCCGCAATTTTGCTCGCGTTTTCCGGCGCGAGATCAAGATGACGCCCGCCGATTTCGTCGAGGCGGCGCGTCTTGAGGCCGCTCGCCGAAGCCTCGAGGATTCGCTGACGCCGCTTCAGCACATCGCCACGGCTTGCGGATTCGGCAACAGCGACGCGATGCGCCGAGCTTTCGTTCGCACCCTTGGCGTCAGTCCTTACGACTACCGGCGGCGATTCCGGAGCGCGCTCTATAAGCAGGGCGTTGAACGCGGTTGTAGCTGATCCACACCCGCCACAGCGAGCCACTGAAAAAGCGCGCAACTGGAACCGTCCGCCCAGGCGCGCATGGGGCGCGCCACTCGAGGTGGACAGTTTCTGGCTGCGGGTTCTCCAGGCGTGACCCCGCCAAACAGGAGCGCATGTAATTGATGGCATGGAGAATTCGATTTCATTCCGGCGGTCGAGACGGCGAGCGCGCAGATGAGCGTCGTCGCTCCGATGACGCTATAGCGCAACAGGCCGACCGGAACGCCCAGCGTCCTCGCTTCGTCGTCCCCCATCGAGAGCCCGTCGAGACCTCGCCCGCAGGCGGTCAGCACGGCGAGGCTCCCCATTAGCCAGTAGATGATCACCGGCAGCTGATTATAGGGATCGGCGACAAACTTGACGATCGTCAACAGCGCCGCGAATAAGGCGCCGCTGATCAATCAGCCGAGAACCAACATGATCGTCGACGCCGGGCTGGCCAGATTGGCGACGCCGACGCCGAGCGCAGCCGCGGCAAGGCCGCCGGCGAATCCGGCGATCGATGCGTCCGCGATTCAGCTTGCCCGTCGTGTATTCTATCAGATGAACGCCGCCGCCTTTGCGGCGAAGGGGATCACCGCCAATCAGCTGTGGCAGCAGATCAAGCTCGAAACGTCAGCGGCGCTCGACGCTGGCCTGCGCTGGACCCATGAAGTCTCCGGCCTCGGCGTCTTCTCGATCGAACCGACGGGCTATGTTTCGCGCAACGACGACAAGGGCGTCACCTATGATCCCGGCATTGGCATCCAATATGCGCAGAACGTCGGCCAGTCGCTCGCCTATGGCGCGCAATTGCTCGGTCGCTGGAAGCCGATCGACACGCTCGATATTTTCGCCTCCATGTCCTATGATCGGAACGTCTTCGTCTCCAATCCGCCAGTGCTTGCCGGCGCATCGGCGGCGACTGTCGCCGGCGCCAATGTCACCGGCACGCAGCTTCCGAACGTTCCGGAATGGACCGCGGCTCTGGGCGGCACGTGGCGCTACGGGGATTTCGCTTTCACGCCCGTCGCCAATTTCACGGGCTCGCGCTGGCGCGATACGACGCGGACGCAATATCTTTCAGGCTATGCGACGGTTGACCTCAACTTCACCTATCAGTTCAAGCTTCCGGCCGCCAAGCTCGAAGCCAGCCTCACCATCAGCAATCTGTTCAACGCGCAATACATCGGATTCATGAATAATTCCTACTTTCAGCAGTCGACTCTGACCAACGCCTTCTACTATCCGGGGGCGCCGCGCGCCGTCGTGGGCAAGATCGCCATGAAGTTCTGACGGCGGCGCCCGGTCCATCTATTAACCTTTAGGAGGCGTCGCCCCAGTGGTCCTTTCCAGCGGAGCTACGTACTGGCGGGATGGCGGCGAAGGTCTCGATTCGTCGGCCTTCATGCTCGAAGGAAAGGCGCTTAAGCGGCGCGCCATAGAGGCGCCCGAGCGAGGCTTCCGTCAGGATTTGTGAGACTGGGCCTGTTGTGTAGTCGGCTTCGCCCTGCATTAGTAGCGCGGCGTCGGCGACGGCCAGAGCATGATGGGGATGATGCGTCGTCATGACGATCGTCAGCCCATGTTCGCGGGAGAGGGTCCCGACCCATTTGAGGATTAGCGCCTGATGCCTGAGGTCGAGCGCCGAGGTGGGCTCATCGAGGATCAGGATTTCGGCCTCTGCGACGATGGCGCGGGCGAAGACGACGAGCTGGCGCTGGCCGCCCGAGAGCTCATGGAAGGCCCTGCTAGCATAATCTCCCAGCCCGAAACGCTCAAGGGCTTCGAGGGCCGCCGCCTCGTCTTCGCGCGCGGGCTGCGAGAACAGCCCGATTCTTCGCGCGCGGCCCATCAACACCATGTCGAGGACGGAGTAATCGAAGCTGACCTCGAACAGTTGCGGCACGAAGGCGCAGCGGCCATCGACCTTGATCGAGCCTTCACGCGGCTTCAGCGCGCCGAGAAGAAGCTGCAACAGTGTAGTCTTGCCGCGTCCATTGGGAGCCAGAATGGCGAAGATCGATCCTCGGGGGACGCACAGGTCGAGATGGCGGAGAATCCAGCGCTCGGCCTGGTAGAAATAGCCGAGATCGCCGATGAGGACTGCGGGACTATTCACGCGTCCAGCCTTTCGACTGTGTCTTCCAGAACAGAAAGGCGAAGATCGGCGTGCCGATGACGCTGGTCAGCAGACCGATTGGGATTTCTTGTTCCGTTGCGCTACGGGCGACGTCGTCCATCGCAAGAAGGTAGATGCCGCCAAGAAACGCCGCCGTTGGAAGCAGCCTGACATGGTCAGGACCGACCAGCATGCGGGCAAGATGGGGCACGATGAGACCTACCCAGCCGACGCCGCCGGAAACCGAGACCTGGGCTGCGACGATCAAGGCGACGAGGCCCATCAGGCTCCAGCGCAGGAGCTCAATGTTGACGCCGAGCGAGGATGCGTCTGCATCGCCAAGCGAAAGCAAATTGATCCGCCAGCGCAGCGCGAGGAGTAGCCCGCCAGCGAATAGGGTGATGGAAGCGACGATCACGACCTGGCTGGAGGTCGCTCCTATGAAGCTGCCGAGCAGCCAATAGACGATCGAGGGCAGCCTGGTAGTGGGATCGGCCAGCGTCTGGACGAGGCCGACGAGCGCACTGCAGAAGCCGCCGACGATGACGCCTGAAAGCACGAGAGCAAGCGTGCTCGCGCGTCCGGCGATGCGTGCGAGACCGAAGGCCGCGGCAAGCGCCAGAAGCCCCAAGGCGAAGGCAAGACCCGTCACCGCAAGTGGGGGCCAGGAGAGAAGAATGGCGACAACGCCGCCGAGCGCCGCCCCGGAGGAAACCCCTGCGATCTCGGGTCCGACGAGCGGATTGCGGAAGACTCCCTGCATCGCGGCCCCGGACAGCGCAAGGCCCATTCCGCACAAAGTTACCAGCAGGATGCGGGGCGCGCGCACGATCTCGACCACAATGCGCGGCGTGTCGGCGTCGTCGATATGGGCGCCGAGAGGAGACGTCGTCAAAACAATGCGCACGACTTCAGGAAAGGGAACCGGATAGCGTCCAAGCGTCAGGGAGAACAATACCAGCAGGGCGAGGATCAGAAACAGGAAGGCGGGGACAATCTTCGTCGCGTCCATCCTCTTCCCTACAGTCATCGACAAAAAGGCAGTCAAACAAGGACCCCGGAGGTTGTCCGCACGCAGCCGACCTGAATCGGGGAAGGCCCGTCTCCGACGATCGCCAGGATGGACGAACCAGATTTCTCGTCAATCACGGGGTATCGAGGAATCGACGGGCTCGTCAAGCCGCGCGACGCCCGAAAAGACAATGGCGAGAACCGGTTTGTCGGTGTCGCATATCTGACAAAACTATAGCGGCTTTCGGACAAATAAATTGTTATTGACAAGAAATTGCTATTCCAAAGAGGATATAGCTTCACAAGTTCTTGAGGACAGCGTGGCGCGTAATACTCTTCTCCCCCAGCAACGCATCCGATGGCGATCAGGAGCCGTCAAGGGGACCGTGGGCGTTCCGCCGCTGCCTCCGGCCGAACCCGCCATCGCGCTGGAGCTCGACGCACACTCCGTCACCTACCGCAAGGATCCGAGGGGACGAAAGCCGAAAGGTCTGGCGCATGCGGCAGAGCGGCGCGGAGCGAACTCGGCCGACCTTTGCCAGCCTCCCGTTCGGCGCGCCCATTCCGATGCGGGACGCCTGAGCTTTTGCGCCGGCAGTTTCCTCGGCGAGAGCGTCTCGGGCTGGGGCGCGGCGATCGACCTCGCCGCCCTGTCGCATGGGCCCGTCGGTTGCGGCCTGTTCACGGGCGCGTCTCGCCTCAGCCTGCCGGGCTTCGTGCAGGGCGTCGAAAGTTTCGCCGCAATCCACGCCTGCACCGATCTCAATTTTGGCGACCTCGACGACGGCGGCGATATGAAGCTGGCGCAGGCGCTCGACGAGCTCTCCATCCTGTTTCCTCTCGCAAAGGGGTTCGCCATCCTCAATGAGGATCCGATCGCGCTCATCGACGCCAACGTCAAAGGCGTTGCGAAGGAGAAGGCGAGATCGCTCGGCCGGCTGATCCTGCCGCTCTCTTGTGAAAGCATCAGAGTGGAGCGGCGTTGGGTGGTCGAGGCGGCGGCGACTCTGAAGGCGGCCGCAAACCGTGCGCCGCCGCGGCGCGCGCAGCGGTATGACGTCGCGCTGCCATTCTACAGGGAAGCCTCGGGACTTGTGTGGATCGTCAGCAAATTGTTGCGCGAGATCGGCCTGACGCCCGTGCATGAGGTCACGGGATCAAGCGTGAGCGACATGGGCCGCATCAGCGGATGCAAGCTTGTCGTCGGCTTTGCCGAAAGCCTCGACGCGCCGCCCGATCGCTTTTTCGGCGGCTTTGCCGGCCTGCTGAACCAATGGTTCGGAACGCCCATTCAACCCGCCTGTTTCGCGGGGCCAGCTGCGACGGACGCTTCGCTGCGGGCGATCGCCGCGCATTTTGGCCCGCGCGTCCGCGATCAGGCCGAGCGCGTGATCGCCGCAAACCGCAAAAAAGTCGAAGCCATCGTCGCACGGTATCGGTCGCGCCTCGAGGGCCGGCTGGCCGTCCATTTCACCCCGATGTCGCAAGAGCAGCTTGAACCCTATCGACTGCTCGGGCTCAGGATCGGCGACGCCTCAGGCTGGACAGCGAAGACCGGAGCGCGGCGAACGCCGCGGCTCGCCTGCGACGCGGAGAATCCCAGCGAGAAGGCTGTTGATTCCTACATTCGCGAGTCAAGGCCTGATCTCGTGCTGCATTTCGAGCGCGACGAATATGAATGGCGCAAGCGCGGACAGAATGCGCTGTCCCTGACGCCGCTCTTCGACCGACGGGGCAATGCCTACTGGGCTTACGACGGCTTCGAGCTTTTCGCCGCCGCGCTTGACCACGCGCTCAATACGCCATGGCGCAAACTGCTGAAGCCGCCTTGGCGGCGATCCGACTGACGCATCGCGCGTCTCAGCTTGCTTACAATTTGATCTGACAACCCTGGCGGCTGTGAAGCGGCGCCATATGCTGTCTTGCGCGCCGGTCGCCGGAAAAAACATAACCCTCAGTTTCGCCGATAGGAGCTTCATCCATGTCTAAATCCGCAGCGCGGCTCCGCATGCGCATCCTCGCAAACGGCGTTTCCTTTTTCGCCGCCGGAGCGGTCGCTCCGGCTCTGGCCCAGACGCCAGCTGACCTTCCGCCTGTGTTGGTCGCAAGTCCGGGTCCGATTTCGCTGACGCCCTTGAATGTCGACGCCGTGCTGCAGTCGGACGCCACGGCTGCGCAGGGCTACAGGCCCGAGTTTCTGTCAGGCGTCGGTCCGCTTGGGGCCAAGCCCATTATCGACACGCCCTATTCGATCGACGTCATTTCGCGTGAGCTGCTGGAGAATACGCAAGCGCAATCGACTGATGATGTGTTCAAGCTCGACCCGTTCACGCAGAATGTGTTCCCGGTCAACCGGGGCAACCCCTTTTCGGTTAATATCCGAGGCTTTGCGACGAGCGAAACGACGCTCGATAACATGCGGCTGTGGAATACCTCGGTCATCGACATCGAAGGCATGGAGCGCGTCGAAGTGGTGCGCGGGCTTTCCGGTTTTCTTTACGGAGCGGCCGATCCGGGCGGCCTCATCAATTTCGTCGTCAAGCGTCCAACCGCCGCGCCCTTTGCGCAATTGACCGTGGGCGATTATGGCATTGGACCTTTTACTGGCGGAGCCGGCTATGTTCATGGCGATTTCGGCGGTCCGATCGACAAGGAAGGTCGCTTTGGCTACCGCATCAACATCGTCGGGCAGAGCGGCGACACAGCCGTCGACCAGCAGCGCCTGCAGCGCAGCTATTTCAGCGCCGCGCTCGACTGGCATGTCGCCCCGGAGGCGCTGGCCCAGGTCAATGTTTTCCACAGCTACTACCGCGTGGACGCGCCGGATCCCTTTTGGTTCTATGGCGGTACGGCCATTCAGGGCCAAGCGCCGTCCGCGCAAAGAAGCTGGAGCCAGCCCTGGGCCTATTACCGCAACGAACAGAACGGCGCCGAGGCGAAGCTGACCTGGAAGCCAAATGACATCTTGACGCTGCGCGGCGGATTTCTCTACATCCACAGCTCACAGCCCGAAATCTCCGTGAACAATCTCGTTTTCTCCAACGATGGCACATACTCCCAGAGCCTGAACAACAATGCGGCGGGCGATTTGACGACGCTGTCCGGCTACGGCTTTATCGACGCCGATTTTGAGACAGGCCCGCTGAAGCACAAGGTCACGGGCGGCTATTTTACGCAGCGCTATCAGTCGGTGCTTCCCGAGGACGCGGCGTCTTTTGCCTCCACGACGGGAAATTTTAATTTTGGCCGCCCCTATTATGCCGCGATGCCCAGCTTCGACGCCATTGGAACGCGGCCTTCGTCGCTCTTCTTTACGCGCAGCAACCAGAATGCCGTTCTGGGCGACCAGATCGATTACGGCCCGCTCTCCGTCATCGCCGGCGTGACGCACGCCCAGATCCAGACCAGCGACTACACGTACCTGCCGCCGATCGGCGTGTCCCGGACTCTCGAGAGCCAGTATGACGAGGGGCGCTTTACCCCGAGCGCGTCGGTCCTGTTCAAGGTCACGCCCTGGCTTTCGACTTACGCGACCTATATCGAGGGCTTGGAAGCGGGAGACACCGCGCCGGTCGGCGCGCTGAACGCGGGCGAAACCTTTCCGCCTTCGCTCGACCGCCAATATGAGGTCGGCGCCAAGGCGAATGTCGGCGCGACGCTGCTGACGCTCGCCTTTTTCGACATTGACAAGGCCTACGCTTTTCTCGATTCGGACAATGTGTTCAAGTCCGCAGGCCGCGAGGAGCATAAAGGCGTGGAGTTCGGCGCGTCCGGCAAGGTTCTGCCCGAGTGGACTGTTTTCGGCGGCGTCACTTTTCTCGATCCACGGGTGACAAATGATCCGACGCTCGATGGTTTGCAGCCCATCAATGTGTCGAGCCGGATGGCCAAGGTGTATTCGGAGTATGCGCTGCCCTTCGTCCCGGGGCTGACGCTGACCGGCGGCGTGTATTATTATGGGAAATACGCTGCGACCGTGGACAACACCCAGTATCTGCCGGGCTATGCCACAGGCGACCTTGGTTTTCGCTATGAAACGAAGCTGAACGGCATACCGCTCACCGCCCGCTTCAATGTCAGCAACGTCACCAATCATAGCTACTGGATGTCGAACCGTTTTGTCGGCGCGCCGCGCGAAATCTCCTTCTCTCTGGCGACTCGTTTCTAGGGGCGGCAATGGCGCGGGAGGTCGCGTTTTCGGGGATCAACATCCATGCGAAGAAATCCGCGTGCGCCCACAGCTGCAAATATTGCCTGATGGGGGACAAGAAGCTGTCATCCATTTCCAATGAGCGCTTCTCCACCTTCGTCCTGCGCTTTCTTGAATGGGGAGACAAGAGGAAGCGTTCCGATTTCGCTGTCGAGTATTCTCTGAACTATAGCGACGAATATGACCGCGCGACCCTTGAAATGTTGCGCGGCCTGAACGAACGTTTCCCATCCAAATATCCGCTCGGGGGGATCACGCTCGGCGGACTGCGTCAACGCTCAGAGGCCGATATGCGCGCCTGGCTCATCGAGCGGCAAAGCTTTGGCTGCCGCACCGCCCATGCCTCGCTCGCAGGCGTCGGCGCGCTGCATGATCATTGGAACGGACGCGAAGGGAATTTCGATTTTCTTTTGATGACCCTGCGTCTTGCCGGAGAGCTTGGAATGGCGCTTGGGGCGAGGCTGTTCGTCGCCAGGAGCACCTTATCTTCGCTCGAGGCGCTGAACGAAAAGCTTGATTGTCTGCCAAGGCACGAAGGCGACTGGCGCTATGCGCAACCCTTCTTTTATCTCGGCTGGGGCGCCCGCTTTGAAGACGAGCGGCTTGACGAGGAGCTTAGGGACGCTTTGCCCGACTGGCTCGATCCCTTGATCGAGCGCGGCGCGGCCAGCGGAGTCTGGCGTTCCGAACGCGAGTGGATCATGCATCTGCGTGATACGCCTGCGCAGCCGGCAAAGCTTAGCCTCGACTTGATCCTGACGGACGATAACATCGATCGTCTCGAAAGCATGAGCTGCGGGGAGATCGTCGCCGAATATGAGACTCGAACGCGCGCGGCCTATGCCGCGTTGCCTAGCCTTCACGAGCTTTGCGATCGCTATGCGGACCGCGACGGCCGCCTTGTCTATGAGCTCGAACGTTGCGTCGAGCTGAAGTGGCTCGACCGGCATCTCGCCGAGCATCCAACGCATTTCGAGCGGCAGCTCACGCATTTGCAGCTCGGCTAGGAAAAAGTGAAGAAGATGCGCTTTGCGAGAGATTACGGCGTCTCGGGTCTCGCCTGCATTTGCGCCTTCGCGCTCGCTCTCGCTTTGGCCGCCCCCAGGACTCACGCAGGTTCCGGCAACGCGCCTGCATTCGTCGAGGATATGACGGGCCGGCGCGTTGCCCTTAATGGCCGGCCACGCCGCATCCTCTTCTCAGCCAATGTCATGCCCGCCTTCGCGACCCTGGCGGGCGGCGTCGGGCGCGTCGCAGCGGCGACATGGCTGGGTCGGTCCGGAATGGACGGCGCGCTGCTTGAGCAAATATTTCCGGCCTCGCGCGACATCGCCTTCGCCGGCGCGGGCACGTCGCTCGATCCTGAAAGAGCGCTGCTAATTGCCCCTGACGCAATATTCGGCTGGGCCTTCCAGAAATCCGCGATAGAATCTGCTGCGCTTCCGGCCTTTGTCGCCTTCGCTACCGACGGGACGCTGGACGCTGACGCCAGACTCTGGGATTTCATGGGCCAGATCAGCGGCGCGTCCGCCGCGGCCGAGGCCCTGCGCGCTCGCGGCGATGCGACGCTGGCCGCCATCGCGTCGCGCCTCGCCAGCGAAACGGTGGCGCGGCCGCGCGTTCTCATTCTTGTGTCCAATCTGCAAGGGATGTGGATCGGCCCAAGAATCCATTCGCTGACCACGCGCCTCGCCTTGGCCGGCGCCGAGAACGTCGCAACCTCCGCGAGGGCGTCTTTGTTCAACATTGAGCAGATCGCCCGGATCGATCCGGATGTCATCCTGATATCCACTAATTTCGCCAATCTCGTCCCGGCCGATCTCTACAGGCAGAAGCAATGGCGCATGTTGCGTGCAACGCGCGAAAGACGAGTCTATCTGCAGCCGCATTTTCCGGCCTTTGCAGGCCCCGTCTTCGATCCCCTGCTCATCCAGTGGCTCGCCGAAACTCTGCATCCTGAAACGGCGCCGGGGCAGCTGCGGAACTTGGTTCGCGCTTCCTATCTGGATGTCTGGGGTTATCGAATCGGTGAGGCCGAGATCGATCGTGTTCTCAATGTCGTGGAGAACTCGACTTCTGCCTCTCATGCGCCTTTCCTGGCGCAGCCGGCAAGATGAAAGGTTCCGGTAGAACTTGATGCATTTCTTTGCGGTTGTGAGCGCCGGGAACGAGCGACTTGATCCAGCGGCCCGGCGGCAGGCCTCGTCGGCGGCGGCCTTGCGGACAGGCTTTTCGCCGACATCGGAGAGAGCGGCCGTCGCCTTTTCCACCGGTTGCTCGCCGTTCCCTCACAAGAACAACCTCCCCCTGTCCGGACGGGCCGATCAGCGGCGTCGTAATGTTTGAAATCTCGGCCGGCGGCAGCGACTCGCTTCGAGGCTCTGATGATGAGCCGCGAACTCGATTTCGGTGTTGGCCTGCTTTCCTTCCGCGACGATCACGCGCATGCAGACGAAGATCGGCCATGCGTTCAGCACACAAGCTTCTCTTGGAGAAGGCTTCGTCGGGAAAAGAAGGTCTTATCGTTGCCCAGGGAAGTTGTGAGTTATTGGTGAGTCGACGGTTAACCTAAGGATATCTGGATAAAGTTCGATTAGAAATCATAAGATAGAACAATCGCTTAGGTGGTACCGCCACCCCGGCTCGAACGGGGGACCTCTAGATCCACAATCTAGCGCTCTAACCAACTGAGCTATGGCGGCGCGACCGAATAGGCGGCGGACCCTAAAAGGAACGCCCGCCGATTGCAAGCGCGAAGGCGCCGCTGCGGCGGGCCCGCAGATCATCCGGGCGCCAGATCGAGGGTTCCACGCATAGGATCCGATGGTTAAGGATAATTAATCAATTTTTGCTTAAAATACCTCTCTTAATGGACCGCAGGTCGGGACGTGGTTAGCATTCTGTTAAGCCGTCTTGAAGAAAGCCGCAGGGATGACCGAGATTTGCTTCAGCCCCGGATTAGGGGCAGCGGATGTCGCGACGGCGTTATGCAGCCTGTCGCCGCGTCTTGCGCCCGATACGCCGGCGATGGGGATCGGCGGCCGCGGAGCCCTTGACGCGGGCGAGGCTGTTTTCGCCAGCGCGGCCATCATGCGCCTGTTCGGCGTATCGGGACTCCCGGAATTGTCGGGCGCGATCGGCGTGTCCGATGGGGCGGCGGCGCGGCTGCGTCAGCTGTCGCAAACGCTGCCGCTCAACGGGCCGGCCCGGCTGGAGCGGCTGCGCTTTGAAGGGGTCAAGCGGCCAATCATCTTTCTCTGCCGCAGGCTTGGCGTCGCGGGCGCCCCGCCGCTGTTTCTCGCGGCGGCGCTCGATATGCCGCATGATCTGCGCGGCTCCGTCGCGGCTCCGCCAGAGGCGCCCGCCGAGATCTCCAGCGTGGGACGGCCGGATCGCGGCGGCCCGGCGCGGTTCCTGTGGCGTACCGACGCGGAGGATCGCCTGATCGAGGTCGGGCCGCGGCTCCCCGAAGCCATTGGCGAACCCAAGGCCGAGCTATTGGGTCAAAAGCTGGCGCGGCTCGTCGCCGGCTTTGACGCCGACAAGGGCATGGAGCTGGCCCGGCTGTTCGAAGCGCGCGAGAGCTGGAGCGGCCTCGACCTCGCCTGGCCGGTCGCGGGCGAGGATTTTATCGCGCCGGTGACGATCGCCGGCTCGCCAGTGTTCGACCATCGCCGCCAATTGCTCGGCTTTCGCGGCTTCGGCCTGATCCATCCGCGCCGGGCCGCTGCACCGGATTCGAGAATCCCGGAATCCAAAATTATTGTGCTGCGCTCGCCCCTGGAGGCCGGCGCCGGGCCGTCCGCGCCGCAAGGCCCCGAGCAGGGCGCCGACGATGCTTCGATCTCGGGCAGCCGGGCGCGGCTCGCCGATCTCGCCTCGCGGCTCGAACAGGAGTGGCCGGCGCCGCCGCGCGCAAACCCGCGCCAAAGCGCGGCGGAGCCCGATCCGCTACCGAACGGAGCAAAGGCGGCGTTTGACGTCCTGCCGATCGGCGTTCTCGTCTGCGGCAATGGCGCGGCGCTCTTCGCCAACCGGTTTCTGCTTGATCTTCTCGGCTGCGCCGATTTCGCCAGCGCCAAATTTCGGGAGGCGATCCAGCCGGTGATGACGCGCCCGGCTTCCGCCGAATATCTCGAGCTTCGCGACGGCTCCGGCCGCGCCGTGCGCCTGCGCGTCGCACGGGCGCCGCTCCCGCACGGGCCGGAATGGCTGGAGGCGATTTCGCTGGCGCCGCAACCGTCCGCGGCGCGCTCCGGCGCCGAGCCCGAGCTTAAGCGCCTTCAGCGTGAGGCCCGCGAACTCAATGCGATCCTCGATACGGCGATGGAAGGCGTCGCCGTCATCGATTCGGCGGGCCGCATCAAAAGCCTTAACCGCTCCGGCGAGGCGCTGTTTTGTTACGACAAGGCCGAGGTTGCGGGAGAACCCTTCACGGTTCTTGTCGCGCCCGAAAGCCGCGAGCGGGCGCTCGCCTATTTCGAGGGGCTGAAGTCGAACGGGGTCGCGGAGGTTTTCAACGACGGCCGCGAAATTCTCGGACTGACGCGGCAGGGCGGCCAGATCCCGATTTTCATGACGCTCGGCAAGATCGGCTCCAGCGCCGCCTCCGGGATCGATCAGCGCTATTGCGCGCTGCTGCGCGACATGACCCATTGGAAAAAAGTCGAGCGCGAACTCGACGACGCCCGGCGCGAGGCGGAGCGGGCGAGCGCCCTCAAATCGGATTTTTTGGCCAAGGTCAGCCATGAAATCCGCACGCCGCTCAACGCCATCATCGGCTTTGCCGAGGTGATCATGGAGGAACGCTTCGGACCGATCGGCAATGCCCGCTACAAGGATTATCTGAAGGACATCCATAGTTCCGGCTCGCTGGTGATGAGCCTCGTCAACGATCTGCTCGACCTGTCCAAGATCGAGGCCGGCAAGATGGATCTGTCCTTCGAGGCGGTGGACGCCAACCGCATCGTCACCGAATGCGTGTCGATCATGCAGCCGCAGGCGAGCAGCGCGCGCGTCGTCATCCGGCTGTCGCTCGCGCCGCAGCTGCCGCATATTTTCGCCGACGAGCGCTCGGTGCGGCAGATCGTGCTGAATCTTCTGTCGAACGCCATCAAATTCACCCAGGGCGGCGGGCAGGTCATCGTATCGACTGCGCTCAACGACGAAAATTGCGCCGCCTTGCGCATCCGCGATACCGGCGTCGGCATGTCCGAGGGCGATCTCAAAGTCGCGCTGGAGCCGTTCGGTCAGGCGCCGCGCGCGCGCGGCTCCGGAGGCACGGGTCTCGGGCTGCCGCTAACTAAGGCCCTGGTCGAGGCCAATCGCGCCTCCTTCTCGATCAAGAGCAAGGTCCAGGACGGGACGCTGGTCGAAGTCGCTTTTTTGCCGGCGCGGGTGGTTGCGGCGGAGAATGGCGCGCGCCATGGGCCGCAGCGCTGAACGAAGGAACGCTTCGCGAGCGCGGCCGTTCATCTTGCATCTCTGGGGCTGAGGACAGATGCAATGATCGAGAAAACCAAATCCGGCAAAGAAGACGAAAAAGAGCTGACGGCCGAGGAAAAGGACGCGGAACTCGACGAGGAGCTCGAAGACTCCTTTCCTGCCAGCGATCCGCCGTCGCAGACACAGCCGAATGTCGCTCCGGGCGCGCCGGATCACAAAAATAAGAAAAAGTAATTTTTTCAAGCCGATCGCGTCAGTCGCCGCGTCATTTTCTGATGCGGCGACGACAGGCGTCAGCGCGCCGCAAATTCGGCGTTAGACGGTGATGCCTCCGCCTCGCGCGGCAAGTCCCCTTGGCGGCTAAAGCGCGCCGGCGCCCCAAATCCCATATCGCCCACGTCCTCGCGTTGGACCGGCGAAGTCTTCCTCCCAAAAACCGCTTTCGCCAGATCGCCGTCCCGCGCGATCCCTGTCACGCGCCCGTGAATCGCGTTGACCCCCATATCATCCCATGTTATCCCAAATTGTCCCGTTTGAAGTGCGTATGCGTCGCGGCGCGCGGCGAATGTTTCGGCCGCGGGCGAAGGGTTTTGAGGTGGTGGGGTGGACGGTTATGTCTCGCACTACACCAACAAACTTGACGCCAAGGGCCGCGTATCGATCCCGGCTCCCTTCCGGGCGGTGCTCGTGCGTGACGGTTTCGATGGGCTCTACGTGCATCCCTCGATCGATCAGGAGGCGCTCGATTGTGGTGGTCACGCCCTGTTGCGGGAGATCGACGGACTTCTATCGGGGCTGTCGCCCTATTCGGAGGAGCGCGATCTGTTTTCAACCGCGCTCATCGGAACGAGCGAGATTTTGAAAGTCGACTCCGAGGGCCGGACAATTCTGACCGAAACCCTCAAGAGCTATGCGGGAATTACCGGCGAGGTCACCTTCGTCGGACATGGACACAAGTTTCAGATCTGGGAGCCGGGACGTTTTCGCGCGCATCTGGAGGAGGCCAGAAACCGGGTGCGCGATTTACGAAGACAGCTCAGCGCCAGGCACGCAGCGCCGGATGCTCCGCCGCTGCGATCACATGGAGCACGGGAATGACTGCGGGCCGCGGCGATGAGGATTCTCTCGCCGCTGGCGGACCGGCCCGGCACATTCCCGTGCTTCGTGATGAAATTCTAGAGCTCGCCGCTCCCCAAGCGGACGGCCTGTATCTCGACGCCACGTTCGGCGCCGGCGGCTATTCGCGCGGGCTGCTCGCAACGCAAGGCGCGCGCGTCCTGGCGATCGATCGCGATCCGGGCGCTATCGCCGCCGGCGCGGGCCTCATCGCCGAGTCGAACGGGCGCCTCACGTTGGTCGAGGCGCGCTTTTCCGATCTTGCCGCAGTCGCGGAGAGGCTGGGGCTTGGCGCCTTCGACGCCGCGCTGTTCGACATCGGCGTCTCCTCAATGCAGCTGGACGAGGCCGCGCGCGGCTTCTCCTTCCGCTTCGACGGTCCGCTCGACATGCGAATGCAGCAATCCGGGCCAAGCGCGGCGGATATCGTCAATGACGCGGACGAAGAGGCGCTGGCCGATATTCTCTATTACTTCGGCGAGGAGCGGGCCTCGCGGCGCATCGCCAAGGCCATCGTCATGGATCGCGCCAAGGCCCCGTTCCGTTCGACGGCCGCCCTCGCCGCCATGATCGCGCGCGTTTGCCCCGGCAAGCCGGGCGATATCCATCCCGCGACCCGCTCGTTTCAGGCGCTGCGCATTGCTGTCAATGACGAACTCGGCGAATTGGTCGCCGGCCTCGCCGGCGCCGAGGCGAGGTTGAAGCCCGGCGGCCGGCTCGCCGTCGTCACCTTCCATTCGCTCGAGGACCGCATCGTGAAACTGTTCTTCGCGGGTCGATCCGGCCGCGGCGAGGCGCCCTCGCGCCGGCTGCCGGGAGAGCCCATTCCCCCGCCGCCGACATTTGCGGTCAGCGGCCGTCAGCCGGTGACGCCGTCCGCCGCCGAGATCGCCGCCAATCCGCGCGCCCGCTCCGCCAAGCTTCGCCATGGCGTCCGCACCTCGGCGCCTGCAAGGGCGCCTGGCCGGGATCTCATGGCGCTGGCGGCGCTTCCGCAACGCGCCGCCAAGGGCAGATAGACAGGGACGCCGCCATGGTCAGACTCTTGAACGTCCTCGCCGTCTTCGCGCTGATCGGATCGGCGATCTACGCTTATTCGATCAAATACGAAACAATCTTTCACGCTGAACGAATCGTTAAGCTGAAACATGAGATCAAGAAGGAGCAGGATCAGATCGCCATGCTGAAGGCCGAATGGTCGCATCTGACGCGGCCGGAACGGGTGCAGGCGTTGGCGGATAAATTTCTGGATCTGCAGCCGCTCGGCTTGCGCCAGATCGTCAGCGCCGACGCCCTGCCGGCGCGAGGCGCCAAGGGCGACGCCATCGGCGACAAGCTCGAGGCTCTGGGGCTGTCCGAGCCGACCAATACGCCGGGCGGCGGGGCGGGAGCGCCTGTGACGCCCGTGAGATAAACAAGATCCAGATTGAGACGAGATGGCAGACGGGCGCGAGACGGATCGAAATGTGGGGGGGAGCGCAGGCGGCGCGCCAAAAGCGGCGTCCGGCCGGCTGAAGGCGTATTTGGTCACGCTGTTTTCGACCAACCTCGGCAAGAGTCCGCTCCGCATCAAGCTCGTCGCCTGTGTCTTCATTGGCCTTTATGCCGTCATCGCCGGCAAGCTGATCTATTTCGGCCTGCATCAGGAGCAGTCGATCGGCTCCAAGCGCAGCGGCGATATCGTCGCGGCGGCCCGCCCTGACATTCTCGACCGCAACGGCGACGTGCTCGCGACCGACATCAAGGTGATGTCGGTCTTCGCGGAGCCTCGCCGCATCATCGACAAGGACGAGGCGGTCGAACTCCTGACCGCCGTGCTGCCCGACGTCGACGCCAGCGATTTGCGCAAGCGCCTTGGCTCGCGCAAGGGCTTCATCTGGGTGAAGCGCGCAGTTACGCCGCAGCAGCAGCAGGAGGTCTATCGCCTCGGCCTGCCGGGCGTCGGCTTCCTGCCCGAGAACAAGCGCGTCTATCCGAACGGCCCGATCGCGGCCCATGTTCTCGGCTTCGCCAATCTCGACGGCGTCGGCATCTCGGGGCTTGAAAAATATATCGACGGGCAGGGGCTCGCCGATCTGCATGGCGCGGGCTTCAGCCTGACGCCCGAAAGTCTCGCCCCGATTACATCCTCGCTCGACCTCAAGGCGACCTATGCGGTGCGCGACGAACTCGCCAAGGGCGTCGCCAAATTCAAGGCGAAGGCCGGCGCGGTGGTGATCCTTGACGTCAATACCGGCGAAGTCGTCGCGCTGGCGTCGCTGCCCGACTATGATCCGAACACCCCCGCCGATGCGCTCGACCCGAACCACATCAACCGCGTCTCCGTCGGCGTTTACGAAATGGGCTCGACCTTCAAGGCGATCTCTGTCGCGATGGCGCTCGACCAGGGCAAAGTCAATTTGAATTCGCGGGTCGACGCGCGATCCTCGCTTCGCTACGGGCGCTTCACCATCCATGATTTCCACGCGCAGAACCGCGTCCTTACCGTGCCCGAAGTGTTCACTTTTTCGTCCAATATCGGCGCGGCGCGGCTCGCTCTGATGGTCGGCGTCGAGGGACACAAAGCCTTTCTGCGCAAGGTCGGACAGCTGACGCGGCTGCACACCGAACTGCCGGAGACCGCTGATCCGCTCGTGCCGAAGAATTGGGGCGAGCTCAACACCATGACCATCGCCTTCGGCCAGGGCCTCAACGTGTCGCCGCTGCAGGCGATGATGGCGGTCGGCGCGCTGGCCAATGGCGGCCTTCTCGTCAATCCGACCTTCCTGAAGCGCGACGAGCAGGCGGCCAAGCGCAACGCGCCTCGCGTCATCAAGCCCGAGACGTCCGAATCCCTGCGCTATCTGATGCGCCTCAACGCTGAAATCGGCTCGGCGAAAAAGGCCGACATCCCGGGCTATTTCATCGGCGGCAAGACCGGCACCGCCGACAAGATCGTGCACGGCCGCTACGCCAAGGACCGGGTGTTTACGACTTTCATGGCGCTCATGCCGGCCGACAAGCCGAAATATCTAATCCTGACCCTGATGGACGAGCCGCAGGGCCTGCCGGAAACCGCCGGCTATCGCACAGCGGCGTGGAATTCCGGCGTCGTGACAGGCAGGATCATCGAACGCGTCGGCCCCTTGCTCGGCCTTCCGCCGCGCTTCGAGCTTCCGACGCAACCCTTTCCCCTTCTCGCCAAACTGGGCTATGGGATGGCCAACATTCCACAGAGCGGCGGAAGGGAGCATTAATGCGGCTCGCCGAGCTTCTTCCCGGCGCATCCCTCACAAACGATCTGGCCTCCCTCGATGTCGCCGCGCTCAGCTGCGACAGCCGCAAGGTTGCGCCGAAAGCCCTGTTCTTCGCCGTGCCCGGAACGAAAGCGGACGGGCTCGCCTTCGCGCCCCAGGCGGCGCGAAAGGGCGCCGTCGCCATCGTCGCTGAAGGAAAATCCGCCGCCTCGATCGAAGGCGCGCCGGTCATCGCCGTCGCCGACGTGCGGGCGGCGCTGGCCGAGGCGGCGGCGCGCTTTTTTCCGCGCCAGCCGGAGACGATCGTCGCCATCACCGGAACCAGCGGCAAAACCTCCGTCGCGGCGTTTGTCCGGCAGCTCTTCGCGGCAAACGGCTTTGCCGCGGCCTCGCTCGGCACGCTCGGCGTCGTCGCGCCGAATGGTTCGGTCTATGGCTCTCTAACGACGCCGGACCCGATCAACCTGCACGAAACGCTCGACGGGCTTGCAGCTTCCGGCGTCACTCATCTTGCGCTGGAGGCCTCCTCGCACGGATTGACGCAGCGCCGGCTCGACGGCGTCCGCCTCAAGGCCGGCGCCTTCACCAATCTGTCGCGCGATCATCTCGACTATCACGCGACGATGGCGGAATATCTTGCGGCAAAGCTCGAGCTGTTCCAGCGCCTGCTTGATCCGGGCCAGCCGGCCGTGATCGACGCGGATTCCGATGTCGCGACGGAGGTGATCGCCGCCTGCAAAGCCCGCGGCCTGAAAATCTTTACGGTCGGATCGAAGGGGGAAAGCCTGAAGCTTCTGCGCGCGACGCCGAAAGCCGCTGCGACCGGAATTGAAGTCGCCCATGAGGGCCGGATTTATAAACTGGAGCTGCCGCTGGCCGGCGCCTTCCAGACCTCGAACGCCCTTGTCGCCGCGGGCCTCGCCATCGTCTGCGGCGTTTCCGCCGAACGCGCCTTGACGGCGTTGGAACATATCGAGGGCGCGCCGGGGCGCCTTGAAAAAGTGGGCGAGCGCAACGGGGCGCCGATCTATGTCGATTATGCCCATAAGCCTGACGCGCTCGAAAAAGTGCTCTGCGCACTGCGTCCCGCGGTGGCAGGCAGGCTTCTCGTCGTCTTTGGCTGCGGCGGCGATCGTGACGCGGGCAAGCGTCCGATCATGGGCGAGATTGCAGCAAAGCTCGCCGATCTCGTCATCGTCACCGACGACAATCCTCGCAGCGAAGATCCGGCTTCGATCCGCGCCGCCATCTTGAAAGGGGCCGCCGGCGCCGCGACGGTGCGCGAAATCGGCGACAGGGCGAGCGCCATCCGCGCGGGGGTTGCGGCGCTTAATTCAGGCGATTGTCTTCTTATTGCCGGGAAAGGTCATGAAACGGGCCAGATCATAGGCGACGTCACCCTGCCATTTTCCGACGCCGACTGCGCGAGAGCGGCGTTGAAGGATGCGGCGCAAAAGGATCTTGCCGAATGAGCGAAATAGCGATCCGCGAAGCAAGCTCCTCCGAAACTGCGCGCCGGAGCGAGCCGCAGGAGCCGCTCTGGACCGGGCTTGGCCTTGTCGCGCCGCTCGAAGCGCGGATCAGCGGCGGCGCGCCTCGGCGCGGCGCGACGGGCGTCTCCATCGATACGCGCACGCTTTGCCCGGGCGATCTCTTCTTTGCGATCAGCGGCTTCAACAGCGACGGGCATGATTATGTCGCGGCCGCGCTGGAAAAGGGCGCCCTCGCCGCCGTCGTCGACGAGGCTCATGCGGAGTCGCTTGCGCGCCTCGGCCCGCTTTATGTCGTGCGCGACGACGTTCTCGCCGCCCTCGAACGCCTCGGCGTCGCCGCCAGGGCGCGGACGCGCGCGCGCATCGCCGCCGTCACCGGCTCGGTGGGCAAGACCTCGACCAAGGAGGCGTTGCGCCTCGCCCTTTCCGCGGCGGGGCGAACCCACGCCTCGGTCGCCTCTTATAATAATCATTGGGGGGTGCCGCTGACGCTCGCCCGCATGCCAAGGCAGACAGAGTTCGGCGTGTTCGAAATCGGCATGAACCATCAAGGTGAAATCACGCCGCTGACGCGCATGGTGCGCCCGCATGTGGCGATCATCACCACCGTCGCTCCGGTGCATATGGAAAATTTCACTGGCGTCGAGGCGATCGCCGACGCCAAGGCGGAGATTTTCGCGGGGCTGGAGCCGGGCGGCGTCGCCATTCTGCCGGCCGACAATCCGCAGTTCGAGCGGCTTGCCGCTGCAGCGAAGCGTTCGGCGGCGGGACTTGTGACGAGCTTCGGCGCGGACAAGCACGCCGAGGCCCGTCTTCTGGACGTGCGCCTCGCCGCGGATCATTCCATGGTCGAGGCCGATATTTGCGGACAATTGCTGACCTATCGCCTCGGCGCACCGGGGCGACACCTTGCGATGAATTCGCTCGCCGTGCTGCTCGCCGCCAAGGCGCTTGGCGTCGATCCGCGCGAGGCAGCGCAGACGCTCGCCTCTTTCGCCGCGCAGCCCGGCCGCGGCCAGAGGCTGGAGCTTCAGGCGCCCGATGGAGCCTTTACGCTGATCGACGAGAGCTATAACGCCAATCCGGCTTCGATGCGCGCCGCCTTCGATCTCGCCGGCGCGCTGGCGCCTCCTTCGCCCGGACGGCGCGTCGCGGTCCTTGGCGACATGCTGGAACTCGGGTCCCACGCCGCCGACATGCACGCGGGGCTCGCGCAGGATCTTGCCGCCAATCATTTCGACCTCGTCTTCGCCGCCGGGCCGCTCTGCAAGCATCTGTTCGACGCGCTGCCCGCCGCGATGCGAGGGGAGTGGCGCGAAAACGCGCAGATGATCGCGCCGGCCGTGGCGGCCGCGGTTCATGCCGGCGATCTCGTGATCGTCAAGGGATCGAACGGCTCGAAGATGAGCGCCGTCGTCGAAGCGCTGAAACACGCCGCAAGCAACGGCTCAAACGAGGGGCGGACCGCCTGACATGCTAACCTGGCTCACCCAGTTTTCGCCGCACTTCCAGCCGCTGAACCTGTTCCGCTACATCACCTTCCGCACCGGCGGCGCCACGGCGACGGCGCTGTTCTTCGTGTTCTTCTTCGGCCCCCGCATCATCGCCGCGCTGCGCATCAAGCAGGGCAAGGGCCAGCCGATCCGCCTCGACGGGCCGCAGTCGCATCTCCTCACCAAAAAAGGCACGCCGACGATGGGCGGCCTGATGATTCTCTCGGGGCTGATCGTATCAACCCTGCTCTGGGCCAATTTGCGCAACCATTATGTCTGGGTCGTCCTGTTCGTCACGACCGGTTTCGGGCTGATCGGCTTCTATGACGATTATCTCAAGGTCTCGAAGCAATCGCATAAGGGCTTTCCGGGACGGATCCGGCTCTTGCTCGAAGTCGGCATCGCGGGAGCCGCCTGCTATGCGATGATGCTGCTTGGCACGCCGCACACCACATCGCTCGCCTTTCCGGCGATCAATGGCTTCGCCGTGGATCTTGGCCTGTTCTTCCTCGTCGTCGGCCCCTTCGTGATCGTCTCGGCCGGCAACGCCGTCAATCTGACGGACGGCCTCGACGGCCTCGCCATCGTGCCGGTGATGATCGCCGCCGGCACCTTCGGCGTCATCGCCTATCTCGCCGGCAATGCGATTTTCTCGACCTATCTTGGCATTAATTTCGTCCCGGGAGCTGGCGAACTCTCCGTCGTCACCGGAGCCGTCATCGGCGCGGGGCTCGGATTTCTGTGGTTCAACGCGCCGCCGGCGCAGATTTTCATGGGCGACACCGGTTCGCTCGCCCTTGGCGGCCTGCTGGGCGCCGTCGCCGTCGCCGTCAAGCATGAGATCGTGCTCGCCATCGTCGGCGGTCTGTTCGTCCTGGAAACGCTTTCGGTGATCGTTCAGGTGATCTCATTCAAGCTCACCGGCCGGCGCGTCTTCAAGATGGCGCCGATCCATCACCATTTCGAACAGCTTGGCTGGTCGGAGCCGCAGGTCGTGGTCCGCTTCTGGATCATCGCCTTCGTGCTGGCGCTGATCGGCCTTTCGACCCTGAAGCTGAGGTAGACATGATTCCGGTTGGCGTGTTCCGCGATCAGTCCGTCGCGGTGTTCGGCCTCGGCGGCTCGGGCTTCATCACCGCGCAGGCGCTGGTGGCGGGCGGCGCCAGCGTCTACGTCTGGGACGATAATGAACATGCGCGCGAAAAGGCGCGCGCCGCCGGCCTCAGGATCGAAAATCTTGCGAGCGTCGACTGGCGGGGATTCAGCGCGCTCGTGCTGTCGCCGGGCGTTCCTCTCACCCATCCGGCGCCGCATTGGACCGTCGTCAAGGCGCGGGAGGCCGGCGTCGAGGTCATCGGCGATATCGAGCTGTTCTGCCGCGAGCGGCGGCGCATCGCGCCGGACGCGCCTTTGATCGCCATTACCGGCACCAATGGCAAATCGACCACCACCGCGTTGATCGCGCATCTCTTTGCGACGCTCGGCTTTGACGTTCAAATTGGCGGCAATATCGGCACGCCGATCCTGGCGCTGGAGCCGCCGAGCTCCGAGCGGGTGCATGTCGTCGAATGCTCGTCCTATCAGATCGATCTTGCCCCCTCGCTCGATCCGACCGTCGGCGTTCTTTTGAACGTCACCCCGGATCATCTCGATCGCCATGGGACAATGGAGAATTATGCGGCGATCAAGGCGCGGCTCGTTTCCGCCGCCGACCATGCCGTCATCGGCGTCGACGACGCCTTTTGCGCGGCGATCGCAAAAAAACTGCGCGCCGAGGGCCATGACGTCATCGGCGTTTCGGCCGCCGGAATGCTCGAAGGAGACGGCGTCGTTTTCGAGGGCGGCGCGCTCTATTGGCGCGGCGGCCGGCGCCTCGACCTCATTGCCGATCTTTCCGGCGTCGGCTCGCTGCGCGGCGCGCATAACGGCCAGAACGCCGCCGCCTCCGTCGCTGTCCTGCATGCGATCGGCCTTGACGGCGCAGGCCTCGCCAAGGGCCTTCGCTCCTTCGCCGGCCTCGCCCACCGGATGGAGGAGGTCGGAAAATATGGCAAGGCGCTGCTCGTCAATGATTCGAAAGCGACCAACGCCGACGCCGCCGAAAAAGCGCTTCTCTCCTTCGACAATATCTTCTGGATTCTGGGCGGCCGCGCCAAGCAGGGCGGCATCGAATCCTTGAAGCCGCTGTTCGGCAAAATCGCCAAGGGCTATCTCATCGGCGAGGCGAGCCACGACTTCGCCAAGACCATCGGCGACGCCTTTCCGGTCGCCTTCTGTCAGACGCTCGAAAACGCCTTGCCGCTCGCCGCGCGCGATGCGATCGAGAGCGCAAGGGCCGAGCCCGTCGTGCTGCTCTCCCCCGCCTGCGCCTCCTTCGACCAGTTTCCCGATTTCGAAAAACGCGGCGACCGTTTTTGCGAAATCGCGCGCGCTCTCATCAAGGCATACTGAGCCGGCGGCCGTGGCTTTCGGCCAGGTCCGATGACGCCCGGCTCCCAATTTCGCAATGAAGTTAAACCAGTTCGATCCGCGCGCGATGGCCGGCGGCCGCGGCTAAACGCCGGTCACGCGTCAGCAGCGGAGCGTCAAGCGCCTCGGCCAGCGCGACATAGGCGGCGTCATAAGCCGTCAGATTGTTCCGCAAATCCCAAATGCGCGGCAGAAGAAAATCGTGCGGATATCGCCGCAAAGGAAGGTCCGCCAGGTCGGCGAGGGCCAAGCCGCCGCGCGCTCTGTCGATCTCGCCGCTCAACGCGTAACGCCGGATCACTTGCGCGACTTCGACATCGAGCAGATGCGGCGCGTGAAGCGTTTGACCAGCGGCGAACAGCCGATCTTCCACCGTTTTCGCCGAGGGCGTGCGTAGAAGGGCTTCAAGAAGCGCGGAAGCGTCGACGACGATCAATTGCGGTCGCGCTCGGCGCGAACCGCTTCGGCTGGGGGCACGGAAGGATCCGTTTCCGTGCGGCTGCGCAAGCGCGCCCGCAACTCTTCAATCGTCGGCCGCTCCGCTGTCTGACGAATCTCGCTGAGCAGATAGTCGGACAATGACATGCCGGCCAGAGCGGCGCGCGACTTCAACTCGCGATGCAGCGCCTCGGGGACATTGCGGATCTGGATCATTACTCCCATGTTTTACACATGGAAGCATGTTCTACACATGTCAATGCTCGAAAGCGATGTTCGTCGCTCCCGTTCGCTTAGCGATGGGTATGGTGGTCTCGCCGAACTGCCCTTCAGGTTAGGAGATCGCTTGCGCCTCAAAACTTGTGAATTTCTCGTCGTTTCAACCCCATCGCAAAAGCCCCTAGCAAAACATTAACCAAAACGCGACAAAGTCGCTCGCAATCGAGGCTTCGAGGATCAGGCATGGCGGCGCGCACGGAACGATCGGCTCTGGCCAATTGGTGGTGGACGATCGATCGCTGGATGCTCGCCGCCATTGGCGCGTTGATCGTCATTGGCCTCGTCCTCACCATGGCCGGCAGCCCGCCTGTCGCCGAACGGCTCGGCCTGCCGCCGTTCCATTTCGTTCATCGTCAGGCGCTCGCCATCTTCCCGACGATCGCGGTGATGCTGCTTGTCTCTTTTCTCAGTCCGCGTCAGGTTCGTCGCGCCGCGCTGATCATTTTCATGATCGCGATGGGCCTCATTATCGCGGCGCTCCTGTTCGGCCATGAGGTCAAGGGCTCGCGGCGCTGGATTTTCGGCATCCAGCCATCGGAGTTCCTCAAGCCCGCCTTCGTCATTCTCGCCGCCTGGGCCTTTTCCGAAGGCGGCAAGCGAAAGGACGTGCCGGGCAACTTCCTCGCTATCATCCTCCTGCCGATGACCATCGCGCCGCTGATCCTGCAGCCCGATTTCGGCCAGACGCTGCTGATCTCGATCGTCTGGGGCGCGCTGTTCTTCATGGCCGGGCTGCATTGGTTCTGGGTTTTTGGCATCGGCGGGGCGGGCTTCGGCGGCGCGCTGCTCGCCTATAAATTCGTGCCGCATGTGCGCTCGCGCGTCCTCAAATTCCTCGATCCCGGCTCGGGCGGCGGCATCGTCGACACCTTTCAGGTCGACACCGCGCTCGACAGTTTTCTGTCCGGCGGCTGGTTTGGCAAGGGCCCCGGCGAAGGCACGGTCAAGCGCATCCTCCCGGACGCGCATACCGATTTCATCTTCGCGGTGACGGGCGAGGAATTCGGCATCGCCGCCTGCCTGTTCATTGCCGCGATCTTCGCCTTTATCGTGCTGCGGGGGCTTCTCCAGGCTTCGCGCAACGACGACCCGTTCTGCCGCTTCGCCGCCGCCGGCCTCGTCATGATGTTCGGCATCCAGAGCGCCATCAACATGGCGGTCAATCTTCATCTGATCCCGGCCAAGGGCATGACCTTGCCGTTTATCTCCTATGGCGGCTCCTCGCTGGTCTCCCTGGCGATCGGCATCGGCTTCCTGATTGCGGTCACACGCAAGCGGCCGGGCGAGCGCATCATCGCCAGCGCACAGGCGGCGCAGCGCGGGAGCCAAATGTCCGCGCTCAAAGGCTATGAGGCGGCCCGGCGGGAAATCTATCCGTGAGCGAAGATCGTCCCATTCTGCTCGCGGCGGGCGGCACGGGCGGGCATCTTTTTCCGGCGCAGGCGACCAGCGAGGCGCTCGCCGCGCGCGGCTTTGCGGTCGAACTCTTCACCGACGAGCGGGCGCAACAATACGGACAGGATTTTCCGGCGCGAGCGATCCATATCGTCAGCTCCGCCTCGCCGCGCGGCTCGGGGCTCATCTCGCGAGCGACGGCGGCTCTGGCGCTCGCTCGCGGCACAATGCAGGCGCGAAAGCTCATCGCGCGCATTCGTCCGCTGGCGCTGATCGGCTTTGGCGGCTATCCGAGCGTGCCGCCTGTGCTGGCGGCGAGCCAGCTTGGCGTTCCGACCGTGATCCACGAAGGCAACGCCGTCATCGGCAAGGCGAATCTCTTCCTCGCCCCCCGCGTGAAGGCCATCGCCAAAGGCTTTGCGACGCTCGACGGCCTCAGCGCCGCGCTGGCTGAAAAAACCCATCTGACCGGAGATCCGGTGCGGCCGATGGTGATCGAGGCGGCGAAAATTCCCTTTCCCGATTTTTCCGACGGAAGGCTGCGGCTGCTCGTCACCGGCGGCTCGCAGGGGGCGCGGGTGATGTCGGACATCGTGCCGGCCGCGATCGAACTTTTGTCCGAAGCCGAGCGCAAAGCCCTGATCGTCACGCAGCAGGCGCGCGGCGAGGACGAGGCGCGGGTGCGCGAAGCCTATCAAAGACTTGGCGTCGAGGCCGAGGTCAGATCCTTTTTTTCCGATCTGCCGTTAAGGATCGCGGCGGCTCATCTTGTGATCGGCCGCGCCGGCGCCTCGACGGTCTCCGAACTGACCGTCATCGGCCGTCCCGCCATACTCGTGCCGCTGCCGCATGCTCTGGATCAGGATCAGGCGGCCAATGCGCGGCAATTCGCGGCCTCGGGCGGCGCGAGCGTCGTCGCGCAGAGCGCATTTTCGCCGCAATGGCTGGCCAATGCCTTGAGCGAGGCGCAAAAAGATCTGGCGGGCCTCGCCCGCCGCGCCGAGGCGGCCAGGGGCGCCGGGATTCCCGACGCCGCGGACCGCCTCGCTGATCTCGTCCTCAGCGTCGCCGGGCAGAAGGAGAGGGTCGCGCCATGAAACTTCCGCATGAACTCGGGCCGATCCATTTCATCGGCATCGGCGGTATCGGCATGTCGGGCATCGCCGAGGTGCTGATCAATCTCGGCTATTCCGTGCAGGGCTCCGACGCCGCCGAGAACGCCAATGTGCTTCGTCTTCGCCGCAAGGGCGCGATCATCCATATTGGCCATCGCGCCGACAATCTTGGCGACGCCGAAGTCGTCGTGGTGTCGACGGCGATCAAGCGCAACAATCCCGAGCTCGCCTATGCGCGCGAATTGCGCCTGCCGGTCGTACGCCGCGCCGAAATGCTGGCCGAGCTGATGCGGCTGAAGCAATGCGTCGCCATCGCCGGCACGCATGGCAAGACCACGACCACATCGCTCGTCGCCACGCTGCTCGAAGCGGGCGGCTTCGACCCGACGGTGATCAATGGCGGCATCATCAACGCCTATGGCACCAATTCCCGGTTAGGCGCCGGCGACTGGATGGTGGTCGAGGCCGACGAAAGCGACGGCACCTTCTTAAAACTGCCGGCTGACGTCGCCATCATCACCAATATCGACCCTGAACATCTCGACCATTTCGGCACCTTCGAGAATATCCGCAAGGCGTTCCGCTCCTTCGTCGAAAACATCCCCTTTTATGGCTTCGCCGTCATGTGCCTCGATCATCCGACGGTGCAGGAGCTCGTCGGCCAGATCGAGGACCGGCGCGTCATCACCTATGGCGAGAATCCGCACGCCGACGTGCGGCTCGTCGATATCGACCTTGCCGGCGGCATGTCGCGCTTTTCGGTGGTCGTGCGCGACCGCAAGAGCGGCGGCGAAACCGTGATTGAAAAAATCCTCATGCCGATGCCCGGCCTGCATAATGCGCTGAACGCCACGGCGGCCATCGCCGTCGCGCATCAGCTCGGCATGAGCCCCGACCAGATCCGGGGCGCGCTCGCGGGGTTTGGCGGCGTCAAGCGCCGCTTCACCCGCACCGGCGAATGGAACGGCGCCATCGTGTTCGACGATTACGCGCATCATCCGGTCGAGATCGCCGCTGTGCTCAAAGCCGCGCGCGCCTCGACCAAGGGCCGCGTCATCGCAATCGTGCAGCCGCATCGCTACACGCGCCTGCATTCGCTGTTCAATGAATTCGCGGCCTGCTTCAACGACGCCGACGCGGTGATCGTCGCCGACGTCTATCCGGCGGGCGAGGCGCCGATCGAAGGCGCCGACCGCGACGGCCTCGTCGCTGCCATCAAGGCGCGCGGCCATCGCCTCGCCATGCCGCTGGCCCGTCCCGCCGATCTGTCGCGGCTGGTCCGCCAGCTGGCGCGGCCCGGCGATTACATCGTGCTGCTCGGGGCCGGCAACATCACCCAATGGGCCTATGCCTTGCCGGGCGAACTCGCGGCGAGCGCGGCGTAAGCCTTTGCGACCGCAGCCCGACTTATTGGAGCCTCGCCCCTTGGCGTTTCCGGATTTGACGCCGGAGCTGCGGCGGGCGATGCCGGATCTGCGCGGCGCGATTAGCCCCAACGCGCCGCTGTCGGGACTGACCTTCTTTCGCACCGGCGGCCCGGCCCAAATTTTGTTCGAACCGGCCGATGAAGCCGATCTCGCCTATTTCCTGCAGCGCCTCGACCCAAACCTCAATGTCATGACCCTTGGCGCGGGCTCGAATCTGCTTGTGCGCGACGGCGGGATCAAGGGCGTCGTCATCCGGCTCGGGCGCCCGTTCGAGGAAATCGCGATCGAAGGTTTGCGCGTCACGGCAGGGGCCGCCGCGCGCGACATGAAGCTCGCCCTTGTCGCGGGCCGCGCAGGCGTCGCGGGACTTTCCTTTCTGCGCGGCGTACCGGGATCGATCGGCGGCGCGTTGCGCATGAACGCCGGCGCCTATGGGTCAGAGATCAAGGATCGCCTGATTTGCTGCCGCGTCGTCGACCGCGCCGGAAAAATCATCGAATTTGCCAACGCCGATATGGGCTTTTCCTATCGCCACAGCGCAATCGGCCCGGACGTCATTTTCACCGGCGCGACGTTTGAAGGCCTGCCCGGCGAGCCCGAAAAGCTGATGGCCGAGATGGCGGAGATCACTGCCGAGCGGGGCAAGACCCAGCCTGTGAACAGCCGCACCGGCGGCTCGACCTTCAAGAATCCGCCGGGCCACAAAGCCTGGGCGCTGATCGACGCCGCCGGCTGCCGCGGCCTAACAATCGGCGACGCGCAAATCTCGCAGCTCCACTGCAATTTTCTGATCAATCAGGGGTCCGCTGCGGCGGCGGATCTTGAAGCCCTCGGCGAGGAGGTCCGCACCCGGGTCAAGGCGACAAGCGGCGTGTCGCTGGAATGGGAGATTTTGCGGGTGGGGGAGGGACCTCTCCGAATCCCTCATCCTGAGGAGGACGCGTAGCGTCCGTCTCGAAGGATGGGGATTCCAGATGCAGGCGCCTCAATCTACATTCTGCGATGCGCGGACGGCGGCTATTACACTGGCGTCACGCGCCGTTCGGTCGCAGAGCGCGTGAGCGAGCATGCGCAGGGATTGATCGACGACAGTTACACAAAAACCCGACTGCCAATCGAACTTGTCTTTGACGAATTTTATGAGCGAGCCGATGAAGCGGTCGCCGCTGAGCGCCGCATCAGGGGGTGGTCGCGCGCCAAGAAGGAAGCATACATGCGGGGCGATTTTGCCGCTTTGTCCGCTTTGGCGCGGCGCAGGGGAAAGAGCGAACAGCCGACGAGCGATCCCCCGTCCTTCGAGACGCAGGCTTCGCCTGCTCCTCAGGATGAGGGATCTTGAATCATTCCTCAATCCCGCTCCCTCTCAAAACCCTCATCCTGAGCAGCGCTGAAGGCGCGGCTCCTCAGGACGAGGATTTCCTAAAACTCCGCAATGCCGCCTTCACCAAAAAACGGAAGTCCCAATGAGCAAACATGTCGCCGTTCTGATGGGCGGACTCTCGGCTGAGCGCGAGGTTTCGCTGCGCTCGGGCGCCGCCTGCGCCAAGGCGCTCGAAGCGGAAGGATTTAGGGTCACGACGCTCGACGTCGACCGCGACATCGCGCAAAAGCTCGCGGCGCTGCGGCCCGACGCCGCCCTCAATGCTTTGCACGGACGCTATGGCGAAGACGGCGTGATCCAGGGCGTGCTTGAAATGCTCGCCATTCCTTATACTCATTCCGGCGTGCTCGCCTCGGCGCTCGCCATGCAGAAGGATCGCGCCAAAGATGTTCTGCGCGCCGCCGGCGTGCCGGTGGCCGAGGGCGTCACCATCGGGCGCTTCGAGGCGGCCAAGGCGCATGTCATGACGCCGCCCTATGTGGTCAAGCCGCTCGGCGAGGGCTCGTCCTTCGGGGTCATCATCGTGCGCGCCGATCAGACGCATCCGCCGCAGGAGCTGACGCGCGACGACTGGGCCTATGGCGACCTCGTTCTGGTCGAACGCTTCGTCGCCGGACGCGAACTGACCTGCGCCGTCATCGGCGACAAGGCCTATGGCGTCACCGAAATCCGCGCCGCGGACGGCGGATGGTACGATTATGACGCAAAATACAAGGCTGGCGGCTCGATCCACATCCTTCCGGCAAATCTTAAAGAATTTGTTTACCAAAATGTACAAGAGTTAGCTCTTGTGGCGCACAGAGCGCTCGGCTGTCGCGGGGTAAGCCGGACTGACTTTCGCTACGACGATACGCCTCAAGGGACAGGCGAGCTCGTCGTGCTCGAAGTCAACAGCCAACCCGGAATGACCGAGACGTCGCTGGTGCCAGAGATCGCGGCATATGCCGGCATATCTTTTGGTGAGCTTGTTCGATGGATGGTCGAAGACGCTTCCTGCGATCGCTAACCGCGAGGCAGGGCGAATTTGCGCAGATGGCGCCTTTCGGCGCGGCGCTCGCCGCTCCGGCGGCGGCTGCCCGGCGCGCGCAAATGGCGAAGCCGCGGGCGCGCCGGCCAAGGCAGGGCGCGCGTCATCGTCTGCTCGCGCGGCTGAGCGGGAGCGGCGCGACCTTCGTCTTCGTCGTAGCGCTGTTCGCCGCGACTGGCGTCTATGGCGCGGTGAGGGGCGGTCATTATCAGGCGATGGTCGAGGCCTATGGCGAGCCCGCCGACATCATGGCGCGGGCGCTCGGTTTTCGCATCAAGGCCGTGACGATCGCCGGCCAGAACGAGCTCACGGAAGCGGAAATCCTGGCCGCAGCCGGCATTGGCGAGCGCAATTCGCTTCCCTTCCTCGATGTCGCCAGGGTGCGCGACAGGTTGCGCGCGATTCCCCTCGTCAAGGAAGTTAGCGTCGCCAAGCTCTACCCCAATCGCCTGCTGATCGAGATCGAGGAGCGCCAGCCCGCGGCGCTCTGGCAGAAAGATGGAACGGTCCACATCGTCGCGACCGACGGCATGATGATCGACGATCTGCGCGACCAGCGCTTCGCCAATCTGCCGCTCGTCGTCGGCGACGACGCCAATATGAGGCTTGACGACTATCGCGCGATTCTGGAGGCGGCTGGCCCCCTGCGCGAAAAAATCAGAGCCGGGGTTTTCGTTTCAGGCCGCCGCTGGAACCTCAAGATGGCCGATGGCGTCGATGTCCTGCTGCCGGAAACCGATCCCGCCGCGGCGGTCGAAACGCTCGTCCGGCTACAGCGCGAATCACGCGTTCTCGACAAGGCGGTGCTCTCGATCGACCTGCGCCAGCCGGGCCGCATGACCGCACGGCTGACGGAAGAGGCGAGCGCCGAGCGCGCCGCTGCGGCCGCCGCGCATAAGCCAAAGTCGAAAGGCGGCCAGATATGAGTTTCGAGACCCTGCCGCCGCGCCTGCGTCCCCTGTCGGAACGCAAAAGCGCGATTTTATCCGTGCTGGATATCGGCACCTCGAAGGTCGTCTGCCTGATCGCGCGGCTCAATCCCAATACGTCGTCCGAGGCTCCAAGGGGGCGCACGCATCGCTGTCGCATTCTCGGCATCGGCCACCAGCGCTCGCGCGGCGTCAAGGGCGGCGCGATCATCGATATGGACGCGATCGAGGATTCGATCCGGCGCGCCGTCGACGCCGCCGAGCGCATGGCTGGGGTCGAGGTCGAAAGCGTGATCATCAACGGCACCGGCGGCCGTCTTGGCTCGCAGCTGTTCGACGCCAAGGTCGCGATCGGCGGCCGCGCGGTCGCGCAGCCCGACATCCATCGCGTGCTCGAAGCCTGCACGGCGCACGGCGGGCGCGATGGGCGCGCGGTCCTCCATTCCCTGCCGATCGGCTTCTCGATCGGCGAGACGCGCCATATCGAGGATCCGCGCGGCATGATCGGCGAAGAGCTCGGCGCCGAGATGCATGTGCTCTCCTGCGACGCTGCGGCGGCGCGCAATCTGATGCTCGCCGTCGAGCGCTGCCATCTGCGCGTCGACGCCATGGTCGCGACGCCCTACGCCGCTGGCCTTTCGGTGCTGGCCGACGATGAAGCCGAACTCGGCGCCGCCCTCATCGACATGGGCGGCGGCACCACCACCGTCAGCATGTTCGCCGGCGGCAATCTCACCTATGTCGACGGCTTCGCGCTTGGCGGCAATCATGTCACGACCGATATCGCGCGCGGCCTCAGCATCCGGCTCGCCGACGCCGAGCGGCTGAAGACGCTTTACGGCGCCTGCATGACCTCAGCCTCCGACGAGCGCGAGACCGTCGCGGTCGTCCAGGTCGGCGAGGACGGCGACCACCCGGCGCATCTGCCGAAATCCAATCTGATCTCCATCATCAAGCCGCGCGTCGAGGAGATCCTCGAGGTCGTGCGCGACAGGCTGAAGGCTTCGGGGTTTCCGGCTCATGCCGGACGGCGCATCGTGCTGACGGGCGGGGCGAGCCAGCTTTCCGGCATGCCGGAGGCGGCCAAGCGCATCCTGTCGGGCCAGGTTCGCCTCGGACGCCCGCTCGGCGTGCAAGGGCTGCCGGAATCGGCCAAGAACCCGGCCTTCTCGGCGGCGGTCGGCCTGCTGGTCTATCCTCAAGTCAGCGGCAACGAACATTTCCGGCCTTCGCGGGTCCCGAGCATCGCGGCTTCTGAGTCGCCGGGCTATATGGGGCGCGTCGGGCGCTGGCTGAAGAGCAGTTTCTGATCGCTTGGGTTTAGGGAGGAGCGGACCTCCCAAAGCCCTGTGATCGAAAGGATCGCCTGAGCGCCGCGCGAAGCGGTCGGGCAAAAAAGTCGAAAGCGGAACGCAAGGGGTGGCGGCCTCGAGCGCTTCGTCCAAATGAACCAAACCAATCCTGGGCGACCTTCACCGGCGCTCCAACGTCGAGAGGCCAGACGATGACGATCAATCTCAAAGCACCCGAGCTCCGCGAGCTCAAGCCGCGCATCATGGTGTGCGGCGTTGGCGGCGCCGGCGGCAACGCCGTCAACAATATGATCGTCTCGGGGCTGATCGGGGTCGATTTCATTGTCGCCAACACCGACGCGCAGGCGCTGACCTCGTCGCGCGCCGAACGCATCATCCAGATGGGACTGCAAGTGACCGAAGGCCTCGGCGCTGGTTCGCAGCCTGAGGTTGGGCGCGCCGCGGCGGAAGAGGCGATCGAGGAAATCCGCGATCACCTGTCCGGCGCTCATATGTGCTTCGTCACCGCCGGCATGGGCGGCGGCACCGGCACGGGCGCGGCTCCGGTCATTGCGCGGGCCGCGCGCGACATGGGCATCCTGACGGTCGGCGTCGTGACGAAGCCGTTCCAGTTTGAAGGCTCGCGCCGGATGCGGCTCGCGGAATCCGGCATCAACGAGTTGCAAAAAGCCGTCGACACGCTGATCATCATCCCGAACCAGAATCTGTTCCGCATCGCGACCGAGCGGACCACTTTCGCTGACGCCTTCGCGATGGCCGATCAGGTGCTCTATTCGGGCGTCGCCTGCATCACCGACCTCATGGTCAAGGAAGGCCTGATCAATCTCGACTTCGCCGACGTGCGCGCCATTATGCGCGAGATGGGCAAGGCGATGATGGGCACCGGCGAGGCATCGGGCGACCGGCGCGCCATTCTCGCGGCGGAAGCCGCGATCGCCAATCCGCTGCTCGACGAAGTGTCGATGAAGGGCGCGCGGGGTCTGTTGATTTCGATCACCGGCGGCAATGACCTCACCCTTTACGAGGTTGACGAGGCGGCCGGCCGCATCCGTCAGGAAGTCGACGAGGACGCCAATATCATCCTTGGCGCGACCTTCGATTCCTCGCTCGACGGCATCGTGCGCGTCTCGGTCGTCGCCACCGGCATCGACCAGCCGGCCGGCGTCTATGAGCTCAACGCCGCCGAGAACCGCATCACCGAAGTCGCCAACCGGCTGCGCGCGCAGACTGCGGCGCGGCCGATCGAGACGGCGCCCGCGCCCGTGTTCGAACATGCCGCAGCGCCAGAAGTCTATGCGCCGCCAGTCCGCGAAGCCTATGAGGAGCGCATTCCGCAGCCGCAGACGCGCCCGCAATATGCCGCCGCGCCGCAGGGCGTTTATATTGAGGAGGCCCAGGCGCCGCAGCATCGCTACGCCGAGCCGGCCAAGCCGCAGGCGCGAATCGACGATCATTTCGATCCCGGCCCATTCATCCCCGCGGCGCCGGAATCGCCCGTGGTGCGGCCGCAAAGAATGCCGCAGATCGACGATCTGCCGCTGCCGGCGCAAAACCAGCTTCGCGCCCAGCGTGGCGAGGCCCCGGCGCAGCAACACCCCCACCCCGAGGCGAAGCGCCGCTCGCTGCTGGAGCGACTTGCCTCCTTCGGCGCCGGCCGCCAGGACGAAGGTCCGGGCGTCGCCATCTCGCCCGAGCAGCGCCAGCAGGCGCCGCAGCTCCGGCTGCCGCAGCCGCGCCCGCAGGGGCCAAACCCGGTGCAGGCCGAA
The DNA here is from genome assembly GCF_000021745.1 of Methylocella silvestris BL2. NCBI lineage: Bacteria > Pseudomonadati > Pseudomonadota > Alphaproteobacteria > Hyphomicrobiales > Beijerinckiaceae > Methylocella > Methylocella silvestris. Next base: position 3,838,038 of record NC_011666.1, read on the forward strand.
TATGGCAAGCGGCCGCAGCAGCCGGCGCCGCAGCAGCGGCCGCCGCAACCCGATCCGCGCGCCGCCTATCAGACCCGCGTCAGCGAAGAGGACCAGCTCGAAATCCCGGCTTTCCTGCGCCGGCAGTCGAGCTGAACGGGGCGTCTCCCGGTCGGCGACGGCGCCATCGCTTTGGAAAAATGATCGCGGGGCTTCACGAGGGTCGGCGGCGCCACACTAATGCCTTTGTGACGCCGCACAGCTAAATCCGCGCAGGAATGGCCCTCAGCGGCCGTCCGGCGTGAGACACAAGTGTTTTTCACGGACGACGATCGAGCGATCCGCATGACCCATGCATTGAAGGCTGTTCGCATTTCCCCCGCGCGGCGCTCCATCAGGCGCTCTATGGGGCGTTCTTGGCGCTTGGCGCTCGGACTTGCCGGCGCGCTCGCGCTGCCCGCCGCCGCCAGCGCCGACATGCTTGACTCGCTGAACCCGATGAACTGGTTCAGCGGCGACAAATACAAGCCGGAAATCCTCAAGGATACGCCGGCCGAGGATCTCTATAATCAGGGGCTTGCCCGCCTGAAGGTGAGGGACTATCCCGCCGCGGCCAAGTCCTTCGCCGCGCTCGACAAGCAATACCCCTATTCGCAATGGCAGAGGAAAGGTCTCATCATGACCACCTTCGCCCAGTATCAAGCCGGGTCCTATGAGGACGCTATCGGCTCGGCCAAGCGCTATATCGGGCTGTTTCCGCAGGCCGCGGACGTCGACTACGCCTATTATCTCGAGGCGATGTCCTATTATAACCAGATTCCCGACATCAGCCGCGATCAGGACCGCTCCGCCAAGGCCGCCGATCTTTTTGCGCAGATCATCGAGAAATATCCGAAATCCGAATATGTCGACGATTCGCGCTACAAGCTGCAGGTGACGCGCGATCAGCTCGCCGGCAAGGAAATGATGGTCGGGCGCTTCTATCTTAATCAGCGCAATTATGTCGCCGCCGTCGGCCGTTTCCGCGAAGTGCTCGCCAAATATCAGACGACGCGCCACGCCGAGGAGGCCTTGATGCGCCTGACTGAGGCCTATCTGGCCCTGGGCGTGCCGCAGGAGGCGCAGACCGCGGCCGCGATCCTTGGCCACAACTTCCCCGATTCGGTCTGGTACAAAGACGCTTACGCGCTGCTGCGGACCGATGGGCTGGAGCCGACCGAGGACAAGGGTTCGTGGATCTCCAAGGCCTTCTCGAAACTGGGCCTCGGCTAGGCCGCACCGTCCGCACCCGATCGCTGCTGAGCCTTGTGCCAGCGTGAAATCTCTGCAATTTTTCAGCGCCATGCGTTAAGAACGCATGTCGCGCGGCTTTCCCCGCCTGCGGCTTGACACAAGGTCCCCGGGCGGGAAAAGCGGCGCCGCGATGCTGGTTCAGCTCTCCATCCGCAACATTGTCCTGATCGACCGGCTCGACATGAGTTTTGCCGGCGGCCTCAGCGTGCTGACCGGCGAGACCGGCGCCGGCAAATCGATTTTGCTCGATTCCTTTTCCCTCGCCCTTGGCGCGCGCGGCGACGGTTCCCTTGTCCGCGAAGGCGAGGCGCAGGGCCAGGTCACCGCGGCCTTCGACCTTGCGCCCGACCATCCGGCCCTGAAGGCGGCCAACGCGCAGGATATCGAGACCGACGGCTCTCTGATCCTGCGCCGCGTGCAACTCGCCGACGGGCGAACGCGGGCCTTCGTCAACGACCAGCGCGTCACCTCGCAGGCGCTGCGCCTCGTCACCCGCGAACTTGTCGAGATCCACGGCCAGCACGACGACCGCGCGATGGTCGATTCGACGACGCACCGCGCCCTGATCGACGCCTATGGCGGGCTTCAGCCGCAATTATTCGCAACCCGCGCCGCGCATGGCAGATGGCGCGATTTGTCGGCGCAAAAAGCCCGCGAGGAGGTCCGCATCGCCAAGGCGCGCGCGGACGCCGATTACCTGCGCCACGCCTTTGCCGAACTCGACAAACTCAGCCCCGAACCCGGCGAGGAGGAGGCGCTCGCGGCGCGCCGCACTTTGATGATGCAATCGGAAAAGGTCGCTGCCGATCTCCGCGACGCCTATGAGTCCGTTGCAGGCGATCATTCGCCGATGTCGGCTTTGTCGGCGGCGCTGCGCCGGCTGCAGCGGCGAGAGGCGCAGGCGCCGCAGCTGATCGAGCCGCCGGCGCAGGCGCTGGACGCGGTCCTGACCGCGCTCGACCTCGCCGGCGAGGCGCTGGCCCAGGCGCTGCGGGAGGCCGACTATGACCCGCGCGAACTGGAGCAGGTCGAGGAGCGTCTGTTCGCCCTTCGCGCCGCGAGCCGTAAATATTCCGCGCCCGTCGATAGCCTGCCGCAGCTTGCGGAAAATTTTGCGGCCGCGCTTGAGGAGCTCGACGCCGGCGAGGCGCGGCTCGAGGCTTTGACGAAGGATGTGGCGCTGGCCGAGGCCGATTATGGGAAGGCTGCAAAAGAGCTGTCGGCCGCGCGGAAAACAGCTGCAATCGCGCTCGATCGCGCCGTCAACGCCGAACTCGCGCCGCTGAAACTCGAAGGAGCGCGTTTTTCGACCGCGATTGGGCCAGAGGCGGCCGGCCCCGAAGGGATCGACGCGATCGAATTCTGGGTTCAGACCAACCCCGGCACGCGGCCCGGGCCGCTCATGAAGATCGCCTCCGGCGGAGAACTCGCGCGCTTCATGCTGGCCCTGAAAGTCGTGCTCGCTGAAAGGGGGTCCGCGCCGACCCTCGTCTTCGACGAGATCGACACCGGCGTCGGCGGCGCCGTCGCCGACGCCATCGGCCAAAGGCTTGAGCGGCTCGGCCGCCGCGTGCAGGTGCTCGCCGTCACCCATGCGCCGCAGGTCGCGGCCAAGGCGGAAAGCCATTTCCGCATCGCCAAGGACGCCGCAGAGCCCGGCCGCGTGGCGACTCGCGTCATGGCGCTGGCGGCGGACGCTAGGCGCGAGGAAGTCGCGCGCATGCTCGCCGGCGCAACCATCACCAATGAGGCTCGTGCCGCCGCGGCGCGGCTGATGCAGCGCGCGAAGTGAGCCGGGACGCGCTGCCTGCTTGAAGTCTGCCGCCGCAGCTGTGACCTTGCAGGCGTCCTTGGAACGGCCGCTCAAAAATTGCGGAGACTTTGGATCATTTCGTGTGCAGAGGCGGCGATCTGCCGATGCGCTTTCCAAAAGTATGTTGTTGGCGTTTGCGCAGAGGATTTGCTGCGATTCTATTCATGTCATTTGCTTGACACGCCACGTTCAAAGCCTTTTGACCGGCCCACTTGACGCCAGAAAACGACAACACTACGCTTCCCCCAGATTTTTTAACGAAACGAATTGGCCGAGGCCGCGCCATGTCTATATGGCGGAGGCGCAGACGGAGTATGATTATGCACATCATAAACCGCAGCAAGTCGGCGTTCGCATCGGTTAACGTCGTGACATTGCTCGCCATTGTCATCGCGGCGTTCGGAGCGATGGCATGGCTGGAGCAGGCGTCTGCGTGGCCGCAGCCAGTCGGGCCCTTCGCTTATGTGAACGGCGGAGATTCCCTGTCAGTGATCGACACGGGAACCAACAAGGTCGTCGCCAAGATCGAGCTCGGGTGCCTCCCCGCAAATAGCCAGGTCTCGCCGGACGGCAAGACCGTATACGCCATATGCCAGAAGTCTGGCAGTAAGGAAAACATCGCGGCGATCGATACGAGAACCAACGCGGTTGCGGCGCGGGTGCAGGTGGCGGGAATCCCAAACAGCATCGTGATAAGCCCAGACGGCAAAAGCGTCTATGTCGCATATAAGAAAAATGAATATGGACCTCTGCAGGATAACATAGCGGTGATCGACGCCGCCACAAACAGGGTGACGGGCTCGATCCTGGGCCGCAATGTGGTCGCAGGGCAAGACGGCAAGCGCATCTATGTCGGGTCCGCCGATAGCCTTCAAGTTATCGATACGGCAACCGGCAAGACGGTGACGACAATTCCGCTCGGCGGGGCGCCGGACAGGCTGGCCGTGACGCCAGATCAGAAGCGCGCTGTCGTCGTGCGCAATCTCGGCCCGTACTCAGATCTCGTTATCGTCGACCTCAATCTCAACGTGGCGGCGGCGGCGGTTGACCTTAGTAACTTCACCCAAACCTACGATCTCGCGATCAATCCGGATGGTCAGCGCGTCTACGTTACCGGATGCGTGGCGGGGATCGATATTTGTGAAATCGGCGTGATTGATCTGAAGATCAATACGCTCATTGCTTTTGTGGGTCTTCCACGGAACGTCGCCCAGATGACCGTGACCCCGGACGGAAAATACGTTTATGTTACGGGATTTTATGCTACTGCATGGGGTGAGGCTCAAGGATTTATATCCATCCTCGACACGCGGACGAACCTGATTACGGCCGGCAAAGCCGTGCCGGCTGTTCCCGGCTATGCGGCCGCGACGCCCGATAGCAAACAGATCTACGTGCCGTTGTTCCCGGCGTTCGCTACCGATTCGTCGAAAATGTGGGTCTTCAACAGCTCCAACAACACGGTCGCCGCAACGCTTGTTAACCTCGCCGGCAACGTCGCCATCGTTCCAGCGCCGCCCGGTCTGCCGTTTACCGACTACAGGATGTCGCATCTGGAGTTTACGTATGGCGCCAAACCAAACGAGGACGCATTCAGTTTTTATTCCAGCACCACGCTGAACAACGCAAGCAACGGCATTCGTCCGGACCTCGAAGGGCTGAGGCTCGATTTCGGCGGTTTCGTCGCGACGGTGGCGTCTGGGAAGTTCAAGAAACAGTCGGACGGCTCGTTTGTCTACAATGACCGCATCAACGGCGTCCTCTACAACGCCTACATTAAGCCGGCGGGTGTTTCGTCCTACGTCGTGCATTTGCTGCAGTCGGGCCTCAAGCTGCCGCCGCTCGCAAATCCGGTTCAGGTGCAGCAGACGATCGGCGACGATAGCGGCGTGCATGCGGTGCAGGCGATCATCAGGCCGCCTTTGATGTCTGTCAGCCGATAGGGGTGATTGGCGCGCAGCCGCCGTCTTCTCTCACTGCGCGCGCCATGCTAATTCTGGCGAGATGAGCGCAAAACCTATTGACGCGATGACGCTTGCGCAGGCGCGCCGCGAACATTCGCGGCTCGGCGCCGAGATCGCCGCGCATGATGCGCGCTATTATCGCGAGGACGCGCCGACGGTTTCCGACGCGGAATATGATCGGCTGCGCCGCCGCTACGGCGAACTGGAGAGCGCCTTTCCCGAACTCGCGAGCCCGGATTCGCTCACCAAAAAAGTCGGCGCCGCGCCATCGGAAAAATTCGCGAAAATCCGCCACAGGATTCCGATGCTCTCGCTCGGCAATGTGTTCAGCGAGGCGGAAGTCGAGGATTTTGTCGCGCGGGTCCGGCGCTTTCTTGGCCTCCCCACCGAGGCGTCGCTGGCGATCACCGCCGAGCCGAAAATCGACGGGCTTTCCTGCTCGCTGCGCTTCGAGAACGGCGAATTTGTCCAGGCGGCGACGCGCGGCGACGGTTTTGAGGGCGAGGACGTCACCGCCAATGTGCGGACCATCGCGGAGATCCCCGCGCGTCTCAAGGGGGAGCCGCCCGAAGTCCTCGAAGTGCGCGGCGAAGTCTATATGACCCACGCTGATTTCGCCGCGATGAATGTTCGCCAGCAGGAGGCGGGCAAGCCGCTGTTCGCCAATCCGCGCAACGCCGCGGCCGGCTCGCTGCGCCAGCTCGATCCAAATATCACCGCCGGCCGGCCGCTGCATTTCTTCGCCTATGCCTGGGGCGAGATTTTGCCCGCGCCGCCGGCCGGCACGCAAATGGGCATGGTCGCCGCGTTCAAATCCTACGGGCTCCCGGTCAATCCGCTGATGGTCCTTTGCCATTCGGCGGAAGAACTCATCGCGAAATACCGCTCGATCGAGGAGAAGCGCGCCGCGCTCGGCTATGACATCGACGGCGTGGTGTACAAGGTTGATTCTCTTGTGCTTCAGGAGCGGCTTGGCTTTGTTTCGCGCTCGCCGCGCTGGGCCGTGGCGCATAAATTTCCGGCCGAACAGGCGACGACGGTTTTGCGCGATATCGAAATCCAGGTCGGCCGCACCGGCGCGCTGACGCCCGTGGCGCGGCTCGATCCCGTGACCGTCGGCGGCGTCACCGTCGCCAACGCCACGCTGCACAATGAGGACGAGATCGCGCGCAAGGACGTCCGCATCGGCGACACGGTCAGGATCCAGCGCGCGGGCGACGTCATTCCGCAGGTGCTGGGCGTCGTTCTGAACAAACGCCCGGCCGAGGCGAAGCCTTATGTGTTTCCGGATCATTGTCCGATCTGCGGCTCGGCCGCGATCCGCGAGATCGACGAAAAAACCGGCGTCGCCGATGTCGTGCGCCGCTGCACCGGCGGCCTCATTTGCCCGGCGCAGGCGATCGAGCGACTGAAACACTTCGCCTCGCGCAATGCGCTCGATATCGAAGGGCTGGGCGACAAGCAGATCGAGCAGTTTTATCATGACGGGCTGATCACGAAGCCCGCGGATATTTTTACGCTCGAAGCGCGCGACAAAGCCGCGCTGAAAAAGCTGAAGGACCGCGAGGGCTATGGCGAAACCTCGACCCGCAATCTGTTTCGGGCGATCGAACAGCGCCGCGCGCCGGCCTTGAACCGCTTTATCTATGCGCTTGGAATCCGCCATGTCGGCGAAACCAATGCGCGCCGGCTCGCCCGCCATTTCGGCTCCTTTTCGGCGCTGCGGGAGACTGGCCGCGCCGCGGCGCCCGGCTCGGAGGCGCGCGCCGAGATCAATAATATCGAGGGGGTAGGGGAAGTCGTCGCCGAGGCGGTCGCCGATTTTTTTGCCGAGCCGCACAACGAGGAGGCGCTCGATGCGCTGCTCGCCCATGTGAACCCGCAGCCGATGGAGGAGATCGTCTCGGATACTCCCGTCGCCGGCAAGACCGTGGTGTTTACCGGCGCGCTGGAGCGCATGACGCGCGACGAGGCCAAGGCCATGGCCGAGCGTTTAGGCGCCAAGGTGGCGGCCTCGGTGTCGAAGAAGACCGACCTCGTGATCGCCGGGCCGGGGGCGGGGTCAAAACTCGCCAAGGCGGCGGAGCTCGGGGTGGAGACGATCAGCGAAGAGGACTGGCTGAAGCTGGTGGGGCGGGCATAGTCCGCCGCGCCTGATCGAGAGCTTGGCGCGGGCTGCGCAACCCATTTGGGAAAAGCCGCGCCGGCGCACGCCGGTTCGCGATTGTCTCGACAACTTGCGTCAGCGGCCTATCATCGCAGCCGAAATCTTCCCCACTCTCGGCGGCCACCCCCATCCCATGATCGGAAAAATTGCACTCGAGGAGCACTTCGTGTCGGAAGACGCGAAGGCCTATTTGCCGGCGCTCGGGGTGAGGCCCGAAGTCCAGAAAAGGATCGACGACGGTCTCGTCGACGTCGAGCAATATCGGTTGCCGGACATGGACGCGCATGGCGTCGAAATGCAGCTGGTGTCATTGACTGCGGACGGCGTCCAGATAGAGCCCGATCGCGACAAGGCCGCCATGATCGCCAGCCGCGCCAATGATGAGCTCGCGGAGCGCTTTGTCGCCAGACATCCGACGCGCTTCGCTGGCTTTGCCGCCGTCGCGCTTCAAGATCCGAAAGCCGCGGCGGATGAACTCGAGCGCGCGGTCAAGCAGCTGGGATTTGTCGGCGCGCTTGCGAATGGCTTCAGCAATATCGGCGATCTCGATACCGGCGAATATTACGATCTGCGCAAGTTTCTGCCGTTCTGGGAGCGCGTCGCTGATCTCGGCGTTCCATTCTACCTGCACCCGCGCGGCCCTCTCGACTCGCAGCAGATGATCTATGACGGCCACAAGGAGCTTCTTGGCCCCGCTTGGGCCTTTGGGGTCGAAACAGCGACCCATGCGCTGCGGCTGATCACAAGCGGGCTGTTCGACCGCTTTCCCAAGCTGACAATCGTCATTGGCCATCTTGGCGAGGGCCTTATTCCCATGATGTGGCGCTTTCAGAACCGCTTCGACTACGCTTCATTCGGCAGGAGGCTGCAAAAGCCGGTCGCGCAATATCTCAAGGATAATTTCTACATCACCACCAGCGGCAATTTTCATACGCCGACCTTGTTGAACGTCATCGCCGAAATAGGCGCGGATCGCGTGATGTTTGCGATCGACTATCCCTATGAGCGGACGGAGCAGGCGGTTGAATGGTTCGACCATTGCGCCATCAGCGAAGAAGATCGCCAGAAAATTGGACGGTTGAATGCGCAGCGGCTATTCAAACTAAGTCCAGCCCACGAGCAAGAAGGTCAGCTTCACTGGAGGTCCGCGTGACAGAGAAGCCCGACCGCGGCCGCAATCTGTCGCGGCGCGCTGTCGTCGCTTCCGGGGCCGGCCTTCTCGGCGCCAATCTTCTGCCCGGCGCCGCCATGGCTGACGCGTCGACGGGCGAGGCGGCTGGCTCCTCTCCCATCGCGCCGGATTCGCCCCCGGGCGGCTATAATATCCTGTTCATATTGGTCGATCAGGAGCATTTCTTCGAGGATTGGCCGATGCCCGTCCCCGGCCGCGAGTGGATCAAGACGAACGGGGTCACCTTCGTCAATCATCAGGCGGCGTCCTGCGTCTGCTCGCCGGCGAGGTCGACGATCTATACCGGGCTGCACATTCAGCACACGGGCATTTTCGACAACGCAAATTCCCTGTGGCAGGCCGACATGTCGATGGCGGTGAAGACCATCGGCCACCGCATGACCGAACTTGGATATTACGCTGCTTATCAGGGCAAATGGCATCTCAGCGTCAACCTCGATCAGGCCAAGCACGCAATCGATGCGCCCTTCAGCAAATACAGGCAGATCATCGAGAGCTACGGTTTTAAGGATTTCTTTGGCGTCGGAGATATCAACGACACGACGCTCGGCGGCTATAATTTCGACGACACCACCTCGGCTTTCGTCACGCGCTGGCTGCGCACCAAGGGCGAAGAGCTGAGGGAGGCGGGCAAGCCCTGGTATCTTGCGGTCAATTTCGTCAATCCGCATGACGTCATGTATGTCAATTCGGATCTCCCCGGCGAAACCGTTCAGGGCAAGGACACGGCCATGGCGATCGCCCGGCCGCCCGCCAGCGCAATCTATCAGGCCGAGTGGGATACGCCCTTGCCAGCCACGAGAAGCCAGGCGTTTGATGCGCCGGGGCGCCCGAGCGCGCAGAAAATCTATCAGGACGTCCAGGACGTTCTGGTCGGCGCATGGCCGGACGAAGACCGCCGCTGGAGGCTGCTGCGAAACTATTATTACAACTGCATCCGCGACTGCGACCAGCAAGTAGTCCGCGTGCTGGATTCGCTCAAAGCCAATGGCATGGACAAGAACACAATCATCGTGTTCACCGCGGATCATGGCGAACTCGGCGGCAATCATCAAATGCGCGGCAAGGGCAATTCCGCCTACAGGCAACAGAACCATTTGCCATTGATGATCGTCCACCCCGCTTATCCGGGCGGACGAATCTGCAAGGCGGTGACGTCGCAGATCGATTTGACGCCGACGCTGATGGCTTTGACCGGCGCCGGCGCGCCGAGCCTAAAGGCAGCCGGGGCGGATCTGGTCGGCCGCGATTTCTCGAGGTTGTTGGCTGCTCCGGAGAAGGCGAGTTTTGACTCCCTGCGGCCGGGTTCATTGTACAATTACAACATGCTGTCGTTTCAGGATGCGAAATGGGCCAAGAGGATGGACGAGTTTTTGAAGCACTCGGACATGCCGCTCGCACAGAAAATCGCGATTCTGCTGAAAGAGGAGCCGGATTTCCACAATCGCTGCGCGATCCGCAGCGTCTTCGACGGGCGCTACCGCTTCAGCCGCTATTTCTCGCCATTGGCGTTCAACACGCCGGCGAGTTTTGAGGAGCTTTTGGCCCAGAACGACCTCGAACTCTACGATCTTCAGGAGGACGAAGACGAGGTTACTAATCTGGCGGCGAAGCCGAAGGCCAATGCGGAGTTGATCATGGCGATGAATGAAAAGCTCAACGCCCGAATCGCGCAAGAAGTGGGCGCGGACGACGGCGCCTTCTTGCCCTTGCGGGACAGCAAGTGGCGCTTTCCGAGCGCCAGCGAGCGGTAGCGCGGTCACACCGGCCTTAGGCCGGCGCGGTCAAGGGTGTAGCGGACTTGCTAAAGCGGGTCAGGCGCAGCGAAGGGCGGTCCGCGCGCCGCGCGGACCGCTTCGATTGCAGAGCCCGATATGGGCTATAGGCTACATGATCGCCTGTCCCGACCCATAGTAATCGTCAACCCGCTTTCCGTAGCCGGTCGACCAGTCGGGCGACTCATTCGCCGAAAAGGCCGGGCCTTCCTTCAGACGCTCTGGGGCGACATTGATGACGTAGCCGCCCATTTGTTCGTCGTAATGAAGAACATTCCAGGGAAGGGGATGATACTCTTCGCCGATGCCAAGGAAACCGCCAAAGGACATGACGGCGTAGGCCACCCTTCCGGATTGTTTGTCGATCATGACGTCATGGATCGAGCCCAGAGAGTCGCCGGCTGAATTATAGACATGGGTGCCGTTGACTTTGCTGGCTGCGATCAGACTGGCCGTTTCCGAGTCGGCGAGATCGGTCCGCGGCGTGTCAAACTGTCCCATAATGCCTCCATCTTGTTGGTTGTTAGATGGAACGCGAACGGGCGCGCGACGAAATCGTTCGCGCCGCGCTCTAGCGTGTTCGGAAGTTTTTTTGGCGGGTGAACCACGCCACTGGGCTGCTGGTCTTTGCGGCTTTCAGCGCATGGGAATTTACAGTCTGCGCTTGCGCTGACAATGCTCCAGGCGGGCAGCTTAACGCCCGGCCTTCTCGATCTCTGGTAGCAGAGTCTTGGCGACATCCTCGTCGGAAAGCGGGCCGACAAACCGATAGGCCACGGTTCCGTCGCCCTTGATCACGAAGGTTTCCGGAACGCCATAGACGCCGAGGTCGATCGCCGCGCGGCCTTTCTCGTCGGCGCCGATGGTCGCGTAAGGATTGCCGAGCTTGCCGAGAAACGTCCGGACATTGTCCGGCGCGTCCTTATAGGCGAGGCCGACGAGGCGCACGCCCTGATCCTTCAGCGCCGCATTGTCGGCGATGCGCGTAAGCACCGGATGCTCCTCGCGGCAGGGGACGCACCAGGAGGCGAACACATTGAGGACGGTGACATGTCCCTGCCGCAGATCGGCGTCGGTAAAGCCGTCGGCGCGGGGCAGGCCCTCGACTCCGGGCAGAGCGAAGGCCGGAACCTGGCGGCCGACCAGGGCCGAGGGCAGGCGCGAGGCGTCGCCCGCAAACAGCCGCAGCAGAAACAGCCCGGCGAGCGCGGCAAACAAAAGCAGCGGCAGGAACACCAGCCATGAACGCCGTTTTCTGGGCGCGACCGCGGGATGATCGGTCGAAGTCATCGCGCCGGACGCTCAGGATCGTCCGCGCTCGCGCGCTGCGGAAAGCGCGCCAGAGCCCGCCTCAAGCTGGAATAATCAAGCAGGATGGACAGGATCATCGCGCCGATGACGACAAAGCCGAGGGCGTAGGCCGCGACGACGTAGAGGAAATGCGGGTCCTGCGTCATTGCGCCGTCCCGAGCGAGGCGGGCGCGGAAAATTCGCCGCGATCGGCGTCCGCCGTCTGGATGGACAGCCGCCGCAGGCGCCGGCGCAAGATTTCATTGCGGATCGCCATGACATGCAGGGTCACGAACAGCAGGGTAAAGGCCAGCGCCATCACGAGCAGCGGCCAGAGCATCGAGCCCGCGATCGCCGGGCCGCCGATGCGGAAGACCGAAGCTGGCTGATGCAGCGTGTTCCACCAATCCACCGAGAATTTGATGATCGGAATATTGACAGCGCCGACAAGCGTGAAAATCGCCGCCGCCCGCGCCGCCTTGCCGGGGTCCTCGATCGTGCGCCAGAGCGCGACAAGAGCCAGATAAATCAGAAAAAGCACCAGCACGGAGGTCAGCCGGGCGTCCCAGACCCACCAGGCGCCCCACATCGGCTTGCCCCACAGCGAGCCGGTGACGAGGCAGAGAAAAGTGAAGCCCGCGCCGAGCGGCGCGGCGGCCTTTTGCGCGGCGTCGGCGAGCGGATGGCGCCAGACGAGACTGCCAAGCGCCGCCGACGTCATCGTCACATAGATGAACATCGACAGCCACGCGGCGGGCACGTGCAGATACATAATGCGGACGGTCTCGCCCTGCTGATAATCCGGCGGCGCGACAAACCATGCGAGGTAAAGACCGACGGCCAAGAGCGCGCCGGTCAGCGTCGCGAGGATCGGCGTCGCCACGCGGGCCGCCGCCAGGAAATTCGTCGGATTGGCGTAGTTCCGCATGTTTTTCCATCGCGCTGCCGCGATCCGGGCCCTTGTTTTGCCGGACGATCGCGAGAAACTCTCTATTCCGCCCTCTCTTGAAACGCAATTGCCGACCGTTGGCGCGGCTTTGCCTGCGCCTCTCGCCTCGATCGTCGCAGGCGTCCAAAGCGCTCGCCTTGAGCCAAGCTTTGGATTGGCTGCGGCTCATTTAATATCCAGATCTTTATAAGGAGCGGAAGTTCATGGAAGATCGCGGCGGATCCATCACGCTAGAGTCCTCTCCGTCGCATCGCTTTGCGACAACGAGGATTTGAGGCGGCTCGACGGAGGCGTCAGGAATGAGGGCTCCTGCGCGTCAACGTTGACCGCCTCAAATTCTCAACTTTGCCCGCCATCGAGCAGGCCGGCTAGTTTCAGCCTCCTCAAAGCATCGACGCCAAGAGCCAAGGGAAGCGGGCCGACAGCGATCAACGAATTGCAATGACCGTCTAGCGGCGCCCGCCGAAGCCGCCGGCCCCGCCGCGTCCCGCCCCGCCGCCGAATCCGCCAGCGCTCCGACCGTCGTCGAAGCCGCCTTCGGCGTGGCGTTCGCCGCCCGCGGCGCCGGCGCCAGAGGCCGCCCCGCCAGCAGCGGCGGCTCCGCTCCAAGTTCCGCCGGCCGCCGCGGCGCCAGAACTCCACCCTTCGCCGCCCGGACCGGAATAATAGCCGCCGCCCGTTGCGGCCGCGCCGCCGCCATAGGCCGCGCCGCCTGAGCCGCCATAAGAGGCGCCTGCGCCCCCGGCGGCGGTCCCGCCGAGGATGGCGTCCGCGCCGATAATGCTCGCGGCTGTCTCCTCGCCAGCCTGCCAGGCGTCGCGACTCCATCCGCTGCCATGCCAGGCGCCGCCGGCGGCCGCTCCGGCGCCATGCCAAGCGCCGCCTTCGGCGCCGCCCGCGTGATATTCGCCGCCTTTGGCGTCAGCGGCGCCGCCGTTGAAGCCGCCGCGGTCAGCGCCGCCGACGCCGCCTTCGCCGCCAACTCCGCCCGCGCCGCCCCTGCCGCCGCCGCGAAAGCCGCCCTCGAAGGCTCCCGCGGACGTCGCCGCGCCGAGCAAAAGCGCGAGGGTCAATATGGCTGCGCCGGCGACGAGACTGCGATTCATGGCTGGAACCCTCAAGACAGAGCAAATTGGAGCAAGGTGCTCTGGATTGATGCGCTCGAGGCCTGAAAGCTCTGCAAAATCAATGCATAAAATTGCAAATGAGTGGATGATTGCTTCGCGGCGCCGGCGCGGCTCTATTCGCTCATCTGGCGCAACGCCGCCGCGGCGGCGATCGGCGCCCCGACCAGCGCGAGGAGACTGATCGCGGCGAGAATCAAGAATGGCGGCGCGGCCGGCGCGGGAGAGACCGCCGCTCCAGCCGCCGCGGCGGCGACGCCGAAAATGAGCGCCGGCGTGCAGAAGGGCAAAATCAGCACGGGCAGAAGAAGGCCGCCGCGGCGCAGGCTGACCGTCAGCGCCGCGCCGATCGCGCCGATCAGCGTCAGCGCCGGGGTGCCGATCATCAGCGAGAGGGTGACGCTCCACAGCTGACCCGCCGGCATCGCCAGCATCAAGCCGAAGAAAGGCGCCGCGGCGACCAGCGGCAGGCCGGTGACGAGCCAATGGGCGAGGCATTTGACGAGGACGATCAGTTCGAGCGGCGCCTTGCTCATCAAGAGAAGATCGAGCGAGCCGTCGTCGTGATCGGATTGGAACAGCCTGTCGAGGCCGAGCAGGGTGGCGAGCAGGGCGGCGATCCACAGCATGGCCGGCGCGATGCGGCCGAGCAAAGCGAGATCGGGGCCGACCGCGAAGGGCGTCAGCACGACGAGCATCAGGAAGAAGACGACGCCAAGACTTCCGCCGCCGCCGATGCGCCGGCTGATTCGCAATTCGCGCATAAAAAGCGCGCGCAGCGGCGAGCGCCGCGCGGCTTCACCGTCGGCCGCGGGGTTGGCCGCGCCGGCGCTCAAGCGGCTGCCCCAAGCTGCAGTTCGCGCGCCGGCAGATCGAGGCGCGCATGGGTCGAGGCGACGACAAGTCCGCCGGCCGCCAGATGCGCGCCGATGACCGACAGGATCAGCGCTTGCGAGGCTGTATCGAGCGCCGTCGTCGGCTCGTCGAGAAGCCAGATCGGCCGGCGCGCGACAAGCAGCTTGGCGAGGGCGGCGCGGCGTTTTTGACCGGCCGAAAGATAGGCCGCCGGAAGATCGGCGACATGGCGGAGGCCAAAGGAGTCCAGCGCCGCATAGGGCTCAAGGCCGCCGCGCCCGAGGTCGAGCAGGGCGGCGAAAAATTCAAGATTCTCGGCGGCGGTGAGCGAATTTTTCAGGGCGTCGGCGTGGCCGATGTAATGCGTCTGTTCGGCGATGCTGTCTTCGGACGAAGGGCTCAACGCAAGCGCGCCCGACGCCAGCGGCAGGAGGCCGGCGAGCGCGCGCAACAGCGTCGATTTGCCGGCGCCGTTGCGGCCGGTCACGATCAGCATTTCGCCGGAGTCGACGGCGAAATCGAGATTGCGAAGGATGGTGCGGCCGCCGCGTTCGATCGTTAGGCGCGATGCCGAAAGCCGCATCATAAAGCGTCCTCATATTGCCCAAATTGCTTAGGCGAACTGTCTAGCATCCGCATGGCTCTCAGCGTACATATCCCCTATAAGCCCTCCGGCTTTTTCCTTTTCCTGTTCTCGTCCGACTTGCGGAGAAAAATGCTCATGGCCTCGCTCGACAGTTTCAAATGCCGCAAGAAACTCACCGTCGGCCGCAAGACCTATCATTATTATTCCCTGAAGGCCGCCGAGAAGAATGGGCTTGCCGGAATCTCGCAGTTGCCCTTCTCGATGAAGATCCTGCTTGAGAATCTTTTGCGCTTCGAGGACGGACGCTCTGTCACCAAGGAAGACATCGAAGCGGTCGCGGCCTGGCTCGACAATAAGGGCAAGACGGAGCGCGAGATCGCCTTCCGCCCGACCCGCGTGCTCATGCAGGATTTCACTGGCGTTCCCGCCGTCGTCGACCTCGCCGCCATGCGCGACGCGATGACCAAGCTCGGCGGCGATCCGCAGAAGATCAATCCCCTGGTGCCGGTCGATCTCGTCATCGACCATTCCGTCATCGTCGACGTCGCCGGCAGCAGCAAGGCGCTCAAGGCCAATGTTGATCTCGAATATTCCCGCAACGGCGAGCGCTACCGTTTTCTGAAATGGGGCCAGAGCTCGTTCGATAATTTCCGCGTCGTGCCGCCGGGCACCGGCATCTGCCATCAGGTCAATCTCGAATATCTCGCTCAGACGGTCTGGACGCGGAAGGAAAAATACAAGCCCGCGCGCGGCAAGGCCGAGACGGTCGAGGTCGCCTATCCCGATTCGCTGGTCGGCACCGATTCGCACACCACAATGGTCAACGGCCTGTCGGTGCTCGGCTGGGGCGTCGGCGGCATCGAGGCCGAGGCCTGCATGCTCGGCCAGCCGCTCTCCATGCTGCTGCCGGAAGTTATCGGCTTCAAGGTGGTCGGGGAGCTCGACGAAGGCGTGACGGCGACCGATCTCGTCCTCACCGTGACGCAGATGCTGCGTCAGAAAGGCGTCGTCGGTAAATTCGTCGAATTCTACGGCTCCGGCCTCAACCACCTTTCGCTCGCGGACCGCGCGACGATCGCCAATATGGGCCCGGAGTACGGCGCGACCTGCGGCTTCTTCCCGGTCGATTCGGAAACGCTCGCCTATCTCACCACCTCGGCCCGGACCCCCGCCCGGGTGGCGCTCGTCGAAGCCTATGCGCGGGCGCAGGGTCTCTACCGGACCCGCAACGCGGCCGATCCCGTGTTCACCGATACGCTCGAACTCGATCTGACCACGGTGAAGCCGTCGATGGCCGGGCCGAAGCGGCCGGAAGGCCGCATTGCGCTCGAAAGCGTCGGCGCCGGGTTCAAGACGGCGCTCGAGACCGAATACCGCAAGCCGGGCGAAGCCGATAAACGCTTCAAGGTCGAGGGCAAGGATTTTACGCTCGGCCACGGCGACGTCGTCATCGCCGCCATCACCTCCTGCACGAACACTTCGAACCCCAGCGTCCTGATCGGCGCGGGCCTGCTCGCCCGCAACGCGGTCGAAAAGGGAATCAGCGTCAAGCCCTGGGTCAAGGCCTCTCTTGCGCCCGGGAGCCAGGTCGTCGCCGAATATCTGGCCGCCTCGGGCCTGCAGAAATCGCTCGACAAGCTCGGCTTCAATCTCGTTGGCTTCGGCTGCACGACCTGCATCGGCAATTCGGGTCCGCTCGCGTCCGAGATTTCCAAGACGATCAACGAAAACGGAATCGTCGCGTCGGCGGTCCTGTCCGGCAACCGCAATTTCGAGGGCCGCATCAGCCCCGATGTGCAGGCGAATTATCTCGCCTCGCCGCCGCTCGTCGTCGCCCATGCGCTGGCCGGCACCGTCGCGAAGGATCTGAAGATCGAGCCGCTCGGCCACGACAAGAAGGGCAATCCGGTCTATCTTTCAGACATCTGGCCCTCCGATGAAGAGATCGCCGAAGTCACCGAGCAATATGTGACGCGCAAGGTCTTCAAGGAGCGCTACGCCGACGTGTTCAACGGCGACGTCAATTGGCGCAAGGTGAAGGCGCCGGCGGGCGAAACCTATAAATGGGACATGGGCTCGACCTATGTGCAGAACCCGCCCTATTTCGACGGGCTGACGGCCGAGCCGGAGCCTGTCAAGGAGATCGACGGCGCGCGGATTCTCGCCATCTTCGGCGACAAGATCACAACCGACCATATTTCGCCGGCCGGTTCGATCAAGGCGGCCTCGCCCGCCGGCAGCTATTTGCTCGAACGTCAGGTTTCGGCCGAAAATTTCAACCAATACGGCACGCGGCGCGGCAATCATGAAATCATGATGCGCGGCACCTTCGCCAATATCCGCATCAAGAACTTCATCCGCGAGAAGGACGGCGCGGTGCCGGAAGGCGGCTACACCAAGCATTGGCCGGATGGCGAGGAAATGTCGATCTTCGACGCCTCGATGAAATATCAGGCCGAGGGCGCGCCGCTGGTCATCTTCGCCGGCGCCGAATATGGCAATGGCTCTTCGCGCGACTGGGCGGCCAAGGGCACACGTCTCCTCGGCGTGCGCGCGGTGATCGCCGAATCCTTCGAGCGCATCCATCGCTCGAACCTCGTCGGCATGGGCGTGTTGCCGCTGACCTTCGAGCCCGGCACGTCGTGGAAGAGCCTCAAGCTCAAGGGCGATGAACTCGTCACCATCCACGGCCTCGGCGATTCGCTGCAGCCGCGTCAGATGATGGAGATGGAGATCACCTATCCGGACGGCAAAAAGAAAAAGACGCCTTTGCTGTGTCGGATCGCCACCCTCGACGAGCTCGATTATTTCAAGAATGGCGGCATCCTGCCCTTCGTGCTGCGCCAGCTCGCCGTGGCGTGACGCGTCAGCCTTCGGGCCGGCGTGAGAGTCAAAAAGTTGGACCGACGCGCCTTCGGACGCGCCGCGCTTCAAGTCCAATTTTTAAGATCGGAATCGAGCGAAGGATTGTGAATTTGGCGCGCCCCGTCCCGACGATCGATCCGGCGCGGGGCCGCGAAAATTTGCTGACCTTTTGCCCGTTTCAGCGTTAAAGCAGCAATGCGTAGGCTTGCGCCGGAGCCTGGTCGGCCCCGGTTGCGCCGGACGCAAAAAGAAAACAAATCGGGGCCTTAGACCAATGACCACATATAAGCTCCTCGTCCTTCCCGGAGACGGCATCGGCCCCGAGGTGATGGCGGAGGTCGAGAAGATCGCCGCCTTTTTAACCTATGAGGGTCTCGTCAAATTTGAGATCGAGAAAGGTCTGGTCGGCGGCAGCGCCTATGACGTCTATGGCGCGGCGATCAGCGAAGACGATATGGCGCGGGCGCAGGAAGCCGACGCCGTCTTGCTGGCGGCGGTCGGCGGCCCGAAATGGGATCAGGTTCCTTACGAAAATCGGCCGGAGGCGGGGCTCCTGCGCCTGCGCAAGGATATGCAGCTCTTCGCCAATCTTCGCCCCGCGATCTGCTATCCCGCCCTCGCCGACGCCTCCTCGTTGAAGCGGGAAGTGGTCGACGGCCTCGACATTCTGATCGTTCGCGAACTCACCGGCGGCGTCTATTTCGGCGAGCCGAAGCAGATCATCGATCTCGGCAACGGGCAGAAGCGCGCAATCGACACGCAGGTTTACGACACCTACGAGATCGAGCGCATCGGCCGCATCGCCTTCGAGCTTGCGCGCAAGCGGCGCAACAAGGTGACCTCGTCGGAAAAGCGCAATGTCATGAAGTCGGGCGTGCTTTGGCATGAGGTCATCTCGGCGCTGCACACACGCGAATTCCCCGACGTGGAGCTTGAGCATCAGCTCGCGGACGCCCTCGGCATGCAGCTCGTCCGCCGGCCGAAGCAGTTCGACGTCATCGTCACCGACAATCTGTTCGGCGACATGCTGTCGGACGTCGCCGCGATGCTGACGGGCTCGCTCGGCATGCTGCCGTCGGCCTCGCTTGGCGAACGCAACGCGACGACCGGCGCGCGCAAGGCGCTCTATGAGCCGGTGCATGGCTCAGCGCCGGATATTGCGGGGAAGGGAATCGCCAATCCGATCGCGATGATCTCGTCGCTGGTGATGGCGCTGCGCTATTCCTTCAATTTGGAGGATCTTGCCGACCGCATCGACCGCTCGATCGCGGCCGTGCTGGAAAAAGGCTTGCGGACCGGGGACATCGCCGGAGGCGCGCAAAATACGATCTCGACGGCGCAAATGGGCGACGCCATTTTGGAAGAATTGAAGATCGCCGTGCATTAGAACGGGATGATTTTAAGCTTGATCGTGTCCTGAGATTTTTTAACATGGCTTGCGAATTCGTCGTTTTTGAATGCGCGAGCGATTGGCCGAAAGCGGCGCAGATCGGGCGGAAGCGGCGAAATCAAGAGCTCTGCCCGGCGGCGGCCTCGCAGCGGTCGGCTCACCCTAGAATAGTTTTGAGAGCCAAGCCGCCTGTGGTT
Source organism: Methylocella silvestris BL2 (assembly GCF_000021745.1). Classification (NCBI taxonomy): domain Bacteria; kingdom Pseudomonadati; phylum Pseudomonadota; class Alphaproteobacteria; order Hyphomicrobiales; family Beijerinckiaceae; genus Methylocella; species Methylocella silvestris. The sequence goes on from NC_011666.1 coordinate 3,857,477, forward strand.
GCGTGACCGGCTCTGAAAAGTTCTTCAGCTTCGCTCACGCCAGCCGAGGAGACGATCATGCGCCAAAAATCGTCGTTCCGGGCCCAGCGCAGCGTTCTGACTGCGTCCGCGGCAATTTGCGCGGCCATCGCAGCATTGGTCGCCAACCTCGGCGGCGGCGCCGTCGCCGCGCAGGACAAGTACAGCCTGGCAGTCCCGGACGGGCTCGCATTCTCTGAATTCAGGGGATTCGAAGACTGGGCGACTGTCGCCGTGAGTCAGAGCGGCGATCTGATCGAGGCGATCCTCGCCAACCCCGTGATGATTGAGGCCTATCGGGCCGGCGCGCCCGAAAATGGCCAGCCTTTTCCCGACGGCTCCAAACTGGCCAAGATCCATTGGAACGCGAAAAAGAGCGAGGAGGCCCCCTCTCCGACGATTGTGCCGGGCGCGCTGCATGACGTCGATTTCATGGTGCGGGACAGCAAGAGATTTCCGGACATCGGCGGATGGGGATACGCCCAGTTCGACTCTGACCCCGCCTCCGGTTCGTTCACGCCCGTTGGAAGCGGCGCTGATTGCGGCTTCGCGTGCCATACGATCGTGAAGGCGAAGGATTACGTCTTCACGGCCTATGGGAAGCGGTAACCGAGCACCCTGGTTTTTAACTTGCGGCATTGATCCGCAGACGGCGATTTCCCCAGACGGCACAAAAAAAAGCGGCCTCTCCGTAGAGAAGCGCCGCTTTTTTGGCTCATCTGTTCTGCCTGACGCAACAACGCGCCTTCTGTCGAAGGCCAGCTAGTGCTCAGGCCCCTCGGTTCAGCCCGATTTAGTCGATGCGGGGCGAATCGAATTCGAAGATCGGCGTCTGACGGCCGGGCACTTCGAGCGGCGCCGGCAGGATTTCATTGCCGTATTTCGAGCGCTGCGCGACCTGATCCGGCGTGCGGTTGAAGATCGTATTCGCCGTCACATAGTTCGACATGCTGCCGACGGGCACGACCGGGCCGGGATCGAGAAAGCTGCGCTTGTTGACGGTCAGCGGCGGGCGCTCGTCAGCATAGGCGGCAGGAGTCGCCTGACGATGGCGGGTTTTCGTCTCCGCGGACGCCGAACCCGAGAATGCAGCGAGCGTCGCGGCGGCGAGAAAGAGCGAAGCAAATCTGAAAGACGCGCCAATGGCCATGGAAAAACCCTCTATTGCTACGCTTACAACGCAGCCGCTGCGTTTTCGTTCATCGCGCAGATAAAGAAAATCCATGATCCAGCGATTTTCGTAAGACGGGCGCGCCAAATTCCTCGGCTTGGCCGGCGCAGGCAGTGGTCTGGCGCAAATCCCGCTCGGCGAAGGCGGCGGCGAGGCCGGGATCGTCAATCCCCGGCAAGAGCTCGATGGCGTCGATGAGGCAGGCCGCGGTCTCTCCCATGGCTGGCGCGGCGCCGTCGGGCTCCGATGCGGCGCAGGCGAATCCCGCGACGCTAAGCGAGGCCTCCTGCGGCGATGCAGCCTCTCGAATATTGCGGAAGCCGACACATTTCGACGCGCCGCCGCCGCTGCGGCTAAGCGAAGCTTCCGCCGCCTCGAATACCCCGAGCCGCGTCGGAAGGGCGGCGGGCTGCGCCGCGAGGGCGACGCTTCGCCCGGCTTCCGCGGCCATGCGCGCCAGAGCGACGAAGAAAGGCGAAGCGGAGGCGTTCGCCTCGCCTTGTTGGATGAGCGTCAGCCGCGCGATAGGGCCGTCGCCGTTTATGTCGCCAAAGACGAAGATGTCCTGACGGCCGCCGCCAGCCCGGACGCGAATTTCATGCGATGTCGGTTCACGCGCCCCGTCTGGCGCCGCGACCCTGAACATCGCCGGAGCGGCGCGATTGACGACCCAACCGGCCTGCGCGGCGATCCGGGCCTCGCGCGGGCGGGGGCCCTCTTTCTCCTGATCGTAAAAAGCGACGAGACAGCCGAAGGCGATGGCCGCGAGCGCCGCCACGGCGATGAAGCGCGTCCATCCGCGCCCTTTTGCTTGTATTATGGCGCGCCGCCGCTCCCGCGGAGAAAACCCCGTCGCCGCCCCGTCGTCGTCGATAGCTACATGCGCCATATAGAGCTGCCCTTCGCCGCCCCCCGCGGCGGCTTCGGCGCAACTATAGAAGCCGAGGCTTACGCCAAACGTTACGTGTGCCGCCTGTTTGGGAATAGGCTTATCGCGGCCTTTACGATTGGCCCCGGCATTAACCGCTTCTTGAGCTTGACCGAAATTGCCGCCGGCTGAGCCGCATTGCGGGGCTGCGCCGCATCGCCTATGTTCAGGCCAAGCAATTTATATTCGATCGCCTTTGCTTTTGCGGAGGCGCAGCGCAAATGAGGGCGGCGGCGATGCGCCGCCGCGTGGAGACGATCATGGGTTTCAGGGTTGCAGTCGTCGGCGCGACAGGAAATGTCGGCCGCGAGATGCTCGATATTCTGGCTGAGCGGCGGTTCCCGGTCGATGAGGTGATCGCGGTCGCCTCCTCTCGCTCGATCGGCACGGAAGTCTCGTTTGGAGACAAGACCCTGAAATGCAAGTCGCTCGAAAATTACGATTTCAGCGGCGTCGACATTTGCCTGATGTCGGCGGGCGGCGCGATTTCCAAGGAGTACTCCCCGCGGATTGCCGCGCAACATTGCGTCGTCATAGATAATTCCTCGGCGTGGCGCTATGAGTCCGATGTGCCGCTGATCGTGCCCGAGGTTAATGCCGACGCGATCATCGGATTTTCGAAGCGGAACATCATCGCCAATCCGAATTGTTCGACGGCCCAGCTCGTCGTGGCGCTGAAGCCGTTGCACGACAAGGCGAAGATCCTGCGCGTCGTGGTGTCGACCTATCAGTCGGTTTCGGGCGCGGGCAAGGAGGCGATGGACGAATTATTCGCCCAGACCCGCGCGATCTTCGTATCCGACCCGGTGCAGTCGAACAAATTCCCAAAGCGCATGGCCTTCAACGTCATTCCGCAGATCGATGTCTTCATGGAAGACGGCTCGACCAAGGAGGAATGGAAGATGATGGTCGAGGTGAAAAAAATCCTCGATCCCAAGATCAAACTCTCGGCCACCTGCGTCCGGGTGCCGGTGTTCATCGGCCATTCCGAAGCGGTCAATATCGAGTTCGAGAACCCGATCAGCGCGGATGAGGCGCGCGATATTCTACGCGAGGCGCCCGGTTGCCTTGTCATCGACAAGCGCGAGCCCGGCGGCTACATCACGCCGCATGAAGCTGCGGGCGAGGACGCGACCTATATCTCGCGCATCCGCGAGGATCCGACGGTCGAAAACGGCCTGATCCTCTGGTGCGTCGCCGACAATCTGCGCAAGGGCGCGGCGCTCAACGCCGTGCAGATCGCCGAAACGCTAATCAACCGCAAGCTGATCGTTCCGAAGCAAAAGGCGGCGTGAGTCTGACCATCATCCGAAAAGTAGCGCTTTTCAGGATGGTGGTTCAGCCCTTCTTCAGCACGCGATCGGCTTTGGCGTCGATCTTGGCTTCCTGCGCTTTTCCCATACGGCCGGCTTTGACGGCCTGGGAGGCGCGAGCCTTGGCGTCCGCAGCATGCGCCTTATCGGGAATTGGATAGGTCCGGCCGGGCCCTGCGAATTTGTCCTCGGGCAGTTTGTCCCGCTGTTTGCTCGTCAGTTTCGCCATGGTCTTCCCCTTTCACCAAGATTTCGGGGGGAAATTCACGGCGGCGCTGCGGGTTCCGCAGACGCGTCAATCGACCCGATCCATTCCGTGGGCTAGCGGCGTCGCCTGAACTCCCTTGGCGCGCAACCGAAGCGCTGCTTGAATGCGCGGCTGAAGTGGGACGCGTCGCTAAACCCCCAGCGAAAGGCGATTTCGGACAGGGGATCGCCCGCCCGACGGGGATCCGAAAAATCCTTCGCGCAATTCTCCAGCCTGCGGGACCAGACATAGCGCATGATCGAAGTCCCTTCATCGCCGAAAAGGCCGTTGAGATAGCGCGCCGAGAGCCCGGCGAGACGGGCGATTTTGGCCGTGTCGAGTTCGAGATCGGCCAGGCGCTCTTCAACCAAAGCCTTGACGCGACGCATCGAAAGCGCGCGGCTTCTCGACAGCGAAAAGCCTCCGGGCCGGACCGACGCCGCCGCCAGGGTGACAAGATCGACGGCCTGGTCGGCGAGCGCCAAAATTTCGTTTGGCGCAAATTCGTCGGCGTTCTTGCCGCAGGACTGCAAAAAACGCGAGGCGACCGAACCGATCCCGCCGGAGCCCGGAATTCGCAGAGCGGCGCAATGTTCGACGCCCGCCATCCGCTCTCGCAGCAGCAAACGGGGGATCGCTAGAATGAGCTTCGAAAAGTCCCGTGGGCAATGGATTTTGTGCGGCCGAGTCGCGTCATAGATCGTCATATCGCCGGGCTGCAGGACAACCTCCTTGCCCTCTTGCTCAAGCACGTAATCACCTGAAAGCAGCACGACCACGAAATAGGCGTCCTGACCGGCGAGCAGCGGCTCGCGCGGCAGGCGCCTCAGGCCGACGGCGGATGACCGGATAACGGACAGTCGAGAACGGTCCCAAGGGTAGATTGTCAGATCCTGTGACAGAATCTGGCAGGTCGGCGACGTCACTTCGACATTCGCGTATTCGCGGCAAATCACATCGCGCAGCCAGCCAGATCGCTCAGCGGGCGCGATGTCATTCGTGGACAGCCGCAGCGGGCGCCGCTGGTCCCGGCTCGCCGCCGGGTTCGACGTTTGGAGAGCATCCATTGCGCGATATCGCCTCCCGAGCCGCCCCTTGAGGAGGGATCTTGCTCCTTTTTTTCAGAGAACAGCCGTCACAGTCAATTTTTTGCGCCGCCTCGTCCCTGCCGATTTTGTCTTGGACTCGCTACGCCAAATGCCGGCTCATTTGAGGACCGAAGCGATGAAGGAAGATCCAAGACATGCCGGCAACGTCGTCTTGCTGCGGGGAGGCTGCCTCTGGCTGTTGGCAGCGCTAATATTGGCTTGGTCTCTCGTCGCGCTTAATTTCGGCCTGCCCCTCATCAAGGATATATTTCCGGGCAAGACGACGAGAGTGCTTCAGGCCCACATCGACTTCCTGCTGATGACGGCGCTGATCCTCGGCCTTTACGCGGCGAAGACGCCATTGCCATGGCATGTGCGCTGGGCGATGGTTGTCGGCGCTTTCACCAATTCGAGCCTGTTTCTGTTGCAGGCCATGTTTCCCGCGCTGGACAGTCCGACGCCGCCGGAGGGCGTGTTTCCTAAAATCTTTCTTGTCTATCTCCTGACAAGCCTCGTCGTAACAAGCTACGGCTTTGGCAAGGCGGCGGTCATCGTGTTCCGCTCGACGTTCGACGCCAGACCCATCAAATGACCCGACGGCTGTCCGTCCGTATCTGGATCGGGCGAGACGTTACGCCTTCGTCTCGTTCTTGCTGAACAAAAATGGCGCGACGTCGCGTATGCCCGGCGCGCGCGAGACCGCATAGGGCATCGGGCGGCAGACGGCCATCGCCGAGAGGCCGACTCGTGCTGTGAGCAATCCGTTCAGCACGCCCTCGCCGAGCCGCGCCGACAATTTGGCGGCGATGCCATGGCCGAGCACCTGCTGCACGATGCTGTCGCCGGCCGCCATGCCGCCGGTGATCGCGATATGGGCGCCGATTGAGCGCAACACCTTCAAGAATCCAAGCAAACCGGGCCGGCCGCCATAAATCGTCGAGATGCGCCGGATCAGCCGGATCGCCTGGGCGATGACGAAGACCACGTCGATGATGGCGCGCGGCGCGATCGCCGTCACCATCGAGACGCGCTTTGCCGCGTCGGCGATCTCCTGCCTCACCTTGAGGTCGAGCGGATGGATCAGCGTGCGCTCGGCGATATCGATGAGGTCGCGTCCGTCAACGATGTCCTGCGCGAGGTCGCGCAACTGGTCGCGCGCGAGCGCGGTTTCGGCGCGCGCCGCATAAAGCGCGCTGAGTTCCTGCACCAGCCGACGCCCCTCCTTGAAATCGTCCGCTTCGCGCGCCGCGGCGAGGCCGGCGTGGAGCTCGGCGATGCGGCGCTGGCGTAACACGCCGGCCGCCTCGCGCGCGCCAAGAACGAGCAGCGCCAGCCCGGCGAGCCCAGCGAGAACGAGCCCGACGACGCCAAGGGCGGGGGCGCGCGAAAACAGATCGTCGATGAGGTTGTTGATCCAGACGCCGAAGCTGAGCGCGATCAGGCCGCTCGCGGCGGACCAGAAGACGCCCGCCCAGGACATCAGCCAGTGCCGGCGCAGGCCCTGTTGCTGGGCGATTTCGATCGCGGCTTCTTCAGCGTCGGCGGGCGCCGCGCCCGTCAGCGCTTCGGCCTCGGCCTCGAATGGATCGCGCGTGGGCTCGATCAGGATCGGCCCGCGCGGATTTTCCCGCGCCTCGGTTTCCTCGAGGTTGAGGTCTTGCAGGCGAAACGCGCGCGGTCGCTTCTGGTCTTCGGACATCGGGGCGGCTCTTTACGGCTTGCTGTTTTTGGCGCGCTCTTCGGGACGCGGATCAGTATTGCGGCGATCGCCTTCAGATCACGATGATTTGGATCGAATCGATCCAAAATCGTGAACGTGATCGATCCCAAGAGTTTGAAGCATGATGTCGATCCGAAAAGTCTGCAACTTTTCGGCATCATGCTCCTGCGTCACGTCATCTTGTCGCCGAACAGGAATTGAAAGGCGCGGTCGAGGCGGATATGCGGCGGCGGCAGAGCGGAGCCGTCGGCGGCGCGGATCGGCATCGGCGGCCGGAAGCGCACGAAGCGATAGTCGACCTCGCCCGGCGCCGCGTTCCGGCCGGCGTCGCGAAACACGGCTTTGGGGTCCTGCGGCAGTTCGCCGGGAAAAATCGCGGCCTCCGTCTTGCCGTCGAAGACCTCGTCGCCAATCCGCTCGCCGTCGAGCGGCGTGCCGATCACGGCCTCTAGCGCCGGGCCGCCATGGCCGTTGACCTTGGCCTCCCGCGTCGCGCGCACGGCGGCGAGCGCGATGACGTCGACCTCGGCGCCGACGCCCTTCACGCGCTCGATGGCCTTGGCGGTCAGATGGCGCAAAATGGCCTCCAGCCGGTCATGGCTGGTGTGATGCAGATGATCGGCCTTGGTCGCCGCAAACAGGATGCGGTCGATCTTCGGCCGGAACACGGTCGAGATAATATTGCTGCGGCCGGCGCGGAAGGCGGTCAGCACGTCGCCGAGCGCGGTTTCGAGATCGCGCATCGCCGCGGGGCCCGCGTTCAGCGCAGCCAGTGCGTCGACGAGAACGATCTGCCGGTCGAGCCGTGAGAAATGATCGCGGAAGAACGGTTTTACGACATGCGACTTATAGGCCTCATAGCGCCGCTCCATCATGGCGGCCAGCGAATCCGGCGGATAGGCGCGGTTTGGATCGATGGCCAGCGGCGAAAAGGTCAGCGCGGGCGAGCCGGCGAGATCGCCGGGCATCAGGAAGCGGCCGGGCGGCAGGCTTGAAAAGCTGAATTCCTCGCCGCGGCAGGCGCGCAGATAGGCCGTGAACAACTCGGCCGCGCGGCGCGCGTCGTCCTCGGAAAATTTCGCGCTCGGGTCTCTTTGCGCGCAAAAGCCGCGCCATTGCGCTGCGAGCGGCGCCCGCGCGGCGCCGGAGGCGGCGGCGAGCGAGTCCTGCGACCATTGCGCGAAGGATTTCTCAAGCAGCGGCAGATCGAGCAGCCATTCGCCGGGATAATCGACGATGTCGAGCGTCAGCGCGCGCCGGCCTGGGTTCATGCCGCCCTTCTGCTGATATTGCAGCCGCAGCCGCACCTCGGAGATGCGGCGGGTCGATTGCGGCCAGATGCGGCGCTCCGCCTTGCCGCCCTCGCCGTTCAGCGCCTCTTCATGCTCCTCATAGGCAAAGCGCGGCACATTATCGTCCGGCTGCGGCTCCAGCGCGCCGCTGATCAGGCGGCCTTCGGCGTGAACGCGAAAAACAGGCAGCGTATTCTTCCGGCCGCGCAGGCTGGGGCTTGTCGCCTTGGTCAGATGCTCGATCAGCGCGGTGATGAAAACGGTCTTGCCCGCGCGCGAAAGCCCGGTGACCCCCAGCCTGATATGCGTTCCCGCAGACAGATTGACGAGGCTTTGGGCGACGGCGCGCGCTTCGAAAAGGAGATCGGAAAAGAGAGCCAATTGAGGTCCAGGCGGCGTTGGCGGGCGTCTGCGCGCCCGCGCGGAAGATAAAGCGGAGGGATTGGCAAAGGGATAGGTATGAATCAAGCCGCCCGCAAGCGGCGCCTGAGTCCTAGCTCAGTGCCGGCCTATTTCCCTTCGGCCGGCGCGGCGGCCGAAGGGACGCCGCGGGCCTGCGCCTCCCGCCTCGCTTCGGTTTCGACCGCGGCCGAGATCAAATCGAATCGCGCCGCAAGCGGGCCGATCTCGACCTTCGCCATATTCTGCATCACCAGCGGCAAATTGGGGGCCGGGGGCGCCCCTCGGCCGTGAAAAGCATCAGATCGTCGTCGGGACTGGAGACGACGCCCCTCGATCGCGCGCAGCGCATATTGGCGGATGCGCGCGGTCTCGTCGACGCAGCTCGGCGCGGCAAGCAGCGGCGCAAGGCTCGGCATTTCGAGCAAGGCCAATTTGAAGGGCTGCTGCGGCGTGGCGCTTCGCTCGCCCATGCCGACGGCGATTTCGGGCGCTTCGATCATCCGCATCTTTCGGTCGGCGATGATCGAGACCCGGATTTTTGGCGCAGGCGCGCCGGGCCCGGCGCCTTTGGCGGTTTTCTTCAGCGCCGATCCGGGCCGATGCGCGGCCAGCCAGCGCGCGCGCAGCGTATTGCCGATCCCGCGCGGCGCCAGCGCGCCAAGCAGCAAGCCGCCGCCCCGGCCGCGCGACAGCGCTCCACCGCCGCATTGCGCCGGCGCCCAGCGCGACAGGATCGCCTGCGCCGAGCGCAAATTATAGACAAGATAGTAGCGCCGCAGCAGCATCGCCGCGACGACGGCGCCTTCCGTGGCGGAGGCGAAGGCCACATGTCCATCGGCGTCGGCGGCGATCTCGCCGGCCCATCCCGCCTTTTTGACGCACCAGTAATTGTTAAGTTTTACGCATCGCGGGGAAGACGCGTCCGGGGCGACGAGCTTCGCCAGCTGGGCGACGGGCGCGTCAAGATTCCGGGCCGCCTCGAACCGCCAGTTCGATACGGCGCGCGGAGCCGGCTGAAATGTCGCGGCGGGGAAGGGCGCCTGTAGCGGTCGCTCCGCTATCGCTGCGATAAATTCCGGGCCAAGGCTTAGCGCGCCGCCCGGAGAGGCGTTGGGGGCAAGTGCGAGCGCGAGTAAACTCAGCATTTCGAGAAGCATGGGCGTTCCCGGGCGAGGCGGCGGCGCGCTTGCTGCGGGCAAGCGGATTTTGCAGCTTATGCGCCGCCCTGCAACTCGTTCGACGTCAAAGTGAGAAAGATATCGAGGCGGCCCGCGTCCTGACTGGCCTGCCTCCAGTCGACAGCGTCGAAATCGATAATCGCCAGGGACGGCGCCGGAAACTGGGCGCGAAGCCGGGCAAGCACCGCCCGCTCGCCCTCCCGCGACAACAAAACCGCCGCCTCAGCCAAGCCTGGATTATGGCCAATCAAGAGAAGGCGCTCGATATTGGCGGGGGTTTCCTGCAATAGCGCGAACACTGTCCCCATGCTCGCGTTGTAAAGCGAGGGCGCGACGATGCGGGGGATTTCGCATGCGGCGCCGAACTGAAGCTCCTCGAATGTTTCGAGCGTGCGCCGGGCCGGAGAGACCAGCGCAAGCTCGGGCACAAGTTGCGCTTTGTGCAAATAGGCGCCGATGCGCGAGGCTGCGGCGCGACCCCCCGCCGTCAGGCGCCGGTTGATATCGCCCCCTCCCGCGGCGGGCGCAGCTTCGGCGTGGCGAAGAAGAAGAAGCCGAAGCATGGACGAGGCAACTTTGCAGCGACGAGACGCGGAGTTATGACACGGAAAAAAACAGGCGTCTCGGTCCGCGACGACGCAGCCTCCCATGCCAGCCGCCAAAATCGACGGGCCGTGTTGACATCTTCCGCGCCCTCAGCTCAGCCGGTTGCTCTCAGGATGGCTTCGTCAGCCGCTCGACGTTGGAGGCGACTTTTTCGCCGGCCTCGCGCGTCTTGTCCGCCGCGGCGTTCATGGATTGGGTCCAGGCTTCGGTGTAAGTCTTGGTCATTTCCAGCGGAAATGCGGCCACGAGTTCGATAAACCGGCGCGAGTGCTGCGTAAAATTTTCAAAGGCCTCGCGCAGAAATTGGGACTGGATCGAGAGAACTTCGGCCGGGCCTTTGGCGTGGCGCAGCTTTTCGACCGTCTCAGTCGTGTGCTCGATCGACTGACGCGATATCTCCGCACATTCGGCGGCGAAAGCCTGCAAATTCTTGGTGGCGATAGATGCCGCCGCATTGCTGACCTGCGCCGCTTGATCGGTCGTCTTCTGGTTGGTGTCTGACATGTCGTCTCCTCCACAGGTCTGGAGTTAACTGCCAGCCCCGCGGTCCGGTTTTGACCTGCCGCAAATAAAGCTCCGAAAGGGGCGTCAGGCGGCGTTTTGAGCGCCGCGCAGTCCGTTGGCGATCGCAGCCAGGGCCGCGTCGACGCCAGCGCCGTTCGGGCCGCCCGCCTGCGCCATGTCGCGCCGGCCGCCGCCGCCCTTGCCGCCGAGCTCCGTGGCGGCGAGGCGAACCAGCGCGACAGAATCGAACCGCTCGACGAGGTCCGCGGTCACGCCGACGACGACACCCGCCTTGCCGTCGCTATCGACGCCGGCGATGGCGACGACGCCCGAACCAACCGTCTGTTTGGCCTCGTCGGCGAGCGATTTCAGATCCTTCAGATCGACGCCCGAAACGGCGCGGCCAAAAAATTTAACGCCCCCGATTTCTTGCGCCTCGGCCGCGGCTTTTTCGCCGCCGCCCATGGCCAGTTTCTTGCGCGCATCGGCCAGCTCGCGATCGAGCTTGCGCCGCTCCTCCAGGAGAGCGGCCAATCGTTTTTCGGCGTCGTCCTCGGAGGATTTGAGCAGGACGGCGATGTGCTCAAGCTTGTCGGAGCGCGCGTTGAGATGGCGCCGCGCCGCGGCCGCCGTCTTCGCCTCGATGCGCCGCACGCCGGCGGCGACGGCCGATTCCGACGTGATCGCAATAAGGCCGATGTCGCCCGTGCGCGCAACATGGGTGCCGCCGCAGAGCTCGACGGAAAAGGCCCTGTTGGCGCCGCCGTCTCCGCTGTCCTCGCGGTCCTGCGCATAGCCCATCGTTACGACGCGGACCTCGTCGCCATATTTCTCGCCGAACAAAGCGCGCGCGCCGGAGGCGATCGCCTCGTCGACCGCCATCAGCCGGGTGACGACGGGCGCATTGTCGGTGACCGCGCGATTGGCGATGTCCTCGACGCGCGTGAGCTCTTCCGGCGAGATCGGCTTCAGATGGGTGAAGTCAAACCGCAGACGGTCGTCGGCGACGAGCGAGCCTTTTTGCGCGACGTGATCTCCGAGCACGAGCCGCAGCGATTCATGCAGGAGATGGGTCGCCGAATGATTGGCCCGGATCGCCGAGCGGCGCGCGTGATCGACCGACAGTTCGAGCGCGAGGCCGGGCGTGATCTCGCCTTCCTCGACGATTCCCTCATGCACGAACAGATCGCCAAGCTTCTTCTTGGTGTCTGTGACGCGGAAGCGAACCCCGGCGGCGCTCATCACGCCCGTGTCGCCGACCTGTCCCCCTGATTCGGCATAGAACGGCGTTTGGTTGAGGATAATGGCTCCGGTCTCGCCCTTGTTGAGGCGTTCGACCGGCTTGCCGTCCTTGACGAGCGCGGCGACGACGCCTTCCGCTTGTTCGGCTTCATAGCCGAGGAAATCTGTCGCGCCCGCCTCGTCCTTGATCGCGAACCAGAGGGTTTCGGTCGCAGCCTCGCCGGAGCCGGCCCAAGCCCTGCGCGCGTCGGCGCGCTGACGCTCCATCGCGGTATTGAAGCCGTCCACGTCTACGGCGAGCGAACGCGCCCGCAGCGCGTCCTGCGTCAGGTCGAGCGGAAAACCATAGGTATCATAGAGCTTGAACGCCACCTGCCCCGGCAGGGGGGCGCCCTCGGGTAAGTCGCGCACGGCTTCGTCGAGGATCGAGAGGCCGCGCGCCAGCGTGTCGATGAAGCGGGCCTCTTCGAGCCGCAGGGTCTCGACGATCAGCGACTCGGCGCGGATCAGCTCGGGATAGGCCTGCCCCATCTCGCGCGAGAGCACGGGGACGAGCCGCCACATCAATGGCTCGCGCGCGCTAAGCAGCTGCGCGTGGCGCATGGCGCGGCGCATGATGCGGCGCAGCACATAACCGCGGCCTTCGTTGGAGGGGGTCACTCCATCGGCAATGAGGAAGGCGCAGGCGCGCAAATGGTCGGCGATGACGCGATGGCTGGCCTTCTGCGGCCCGTCGGGATCGACGCCGGTCGCCGCGGCGATCGCCACGATCAGCGCGCGCATGAGGTCGATGTCATAATTCGACGTGACGCCCTGCAGCAGCGCGGCGATGCGCTCGAGCCCCATGCCGGTATCGATCGAGGGGCGCGGCAGATCGATCCGTTCGCCTGGCCCGAGCTGTTCGAACTGCATGAAGACGAGGTTCCAGAATTCGAGGAACCGGTCGCCATCCTCGTCGGGGCTGCCGGGCGGGCCGCCCTTCAGCCTTTCGCCCTGGTCATAAAAAATTTCGGAGCAGGGGCCGCAGGGGCCGGTGTCGCCCATCGCCCAGAAATTATCGGAAGAGGCGATGCGGATGATCTTCGAATCGGGAAAGCCGGCGATTTTCTTCCATAAATCAAAGGCTTCGTCGTCGGTATGATAGACGGTGACGAGGAGACGATCTTTCGGCAGACCGAATTCCTGCGTGATCAGCTTCCAGGCCAGCTCGATCGCCAGCGGCTTGAAGTAATCGCCGAAGGAGAAATTGCCGAGCATCTCGAAGAAGGTGTGGTGCCTTGCAGTATAGCCGACATTGTCGAGATCATTGTGCTTGCCGCCGGCGCGGACGCATTTCTGCGCGCTCGCGGCGCGCGTATAGGGGCGCTTTTCGAGGCCGGTGAAGACATTCTTGAACTGGACCATCCCGGCGTTGGTGAACATTAGGGTGGGGTCATTGCGCGGCACGAGCGGCGAAGACGCCACGATCTCATGGCCGTTCTTCTTGAAGTAATCGAGGAAACCCGCCCGTATTTCGTTAACGCCGTTCATTCGCTATTCCGTTTGAAGGCCGCGTTTTTTCCGCGCCGCGCCTTTAATCATGTGTCAACGCAAAATGCGTGGCGCGAAGTCAAAACGCAAGCGCGCGGGCGCGTCACGCGCGCGGCTTCGAGGCAGCGGGATCGCTCGGGTCAGCGCCCGACGATCAGCGAGCGCGCCGACTCGCTCGATCGCCTCAATCCTCGGCTTCCTCCTCGCCGACATCAAGGATCTTGTCGGCGATCATCCCCGCATTCTCGCGGATCGCCAGTTCGATCTTGTCGGCGATCTCGGGATGCGCCTTCAAGAAGGCCTTTGAATTCTCGCGGCCTTGACCCAGCCGCTGGCTGTCATAGGAGAACCACGCGCCCGACTTCTCGACGACGCCTGCTTTTACGCCGAGATCGATCAATTCGCCGATTTTCGAGATGCCTTCGCCATACATAATGTCGAATTCGACCTGCTTGAAGGGCGGCGCGACCTTGTTCTTGACGACCTTGACCCGGGTCTGATTGCCGATCACTTCCTCATGGTCCTTGATCGAGCCGATGCGGCGGATGTCGAGCCGCACCGAGGCGTAGAATTTGAGCGCGTTGCCGCCCGTCGTCGTCTCGGGGCTGCCATACATCACGCCGATCTTCATGCGGATCTGATTGATGAAGATCACCATGGTGTTCGAGCGCGAGATCGAGGCCGTGAGCTTGCGCAGCGCCTGACTCATCAGGCGCGCCTGCAGGCCCGGCTGGCTGTCGCCCATCTCGCCCTCGATCTCGGCGCGCGGGGTCAGAGCGGCGACGGAATCGATCACCAACACGTCGACCGCGCCCGAGCGCACCAGAGTGTCGGTAATTTCGAGCGCCTGTTCGCCGGTGTCGGGCTGCGAGACGAGGAGATCTTCCAGATTGACGCCGAGTTTGCGCGCGTAAATCGTGTCGAGCGCATGTTCGGCGTCGATGAAGGCGCAGACGCCGCCCTTTTTCTGGGCTTCGGCGATGACATGCAAGGTCAACGTCGTCTTGCCGGAAGATTCCGGACCATAGATCTCGACGACGCGTCCGCGCGGCAGGCCGCCGACGCCAAGCGCGACGTCGAGGCCGAGCGAGCCGGTCGGCACCGTCTCGATCTCGACGACCTTCTGATTCTTGCCGAGCCGCATGATCGAGCCTTTGCCGAAGGCGCGTTCGATCTGCGACAGGGCGGCGTCGAGGGCCTTGGTCTTGTCCACGGATGTTCCTTCAACAAGGCGAAGTTTGGCTTGGCTCATTGGATTGATCCTTCTGACACAGGCTTGGCGAAATGTGCAATGCAATCGGCTTGGCGAGCCGCGTTGCTGATAAATGTATCTGGTTTGTTCTCACTCGCAAGTTCTTTTTATGTTCTATTCTCGGCGCACAATTTTCAGTCAATACCGCCGCGCGAAGCGGCCTTAGAGGAGCCTGCAACCGGCGCGGGCGCGACAAAGCGCGCGTGACGGGAGAAAGGACGAAATCGGCGCGAATCGGATGCGCCCCGCAGCCGCCGAAAAAAATCACGGATGGTTAATATGCGGCGCCGCAGCGCCAATGGGGCAGCGCCGCCGGCGAGGGCGGGCACGGCTCTTGCTGCGGCGAAGGGAGCGCGGCCCTCTTTCCCGGCGGCGGCGCAAGGCATGTCGGAGACGCGACACTCGATGCGGCAGGAAACGGACAATCTCGTCCGGATGGACGATCTTGTCGATTTCGGCGAGGTCCTTCCCGAGGTCAATGCGATGCTGCAACGCGGCGTCGCGCTGTACCGTCGAGACCGGGCGGCGGCCGATCTCGCCTTCCGCGCCGCGCTCGAGCTGCGCCCTGACGCCCTGCCGACCTATCTCTGCCTGTATAAGATCCATACCTATCAGGGCAATCTCGACGAATCGCTGGCGATCGCGCGGGCGGGCCTTGCCGAGGCGGCGCGCCAGGCCGGGATCGACCCGGATTGGACGGCGTGGCGGCGCGGCGACATTGCAAGCAACGTCAACGGACCGGGCCATTTCGCGCTCTATACCTTGAAAGCGCTGGCCTTCATCCATTTGCGCCGCAACGAGAAAGCGCGGGCGCAGCGCTGCCTCGACAAGATAGCCGAGCTCGGCGCGATGGAGACGGTTGGCGGCAGCGTCATCGCGGCGCTCGCGGCAGGCGTGGATTAAGACGGATTCTTTCGCAACGCGGCGGCGTCCTGCGATCGGACCCAGGCGTTGCGACAGAAGTGATCGTAAAGTGAAAGGACTGTGAGGCGAAGATGCAAGCGACATTCATCAGAGAAACCTCCGACGGCCGCAAGATCGAAGTGATCGGCCCCTATGTCTGCGTCGACCGCGACCCAGTCGCGGACCAGCTTGTCGAGGTCGCCTCGCATCCCAACAAGCAGGCGATCCTGCACGCGCTTCCGAACGCCGCTTTCATGGCCGGGCCGATCGTGCTGACGGTCGAGGAGGCCTCGCTCGTGCGCGGCGCCTTCGCCATGGCGACGGAGGCCGAAACCGACAAGGCGGCGATCGAAAAGCGCTTTCGCGACGCCTATAATTCGCGCGCCCGGGCGGCGGGCATAGAGTAGGCCGTCGAAAAGGCTTCGGCACGAAAGGCCGGCGGCGCGGCGGCGCGGTTCAGCTCGCCGCCGCCGTTCCCTTCACCGCCTCGATCAGCTGCTTCAGCGAGAAGGGCTTTGGCAGGAAGGCGAAATCCTCCCCTTCCGGCAGGTTTTTCGAAAAGGCCTCCTCGGCATAGCCGGACACGAAAATCACCTTCGCCTTGACGCCGCGCTTGCGCAATTCGCCGAACATGGTCGGCCCGTCCATTTCGGGCATGACCACATCCGAGACGACGAGGTCGATCTTGCCGGGATTGCGGTCGACGACCTCGAGCGCCTCGATCCCGGAGCCGGCTTGCAGCACGCTATAGCCGCGCGAGGCGAGCGCCCGCGCCGCAAAGGCGCGCACGGCCTCCTCATCCTCGACCAGCAGGATAACGCCGCGTCCGGTGAGGTCCGCCGCCGGCTTCCCCCGCTCGGCCGGTGCAGGGGCCTCGGTCTCGGCCGCCTCGGGAATATAGCGGGGCAGCAGCACGGTGAAGGTCGCGCCCTTTCCGGGCGGGCTCGAGCAGAACACAAACCCGCCGGTCTGCTTGACGATGCCATAGACCATGGCGAGGCCAAGGCCTGTTCCCTTGCCGACTTCTTTGGTGGTGAAGAACGGCTCGAAGATCTTGTCCCTCACCTCGGGCGGGACGCCATGGCCGCAGTCCTCGACCTCGATCGCGACATAATCGGCGGCAGGCAGCGATTTCTCCTCGAAGCCATCGCATTCATGTGGCGCGACATTGCGGGTTTTCAGGAGAATTTCGCCGCCGTCCGGCATGGCGTCGCGGGCGTTGACGATGAGATTGACGATCACTTGCTCGAACTGGTTGAGATCGGCCCGGATCAGCCAGAGATCGCGTCCGTGGCGCAATTCGAGATGGATCTTTTCGCCGACGAGGCGGCGCATCAGCATTTGCAATTCGGACAGAACGTCGCCGAGTTGCAGCACCTGCGGCCGTAGCGTCTGGCGGCGGGAAAAGGCGAGCAGCTGACGCACCAGTCCGGCGGCGCGGATGGCGTTCTGCTTGATCTGCATGATGTCGCGGAAGGAGGGGTCGGTCGGACGATGATTGGCGAGCAAGAGATCGGAGAAGCCGATGATGGCCGTCAAGACATTGTTGAAATCATGGGCGACGCCGCCGGCGAGCTGACCGATCGCCTGCATCTTCTGCGACTGCGCGAAATTGCTCTGCAGCGCGCGCTGCTCCGTGGTGTCGAGGGCGAAAATGGCTGCGCCCGAGCCGTCTCCCTCTTCCGAGGCGGAAATGAACAGGCGCGCCGAGCGGTCGCCTTCGCCGGCCAGCGCGACGTCGACGGGCGCGATGTCGCGCCGCGCTTTGGCGGCGGCGGCGAGGGCCAATTCCAGCGCGGCGCGATCCCGTGCGGCGACTCCCGCGTAGATGGCGCCGCGCTCCGCGCCGTCCGTCGGCTTAGCGGCGTCGGGCATGACGCGCGCGAAAGCGGCGTTCGAGCGAACGATGCGACCCTGCCCATCGAGCAGGGCGATGGCGATCGGCGTCGCCTCGAAAAGCCGCGGAAACCACGTTTCGGCGCGGCGCGGATCGTCGGACCGCTCCGCGATGCCGGCGCGATCCAGCGCCAGACTGTGAGAGGGGCCGGCCGCGCCATCGGCGTCGAAAGTGACGCGATGAATGAGGCGGACGGGCAGAGTTTGGCCGCCGCGCCGTTTGAGCTCGAGATCGAGAATTTGGGTTTTTACCTCGCCCGGCGCCCCGGCAAGCGCGGCGACTCGCTGGGCCGCATCGCCGGAAAGAAAGGCGCCGAGCGTCAGTCCGCCGGAGCCAATCTCCGCCAGATCATAGTCAAGCCAGGCGGCCAGCGTCGCATTGACATAGTCGACCGTCCCGTCCCCGCGGCAGGAGAAAAAACCTGCGGGAGCATTGTCGAGACAATCGATCGCGCGGCGGAGCTCCTGGAAGGCGGCCTCCTGCCGCTCGCGGTCGCGCGTGATGTCTGCGACGGTCCAGAGGGTCGCGCGCTTTGCCCCTGGAAATTGGAGCGGGCGCGTCTCGATTCGCCGCCACCCCGCTGCGCCGCCGGCCGAAGGCTTAAGGCGCGTCTCCTCGACGTGGGCGCGGCCCTCGCGCGCGGCCTGCGCGAGCCTGTAGACCGCCTCGGACGCCTCCGGCGATCCGCCGCCAATGAGCCGCTCGACCGGGCGCAATTCGGCGAGGCTGGAAGAGGCGCAAAATGCCCGGTAGGCGGGGTTGGCGTAAAGGATCCCGCCGTTCGCCTGGGTCGCGATCAGCCCGTCCGGATTTTCGTCGCAGATCCGTTTTGGCAAATCGTCGCCGCCGGCCTCCCGCCCCGCGACCCGAAGCAGGCCAGCCGAGAGGGCGAAGGCGGCGAAGACGCCGATCGCGGCGAACAGCGCAAGCGCGGCTGTGGCGATCATGGCGGCGGTCTGCGGCGGCGCGAGCAGGACCAGCGCGGCCGCGCCGCCAATGAGGATCACAAGCGCAAGGATCAACGCCGGGCGCCCGGCGCGGCCCGTCCTGCCGAAGGCGCCCCGATGATCGATCATCATGTTTAATCCTCGCGCGCCGCGCGCGTCCGGCCCTGTCGTTTGGCCGACTCGCCCGGCGCTAGGGTTGCGCCGTCAATTTTCTCAATAAACGCGTCGCGCGCAAATGTCATTCAGCGGCGCTGGGCTCGAAATCGCGGCCGATCGCGCCCGCATTACGCGCAGGCCCCAGGGCCACGACATAAAATAGTTGAATATGC
Organism: Methylocella silvestris BL2; assembly: GCF_000021745.1. NCBI lineage: Bacteria > Pseudomonadati > Pseudomonadota > Alphaproteobacteria > Hyphomicrobiales > Beijerinckiaceae > Methylocella > Methylocella silvestris. The sequence goes on from NC_011666.1 coordinate 3,876,044, forward strand.
TGCTTTTCTGACGCGCGGCGACAGTGCGCCTTGATTGGCGGGAGCGCATTTTCTATTGTGTGCGCCATCTTTTGTTGCTCGCCCGCGATCGAACGAATCACGATCCCATTGGCGCAGATTTTTCCCCAGCGAGCCGAGCCGATGCAGGGCCTTATCGACAAAATCTTGGAAAACAAGCCGCTTACCTTCATTGCGGCGGCGGTCGCCCTCCTTCTGGCCGGCGCGCTGGTTCTGTTCGCGATCCGGCTCGCCTTCGGCCGGCGGGTCAGGGCGCCGGGCGGCGGGCGGACGCGGCTGCCCCGGCTCGGCGTCGTCGACGCCTTCGACCTCGACCGTCAGCGCCAGCTCGTCATCATCAGACGCGACAACGTCGAGCATCTCTTGATGATCGGCGGCCCCAACGACCTTGTCATCGAATCGGAGATCATCCGAGCCGAGGCGCGCGAGCGGCATCGCGAGAAGGAGCCGCGCGAAAAGGACTTGCGCGAAAAAGAGCCCGCTCTGACGCCCGTCGCGGCCCCATTCGGGTCGGGCGCCGCGCCGGCCCCGGCGTGGCAGCCCGATACCGAAACCGTCGCGGCGCGGACGGCGAATCAGCCGCCGGCGTGGAAGGCTCCGCTCTCGCCAATCGCCGCGCCGGCGGCTGCAACGAGCGGCGCCGAGCTTCCAGCCGCCGCTGCGGCGAATGAGGCGGGCGCGCCCTTGAGCGAACCCGGCCTCGCGCCGGCGGCGCGGACGCCGGCTTTTTCGCTGGCGCGCCGCCCGGCGCCGGCCGCAGCCGTTGCGCCGAGGCCGCCGCGCGAACCGCTGCTTCGCGCCGATCCACCTCTGCGCTCTTCTGAGGGCGCGGCGCCGAATTCCTTCCAGCGCGCCTCGCTGGCGACGCCTTTCCTGCGCCCGCCGCCGCCGCGCCAGCTTGCCGAGACGCTTGCGCGGCAGATCAATCCGCCGGCGGGCGCGCCGGCGCAGACGCCGCCAACGGAGCCGCCGGTTTCCGAGCAAACGACCCTTGTCGGCGCCATCGAGGGCGCGCAGCCCGCCAAGCCGGCCGGGCCGGCCGAGGCGGATATGCCGCAAATCGGGCAGGGCGCCGATCCAGCGTCGGCGACTGAGCCTTTGCAAGGCAGCGATCGGCAGCCGCGGCGCGACGTCGTCGAGGCGGGCGCCAAACAACCCGCGCCGCCGATCACGCCGGCGGCGCCTGCGCGGGCGAGCGAGCCGTTCGACTTCGTCGCGGCCGTCGCCGCCGCTCTGGAGCAGCCCGAAGAGGCGCCGCTGATTGCGCCGCCCCGGCTTCCGGATCTCGTGGGGACGCCGCTAGCTGAGGCCAATGTTTCGACGAGGCGGGCGGAAACCGACAATCCGATCGACGTTCCACCGCCGCCTGCCGAAAAACGCGTCAACCTTGTGAAAAGCTTCGCCGCGACGCCTGCGGACGATTCGCTTGAGGAAGAGCTGGCCAAGCTGCTGGGGCGTGGGTCGGGCGGCGTCTGAAGCATCGCAGGCGCCGACATTCCCGCTCAAAATTTCTGACTTTGCCGTTTCTTGCGCGTCAGCGCGCAATCGGCGTGGATTTCGCTATCCGTCGCGATAGACTCGCTCGCGCTTCTCGTGGCGCTCCTGCGCCTCCACCGACAGCGTCGCGATCGGCCTTGCGTCGAGGCGCTTCAGACTGATCGGCTCGCCGGTTTCCTCGCAATAGCCATAAGTGCCGTCGTCGAGCCGTCCCAACGCCGATTCGATCTTGGCGATGAGCTTGCGCTGGCGGTCGCGCGCGCGAAGTTCGATGGCGCGATCCGTTTCCGACGACGCGCGGTCGGCGACGTCGGGATGATTCTCGTTTTCGGTTTGCAGCGCGACCAGGGTTTCGCGGCTCTCGCGCAGGATGTCTTCCTTCCAGGCGAGCAATTTGCGGCGAAAATAATCGCGTTGGCGTTCATTCATGAACGTCTCTGATTCGGAAGGCGTATAGCCGTCATCGACCATATCGGCAGCCACCGGAAAGCCTCCGTCGTGATGAATGGCTGCCTTATACATATCGCGGCGCGCTTGTTCAATCTAAGTCACGCCGCCGCCTTGAGTTATTCCCCCCTCGCTCCTCCGCGCGACGATAGGCGAGCGGGCCATTGCCTCTGCGATGGAAGGCGCGATTCCGGAGCGGCCAGACTCACGCTTTGGGCGCAGACATCGCCTTGCGCAAATTCTCGTCAACCTTGTCGAGGAAGCCGGTGGTCGAAAGCCATCTTTGATCGGCGCCGACGAGCAGGGCGAGATCCTTCGTCATGAAGCCCGATTCGACGGTCTTGACGCAGACCTTCTCGAGCGTCTGCGCGAAGGCCGCGAGTTCCGGATTGTCGTCAAGCTTGGCTCGATGCGACAGGCCGCGCGTCCAGGCGAAGATCGAGGCGATCGAATTGGTCGAGGTCTCCTTGCCTTTCTGGTGTTCGCGATAGTGGCGCGTCACCGTCCCATGGGCGGCCTCGGCCTCGACAGTCCGGCCGTCGGGGCTGAGCAGCACGGAGGTCATGAGGCCGAGCGAACCAAAGCCCTGCGCCACCGTATCGGACTGCACGTCGCCGTCGTAGTTCTTGCAGGCCCAGACGTAGCCGCCGGACCATTTGAGGGCCGAGGCGACCATGTCGTCGATCAGACGATGCTGGTAGATGATGCCGGCGGCGTCGAACTTTTCCTTGAATTCGGCCTCGAACACCTCCTGGAACAGATCCTTGAAGCGCCCGTCATAGGCCTTGAGAATGGTGTTCTTGGTCGAGAGAAAGACGGGATATTTGGCGTCGAGGCCATAATTCAGCGAGGCGCGCGCAAAATCGCGGATGGAATCGTCGAGATTGTACATCGACAGCGAGACGCCGGCGCCTGGATATTTATAGACTTCCTTTTCGATGACCGTTCCGTCGTCGCCTTCGAATTTGATAGTGAGCTTGCCTTTGCCTGGCACCCTGAAATCGGTCGCCGCATATTGATCGCCGAAGGCGTGGCGGCCGATCACGATCGGCTGCGTCCAGCCCGGCACCAGGCGGGGAACGTTTTTGCAGATGATCGGCGCGCGGAAAATGACGCCGCCGAGAATATTGCGGATCGTGCCATTCGGCGACTTCCACATCTGCTTTAGGTTGAATTCCTTCACGCGCGCTTCGTCGGGCGTGATCGTCGCGCATTTGACGCCGACGCCGTGCTTCTTGATGGCGTTCGCCGCGTCCACCGTCACCCGATCGGCGGTAGCGTCTCGATTTTCGACAGAAAGATCGTAATATTCGAGGTCGAGGTCGAGATAAGCGAGAACGAGTTTATCGCGAATATATTGCCAGATGATCCTGGTCATCTCATCGCCATCAAGTTCGACGACGGGATTTGCGACCTTGATCTTGCTCATTAGTTCGACCTTTTCATCTGGAGTTTATGAAAAATTTCGCTCGCCAGCCGCTGCGGACAATCGACGAGGCGCAGCTCGCGAGGGGAGGCGAGGAAGCCTGCTCATTTCGGCGGCTCGCCGCGGAGGGACCGCGCGAAATCGCGATCGACGTCGGCCGAGAGGGATTCGAGAACGGCCTGGGTTTGCGGCGACGCAGCCTTATAGGCCGCGAAGATCGCCGCCTTGCCCTGCGGACCGTCGGCGAGGATCTGGCGTAGATCGCTTTTCATGAATTCCTGCAGGTCCTTGTCGAGGCCTGCGCGCGTCGCGAGCGCGCGGTCGAGGCGGGCCCGCGCCAGCGTCGGCTCGTTCGGGGCGGTGAAATAGGACATAAAAAGTGGCGCGGCCGGATTTGCGTCGGCGCCTTTTCCGGAGGCCGCCGGCAACTCGGCCAGCAAAAGCCACGCTGCGCCATTGACGGGCGACAGGGACGTCGCCGTGAGCGCGTTGGAGCGGGCCCGGGCGATGCGCGCCGCATTGGCTGGGTCTTCCGCGCCCGCCTTGTCGAGATAGGCAAGCTCGGCGTCGGCGAAGGCGGCCTGCGCATAGAGATCGCCCCTGATGAGGCCGAGCCAGGCGGCCCATTGCGCGCTGGTCCTGTGCGCCGCGGCCGCGCTCGCGCTTTGCCGGTCCGACGGCAGGGCGATCGCCGGCGGGGCGATCAGCGCCACAAGCAGCATCCAGACGGCGCCGACAGCGAGGACGCCGGCGAAAACGATAAGGCCGATGCGTAGCTTTAAAGGTTCTTCGAGGGCGGCGGGGCCGGGTTCTCGCTCGAACATGAAGTTCGGTCGAGGCGGTTCGAGGCTCATCGCTCACTCCCCATGGTCTTGCCGTAAAGCTTCGCTTTGCGATTGAATAGACTCTGACGCAAAAAAATCTAGATGAAACTGATCTGATCGCCTTCCAGCCTGACGCAGGAGAGCCGTCCCGTGGCGTAGGCTCCGGTGTCGACATTGATGCGGTTGCGGCGAACCTCCGGCTCCATCACCGGCGTATGGCCATGGACGATGACCTTTTCGAAGGACTCTTCGCAGGAGAGGAATTCTTCGCGGATCCAGAGCAGATCCTCCTCGCTCTGGCGCGCGAGCGGCGCGCCCGGACGGATTCCTGCATGAGCGAAGAAATAGTCGCCGCAGGCGAAGGAAACCGGCAAAGAGCTGAAAAAATGCGAATGGCTTTTTGGCAGAACTCGGGCGAGCTCCCGCGCGAGTTCGTCTTCCTCCTCGGGGGTGGGAGAAAAGCTCGGCGCGAGGCCGTAGGACAGGAGCGTCGAAAGACCGCCATATTGTCCCCAAGATCTCAGGATCGGCGGATTGCGCAGAAACTCCAGGACATAGATCTCGTGATTGCCCTTGAGGCAGACGACCTTGTGATGCCTTGCGCGGTCGATGAGTTTGGTCACGACGTCAGCGGAATGCGAGCCGCGATCGATATAGTCGCCAAGGAAAATCTGCAGCGGATGGGCGATGGGATAACGCGCCAGATCCGCGTCGATCCGCGAAAAAACCTGATCGAGCAGGTCGGCGCGGCCATGAATGTCGCCGATCGCGTAAATTCGCACGCCGGCGGGAAGAGTCGGCGTCGCCGGCGCGGCTCCGAATAGACGCGGTTTCCACATTCGTGCGAGTTTTGCCTGCGCGCTCAATAAAATCCTGACCGGGTTCCGCCGTCAAGGCGCCAAGGCGCCGCGCAATCCAGCCGCAGGCCTTTGTGTTAGAGCATTTTCAACACGAGAGATAGTCAGAACGGGTCGTCCTTCGCGAGTTTGGCGAAGGCCCGCAGCGCCTCGCCGAGCCATTTCTGGCCGTCCTCGGCCGGCGCGGCGAGGGGCGCGTCGGCGAGAGCGAGTTCGCCGGATTCAACTCGACCGGTTTCTTGACGCCAAAGGCGAAGATCCGCTTCGTCCGCATCCAGCCTCGTTTCGGCGTCATGCATCTCGCCGAGCGACCACTGGATCGTCTCAAGGCGCTTCAAAAGCGCGCCGAGGCTCTTTTTGTCAGCGACCTCCGGGCAGTCGATGAAGAACTCGGCCATATAGCGCAGCTTCTTGGCGTCGATCCGCACCTTGTGGCGCGCCTCCGGATCGAGGCCCTCGAGGTTTTCCCCCTGTTGCAGGAGCGCCTTACGCCGCTTGGCGAGCCGCTTGCGAATGAATTTCGCCGTGTCGGCGCGCTCGGCCTTTTTCGCCCGCCAGCCGCCGCTTCCCAGCCATTCGCAGAAATCGATCAAAAAGATCCGCCAGGGTTTTGCTTCGATCGCCTCGATCAGGGCGGCGCGCAGGGCCAGGCGTTTGGAGTCGCGCCAAGCGGCAAATTCGCGCGCCTCGCCTGTGAGCTCGCCGCGGGCGGCCTTGATTTCCGCTTCATGCATGACGTCGCGATCTCGCGCAGCGCCAAACAATCGCGCCATGCGTTTCAATTCGTCGTTCGCCGCAGCAAAATATTCGTCGCCAGCAATGGGCTGGAACAGAGCGAGCGCGGCCCTGAGGCGCCGCAGCGCGACGCGGCCCTGATGGATTGCCTCGACGGGATGGGCCGGCGCGGGCCGCGCCGTAAGGAGGCGCGCATTCAACATGAAGTCGTGCAGGCAGACATTGCAGATAGCCTCGAACGCGGCGCCGGCCGTCATCGCGTCGCCCAGGCGCGGCTGCGATCCCTTGGCCGGACGCATCGACGCTCCGGCCGCTAGGCGATAGCCGCGCTCGGCCTTGCTGATCAGGCTGATCGACAAGGGGGCCCTCGCCGCCAGCCGGCGCGCCAAGGTGTAGACGGCGCTCTTGCCGCCGCTTTTCAGTTCGAGCTCGACCTCGAAGATAGCCTCGGCGGCGGTTGGTCCGGGGACCGTGATCTCGCCGCTGTCGAGGACAGCCTCAATCTGCGCATTCTCTTCGCTGAGCGAGAGAAAGGCGCGTTTGACCGAGATGTGAAACGCCTGGCGCAGATCCGGACGCGCCGCCTCGGCCAATTCGGCAAGGGGCGTCTCGCTAATCATCGCAAAATCGACGCAGGCGGCGCTCGCGCCTTGTCTGCGCGTCGGCGCCTTGCCGTCGATGGGGCGCTCCCACTCGCCACGCTGGGAAACCGATCCGCTGTCCTGCTTGATCGTTTGCAGCAGCTGTTTTCCGGCTCGCCGGACCCGCAGAGTGAATCCGCCATCGCGCAGCGCTTCATCGGCGGTGTCGAAATACCAGGAGTCGAGCGTTTGCGCGCGGGCGCGGGCCATCGCGTCCTTCAGGGCGTCCAGCGTTTGGGCGCGGGCCGCGGGATCGGCCGAAACGGCGAGCTTCAGTTCGATTTCGGTCATGGCGAGAGCTTAACATGGCTGGCGGCGACGGGTCGACGGTCCGGGCATGCGGCCATCCGCGCCGCGCCCGGCTGCAAGACTGAAATCAGCGTAAAATCAACGTTATCGTGGGCGCAATCAGGTGTATCCAAATATAACGCGGCCGCGCCGCTGGATATCGCTGCTTGTGCGGGGGATAGGGCTCATCTAGGTTGTCGAATATTAGCGAAATTTTCGTTATGATGAATGACGAATTTCGTAATTCAATAGAGGCGGCGTCGTAGACTGGAGCGGACTCACAATTTAATCCAGACTGCGAATCTAATGTTATTAAATAGCCAAACAGAATGGAAGGCGTCCACTAAAGGGCTTGGGTTGCTAATAGATCGTCGCATTGTCTGGAAGTAGCTGCTGTGATTCTCAAGAGATGACGCGTGGAAAAGAAAATCATAGTTGAAATTCTTCTAGAGGCGCGGTCGTTGCTCCAGCGCAGCGGCTGGAATCAGTTTTGTATCGCCCGCGACGAAACCGGCAATGTGGTTGACGCCAATAGCGGGTCGGCATGCCGCTATTGTTTGTCCGGGGCGCTTTGCAAGGCGTGGCGAATGCTCGACGCCGCCCATGAGGAATATTATTTCCAATATTTCGAACGAAAATTTTCGACGGTGCTGCGCAAGCAATATGGCTATGATCGCACCTTGACGCAGTGGAACGACCACGTCGCCACCTCCTGCGAAGACGTGCTGAGCCTGATCGATCTCGTCATTGTGGACGTCGCCGGCGAGGATGCGGCGGCGATCCCGAGTTTTCTTCAGCGGCGGCCAAAGTCCAAGGAAATCTCCGCCTGAGGCGACGTTCAGTCGAACCGCCCGACGAGCCAATCCAGCGTGTCGTCGGAAATCATCAATTCGGCGAGATGGGCGTGCGTGTTGCGCACATAGTCGGCGTTTGCGCCGGACAGGCCGACGCCCTGCCGCGTCAGGCGCAAGAGCTCTTCCCGTTCCAGCCGCCCCGCATATTGGAGGTGTCCACGGTCCGCGACATAGCAGACCGCGGGAACCAGGCGGCCGTCAGAAAGGCGCGCGGAGAGAGAAACCTCGCGATAGACGGCGGTCACCTGCTCGCGCGCGCGCAAGTAAGCGAGCGTTTGCGCGGCGTCACCTGCTCCGACGCGAAAGGCGACGCCCTTGCATGAGCCGCCGCGATCGAGGCCAAGCACCAGCCCCGGAACTGCGGCGGTCCCGCGATGAACATGAGAATAGACGCAAAGCGAGCGATGGTAGCCGCGCACGAGAGCGCCATGCCGTTCGACGAAGGCGAAGCCGGGCCGCCACATCAGCGAGCCATAGCCAAAGACCCACAGATCCTGTGCGACGCTCATCCTCGATTTGCTCCTGGCGAACCCGCGCTATAAACGATGAGGGCCGGCGCGAAAAGATGGGAAGCGCATAATGCTGATGACAAAACCGCAGCCGCGGCGCTCCGGCGCCTCGCGGCTCGTCGGCGTCGCTCTGGCGCTGGGCGTGGCCGCTGGCCTGGCCGCCTGGTACTATTTCTGGAGCCTTGCCGCCAGCCAGACCGACGCGGTGCTGACGTCCTGGATCACGGAGGAGGCGCAAGCGGGGCGTCAATGGAGCTGCCCCAAGCGCCACATCGGCGGCTATCCCTTTGCCGTCGAGGTGATCTGCCCGGCGCTGGATTTTGAGGGAATGATCCTCGACCGCAGCTTTTCGGGATCGGTCGGAGGATTCCGCGCCGCCTCGAACGTCTTCCAGCCGCGGCGGATCGACATTCGAATCGAGCCGCCATTCACGGCGCGGACGCATGAGGGCGATCATTTTGCTTTGCAGTGGCGGAGTTTGCAGCTCGAGGTTGAGGGCGGCTCCGAACAGGCGCCGCGGCTGACGCTCGATGGCGCCGGGCTAGCGCTGACAGGGGCGACCGCGGCCGGCGCGCCGATCGAAGCGGCGGCGGAAACCGCGCAGGCGACGCTGGCGCCGACGCCGGGCGCTCAGGCGGCGCAGGATGTCTCGATCATGCTCAAGGGGGCGTCCGCGCCGCTGCTGAGCAATGTGCTGGCGTTGCAGGCGCCGCTTGACGCAACTGTCTCGGCGGTGGTCGTCGGGGCCGATTTTCCCGGCTCCGGACCGCTTTTGGACCGGGTCGAGCGCTGGCGCGCCAACGGCGGCAGGATCGACGTCAAATCGGCGCGGCTCGTCAGCGGGGCCGCGGAGCTCAAGGCGACGGGAAGCCTTTATCTCGACGAGGGGCGGCGGCCGCGCGGCGAACTCGACGCGTCCTTGCGTGGGCTCGATCCGACGTTGCGCCGCTTTGGCGTCAACCCCGGGTTGATTGCCGCCGGCTCGCTGCTGACAAACTTCCTGAAAGGGTCGCCCGGCAAGGAGGAGGGGCCGCAGGCGATCCATTTGCCCCTGCGCATCGCCGACGGCTATGTGTCGATCGGACCGATCCGCACGCCGTTGCGTCTGCCAGCGCTCTATTGACTGCGCGACGAAGGCCGGACGATCTCAGACGGATTCGGAAGGCGGGCGCTTTTCGGCGCCTTGCTTCCGGGGAGGTCAGGTCCGCACAAGCAAAAAGGATGACCCTCTTTTTGAAGGATCATCCTTGTGCAAAATTATCGGCTTCGTTTGCGCCAAGGGAGAGAATTGGGAGAGGAAACGTTCAATAGGCGCGGTTGCGCAGCACTTCAAAGCAGGTGCGCAGCAGGATGTTGATGTCGAGCGCGATCGACCAATGGTTGACGTACCAGAGGTCGAGTTTGACGCGCTCGATCATCTGCTCGAGCTGGCCGGTTTCCCCGCGCAGGCCATTGCATTGCGCCCAGCCGGTGATCCCCGGCTTGACGTGATGGCGGAACGCATATTTCGCGATCAGCACCTTATATTCATTGTCATGCGCGAGGGCGTGCGGGCGCGGGCCCACCAGCGACATATCGCCCTTCAACACATTGAACAGCTGCGGCAGCTCATCCATGCTGGACTGGCGCAGAAACTGACCCACGCGCGTCACGCGGCGGTCGTTGCGTCTCGCCTGCACAATCTTGTCGCCGTCTTCCTGCACCGTCATCGAACGGAATTTGTAAATCTGGAACTGCCGGGCGTTGAAGCCGTTGCGGCGTTGCTTGAAGATGACGGGACCTTTGCTGTCGAGCTTGATCAAAACGGCGATCATGACGAACAGCGGCGATAGGAGCACAATGCCGATTGAGGAGCAGACGATGTCGAGCGTGCGCTTGATCGTCTGCTCGACGCGGGTCAGCGGCGCCCGCTGGATTTCGAGCGTCAGGCCAGGCCCGCTGGTCGACAGCAGGCGGCGTCCCAGAACCGAACGAATCGTATAATCGGGAAGAAGCTCCACGGGCAGCGGCGACGCGCGCAATCTTTCCCGCACCGTTTCGAGCAGCGCGGCGTTGTTCCAGCGCAGAGCCACCACGAATTGATCGGCGTGAGATTCACGAGCCTCGTGCAAGGCGCGGTCGAGATCCACCAGCACATCCTCCGCGGATGCCCCGCTTCCGCTCGCCAATGAGACGCGGGCGACTTCGGTGAGGCCGAAATAACGGAACAGGACAGCCGTCGAGAGCCGCAGCAGTTCGGAGGGCTCGCCGAGCGTGACGACCCGGCGGCCGGCGAGGCCGCCCCTGGCCATCAGCGACCGCGACGTCTTCTCGGCGAGCCAGCGCGCGACGAGAAGCAGAGAAATCTGCATGACGGCGGCGGCCGTCATGGCTCCGCGCGGCAGCACGGTCTCGCCGCGCAGGAAAACCAGAAAGATCGCCACAAACAGCACGACGACCGCCCAGGTCATGAAGATGCGGCCTAAATATCGCGAGGGCGCAAGTAAAACCGGCAGGCGGTAAAGACCGCGGGAGCTGGCGACATAGGTATAGAGCAACGCCTGAGACAGCCCGACGCCGAGGCTTATTTCGATAGGGGCGCTCTCGCCCGACCAAATATACTGATAGAAAAGGACGCCCAATACGCTGGACAGGGTAATCAAGAATATATCGACGCAGCCCGCGATCACCTCAATGTTTTTATAGGATACATAAAGTTTTGCAGAGGAAGCGGCTACCACGTCCCCGTCAATCTCGGATTCAGCAATCTGGCTTAAGCGATTAAAGTACATTCCCAGACTCGCAATGTTCCGCTGGTCTCTGTTAGCATTAGGCTACGGTAACCCCGAAAAATCAACCTAAAAGCCAGCCTTGGAGTGGTCATTCTGCCCGCTATGTGCGCGACAGCACGTCGTATTCACGAAAATATCACTCCGCCAAACGCGTCTGAACTATTTACGAATGCGAGTATTCATCGTTCCTTCATTGAAGAACGTTAGCGACCGCCGCAGTCCTCTCACAGTACATCCTACGGTAGCAAGCGCGCAATCTTCGCGACAGCGCGGTTGCAGGGTTCGTTCTGACGCGAAGCAATATTCATGCTGCGCTGCGAAGGCGCCTGAGATCTGGCGGCGTTGCTTCGTCCGCGAGGCGCTCCAGCGCCGTCTCGAGGCTCAGACTTGTCGTATCGGAAGCGCCGAGCCGCCGAATCGAAACAGTGCGCTCCAGCCCCTCCCGTTTGCCGACGACGATCAGCACCGGCGTCTTGGCGAGGGAATGCTCCCTAATCTTGTAGGAGATCTTTTCGTTGCGCAAATCCGCTTCGACGCGCAGGCCGTATTTGCGGGCCGCCGCCGCCACTTCGAGCGCATAGTCGTCGGCGTCCTGGGTGATCGTCGCGACGATCACCTGCACCGGCGCCAGCCACAAAGGCAGATTGCCTGAAAAATGCTCGATCAGAATGCCGGTGAATCGTTCGAGCGATCCGAAGATCGCGCGATGGATCATGACTGGCGTCTTTTTGTCGCTGTCGGCGTCGATATAGAAGGCCCCGAAGCGGCCGGGCATATTGAAATCGACTTGCGTCGTCCCGCATTGCCATTCGCGGCCGATCGCGTCGCGTAGCGTATATTCGAGCTTTGGACCGTAAAACGCGCCCTCGCCGGGATTGACGCCGGTCTTCGCGCCTCCAGCCGCCAGCATGTCGACGACCCGGCCGAGGGCCGCCTCCGCCTTGTCCCAGGCCTCTTCCGAGCCGACGCGTTTTTCGGGGCGCGTCGAGAGCTTGATAATGACGTCGTCAAAGCCAAAGTCTTGATAGATCGAGAGAATCAGATCATTGACCTTGAGGCTCTCAGCCATGATCTGATCTTCCGTGCAGAAGATATGCGCGTCATCCTGCGTGAAGGCGCGCACCCGCATGACCCCATGCAGCGCGCCGGACGGCTCATAGCGATGCACGACGCCGAACTCGCCGATCTTCAGCGGCAGGTCGCGATAGGATTTGAGGCCGTTCTTGAAGATCTGCACATGGCCGGGACAGTTCATCGGCTTCAGCGCGAAGATCCGCTCGTCCTCGGTCTTGGTAAGGAACATGTGTTCGCGAAAAGTCTGCCAGTGGCCGGAGGTTTCCCAGAGGGCGCGGTCGAGCACCTGCGGCGTATTCACTTCGAGATAGCCGTCAGCCTCCATGCGTCGCCGCATATAGGCGATGAGGGTCTGGAACAGGGTCCAGCCCTTGGGGTGCCAGAAGATCGCGCCGGGGCCTTCCTCCTGAAAATGGAACAGGTCCATTTCCCGCCCGAGCCGCCGATGGTCGCGCTTCTCGGCCTCCTCGATCTGCCTCAGATAGGCCGCGAGCTCCTCGCGCGTGGCGAAGGCCGTCGCATAGATGCGTTGCAGCATGGGGCGGTTCGAATCGCCGCGCCAATAGGCGCCGGCGACCTTCATCAGCTTGAATGCGTCGCCGATCTTGCCGGTTGAGGTCATATGCGGGCCGCGGCAGAGGTCGAGCCAGTCGCCCTGCCGGTAGATCTTCAGATCCTCGTCGCCCGGAATAGAGTCGACGAGTTCAACCTTGAACGCCTCGCCCCTTGTCTCGAAGAAGGAGCGCGCCTGATCGCGGCTCCAGACCTCCTTCGTGAAGGGCCTGTCGCGCGCGATGATTTCGGCCATTTTTTTTTCGACGGCGGCAAAATCGTCCGGCGTGAACGGCTCGTTGCGGAAAAAATCGTAATAGAACCCGTTCTCGATGACGGGACCGATCGTCACTTGCGTGCCCGGATAGAGCGTCTGCACCGCTTCGGCGAGGACATGCGCGGCGTCGTGGCGGATGAGCTCAAGGGCGCGCTTATCCTCGCGGCCGATGAACTCCACGCGCGCCCCGTGGCGGACGGGATCGGCGAGATCGCTTAGGGAGCCGTCGACGATCATGGCGACCGTGCGTTTGGCGAGCGAGGGGGAAATGGCTTTGGCGATGTCGAACCCGCTTGCGCCGGCGGGAAACTGACGCGTGGCGCCATCGGGAAAGGTAACATCGATCATATCGTGAACTCCTCGGCTCAGTCGCCGAAACCAATCGGCGTAAGCGAATGCGCAGCTTCAGAATGCCCGGTGTGGGGCCGCGTCCCTCGCCGCTCCGTTTGTGGTCGGGACGGGACGAGCGCCGGCGCTTGCGCTCGGGCGATCTCGTCCCGGACGCTGGACATAAGCGGTTTGCCCGCGCGGCTCAAGCCCTCGACTGAACCCGTCCAGCTTCTGTCGCTTTTTCAACACAGCTTCGCCATAATCAGCATGGAGTCGCCGGAATGGCGTCGCGTTCGGATGACAGGCCGGCGGTGTTGTGCCACACTTTAGCCGCAAGTCAGCGGGGACGAGAGCGGGCGCTATGCTTGGCGTCTACGGGGGAATCATTGTTTTGGGTCCGCCTAAACTAAACTTAATGTAGGTTAAGCGGCCGCAATATTACGGTCGTGAAGTGAAATTCCTGTAATAACAAGGCCGGTGTGCGTTGTCGCACACCGCGGCCCGCAGGCAAGTATTAAATCACTTTAGAGAAACAGGAGCGATAAAGACCGATCAGCCGCGCTTTGAATGAGCTACGGAGCTTTTTTAGCGCAGAGTCATTCGGTTTTTATCGAAATTGTTTGGGCGCTCGAAGCGTCGACGGTCCAACGATCATTCGTATTCCGCGCGTTTGCGCTTCCTTACAGGCGTAGAATTAGATCATGACTCCCTTCGCGATGTATTTGGACGAAATCAACCTGGAATGCGAGGAAAAGCGCGCGCACGCCGGCTTGACGCGGCGCGTCGCCGAGATTGGGCTCCTCTCGCGTTCGCCGGTCGGCGATCTAAACACAACCGATCCGCTGAATATTCTGTCGCTGCCGGCGCTTCTGCTCGACCTTGACGGCTGCGTCGTCGAGAGCAACACCGCGGCGGGAGCCCTGTTCGACAATGACATCAGGGTGCGCCAGCGCCGGCTTTTTATCCGCGATCTGGAAGCGCGCAACAAGCTGCGCATCTATGTCGATCAATTCGAATATGCGACGCCGCGCTTTGCCCCGTCGATCGAGCCGATCATTGTGCCGCGGCAGGACAAGCTGCCGGTCTTGGTGCGGATCTGGCCGATCGACAGCGGCGCGCGCTGGCCGTCTTCGGACGTTCGGGCGCTTTTGACCTTGAGTTCCCTCGGGCCCCGTCCGGGGCCGCCCGCCGCTCTGCTCGCCAAGATCTTCTCGCTGACGCCGTCCGAAGCCAAGCTCGCGGCGATCATCGCGCGAGGCGTCGGCCCGGACACGGCCGCGATCGAACTCAACATTTCGCGCGAGACGGCCCGCAACCAGTTGAAGTCGATCTTCGCCAAGACGGGAACCCACCGGCAAGGCGAACTGGTCGCGCTTCTGCTGCAAGTCTGACGCGGCTGGGTTTCGGTCTTATCGCGAACGGCGGGGCCGCGCCGCGAAGGCCTAAGCTCTGCGGCGTTTGAACATGCGCTAATCTGTCAAATCGGCGAGGAGCGCCCGCCGCGCCTTGCTCCCCTCCGCCAGCAGATGGACATGCCACTCACGCGCGCCGAGGCGGATCAGCGCCGCGACTGTCTCGCTTGCGTCGGCAGAGGCCCCTCCCGAACAGCAGAGCTCAAAAGCGCCGAGCCTGCGGCGCTGGCCGACTGCGTTGAATCCCATGGCGAGAACGACCGCGCTTTCAAACGCCGGAAGACCGCCAAGATCGCTGTCGTCAAAATCATGGGCGGCGGAAACGGGAAAGACGGAGAAAATATAGGAGCGGCCGGAGGCGGCGCGCCATTTATGAAAGCGACCGGCGAGGTTGCCCCCCGCAAGGCAATGCAGCGGCGCGTTTCGCAAGGGCTGACGGCGATCGGAGCTGCTCTCTGCGCCCCAGAAAGGCGCAAGCGTCTCGGCGCATTCGGGGAGCTGGCCTTTTTGCGAAAGACGAAGGACGACGCCCATCTGTTCCAGCTCCATCAAAAACATTCGGAACAGACATAGAACAAAGCGGGATTTTGTCAACCTTATATGCGGTTTTGTTCTTGATTTCTGCGCGAGTCCCTTGACGTCGCGCCAAAATCAAACGGTCGCCAGCTCCACAGACAGGGAGGGATCGGCGGCGATCGCCTCGGCGATCAATTCTTCCGTCGCCGCCTCGATGCGGCTTTGCAGAACGCGCATGAACTTCTGCTTGTCGACGTCGGCGGCGAGCGGCGGCAGAAATTTGATCACCACGCGCCCGCGCCGCCGCAGGAATCCTTGACGCGGCCAGAACAGACCGGAATTTAACGCGACCGGCACGCAGACTGCCCCCGTTGCGGCGCACAGATGGGCGACGCCCGACTTATAGTCCGGCGCGGCGCCGGGGAGAGTTCGCGTTCCCTCCGGAAAGATGAAGACTTGGCGCTGCTCGTCGATCGCTTCGCGAACCTGCCGGGTCAGTTCCGCCAGCGCCTGGCCGCGCCTTGCCCGTTCGATCCCGATCTGGCCGGCGCCTTTCAGGTACCAGCCGAAAAACGGAATCGCCATCAGTTCGCGCTTGAGGACGAAGGTGAAATCATTCATCTGCGTGGTCAGCGCGAAGGTTTCCAGCGCCGACTGATGTTTCGCTGCGATGATGCAGGCGCCGGGGGGCAAATTCTCCCGGCCGCGAAACTCGACTTTCACGCCGCAGAGCTTGTCGAGCAGCCACAGTGAGTTGCGCGCCCACAGACGGGCAAGGTCCTGCACGGCGTCGCGCTTCATGAAGAGGGTCGGCAGGCCGGCGAAAGCCAACACTGTGATGTTGACGTAAAACGCTATGTTGAAAAGGATCGAGCGGATGACGGTCATGGGTCTTTGTTGGGTCGCGCCTTAAACGTGCTGGCGCGTTGCGATCCGGGGGAGGCGACGGGCGGATCTTATACAGGCGCAGCGCCCTGTCCGAAAGCCGCGCCGCGCCACATGACTCTCATGGATTAATTAGAGAGGATCGCCCGCAAAGCGGTTTCCGTTTTCTCTAAGGCGGTGCGCGCCGAGCCGGATCGGCCGACGCGCTAATAACCGTTTGGGCAAAACCCGCCTCGGTTCAGCTTTGTTTGCATTTCTGCCGGAAGGCCTTGCGCTCCTTGCCGTGCAGCCCCTTGGCGTCAGCCTGCGTCGAACATTCCTTGGCTTTCGCCTTTTTGGCGTCATCGGAGAGGCCGCTCGGCTTGCTCGCCGCGGCAGGAGCTGCGGCGGGACTTGCGGGCGCCGCCGCGGGCGTTTGCTGGGCGAAGCCAACTGCGACGGACGACAAAATGAGCGAGCCGGCAAGGAGAGAAGAAAGCATGAGCTTCATGGAAGCGCCTTTCCAATTATAACGATTCGCCCGCGGTCGAACAGGCGGCCGCGACCTTAAGGTCGCACTGGCGGCAAAAGAAAGGCGGCAGGGCGCTCTTGTTACGTGCGCGAGTATTTTTGCCTTTACATATAAAGATATCTGCATATATATGTAGCTGTCTTCGCACGTGGACGCCATGACTCAATTTCACGCTCCATTCGACGTCGTTTTGAACGCGCTTGCCGCCGCCGGGGAGGCGACCCGCCTGCGCCTGCTGGCGCTTCTCGCCGAGGCGGAGCTGACCGTCACCGAAATTGTCACCATTCTCGGCCAGTCTCAGCCGCGCGTCTCGCGGCATCTTCGCCTGCTCGCCGAAGCCGGCCTCGTCGAGCGCCATCGCGAGGGCTCCTGGGTGTTCTTTCTGATGAGCCAGCACGGACCGGCCGCCGGCTTTGCGCGCGACATCGTCGCGAGGCTCGCCCCCGGGGAGCCTCTCCTCGGCGCAGACCGGGCGCGCCTTGCCGAAGTGCGCCAGGCGCGCGCCGAGCAGGCGGCGCGCTATTTTGCAGCCCATGCGGCGAATTGGGACGAGTTGCGCGCGATGCATCTTCCCGAGGAGCGCGTCGAGGCGGCGATCGTCGACATCGTCGGCAAATCGCCGATCCATGCGCTGCTCGACCTTGGCGCCGGCACGGGGCGGATGCTTGAACTTCTCGCGCCGCTCGCCGCGCGCGCCGTCGGCGTCGATCAGTCGCCGCAGATGCTGGCCGTCGCGCGCGCGCGCCTTGAGCGCGCAGGCCTGCGCAACACGCAATTGCGGCAGGGCGATATTTACGCGCTTCCGGTCGAGCCCGACCATTACGATCTCGTCGTCATGCATCAGGTGCTGCATTATCTTGACGATCCGCTGCGCGCCATCCGCGAGGCGACGCGGGCGCTGCGGCCGGGCGGGCGTCTCCTCATCGTCGACTTCGCGCCGCATCATGAGGAGCATTTGCGCGCCGCCCATGCGCATCGCCGCCTCGGCTTTGCGGCCGAGGAGATCGCGGGCTTCATGCAGGCGTCCGGCCTCGACGTCGCGCTGCGCCGCGATCTCGCCCCCAACCTCAGCGAGGGCGGCAAGCTCACCGTGTCGATCTGGCTCGGACAAGACCGACGAATCATCACCGATCAACTTCCTTTGACCGCGCGAGAAGTCGCATGAGCGAACATCCAAGCTGTGAATTGCCGCGCGCGAGCCGCACGCATTGCCCCGATATCCGCGTCTCGTTTGAGTTTTTCCCGCCGAAGACGGTCGCCATGGAGGCGCTGCTCTGGGAATCGATCAATCGCCTTGCCCCGCTCGGGCCGAGCTTTATGTCGGTGACCTATGGCGCCGGCGGATCGACCCGCGAGCGCACCCATCAGACTGTCGCGCGTCTCGCCAAGGAAGCGGTTGTGCGGCCCGCCGCGCACCTCACCTGCGTCGGCGCCTCGATGAAAGAGATCGACGGCATCGTGCAAGGCTATTGGGACGCCGGCGTTCGCCATATCGTCGCCTTGCGCGGCGATCCGCCGGACGGGCTTGGGGCGACCTTCGAGCCGCATCCGCAGGGCTATAAGAATTCCTGCGCGCTCGTCGCCGGCATCAAGCGCATCGGCGATTTCGAGATTTCCGTCTCGGCCTATCCGGAGCGCCATCCGGAAAGCCTGTCGCTTGACGCCGACATCGACTTCCTGCGCGCGAAGGTCGATGCCGGCGCGAGCCGGGCAATCACCCAGTTCTTCTTCGAGAACGAAATCTATCTGCGCTATCTCGACCGGCTGCGCGCGGCGGGCGTCGATATTCCGATCGTGCCGGGCATCATGCCGATGCAAAATTTCAAGCAGACCGCGGGCTTCGCCAAGAAGGCTGGCGCCAGCGTGCCGCAATGGCTCGCCGACCGCTTCGAGGGATTGGATGACGATCCTCAGACAAGGCGGCTCGTCGCCGCCACCGTCGCGGCGGAGCAGGTGCTCGATCTTGTCGATCACGGCGTGCGGGACTTTCATTTCTACACCAACAATCGCGCCGATCTCGTCTACGCCATTTGCCATCTCCTCGGGCTGCGGCCGAAACCTGAACAAAAAGAGGCCGCCTGAATGACCCATCGCTTTGACGGAGCAGAAACCCGAGCCGCCTTCCTTGACGCTGCGCGGAAAAGAATCCTGGTGCTCGACGGCGCCATGGGGACGATGATCCAGCAGCATAAATTCACCGAGGAGCAGTTTCGCGGCGAGCGCTTTGCCGATTGGCCGAGCGATCTGCGCGGCAACAATGATCTCTTGAGCCTGACCCAGCCGAAGGCGATCGAACAGATCCATCGCGCCTATATCGACGCTGGCGCCGACATCATCGCGACCAACACTTTCAATTCGACAAGCATCTCGCAGGCCGACTATGGCATGCAGGAGCTTGTCTTCGAGCTTAATCGGGAATCGGCGCGGCTGTGCCGGGTGGCCGCCGACGCCGCGGAGAAACACGACGGCAAGCGCCGCTTTGTCGCCGGCGCGCTTGGTCCGACGAGCCGCACGGCCTCGATTTCGCCGGACGTCAACAATCCGGGCTTTCGCGCCGTCAGCTTCGATGAATTGCGCGACGCCTATGACGAGGCCGCGCGGGCGCTGATCGAGGGCGGCGCCGACCTTCTGATCATCGAGACAATCTTCGACACGCTGAACGCCAAGGCTGCGCTCGCCGGCGTGCGCGATGCTTTCGCCAAGCTTGGCGTCGAAGCGCCGGTCATGATTTCCGGCACGATCACCGATCTCTCCGGCCGCACCCTGTCCGGCCAGACGCCGACAGCCTTCTGGCATTCCCTGCGCCACGCCGATCCTTTGACGATCGGGCTCAACTGCGCTCTCGGCGCGCGGGAAATGCGCGCCCATCTCGCCGAACTCTCGCGCATCGCCGATACGCTCGTCTGCGCCTATCCAAACGCCGGTCTTCCGAACGAATTCGGCCTTTACGACGAGAGCCCCGAATATATGGCGAGCCTTGTCGGCGAATTCGCCGACTCGGGGCTAGTCAATGTCGTCGGCGGCTGCTGCGGCACGACGCCCGCCCATATCCATGCGATCGCCAAACGCATCGAGGGGGTCGCGCCGCGCGAGATCCCGGAGATCGCGCCCTTGCTGCGCCTGTCCGGCCTCGAGCCTTTCGTGCTCGCGCCTGAAATTCCCTTCGTCAATGTCGGCGAGCGCACCAATGTCACCGGCTCGGCCAAATTCCGGAAGCTGATCAAACAGGGCGATTTTGCCGCGGCGCTCGACGTTGCGCGCGATCAGGTCGCGGCCGGCGCGCAGATCATCGACGTCAATATGGACGAGGGCTTGCTCGACTCCGAAAAGGCGATGGTCGAATTCCTAAATCTCATCGCCGCCGAGCCGGACATCGCGCGCGTGCCGGTGATGATCGATTCCTCGAAATTCTCGGTGATCGAGGCCGGGCTGAAATGCGTGCAGGGCAAGTCGGTCGTCAATTCGATCTCGATGAAAGAGGGGGTCGAAAAATTCATCGCCGACGCCCGCACGGTGCGCGCCTATGGCGCCGCCGTCGTCGTCATGGCTTTCGACGAGAAGGGCCAGGCCGACACCTTTGAACGCAAGGTCGAGATCTGCGCCAAGGCCTATCAGATCCTGACGCAGGAGGCTGGCTTTCCGCCCGAAGACATCATCTTCGATCCGAATATCTTCGCCATCGCGACGGGCATCGAGGAACACAATAATTACGGCGTCGACTTCATCGAGGCGACGCGGGAGATTCGCAAGCGCTTCCCGCTCGTGCACATTTCCGGCGGCGTCTCCAATCTATCGTTCTCGTTTCGCGGCAATGAGCCGGTGCGCGAGGCCATGCACGCCGTGTTTCTCTACCACGCCATCCAGGCCGGCATGGATATGGGCATCGTCAATGCGGGGCAGCTCGCGGTCTACGCCGAGATCGAGCCGGGGCTGCGCGAGGCCTGTGAGGACGTCGTGCTCAACCGGCGTCCCGACGCCACCGAGCGCCTGCTTGCGATCGCCGAAGGGTTTCGCGGCCATGGAGTCGAAAAAGCCGAAAGAGACCTTGTCTGGCGCGAGCAGCCGGTCATCAAGCGGCTTGAACATGCGTTGGTCAATGGCATCACCGAATTTGTCGAGCTCGACGTCGAAGAGGCGCGCGCCGCATCCAAGCGCCCGCTCGACGTGATCGAAGGCCCGCTGATGGCCGGAATGAATGTCGTCGGCGATCTCTTCGGCGCCGGCAAGATGTTCCTGCCGCAGGTCGTCAAATCGGCTCGCGTGATGAAGCAGGCGGTCGCCTATCTTCTTCCCTATATGGACGAGGAGAAGCGCAAGAATGGCGGCTCGGAGCGCTCCACCGCCGGCAAGATCTTGATGGCGACGGTCAAGGGCGACGTGCACGATATCGGCAAGAATATCGTCGGCGTCGTGCTTGCCTGCAACAATTACGAGATCATCGATCTTGGCGTCATGGTTCCCGCCGCGAAGATTCTCAGCGTTGCGCGGGCGGAAAAAGTCGACGCCATCGGCCTGTCCGGCCTTATCACGCCTTCGCTCGACGAGATGTGCTATGTCGCCGCCGAAATGGAGCGCGAGGGTTTCGATCTGCCCTTGTTGATTGGCGGCGCCACAACAAGCCGCGTGCATACGGCGGTCAAGATCCACCCCAACTACACGCGCGGACAAACCGTCTATGTCAATGACGCCAGCCGCGCAGTTGGCGTCGTGCAGTCGCTGCTTGGCGAGAGCGCGCGCGATGCGGCCGAGACCTTCCGCGCCGAATATGAAAAGGTGGCGGCGGCGCATCGCCGCGGCGAAGCGGAAAAGCTGCGCCTGCCGATCGGCAAGGCGCGCGCCAATGCGCTCAAGATCGATTGGGACGACTATGCGCCGCCGCGTCCGACCTTTACCGGCTCGCGCGTGTTTCGCAGCTATGACGTCGCCGAGCTCATCCCTTACATCGACTGGACGCCCTTCTTTCAGACCTGGGAGCTGCGCGGCCGCTATCCGGCCATCCTCGACGATCCCAAACAGGGCGAGGCGGCGCGCAGCCTCTTTGACGACGCGCAGGCGATGCTGAAGCGCATGGTCGAGGAGCATTGGCTCGATCCGAAGGCGGTGATCGGCTTCTGGCCGGCCAATTCCGTGGGCGATGACATCGCGCTCTACACAGGTGAATCGCGTTCGGAAAAACTTGCGGCCTTCCATACTCTGCGGCAACAGCTGACGCGCCGCGACGGAAAACCCAACATCGCCCTGTCGGATTTTATCGCGCCCGCGGGCGGCAAACCCGACTACATCGGCGCTTTCGTCGTCACGGCGGGCGCGCAGGAAGGCAAGATCGCCGACCGCTTCGCCAAAGCCAACGACGACTACGGCTCGATCCTCGTCAAGGCGCTTGCCGACCGCATCGCCGAAGCCTTGGCCGAGCGCATGCACGAGCGCGTGCGGCGCGAATTCTGGGCCTATGCGCCGGACGAGGCGATCTCCGAGGATGACCGCTTGCGCGAAGAATATCGCGGCATTCGTCCCGCGCCCGGCTATCCGGCTCAGCCCGACCACACGGAAAAGGCGACGCTGTTCGAACTGCTGGCGGCAGAAAAACGGATTGGCGTTTCGCTGACGGAAAGCTTTGCGATGTGGCCGGGCGCCTCTGTGTCGGGGCTCTATTTCGCGCATCCGCAGGCGCATTATTTCGGCGTCGCCAAGATCGAGCGCGATCAGGTCGAGGATTACGCGCTGCGCAAGGGGATGAGCGTCGCCGAGATGGAGCGCTGGCTGGCGCCGATCCTCAACTATGATCCGGCGAGCGTCGCGGAGGCGGCCGCGGCGGAATAGGCGCGACGCGCCAAATCGGCGAAGACCGCCTGTTAGACGCCCGGCCGCATCGCCAGCAATTTTCGCAAAGTTGCGACCGTCGAAAAATCGGCGATCCCATCGACCAGCGCCGGCCTGAAATGGCGCTGGAAGGCGCGAATGACACATTGCGTCCGCGCGTCATAGGCGCCGCTGACCGGCGCGCCATAACCATAGGCGCCGAGCATCGCCTGCAATTCCTCGACCTCGGCCCCGCGTGAATTATGGTCGAGGCGAGGTCCGGCGGAGATTGGGCAGGGGGCGACATAATGGCCGATCCCCGCGTGGGCGAGCCAATCCCAGGGGAAAAACTCGCCGGGGTCGATTTTGCGGTCGGGCGCGATGTCTGAATGGGCGAGCACGCGGTCGGGCGCGATTCGCCAGCGTTCGACGATATCGCCGCAAAGCGCTGTCACCGAGGCGATCTGCGCCTCAGGATAGGGATGCGCGGCGCGGCCGTTCTTGTGGCCCGGATGGGCGATTTCGATGCCGATCGAGACATCGTTCATATCGGTCTCGCCGGCCCAGATGCCGCGGCCGGCGTGCCAGGCGCGCCGCGCCTCCGGCACCAGCAGCATGATCTCGCCGTCCGGCATGACGACGTAATGGGCTGAGACTTCGCTCGCCGGGTCGCACAACAGCGCGACCGCGGCCTCGCCCGTCGGCACGCCGGTGTAATGCAGGATGAGCGAGTTCGGCGTCTTGCCGCCTTTGCGCTCGCCGTGGTTGGGCGAAGCGCGAAGCGTCATCGGCAGAGCGGAATGAGTCTTAGTAACCAGCATAGCCCTGGCAGAACGGGTTGCCATAAGCGTCCCAGACGACGCGGGCGCAACGGGGCGGCGGCGGCGGCGGCGGATAATAGCCGGGCGGCGGCGGCGGCGGGTTGGGCGGACGCGTATTGGCGCCGACGATCGCGCCGGTCGCGGCTCCAAGCACGCCGCCAAGCACCGCGGAACCGACATTCCCGCCAGCAAGGCCGCCGATCGCAGCGCCGGTCGCGCCGCCAAGGCCGGCGCCGCTGAGCGCCCGTTGTTCTGGCGTGTAGCCGCAGCCCGCGAGCGCCATCGAGGCGGCGACGGCGACGACGAAGGGAAGGGTGTTCTTCATACCTGATCCTAGCATTGCGTGAATCGTCGCGCCAATCTCCCGACGAAGGCGAGAGGGTCAAGTCAGAACCCGGTTTTATTAAGGATTTGCTACGGTCATGCGCCTTTTTCGGCACATCGGGCTTCGGCTGCGACAGAAAAGCGAAGCGCATTGACGGGAAGCGGCTTCAAGCCTATCCGCAAGGAGCCAGTCGGCCGGATGGCCGCCGCCTCAGGGCGGAGGAAAGTCCGGGCTCCACAGAGAAACGGTGCCGGATAACGTCCGGCGGGGGCGACCCTAGGGAAAGCGCCACAGAAAACAGACCGCCATCCGGCTTGCGCCGGAGGTAAGGGTGAAACGGTGCGGTAAGAGCGCACCGCGCGCATGGCGACATGAGCGGCACGGCAAGCCCCACCGGGAGCAAAACCGAATAGGGGCGACGCGGGGCGCAGGCCCCAGATCCTTCTCTGGATCGTCGCCCGGGTTGGTTGCTCGAGGCGGCCGGTAACGGCCGTCCCAGAGGAATGGCCATCGCGCGCCGCGGACTCCGCGGCGCCTTACAGAACCCGGCTTAAAGGCCGGCTGGCGCCCCTCACGGCGAGATTGGAGCCGCGGCGGCCGCGGCTCCAATGTTTCGCGATTTTATCCCTGACCGAACCGGCCCGAGGCATGCGCCAGCATGGTGTAGACCATGCCGGTTTCGGAGGCGAGATAGTTCTGCGTCATGGCGGCGTCGGCGCCGTCGCGATCGAGTTCGTTGAGCAGCCGTTCAAATTCCTGCACATAACGGTCGATCGTCGCGCGGAACTCGGGATTGAGCCGGTAGCGCCGGCGCACCTCATCGAAGGTCTGGCGGCCCCGGCCGACATAGATTTGCTCGAAGAAGGGTCGCGGCTCGCCGCGGCGATAGCGATCCCACGCCTCGGCGAAGGCGTCGGGGTCGATCATTCCGGCGATGTCGAGCGAGATCGCTTCGAGCGGCCTGGTGTTTTGCGTTGTGGTCGCGGGCGGAGAACTTATCGGCGCCGGCGCGAGGGCCTTCGGCCGCAGATCACGCAGAGGGCGCGCGGGCGCGGTCTCTTCGGTCGAGGCGCGCGCGAGCAGGTCCGAGAGCCATCCGCTGCGCTCAGTAGGCGCCGGATTTTGCGGGCGGCGCGGCTCGATCGGCGCCGGCGGCTCGGATGCCCGCGCGGGCTCTTCCGGACGAACTGGCGGCGACGGGCGGCGCGCCGGCGCGACGCTGGGCCGTTCGGCTGGCGCAGGCGCCGCCGAGACGTCGAGCGAACGGCCGGAGCGGGTGACGATGTCGCTCAATTCCTTCAGCGCCTTGATTTCGTCGGCGACGATCTTTCGCATCGACGCGGCCTGCTGCGCCGTTTCCTGCGGCAGTTCGGCGACGCTCGTCTTCAAGAGTTCGCGCGTCGTCGCGAGTTCGTCCTGGATGGTCCGCGCCATGTCGCGCAGGTCGCTGACCGCCGACTGGAAGCGCTCCGAGCTCTGGCTGAAGAAGCCGTCGATTTCGGCGTTGGCCTCCAGGCAGGCGAGCCGCATCGCCTCAGCGGCGCGTTCGCGGCCCTCGACGACACTGGCGCGGACGCTGGCCAATTGCTGGTCTGCCTCGCTGGCGGCGGCTCCGATGCTCTCGGACATAAAGGCGCTGACGTCGCGCGCCCGGCCTTCGACCGTTTCGAAGGCCTGCTCCATATATCCCGAGAAGGCGCTCAGCATCGTTTCAAAATCGCGACGGCGCAGATCCAGCGCGCCGATCAGCGTTTCGAGCGAGGCGCGGCGCGCGCCGAGGGATTGATCGAGTTGGTCCTGCGAGCGGACGAGATCGTCTGCGGAAGAAGCGATGCTGTCCCGGTGCGCCGCGATCGTTTCGGCAAGGCCGCCCGCCTCGCGCACCGTTTCGCTGGCGGCTTCGTTCAGCCGCGCGACTTCGCCCGAAACGGCGGCGAGCACGGTCCGGAATTCATCCATGCGCCGGCCGAGCGTCGTCTCGACGCCGGCAAAATTGAGGTTTGCGCTCGAGATCTGCTCCTGCAGCGAGGCGCTGCCGGCGACGAGGCGGTCGATCACTTCATTCATTTCCGCGCCGAGCTTGCCATTGGCGTCGATCAGCGCGCCGAGCGATGCGGAGGCGCCGGCCTCGAAAGCGTCGCGCAGATGCGCCGCCGAGCGGTCGATGGCCTCGGCGAGCTCCTCTTGCTTGGCGCCAAGATGCTGCACGATGGCCGAGCCGCGGCTTTCGATCGTCTGCGTCACAAGATCGCCGACATTCGTCATCTCTTCGGCGATTTCGCCGCCGCGCGCGGAGAGCGCTGCGACGAGATCGAAGCCGCGCCGGTCGAACAGGTCGCGCAGGCTCTCGGCGCTTTCGAGCAGACCCTGATGCAGAGCTTCGCCGCGTCCGCCGAGCGCGCCCTCGATATCGGAGAGCCGATCGGCCAGAGCCAGGCTGATCTCATTGACGCGCACGCCGAGCGCGTCGCCGATCTCGCCGGCGCGGCCGGCAAGGGTCGCGTCGAGATCCTCGGTCGCCTGCGTGAGCAGATCGCGGATTTCGGCCGCCCGTCCCGACAGCGAGGCGGCGACGTGCCCGTGCTCGCGGTCGAGCGCCGCATTGATGTCGCTTGCATGCTGCCCGAGCGTATCGCCGATTTCGCTCGTGCGGGCCGCGATCGCTTCAGCCACAGCGCGGCCGCGTGATTCGAGCTCGCTCGCGGTGAGGTCGAGCCGGCCTGCGATCAGCGTTTCAAATTCCGACACGCGCGTATCGAGCGCCGTCGCGATTGAACGCGCCTGCGCCGCGAAGGTCGCGTCGATCTCCGCTGCGCGATCCGCCAGGCTTTGCGCCAGAGCGGCGGCGCTGGAGGCGAGCGTAGCCTGGATCTCCCTCGCCTTGCCGTCGAGGGCGCGGATCACATTGTCGCTGCCTTCGCCCAGCATCCGGGCGAGTTCGCCGGCGCGCGCGCTCAGGGCGGCGTCGAGCGCCGTGGCGCGCGATTCGAAGCCGGCGTCGAAGCGTTCGGTCAGCGCCTGCAGCGTCTGTCCGATTTCTTGCGCCCGCGCTGCGGTCCGATTTTCGAAGTCGCCGATCTGTCCTTCGAGCGCCCGCGCCGTTTCGCCGGCGCGCCGGGCCAGCCGTTCGTTGAGATCGCCGCCGCGCACAGTCAGCGTGTTCTCGATCGCGCCAAGACGGTCGGACAGCGTCGCCGTGAAGCGCTCGGTCTGGTCGCTCAGATTCGAGGCCACCGCGCCGCCATGACCAAGGAACGTCTCCTCGAACATCGCGAGGCGCGAGGACAGCGCCTCATTGATGCGCTCGCTATGGACGGCAATCGCGTCGATCGCCTGCGAGGCCGTTTCCGTGAAGCGGTCGTTGAGGTCGCCTGCATGGTAGCCGATGGCGGCCGCGGCCTGCTGCGCCGTGGCGTCGAAGCTTTCCTGCAGCGCCTGGGTCTCGCCGGCGAAAGCCTGCACGGCCTCCTGGCTGCGCGCCGAGAGGTTCTCGGTCAACTGGCTCGCCTGGATCGTCAGCGTGTTGAAGGCTTCGCCCAACATCAGCGTCAGGCGCTCCTCGAGGCCCGACGTATGGTCGGCGAAGGCGGCGAGCGACTGGCTGCCGATCCCTTGCAGACGATCCTGCATCTCATCCGAATAGCCGGACAGCGCGCCGAGCGTCTCGCCAAGCGTCGAAGCCAGCCTTGTCTGCAACGACTCGGTGTGGCTAGCGAGGGCTCCGAGCGAGCGCTGCGTCGTCGCCTCAAGGCGTTCGTTGACGCGGTCGGTCTGGGCGCCGAGGGTGAGCAGCGTCTCGCCGACAGTCGCGTTAAGGCGTTGATTTACATCATCCGCATGCTTTGTCAGGGAGCCGAGCGTCTCGCCGACAGCGAGGGCGAGCCGCTCGCTGAGCGCCTCGGTGCGGGCGCCCAGGGCGTTCGCGGAAATATCCGCGCTCGACGTTAGCCGCGCGCCGATCTCGGCGAGGTGGGCGTCGAGCGCCGCCAGCGATTCGCTGAGCGTCGCGCGCAGGGCGTCGGTCTGGCTCGTCAGCGCGCCGGCGGAATTGGCGGCGGTCGCTGCGAGCTTCTCGCTGATTTCGGCGGCGTGGTCGCTCAGCGCGCCGAGCGTCGCCGCGACGGCTCCTGCAAGCCTCTCGCGCAACGCTTCGACCGGAGAGGTCAGCGCGTCGGCCGACTGGCGGGCGGTCTCGGACAGGCGCGTGCTGACGTCGTCGGTATGTGCGGTGAGGCTGGCGAGCGCCTCGGACAGCGTCGCCTCGAGCCGTTCATGCACGCTTTGGGCGTGGCCGCTGAAGGCGTTGACCGTGAACTGCGCCGTCGATTCGAGGCGGCCGCTCATCGATTCCGTATGCTGCGTCAGGGCGCCGAGCGTCTCGGCGAGCGTGTCGTTGAGGCGCTGATGCAGCGCTTCGCTGTGTTCGGCGAAGGCGCCGATGGAATAATGCGCGGTCGCCTCGAGGCGCTCGCTCATCTCGATGGAATGCTCGTCGAGCGCGCCGACCACGGCGCCGAGTCTTTCGTGCAGCGCGTCCGTCCGTTCGGCGAGCGCGCCCGCCGACAGATCCGCGGTGGCCGCGAGGCGCCCCGCGATGGCGTCGGAATGCTCGTCGATCGCGGCGACGACGGCGCCAAGGCGCTCCTGCAGCGAATCCGCCTGGCCGGCAAGCGCGCCGGCCGATTGCTGCGCAGCGGCCTCGACGCGACGGGCGATCTCTTCATTATGCGCCGTCAAAGCGGCGATGGCGGCGCCGAGCCGCTCGCGCAGCGCCTCGGATTGGCCGGCGACGGCGTCAGCCGACTGTTCCGCAGTCGAGGCGAGCCGTTCGCCGATGGCGTCCGATTTTTCGTTGAGGAGGCTCAGCGCGGCCTCGATGCGCTGCTCCAGCGCCTGCGTGCGCTCGGCCAGGGTTCCGACCGAGTCGCGCGCGCTCGAAGCCAGTCGGCGGCTGATCTCGCCGGCGTGTTCGTTGACCGTCCTTGCAACCGCGCTGAGCCGGTCCTGCAAAGCCGCTGTCTGTTCGGCGAGGGCGCCGACGGAGCTTTCCGAAACCACGGCCAGGCGGCGGCTGATCTCCTCCAGATGCGCGTCGACCGCGTCAATGGTCGCGCCGAGCTGCGCATGCAACTCATCGGTCCGGCTGGCGAGGGTTTCGGTCTGGTCGCGCGTGCTGTCGGCGATGCGGCGGGCAATTTCGTCCGACCGTTCGCTGGCCGTGTCGACGGCGGCGGCGAGGCGCTCCTGCAGCGTCTGCGTTTGGGCGGCGAGTGCGCCGGCCGATTCCTGCGCGCTGGCGGCGAGGCGGCGGCTGATCGAATTCGAATGATCGTCGAGGGCGTTGATCGCGGCGTTGAGACGTTCGTGCAAAGATTCGGTCTGACTGACGAAAGCGTCGAGCGAATGCTCGCTCAACGCGCCGAGCCGTCCCCCGAGATCCTGGGCATGGCGGTCCAGCGCTTCGAGCGTCGCGCCGATCTGATGCTGCAGGCTCTCCGCATGATCGCCGAGCAGGGCGGCGGAGCGGCGCGAGGACGCGTCGAGCTCTTCGGCGACCAGCCCGGAGCGGTCCGCGAGCGCGCCGAGGGTTTCCTCGACCGTCGCCGCCAGCCGCGTATGCAGCGTGTCCAGCGTTTCCGAAAGCCGCTGCTGCAATCCTTCGGTCTGATCGCCGAACAGGGCGGCCGAGCGGCGCGAGGAGGCGTCTAGTCCGGCGGCCACTTGTTCGGAGCGTTCGGCGAGTGCGCCGAGCGTGTCGTCGATCGTCGCGGTCAGCCTTTCATGCAGCGCTTCGGAGCGGCCGGCGAAATCCGTCGCCGCCTGTTCGGCGGCAGAATCCAGCCGTTCGCTCATGAACGCCGAATGATCGTTGAGCGCGCCAAGCGTGCTTTCGAGCGTCGAGGCGAGCTGCTCGCTCAGCTGCTCGCTGCGGCCGGCAAAAGCGGCGATGGCGTCATCGGCAGTCAATGACAGATGCGTATGGACGCGGTTGGCGTGATCGTCGAGACGCCTGACCGTTTCCTCGACCGAATGGGCGAGGCTTCCGCGCAGGCTCTCGGTATGCGCTGACAGGGTCGCAGCGGTCGATTCGGCGACCGTTAGAAGATTTCGCTGCAAGTCGCCGCCGTTGCGGTCGAATTCCGACTGCAGGCGGCCGCCGCCCGCTTCGAACAGCGCGACCAGGGATTGGCCCGACTGGTCGAGCGTCTCGCGCGCGGAGCTGACGCGTTCCGCGATCATTCGGCTGAAGCGTTCGCCGGCTTCCGCGAGGTGGTCGCCGAGCGCGCCGCCCTGAACCGCCACCACCTCATGCAGGCGCCCGCTTGTTTCCTCAAGCCGCGCTGCGAGGCTGTCGCCGCGCGAGGACACGGTGTCGGCAATGCCCGCGCCGACGACGGCGAGCCGCTGGGAGAGGGAATCTCCCCGCGCGCCAAGATCGGCGGCGAGCGCTTCCTGAGCGTCTCTCAGCCGGGCGTTGATCTCGGCGAGGCGCTGGTCGAGCGTCTGCGCGACGCTGGCGCTCGCCTGCGCAAGATCGGCGGTCGCCGCCTCGCCGCGCTGGGTCAGCCGGCCGACGAGGTCGTTGCCGTGGTTGGAGAGGCTCTCGATCAGATCGTCGCGGCCGCGGCTGAGCGCATTTGTGATCTCCTCGCCCTTGGCGTTCAGCGACGCACCGACTTCGGCCGCCGCCGCGCCGACGCGCTCGGAAAACCGCGTCGAGACCGTCTCGATATCGCGCGAGACGGCCTCATGGGTCTGGGAAATCGCCCCGCGGACGCGGTCGGCGTTGGCGAGCACGGAGTCCCGCTCCGCCGCGAGCTCGTCAATCAGGGCGCGAACGCGCCGCTCATTATCGGAATAGGAGCGTTCCAGATTGGAGACTTCGGACCGCACCAGCGTCTCGAGCTCGCCGGCGCGGGCCAGCGCCCGTTCGATGCCGTCGCCCATCGAGGCGACCTCGCGCCGGATCGCCTGCGACAGCGTCACCATCTGTTCGGTCGCCGCCGTCTCCGGCGACGCGAGCCGCAGCGCGACTTCGGTCATAGAGCGGGCGGTGACCCGCATCTCCTGGGCGCGTCGGATCATCATCGCGGTGATGAAGAAGAACACGACCGGTCCGGCAATTGTCAGGAAATAAAGCGCGCCGACCGGAAGGGTCGAGCCCTCCGGGCCGGCAAACAGCGCCTCGCGGTGGGCCAGCAGATAGCCGAGAGTCAGCGCGACCCAGGCGAGCGACGCGATCGCGGCGACGATGGTCGGGGTCCGGCTCGGCCGCGCCTGAAGCTTGCGCAGCATCTCGCCGGCCGAATGGCGGTCGTCATTGGCGGGCGATGCGCTGCGCCGGATCTGGCCGGAGGAGGCTTCGGCGACGGCCGCAGCAAAGCTCGATCCCGGCGAGGGCAGCAGCGGGTCTTCGCTGGTTGAAGGCATGCGCGGCCCATTGCCGCGAAGGGCTGGCTTTTCGCTGTGGCTTGCCTCCGCAGCCGCATCGACCGAGGGCTCCTCCGAAGCTCCAAAGGGATCGCCGCCGCGCAGGTTCAGCGCTTCTTCGATGGCAAGAAGCGCCTCCGCAGCCGGATCGTGGATTTTGGGAGAGCGCGCCATCTGGTTCCTCTTCTAAGACATTCACGAGGGCGTTTAAGGTCTAGCGGCGGTCGAGCAGCGCAACGCAGGCGTAAAGTTAATTAAGTCTTACTTTACATCCACATCCGATGGATTCAAACCGAAGCTCGAAAGCGACTGAAAACATCGTTAACGCGGCAGCCGCCACCCTCGGGCGAGGGCATGAAAAGGGGCGCGCCGCCATCGCCATGCGTCGGCCTGATTGTGGCGTTGTTGCGACGATGCGGTTGGACGGTCGCCGCCGCTGAGCGGCTGCCTGAGCCTTGACTGCCGGGGCGGCGCGCTTCCTTTATTCGGCTGTTGCAGGATCGATTATTCCGGCCTTGCAGGATCGGCGAACTTCGGCCATGAACTGCGGCTGAAAGATTAGACCTTAGTCCTTGTCCGAGGCCGGATCATTTGCGGGACGCCGCTGGCGTCCGGAATTTCTCCGCCGCAACAGAGCTTAAGCGACATTCATGCCGAAAATAACTTTCGTCGACTCGCTCGGCGAAGCCCGCACCGTCGACGCGGAAGTGGGCTCGACCGTGATGGAGGCCGCGATCCGCAACGCCATTCCCGAGATCGCCGCCGAGTGCGGCGGCGGCTGCGCCTGCGCGACCTGCCATGTCTATGTCGACGACCCTTGGGGGAAGCTGACCGGCAAGGCCTCCGATCAGGAAGAAGACATGCTAGACTTCGCCTATGCGGTGCAGCCGAATTCGCGGCTTTCCTGCCAGATCACGGTGACGGAAGAGCTCGACGGCCTGCATGTGACGACGCCCGACCGTCAGGGTTAGCCCCGATTTGCGGATTGGCGGCGTGCTCTTGAAAGACCTGCGCCGGCCGAAGCCGCCGCCACGTGGCGATTTGCAACGCGGGCAAGCTGCGGCTAGAGCATGCCTCAAAGAGGATCACGCGCCGAATTTCTGATGTTTAAAGAGAGGATTGCGCCTCCGTGGAGGCCCGCCGCGGCGCAGGCGGGATCGCCATTCGCGACCGGCGCAAGGAGCATTTTATGAGTGAGACCATCAAGACCGACGTGCTGATCGTCGGCGCCGGGCCGGCCGGGCTTTTCGCGGTTTTCGAGCTCGGTCTGCTGGACATCAAGTGCCATCTCGTCGACATCCTGCCGAAGGCTGGCGGCCAGTGCAGCGAGCTCTATCCCGAAAAGCCGATCTACGACATTCCGGGCTATCCGATCGTCACCGGCCAGGGCCTCGTCGACCATCTGCTGCAGCAGATTGAGCCGTTCCATCCGACGTTCCATTACGGCGAGATGGTCGAGGCGATCGAACCGCTTGGAACGGCAGAGGCTCCGCTCTTCAAAGTGAGTGCCACCGGCGGCAAGATATTCGAGTGCAAATCCATCATCGTCGCGGCGGGCGGCGGCTCGTTCCAGCCCAAGAAACCCCCGATCGAAGGCATCGAGGCCTATGAGGGGAACTCCGTCTTCTACGCCGTGCGCAAGATGGAGGATTTCCGCGGCAGACACGTCGTCATCGTCGGCGGCGGCGATTCCGCGCTCGACTGGACGCTCAATCTCCAGCCGATCGTCGAACGGCTGACGCTGATCCATCGCCGCGATGATTTTCGCGGCGCGCCGCATTCCGTCAAGGCGATGCGCGAACTGGTCGCCAACGGCCTCATCGATCTTCATATCGGCCAGGTCGCCTCGCTCGCGGGGGAGGGCGGGCAATTGCGCGGGCTGACGCTGAAGGGCGCCGACGGCGCCTTGCGCGACATCGCCTGCGAGCGGCTCATCCCCTTCTTCGGCCTCACCATGAAGCTCGGGCCGGTCGCCGAATGGGGACTGAACCTGCATGAAAATCTGGTTCCGGTCGACACCGAGAAATTCGAAACCAATGTGCCGGGGGTATTCGCGATCGGCGACATCAACACCTATCCCGGCAAGCTGAAGCTGATACTGTGCGGCTTCCATGAGGGGGCGCTGGCGGCTCAGAAAATTCACCGCTACGTCTATCCGGACAAGAAGCTGACCTTCCAGTACACGACGTCCTCAACCAATCTGCAGAAGAAGCTCGGAGTCCATTGACGCCGCGGGCGTTACGCCGAAGGGGCCGCCATGAACCGGATCGCGCTTTATACCGGCTCCTTCGATCCGTTGACCAACGGCCATCTTGATGTGATCACGAGCGCCGCCTCCATCTGCGACGAACTCGTCGTCGGCATTGGCGCGCACCCGTCCAAGGCGCCCTTGTTCAGCGTCGACGAGCGCGCCGCGCTGATCGACCGATCGTGCCGGGATTTTCTCAAAGAGCGCTCCTGCCGCCTGTCCGTGCAGCCGTTTTTCGGCCTCGCCGTCGAGGCGGCGCGGGCGGCTGGGGCGCGGATATTGATCCGCGGCCTGCGCAATGGCTCTGACTTCGACTACGAAGCGCAGATGGCCGGCATGAACGCGGCGATGGCGCCGGAGATCCGGACTGTGTTTTTCGTGGCCTCGCCGGGGGTCGGCCACATTACGGCGACACTGGTGCGCCAGATCGCCGCGATGGGGGGAGACGTCTCGCATTTCGTGCCGCAGCCCGTGCTGCGCGCGCTCGAGGCAAAAAGCAAAACGGACGGCTGACGTTCGTCAAAAACAGGGACCGGAATCCAATGATGCTGAACCGATTGATTGCAGGCCTCAGCCTGGCGTTGACGCTTCTGGCGGCGGGCGCTCCCGCGCGCGCGCAAGACCTCAAGGACACTGTCTACCTCGACACCAAGGATGGGCGGATCACGATCCAGTTGCGCCCTGATCTTGCGCCAAAGCATGTCGCGCAGATCGAGGCGCTGACCAAACAGGGATTTTACGACGGGATCGTGTTCCACCGCGTGATCGATGGATTCATGGCGCAGACCGGCGACCCGACCGGCACCGGCGCGGGCGGCTCGAAGCTGCCGAACATCAAGGCTGAATTCTCCAACGAGCCCTTCGTGCGCGGCACGGTCGGAATGGCGCGCTCGCAGGACCCGGATTCGGCCAATTCGCAATTCTTCATCACCTTTGCCGACGCCTCTTTCCTGAACAAGAATTACACCGTCGTCGGCAAAGTCGTCTCCGGCATGGACGTCGTTGACAAGATCAAGAAGGGCTCGAAAGCCGACAATGGCGCCGTGACCGCGCCCGACAAGATCGTCAAGATGCAGATGGCGAGCGACGCCGCCAAGAAATAAGGCGCGCGCCGGTTTGCCTTTGGCGCCGGTTTACCTTGGCGAGCGCATCGGCTATGTGATCGCCAAAGGCGGCCGCCGCCAAATCTTCGCGCGGCCGCCGCTCTCTTCACCCGCCGCGCCATCATCAGGCGATTTCCTGTCGCCGTCGCGCCTCTCATTTCTCATGCAGGAGTTTCCCATGACGGAAGCCGGCAACACCCTCACCCTCGAGACCACCAAAGGTCCGGTCGTCATCGAGATGCGGCCGGATCTCGCGCCAGGTCACGTCGCCCATATCAAGAAACTGGTCGAAGAAAAATTTTACGACGGCGTCGTATTTCATCGCGTGATCGACGGTTTCATGGCCCAGACCGGCTGCCCGCATGGGACCGGCACGGGCGGATCGAAATATCCGAACATCAAGGCGGAATTCAACGCCGAGCCGCATGTTCGCGGCGTCGTCTCCATGGCGCGGGCGCAGGATCCGAACTCCGCCAATTCGCAATTCTTCATCGTCTTCAACGACGCCCGCTTCCTCGACAAGCAATATACGGTTTGGGGCAAGGTCGTCAGCGGCATGGAGAATGTCGATAAGATCAAGCGCGGCGAACCCGTGCGCGATCCGGACAAAATCATCAGCGCTGCCTTGAGCTGAGTTTTTGGCCGCCCGGCGCAGCGCGGCCTGACGGCCATCGCGCATGCGCGTCGATCAGTTTGACTTCGATCTGCCGGACGCCTCCATCGCCTTGCGTCCGGCGCATCCACGCGACGCTGCCCGCCTCCTTGTCGTGCGCCCCGGCCGCTTGTCTCCGGCTGCGCTCGACGACCGCTTCATTCGCGATTTGCCGGAATTGCTGGCCGCCGGGGATGTGCTCGTCGTCAATGACACGCGCGTCATTCCCGCGCGACTCGACGGGTTTCGCGCCCGGGGCGAGGCTTTGGCGCGGATCGAGGCGACGCTGCACAAGCGCGAGGGCGGCGATCTTTGGCGCGCCTTCCTGCGTCCGGCGAAAAAGCTGAGAGCCGGCGAGACCATCCTGTTTTCGTCAGGCGATGCCAAGTTGGCCGCCCGCGTCGTCGAAAAGGGCGAGGACGGCGAGGTTCTTCTTGGCTTTGAGCTGTCGGGCGCCGAGCTCGACCTTGCGCTCGAACGCGTCGGACGCATGCCGCTTCCGCCCTATATTTCATCGAAGCGCGGCGCCGACGAAAGCGACGCCGCCGACTACCAGACGCTGTTCGCGGATCGCCCGGGCGCCGTCGCGGCGCCAACCGCGAGCCTTCATTTCACGCCCGCGTTGCTTGCGGCGCTTGTCGCAAAGGGCGTCCAAATCGAGCGCGTCACGCTGCATGTCGGCGCGGGCACCTTCCTGCCGGTCAAGGCGGAGGATACCGACGATCACAGGATGCACGCCGAATGGGGCGAAGTCAGCGCCGAGACGGCAGGGGCTTTGAATGCGGCGCGCCGCGCGGGGCGACGCGTTGTCGCCGCCGGCACCACAAGCCTGCGCATCCTTGAATCAGCGGCGGGGCCGGACGGCGCTGTTGCGGCTTTTTCCGGCGATACGTCGATCTTCATCACGCCAGGCTACAGTTTCAAGGCCGTCGATTTGCTGCTGACCAATTTTCATCTGCCGCGCTCGACCTTATTCATGTTGGTCTGCGCCTTCAGCGGACTTCAGACCATGCGCGACGCCTACAACCACGCGATCGCGGCCGGCTATCGGTTCTACAGCTATGGCGACGCCTGCCTGCTCTATCCTGCTGCGCCGCGAGGCGCCGCATGAGCGAGGAGTTTGCCTTCGCGATTTTCGGCGTGGACGGCGCCGCGCGTACCGGCGCGATCTCCACATCGCGCGGAACAATCCGCACGCCGGCCTTCATGCCGGTCGGCACGGCGGCGACGGTCAAGGCGATGCATCCGCAAGCGGTCAAGGCGCTCGGCGCCGATATCGTGCTCGCCAACACCTATCATCTCATGTTGCGTCCCGGCGCTGAACGGATCGCCGAGCTTGGCGGCCTGCACCGCTTCATGAACTGGCCGGGGCCGATTCTTACCGATTCCGGCGGCTTTCAGGTCATGTCGCTCGCCAAGCTGCGCAAGCTCGACGAGAACGGCGTCACATTCCAATCGCATATCGACGGCTCGCGCCATGTGCTGACGCCGGAGCGTTCGATGCAGATCCAGGATCTGCTCGGCGCCGATATCCAGATGCAATTCGACGAATGCGTGAAGCTGCCCTGCACGGAAGCTGAGGCGCGCCGCGCCATGGAGCTGTCGCTGCGCTGGGGCGAGCGGTCGAAGCAAGCGTTTGCGCGTCAGCCGGGCCGGGCGCTGTTTGGCATCGTGCAGGGCGGCGCCTCCGAGTCGCTTCGGCGGGAGAGCGCCCGCGCCCTGGTCGAAATGGAGTTTGACGGCTACGCGCTGGGCGGCCTTGCCGTCGGCGAGCCGCAGGACGTCATGCTGGCGATGATCGATTGCACGGCGCCGCAGCTGCCGTCGCCAAAGCCGCGCTACCTTATGGGCGTCGGCTCGCCCGACGATCTGATCGAGAGCGTCGCGCGGGGGATCGACATGTTCGATTGCGTGATGCCGACGCGGGCAGGGCGGCACGGATTGGCTTACACGCGCGCGGGAAAACTCAATCTGCGCAATGCGCGCCACGCCGGCGATCCGGCCCCCGTCGACGCCAATTCGCCGAATGAGGCGACGCGAACCTATTCGCGCGCCTACCTTCATCATCTCGTGAAGTCGGGCGAAATTCTCGGAATGATGCTGCTGACCGAGATCAACCTTGCCTATTATCAGGAGCTGATGGCGGGCATGCGCGCCGCAATTGCGGCCGGTTGCTTCGATGC
Organism: Methylocella silvestris BL2; assembly: GCF_000021745.1. Lineage (NCBI taxonomy): Bacteria > Pseudomonadati > Pseudomonadota > Alphaproteobacteria > Hyphomicrobiales > Beijerinckiaceae > Methylocella > Methylocella silvestris. Next base: position 3,913,030 of record NC_011666.1, read on the forward strand.
GTTTCGCGCTGAGACGAAAGAAAGCTGGCGCGGCGGCATGATTGCGGGGGAGGAGTTCTGATGCTTGTCGTGTGGGGACGGCGCAATTCGCTCAATGTTCAGAAAGTCCTGTGGCTGATCGGCGAGCTGGGTCTCTCTTATGAGAACATCCCGGCGGGGGGTCCGTTCGGGCGCATGCACGACCCGCGCTTTCTTGCGCTGACGCCGCACGGCCGTGTGCCGGTGCTCGAAGATGGCGATCTTGGGGCCTGGGAGTCCCATGCGATCCTCAGATATGTGGCTGCGCAATATGGGCAAGGCCGGTTCTGGGACGAGAAACCCGCTGTTAGATCGAGGATCGACGGCTGGATGGATTGGTCGCAGAGCGCGCTGCAGCCCGAATTTCTCAACGGCGTCTTTTATGGATTCTATCGCACGCCCGAAGCGCAGCGCGACTGGTCGGCGATCGAAAAAAGCCTCGCCCGATGCGCCGGCTATTGGAAGATTCTTGACGATATCCTTGCGACGCGGCCGTATCTCGCCGGCGACAACCTCTCGCTCGCCGACATTCCGGCTGGCGCCTTGCTGTATCGCTATTTTGAACTTGAGATCGAACGCCCGAGCCTTCCGAACGTCGAGGCCTGGCGCCACCGGCTGCAGCAGCGCCCGGCCTATCGCGAGCATGTGATGGTCCCGTTTGATGAAATGCGCGGGCGCCTCGATTATTAGATGACGATCATGAATTGATCTCTCAAATCGCGCTTACGGGTTCAGAGATTTGATGATCTCTTCCCCCTTCATCGAGAACGTCGCGATGTCCTTCGCGTCGGGATTTATCTTTGTAAGATCCAGCACGCGAATCTGGCTGTTGTCATAAGTGCGGAAATAATAGCGCAGCGCCTTGAGGTTGCTGGCTGCGGTCCAGATCGTGTAGTCGGCCTGGATATTGCCGTGCGCGTCTTTCTCCTGATCGCGGGCTGAGCCTTTGGGAATGTCGAACTGGTTCAGAATATGGAAGGCGTCGAGCACGGCGTCGTCGCCGGTCTTTGACGGCAAGGCGGATTGGCTGAAGGCGACGGCGCGGACAAAGCGCGACGGCGGCGTGAAATCGCCCGGCATGCCGAGCATTCCGGTTCCTTGTCCGAACGGCTCCAGCGTCACCGGCCCGAGTTGGATCGGCGGATGGTTGGTCATCGAGAAATTCACATAATTGCGCAGATTGGTCATGTGCCAGTCGAACGCCGGAGAGTTGGTGATCACGCCGAGAGGCGCCTCGAAAACCTTGAGCTTGCCATCCAGATATTCGATGACGATGCTGCCGCCCGAAGCGTCCTGCACGCGGAAATGCACTTCCGGCGCAAAGCCCCATTGCGCGAAGACGACGGTGGGGACGACGATATCGCCGATGTGCACCTTGACCTCTTCGACGCTGGCGAAGTTCTCAAGCATCCATGAGCCGAGCTCCCAGGGGGCGAGGGTCTTGCTCGCATCGTCCGGCGCATAGGGCATGTAACCGGCGGAGGTCGGGAAATAGAACAGCCCGGCGTAAAGGCCCTTCTCATTGAATCCGTCGAACAGCACCGGCATGCCGACGCCATTGGCGCCGACGCTGGCGTATTTGGCGGTCCATTTCATTCCGTCCTTGCCGTCGGGCGTCGTTCCGGTCCGCGCATAGCCGCGCGGAATCACGAGCACATCGGAATGGAGATCGATGGCGAATTCCAGCGTTCGCGCGGCGATGACCGAGCCGTCCTGCGCGGTGAGGCGGATGCCGGTGCAGGCCGCCGATGGCGCAACGCTGCTGAGCAGCAGCGCGCAGGCCGCGACGGTCGAAAGAATGGTTCTGTGTATCCGGTTCTGGATCATGGCTCTCCCCCTTTTTCATTGTTTTGGCGTTTTCTTGAAACAAAGCCTGGAGGTGGCGCGCGCCCTATTGCTGCGCCAGTCGCCGCAACACATCCGGCGTTCCAAAACCATCTGCCGGAGCGATCTTTTCGGCGAGCTGGAACGCGTGGATGGCGTCGCGTGAGGCCTGCCCGAAGCGTCCGTCGATCGTTCCCTTGTAGAACCCCCGCTTTTGCAATTCACGCTGGATCGTCGATTTCTCGGCGCGGCTGAGAAACACCTCGCCCATTGGCCAGCGCCCGCGCAGACCATCGGCGCCGCCAATCCGGTCGGCGAGCAGACTCAAGGACAGCGCATAGGAATCTGAATTATTATAGGCCTTCAACACCCAATAATTGTCGGATAGCAGAAAAGCGGGACCCGCCGCGCCGGAGGGCAGGAATAGGGTGGCGTCGCCCTGCGCCCGCAGCGGGCTGCCGTCGGCGTTGACGACGCCCTGCGCCGCGAAGGCGCCAAAGCCGCCATGCAGCGAGGAAAAGGCAAAGCTTTGCGGCAGCCTGACTTCCATGCCCCATGGCAGAGCCGGCTTCCATCCGGACTGGCGCAGAAAATTGGCGATCGAGGCAAGGCTGTCCTGCGGCCTGTCCCAGATATCGGCGAAGGAGGCGCCGTCATAGCTCACCGCATATTTGAGATAGGCGGAGGGAATGAATTGCGGGTCGCCCATCGCCCCGGCCCAAGAGCCTTTGAGTTTTTCGCGCGGCACGGAATCCTTTTGCAGGATGAGCAGCGCCGCAATCCATTCGTCGCGGAACAGCTCGCGGTCCTGACGCTGATAGGCGAGCGTCGCCAGCGTGCGGATGATGTCTTTGCCGCCCCGCGCCGCGCCGAAATCCGTCTCCATGCCCCATGCGGCGAGGATGATTTCAGGCGGGACCCCGCTGCGCTGGGAAATGCGCGTCAGTTCGCCGCCCCATTTCTGCAGCGCCGCGCGGCCGCGGGCGATCCGCGCCTTGGAGACAGCGGAGGCGAGATAGTCTTTGAGCGGCTTGTCGAACTCCGCCTGTTTCGCCGCGGCGGAGGGCGCGGATGGGTCTGGCGTCAGCCCCGAAATCGCCGCGTCAAACGTCGCCCGGCTGACGCCGGCGGCCTCGGCGCGCGGCCAGAGCGCCAGCAGGAATTGCTGGAACGCCGGATCGCCCTGCGCCAGGGCGCCGGCGACGTCGATGAGCAATGCGGCCGCCAGGGCTGAGCCGGCAAACCGGCGCCGCGTAAGAAGCTGCATCATTCCGCGCCGCCGGCTTCCGGTTGCGGCTTCTCCTTGCCCTTCCATTTCCATTCCCGCGCCGTTTCAAACACCACATACAACATGGGAATCAGGAAGATGCCGAGCGCGCTCGCCGCGATCATGCCGGAAAACACCGGCGTGCCGACGCCGCGCCGGCTGACCTGCGCGGCGCCATGCGCGAAAACCAGCGGGACGAGGCCGAGCACGAAAGCGATCGAGGTCATCATCACGGCGCGAAACCGCATGCGCGCGCCAAGGATCGCGGCTTCGCGAATGTCCATGCCCTGTTCGCGCTGCTCCTTGGCGAACTCGACGATCAGAATGCCGTTCTTCGCGGCGAGCGCGATGAGCACGACGAGGCCGATCTGCGCGTAAAGATCGAGCGACAGCTGCGCGATCAACACGCCGGCGAAGGCCCCGAGCACCGCGACGGAGACGGACATCAGCACCGGAACCGGAATGACCCAGCTTTCATAAAGCGCGACGAGAAAGAGAAATGCGAACAAAAGCGCGAGGGCGAGGATGGTCCCGGTCTGCCCCGACGCCTGCGCCTCCTGATAGGCCGTGCCGGTCCATTCGAAGGAATAGCCCGGGGGGAGCGTCTTGGCCGAAAGCGCCGTCATTGCCGCGAGCGCAGCGCCCGAAGACACGCCTGGCGCCGGCGTTCCGTTGATCGTCACCGCGCGGTAGTTGTTGTAACGGCTGATGACCTGCGGCCCGACGATCGTGCGCATCGCGGCGAGCGAGGCCATCGGCACCATCGTGTTCGATTTGTTGCGGATGTAGATCTGCCAGATCGACGAATAGTCGCGCCGGTCCTGTTCGTCGGCTTGCAGATTGACCTGCCAGGTGCGGCCGTAGAGATTGAAATCGTTGATATAGGTTCCGCCGAGAGTCGCCTGTAGCGCGGTGAAAATCTGGCCGATGTCCACTCCGAGCGCCTGAGCCTTTTCGCGGTCGATATCGAGGAAGATCGACGGATTGGTCGCGGTGAAGGTCGAGAACACGCGGGTCAGCGCCGGGTCGGCGTTGGCGGCGGCGATCATGCCTCGCATCACGCTTGCGAGCGACGCCGGATCTTGCCCCTCCAGAGCCTCGAGCTGATATTCGAAGCCGCCGGTCGTCGAGAGGCCGATGATCGGCGGCAAATTGAAGGCGATCACCGAGGCGGTGCGGATCGCCGCGGCCTCTACGGTGATTTTCCGGATCAGCGCCTGCGCCGAATCGGCCTCGGTCGGCCGCGCGGCGAAGGGTTTCAGCTTCACGACGATGAAGCCGGCGTTCGACTGGCTGACGCCGTCGAGGAAGGAATAGCCGATGATGGAGAAGGTGGCGTCGACCTGCGGCATATCGAGCGCGATCTTCTCGACTTTTTTCATTGCCTCGCTGGTGCGGTCGACCGAGGCGCCGTCCGGCAGTTGGACCACGGTGAAGAACACGCCCTGATCTTCTTCCGGCAGAAAGCCCACTGGCGTCTTGAGCGAAAGACCGTAGATCGCCGCTCCCACGACGAGCACGAGCAGGATCGAGACCAGCGCCCGCCGCACGATGTGCGAGACGATATGGGCATAGCCGTCGCGCGTCTTGTCGATCGCCCCGAGCACGCGGGACATGATCCGTCCCTTGTGGCGGCCCGGCCGCAACACGATCGCGCAAAGCGCCGGCGACAGCGTCAGGGCGTTCACCGCCGAGATCAGCATTGCGACGCTGATCGTCACCGCGAACTGGCGGAATAGCTGGCCGGAGACGCTGGGGATGAAGGCCACCGGCACAAACACCGACAGCAGCACTAAAGTGATCGCGATGATCGGGGCGGTGATCTGCGCCATCGCTTTCTTGGTGGCGTCGGCCGGCGAGAGCTCGGGCTCCTCCTCCATGACGCGCTCGACATTCTCGACGACGACGATGGCGTCGTCGACCACGATGCCGATCGCCAGCACGAGCGCCAGCAGCGACACCGTATTGGCGGAAAAGCCAACCGCCAGCAGCACTGCGAATGTGCCGATGAGGCTGACGGGGACCGCGATGGCCGGAATGATTGTCGCACGCATCGAACCGAGGAAGACGAACACGACGAAGACGACGAGGACGAAGGCTTCGATCAGCGTTTTCAGAACTTCGTGGATCGTGTCGGAGACGAAAGTGGTCGAATCATAGACGACCTTCGTTTTCAACCCTTCCGGAAACCGCAACTGAAGCTTGTCGAGCTTCGCCTGAACCGCAGCGGCCGTCTGCACCGCATTGGCGCCCGGCGACAGATAGATGCCGATCGCCACCGCCGGCTTGCCGGACAGGCGGCTTTCATTATCCATATTCTGCGCGCCCAGCTGGACCGTCGCGACGTCCTTGACGCGGACGAGCGAGCCGTTGGGATTGGCGCGGATGACGATATTGCCGAATTGCTCCGGCGTCGTCAGGCGTCCCTGGGTTTGCAGATTGATCTGAAATTGCTGGTCGGATTCGATCGGGCGCGCGCCGATGCGGCCGATCGCGGCTTGGGTGTTCTGCGACTGCACCGCCGCGATGACGTCGGACGGCGCGAGATTGAGACTGATCAGCCGTTCGACGTCGAACCAGATCCGCATCGAATATTTGAGCTTGCCGAACAGCATCGCCTGGCCGACGCCGGGCGTCCGGGCCAGTTCGTCGAGCACGTTGATCGTCGCAAAATTAGTGATGAACAGCGGGTCCTGCGCGCCATTCTCGCTATAGAGCATCATGAACTGCAAAATCGCGGAGGAGCGCTTTTGCACGGTCAGGCCCTGATGCGTCACCGTCTCCGGCAATTGCGCGAGGGCGGTCTGGACCCTGTTGTTGACGTTGACGGTGGCGATGTCGGGGTTTGTGCCGAGCTCGAAGCTGACGGTCAGATTGTAGCTGCCGTCATTGCCGCTCGACGACTTCATATAAATCGCCTTGTCGACTCCGACCATCTGCGCTTCGAGCGGCTGCGCCACGGAGGCTTCGACGACTTCGGCCGAGGCGCCGGGATAGGAGGCGGTCACCTGCACCTGCGGCGGCACGATGTCGGGGAATTGCGACAAGGGGATGCGCAGCAGCGACAGCGCGCCGGCGATCGTGATGACGATCGCGATCACGATGGCGAGCCTGGGCCGATCGACGAAAACCGAGGAAATCATGCGCCAGCCTTAGGTTTGCGCGCCGCCTATCTTGGCGGCTCGGGAGCCGGCGGTCCGGGCGTCGCCGGCGAGGCCTGAACCGCGATGCCCGGCCGCACGCGCTGCAATCCTTCGACGATGACGAGATCCCCGGCTTTGAGGCCCGATTCGATCGCCGCCGTCGTCGGCGTCGATTGGCCCAGCTTCACATTCTGCCGTTGCGCCTTGCCGTCGGCATCGACGATATAGACATAATCGCTTTGCTGATCCGACAGGAGCGCGGCGCGGGGAACGGCAAGAAACTCGACGGGCTTTACGCCTTCAAAGAAGACGCTCACGAATTCCGTATCCGTCAATTCGCGCAGCGTGGCTCTTGACGATAATTTGACCGGCAAGGGCGGGTTTGGAATGACCGCGCGCACCATGATGGTGTCGGTCGAGGTCTGCACCGTATTGTCGACGAAATCAATTTTTCCGGGCTGATCATAGATGCGTCCATCCGGCAGACCGAGCCTGATCAAGACCGCGCTGAAGCCACCGAGCGGAGCGTAACGCTCGCGCAGCGACAGCAGCGTGCGCACCGAAACCGGAAACAGCACATACATCGGATCCTGGCTGACGACGGTAACGAGGACGCCGCTGGTCGGCGTCACGACATTGCCTGGCGTCATCGCAGTGCGGCCGCTTTTGCCGTCGATCGGCGACGCGATGGTCGTGTAGTCGAGATTGATCTGCGATTGCTTGACGTTGGCCTGCGCGCCAAGAAGCTGCGCTGTGATGCTGCGCTGCGTCGCCAGCGCCGTGTCGACGGTGGCCTGCGCGCCCGATTGCGTCTGCAGCAGGGTTTGCGCGCGTTGGAGCTGAATATTGGCGTTTTCGAGCTGCGCCTGGAATTGCTGGGCGACGGCCGTCTTGGCCGCAAGGTCCGCTTCGAACGGACCGCGCTCCAGCCGGTAAAGCACGTCGCCTTTCTTGACCTCGGCGCCGTCGCGGAATTCCACTTTGTCGAGGAACGCCGTGACGCGGGCGACGATGTCGACCCGGTCGACAGCCTGCACGCGGCCGATGAATTGGCTTGTCTGGGTGATCGGCTTCAGTTCGGCCCGTACGACGCCGACGCTCGGCGGAGCGCCGCCCGGCGCCTGCGCCTGCGCGGCGACCGAAAAAATCGCGACGAGACATGCCGCGATCCCGCCTGCCGCAAGGCTGCCGGCGTTGCGCTGACGCATGGGCAAATGCGCTCCGGATTTCAGGAGGCTATCGGCCGTCCCAATTTGACGCGGGGGCTTCAGGAGTTGCGTCGATCGATACAAGGCGCCTTCCCATCGAAGCCAGGAACGCGTGAGAAGTTAGAGGATTTTGTTCGCGGCGCAACGCGAAACACAATCTTGTAGCCGAACGCGCCGCGAGCGAGGAACGCCGCTATTTCGACGCGGCGTCGTCGCGCGTCTCGGCTGGAGCGCGCGGATCGACGGCGGCGACCGCGACATGCCCGGAGGTGGACGGCGCTTTGGATTTCGCGTGGCTTGCGCGGTGGGGAGCCGCGTGCTTTGGCGTCGCCGCCGGCTGGGCCTCGGTCGATTCTGTCGAGGCGACGTCGATCGCGGGCGCAGCGGCTTTGGTCGGCGTATGGGGGGCCGTTTTGGCGCCCGCGTGTTTCGCCGGCAATTTCCGCTCGGCCGCGGGCCTTGCCGGCGGAAGCGGGGCGTTCTCTTCCGTGCTCGCGCCGGGGAGGGCCGTCGGCGTCGCGTTGGAGGGCGTCGAAGGCGAGAGCGCGGCAGAGGGCTGGGAGTTGGCGAGCGCCATTTGCCGCTTGGGGGCGGGGACCGTTTCGACGGTCCTGGCGGAGTCGGGCTGCTTCACGGCCTTTGCCGCCATTTTCGTCGCCGTCTTTGCCGAGGCCTTTTTGCCGTCCCTATGCGTCTTTGCGGGCTGATGGTCCGGCGCGGGTTCTTCGGCCGGGGCGGCGGTTGTCGAAGAGATTTGCGCTGCCTGGGCCTGGGCCTGGGCGTCTTGCGCCGGCGCCGTTGAAGCTGCGCTCGCGGCTGTGGCGGCGGCTTGGCCGGGCGCAGCGCCAGCCGAAACGGTTTGGGCGTCTGCGGTCTGCGGCGCGGCGGCAGGCGAGGCCGCGGCGATCGCGGCGACCGCGCTGCCCTGCGGATAATCGGTCCTTGGCGCGGGCTGCGACGGAGCGCCGCCCAAAAATGCCAGAAGGCCGGAGACGGAGGTTTTCGGCGGCTCGGGCGCCGGGGGGGCGGCGGGCTCGGGCGTCAGCGGCGGCGATTCCGCGGTGCGCAATTCCGACAGCATCTGCTTGTTCTTCGCCGTGAAATAATAGCCGGCGGCGAACAGCTGCACGGCGCGATCCTCGTCGCCGCCGGCGACGCGATAGGCGTTGGAGAGATAAGGAATGGCGTATGTCATATTGACATGCGGATCGAGCAGACCGCGCGCGTCGCCCTTGTATCCCATCGACCGGGCCGTGCCGATTTTGATCTGCATCAGTCCGAAGCAGGCGTTGTGCGTCACGCGGGGATTGTAGCGGCTTTCGCGCTGGACGATGCGATGGACCAGCCGCTCCGGCACGCCATGCTTTTGCGCCTGACGCGCAATGAAATCATCATAGAGCGTGGGGTGATTCTCGTTGTAGGCGAGCGCCGACGCCGAGGCGAAGGTTACAAAATACAGGCTGAGACAGAGACGCCGCATGGTTAAGATTCCCCCAACGCGCGGACGTTGCTGCCCGAGTATGGCGGGAAAGTGGCGGCTTGAGCGCAGGATTCGCGAAGCGCGAAACCTGTTGCAAATAGGTCTCGGTCCCCTTCATTCGCGCGCGAGGGCGGCAAGACGAAAGACTTGCGCAAGAAATTTGTGCGGCGGCCTGAGGCAAAGGCGGTTCGGCGAAAATTCGGATCAGAGCTGGCGCTCGATCATCATATTCTTGATCTTCGCGATCGCTTTCGCCGGATTGAGCCCCTTCGGACAGGTTTTCGCGCAATTCATGATGGTGTGGCAGCGATAGAGACGGAACGGATCCTCGACATTGTCGAGCCGTTCGCCCGTCGCTTCATCGCGCGAATCGATCAGCCAGCGATAGGCCTGCAACAGCACGGCGGGGCCGAGATAGCGATCGCCGTTCCACCAATAGCTGGGGCAGGAGGTCGAGCAGCAGGCGCACAGGATGCACTCATAGAGGCCGTCGAGCTTTGCGCGATCCTCGGGCGCCTGACGCCATTCTTTTTCGGGCGTCGGTGATTTGGTCTGCAGCCAAGGCTCGATTGAGGCGTGCTGCGCATAAAAATTGGTGAGGTCCGGCACGAGATCCTTCACCACCGACATATGCGGCAGCGGGTAGATTTTCACCGCGCCCTTGATGTCGTCGATCGCCTTGGTGCAGGCGAGCGTGTTGGCGCCGTCGATGTTCATTGCGCAGGAGCCGCAAATGCCCTCGCGGCAGGAGCGGCGGAAGGTCAGCGTCGGGTCGATCTTGGATTTGATCCAGATGATGGCGTCGAGCACCATCGGCCCGCAATCGTCGCGATCGACATAATAAGTGTCGATGCGTGGGTTGGCGCCGTCGTCCGGGCTCCAGCGATAGATGTTGAACTCGGTCGTCCGCGTCGCAGCGCCGGGCCTTGGCCAGCTCTTGCCAGAAACGGGACGCGAGTTTTTGGGGAGAGCGAATTCAACCATTATTGCGTTCCCGGTGTCAGACGTGCGGGGCTTTATATGGACGGGCGGACGCGACCCGCATCAATACACCCGCGCCTTCGGCTCGATGTACTGCATCTCATTGGTCATGGTGTAGCTGTGCACGGGGCGGTAATCGATCGAGACCGAATGTGCGTCCGGATCGATCGAGGCCAGCGTATGCTTCATCCAGTTCACATCGTCGCGCTGTGTGTAGTCTTCACGCGCGTGGGCGCCGCGCGATTCGGTGCGGTTGACGGCGCCGTCCATGGTGACGACGGCCTGAATGATGAGATTGTCGAATTCCAGCGTCTCGACGAGATCGGAATTCCAGATCAGCGAACGGTCGGTGACGCCGACCTGATCCTTCGCTCGCCATACCTCATGAATCCGTTTCGAGCCCTCTTCCAGAACCTCGCCGGTGCGGTAAACGGCGCAATGGTCCTGCATCACCTTCTGCATGCGCAGCCGCAGCTCCGCCGTCGGGATCGAGCCCTTGGCGAAGCGCAACCCGTCGAGCCGGGCGAGCGCCTTATCGGCCGAGTCGGCCGGCAATTCGGCCTGTTTCGCGCCGGCGGTGACGATCTCGGCGGCGCGGATGCCGGCGGCGCGGCCGAACACGACAAGATCGATCAGCGAATTGGAGCCGAGCCGGTTCGCGCCATGCACGGAGACGCAGGCGGCCTCGCCAAGCGCCATCAGGCCGGGCACGATCACGTCCGGGTCGCCGTCCTTCTTGATGACGACTTCGCCGTGATAATTGGTCGGGATGCCGCCCATATTGTAATGCACCGTCGGCAGCACCGGGATCGGCGCCTTGGTGAGGTCGACGCCAGCGAAAATCTTGGCGCTTTCGGAAATGCCGGGCAGACGCTCATGCAGGATTTTCGGGTCGAGATGATCGAGATGGAGGTGGATGTGATCCTTGTTCTTGCCGACGCCGCGGCCTTCGCGGATTTCCATCGTCATGGCGCGTGAGACCATGTCGCGCGGCGCGAGATCTTTGACGGAGGGCGCGTAGCGCTCCATGAAGCGCTCGCCGGCGCCATTGGTCAGATAGCCGCCTTCGCCGCGCGCGCCCTCGGTGATGAGGCAGCCTGCGCCATAGATGCCAGTCGGATGGAATTGCACGAATTCCATGTCCTGCAGCGGCAGTCCGGCGCGCAAAACCATGGCGTTGCCGTCGCCGGTGCAAGTATGCGCTGAGGTCGCCGAGAAATAGGCGCGGCCATAGCCGCCGGTGGCGAGAATGACGAGCTGCGCGCGGAAGCGGTGGATGGTGCCGTCATCGAGTTTCAGGCAGACGACGCCGCGGCAGCGGCCGTCCTCCATGATGAGGTCGATGGCGAAATATTCTATGAAGAATTCAGTGTTATAGCGCAGCGCCTGGCCATACAGCGTGTGCAGCATGGCGTGGCCGGTGCGGTCGGCGGCGGCGCAGGTGCGCTGCGCCGGCGGGCCCTTGCCGAAATCGGTGGTCATGCCGCCGAATGGGCGCTGATAGATGCGGCCGTCTTCCGTGCGGGAGAACGGCACGCCCCAATGTTCGAGTTCATAGACGGCGGCCGGCGCGTTGCGGCAGAGATATTCGATCGAATCCTGATCGCCCAGCCAGTCCGACCCCTTGACGGTGTCGTACATGTGCCATTTCCAATTGTCCGGCCCCATATTGGCGAGCGATGCGGCGACGCCGCCCTGCGCCGCAACCGTGTGCGAGCGGGTTGGAAAGACCTTGCTGATACAGGCCGTGCGAAGTCCGGCCTGCGAGCAGCCGACGGTGGCGCGAAGGCCGGCGCCCCCGGCGCCGACGACGATCACGTCAAAGCTGTGATCGATGATCGGATAAGCGGCTCCAAGCCGCGCCGGTCCGGCGGCGCCGTTCGACGTGCTGCCTAACGCCATTCTATCGCCTTTCCACTTCTTTTTTTGCTATCGGCTGTCAGATTGTTCGGCGCTGCGCCAGCTCGGGCTCAGCTCAGCCCGAGCTTGACGACCGCGAAAACGGAGGCGAGGGCGATCGCCGCGCTGAAACAGAAATTGCCGACGAGCGCCCATTCCTTGGCGTGCGGGGCGTGAATGTAATCATCGATGATCGACTGCATGCCGAGCTTCATATGCCAGCATCCGGCGAGGATGAAGAGAAGCAGCACAATCGCCGGCAGCGGATGGCCAAGTTCGGCTTTCACGCCGGCATAGTCTTTATGCATCAGCGAAAGCATGACCCAGACGAAGCCGATGGCCAGCGGCAGCAGCGCGACGGAAGTGACATGCATGCTCCAGGCGTCGCTCGCGCCCGACTTGGCCGAGCCGAGAAAGCCCTTTCGCACGGGGCTGCGGGAAGATGATTTGTCATGCGCCATGAGAATGCGGCTCCTGAAGCGTCGGCCACGCGGGGACGGCGCGCTGCGGCGCGCCGGTCAGGCGCGCAACGCCACGCATACCCACACAAGCAGGGTCAGCGCAATTCCGCCAATGAGCGTAGCCCAGGCCAGCCATTCGCGTTCCGGATCGTCGAGGCCATAGCCGAGATCCCAGATCAGATGGCGGACGCCGCCGAGCAAATGGTGGAACAGGGCCCAGGTGAAGCCGAACAGAACGAGCTTGCCGAAAAAGGAGCTGACGACGTGCGAGGCCGCGGCGAAGGCTCCGGGGCCGGAGGCGGCGGAGATCAGAAACCAGGCCAGCAGCAAGGTTCCGCCATAGAGCGCGGCCCCGGTGATGCGATGGACGATCGACATCATCATGGTCAGGGTCGGCCGATAGATTTGCAGATGCGGCGATAAGGGCCGGCTCGCGGGTCCGCCGGATTTCAACTCGACCTCGGTCATTTACGCTGCACCCGATTGTCATGAGCTAAGCTTCGCCTTTCCTTATCGCAAACCCGGATGGCGGGCAAACCTAATCGAGGCGCGAAAATGGCGGGCGGCTCGCGCCTCTTCGGGCGCCTGCAGCAACGGCTTTGCTTGTTGCCAAAGCGCGCGCCGCAGTAGAAGAATATGACGCCGCCAGAAGCGTTTCGGCCGCGGTCTTGCCGCGATCGGGAGCCGCCTCCTTGTCGCCCTGCCGCGTCGTACGCGCGTCGGGGCGTGGCGGAGATTGCGGGTGAGAGATTGTCCTCCTTAAGAGATCGGGCGATGGCTAAAGAGACGAGCAACGCGCCCGACGGAGGCTTTCCCCGTCCGCCCTTCGGCTCGCCGCTCGATCTTGCGCCGATTTTTCGCGCGCGGATCTGTCGCGAGCGCCGCGGCGCGCTCGCCGTCGGGCTCGCGTGTGTCGTGTCGCTATTCGCCATCGGCGCGCCGCCGGCCGCGGCCGCTTCCGGGCGAATCACCGTCCAGTCGGGCGGAGTTGCGCGGACGGCGCTGCTCGTGCAGCAGCGCAGGCTGAAACAGGCCCGCCGCCCGCTGGTCGTCATCCTGCGGCAGGCCCGCGAGAAAGGGCCGCATCAGCGACGGCTGTTCGGGCTTGAGGAAATGTCCGGGTCCGGCGGCCCGATTCTCGTCTATCCGGATCCGCTCGGCGGCCGCTGGAGCTCAGGGCCCGGCGCCGACGCCGCCTTCATCCGGGATCTGATCGCACAGCTGGTGTCCGACGGGCTTGTCGATCGGCGCAAGGTTTTCCTGGTCGGAATCGGCGACGGCGGCTTTCCCGCTCTCCAGCTCGCCTGCGACAATGCGCCGAGTCTGGCCGGCGTTGCGACCGCGATCAGCGCCATGCCTGTCGATGTTGCCGCGGCCTGCAAACCGTCGCGGCCGGTTCCTTTCATGATCATCGCCGGCACGGCGGATCCCGTGATTCCCTTTGCCGGCGGCAAGAGCAGTCTTACCGATCAAAAAAGCGACGTCGCCTCGGTCGATGCGATTTTGGCGATCTTTGGAAAGGCCGCGGGTTGCGGCGAGAGCCGCACGACCACGGCGATCCCCGACCGCGACCCGCGCGACGGCACGCGGGCCTATGTCGACCGGCTGAACGGCTGCAAAGTTCCGGTCGAATTGCTGCGCGTCGAAGGCGGCGGTCATTCGCTTCCGGGGCGTCCGCTCACGGGCGATGCGCCGCGCTCGGGGCCCCACAATAACGACCTTGAAGCCGCGCGGCTGATCTGGGACTTTTTCCGCAAGGCTGGGGGCTGACGGTCTTGCGCGGCGCTTAAGCCCGAACCGCGCGCGCCGCCAATTCCGCAAGGCTTTGCTGAAGCGTTTCAGGATCGCCGGTGAGACATAGGGTTTTGAGGCGGGCCGTCGCGCCGGCCTCAACGCGCACAGCGGAGGGCGCGAGCCGCAATGCTTTGGCGACGAGCCGGATCAGCGCGGCGTTGGCCTCGCCGTCCTGCGGCGCCGCGCGCACCCGGGCCTTGAGCACGGCGCGCCCATCGGACAATTGACTGGCGCCCTCGATCTCGTCGCGCGCGCTTTTGGGCGTCAGCCGCACCGTCAGAACGACGTCGGAGCCGCGCCGCATCCAGGGAATCGGCGTAGCCTCGCCCGGGTTGGCGCAAGCGCTCAAAAGACGTTCGGATAGATATATTGAATGATGATTCGCTGGATCAGGAAGATAATCAGAAACAGGACGATAGGCGAAATATCGAGGCCGCCGAAGCTTGGCAGCATCTGCCGGATCGGACGCAGCACAGGCTCGGTCAACGCATTGACCGCGTTAACGATGGCGCGCACGACGTCATTATAAGTATTGATGACGTTGAAGGCGACGAGCCAGGACAGAATGACGGCGGCGATCACGACATAAGTATAAAGGTCGAGAACGAGCAGAATAACATCTAGAAGAGCGCGCATTGGATCTCCGAAGCCTTGAGCCCGCGTGTCCCGTTTACGCGGCTTGAGCCGAACTGGCAAGACGGCCGCTGAAACCGCCTATTCGGCAAGGCGTAACGGAGCGCGCGGCAGACCCTTGCGCCTCACCGCGCAGTCGCGTAAACAGCGGCTGGCCGGGGCTGTAGCTCAGATGGGAGAGCGCTGCAATCGCACTGCAGAGGTCAGGGGTTCGATTCCCCTCAGCTCCACCAAGTATCATGTCTAATAGATTGATATTGTGGGCTATTTTTATTGGCGCTGGTCTTCGACCCCACTTTTAGCCCCACTATCTACCAATCCATTTATCCTCTTTGGCTTTGGGCTCTGCCCCAAATGGGCCGCCATGCTCGCGCCCGTCGCGCGCCGCCCGCTCTCCGATGATTTCGGGTCTCTTAATTTTTTCTATGCTTCATTTGGGCGTCAGAAAATCCTGATAATCCAGAATTAAGTAAGTGTATGTATTTAAATGATTTTAAGAGATTGTTTTCTGAAATGGCGAGATCCAGAAAATAAGGAAGCCTATTCCTTAATTGGAGAACATGAATATTTTTCAATATGTTAGAGGGATCTATTTTCTGGACGGATGACATTTCCAGAAAGTGGCGTGAGCTTGGAGCCTGGCTTGCTGCATATCTGGCCCGCGTCGATGGCCTCATGTCCTCTCGGTCTGACGGCGCTGGGGCGTGGCGTTCGTTCGATTTCGGGCCTGCGCCAATCTCACTGAACTCGAGGATGGCGAATATCGGGACCTGCGCTCCATTTTGACGGGCGAAGATGGGTCAAGGGAAAGCGCGCGGGATTACAGCGATGCCCGTGCCGGCCGAAAGGCGAACACCGCCGCCAAAACGGCGAAAGCCCGCGAGGCTGAACGCAAATCGCGAAAGAAGCCTTCCGATGCCAAGGACCGGATGCTTGAAGCGGGGGCTGCCGCCCCTCGTGACGCGACGCTCTCGCTGACCGTCCGCGCGACGGCGCCGACGAAATCCAGCGCCAGCCACCCGGCGCGGCGCTGGAACAGGCGATGCCGGACTATGCCCGCCCGCGGGATCAGGCGCGGGCCTGGAGGACCCGTCCAAAGCCAACTTGATAAAGGGGCCAAAATGGCCAAAAGTAACCTTTGATTCGGACAAGGGCCACGCCATGCAAAGCATGTCGGCGAAGGACGCCAAATACGGCTTCGGACGCCTGATTGATCTCGCGCGTTCGGAGCCGGTCGTGGTTGAAAAGCATGGTCGTCCCGTCGTGGTGGTGCTGGCGATCGAGGAATATGCGCGCCTGCGCGACGGTGCGAGCGGCGCCGCAACGCCATCGGTTGCGGCGCCCATCAAGCCGGCGGCGAAGCGTACGAGAACGGAACGGGCATGAGCAACGGCGATCTCAACTGGATCACAAACTTCATATGGGGATCGCCGATGACGCCCTGCGCGATCTCTATGTGCGCGGCAAATACCGCGATGTGATCCTGCCGATGATGGTTCTGCGCCGTCTGGATGCGGTGCTGGAACCGACCAAGGCCGCCGTCCTTTCGATGAAGGACAACCTCGACAAAGCGGGCATCACCAATCAGGACGCCGCGCTTCGCCAGGCGGCGGGGCAGGCTTTCTATAACACGTCGCGCTTCAAACTTCGCGATCTTCGCAATCGCGCGTCGCAATCCCAGTTGAAGGCCGATTTCGAGGCCTTCCTGGACGGCTTCTCGCCGAACGTGCAGGAGATCCTCGACAACTTCGAGTTCCGTAATCAGTTGCCGAAGCTTTCGAAGGCCGACGTGCTCGGAACGCTGATCGAGAAGTTCCTAGATAGCTCGATCAATCTCGGCCCGAAGCCTGTGCTAAACGGCGACGGCTCGGTGAAGCATCCCGGTCTCGATAACCATGCGATGGGGACGATCTTTGAGGAGCTGGTTCGCCGCTTCAACGAAGCGAACAACGAGGAAGCGGGCGAGCACTGGACGCCGCGCGATGCCGTAAAACTCATGGCGAAGCTGATCTTCGTGCCGATCGCCGATCAAATTCAATCCGGCACTTACCTCCTGTATGACGGCGCCTGTGGAACCGGCGGCATGCTGACGGTCGCCGAAGAAACACTGAACGAACTTGCCGAAAAGCACGGCAAGCAGGTCTCGACTCACCTCTTCGGGCAGGAGATCAACGGCGAGACCTACGCTATCGCCAAGGCCGATCTGCTGCTCAAGGGCGAAGGCGAGGAGGCCGACAATATCGTCGGCGGGCCGGAATGGTCGACGCTGGCGAATGATGCCTTCCCGTCGAAGGAATTCGACTTCATGCTGTCGAACCCGCCCTATGGGAAGAGCTGGAAATCCGACCAAGAGCGCATGGGCGGCAAGTCCGGCATGCGCGATCCGCGCTTCGTGATCGAGCACGCGGGCGATGCCGAATATAGCCTCGTCACGCGCTCCAGCGACGGACAGATGCTGTTCCTGGCGAACATGCTGTCGAAGATGAAGCACAACACGCCGCTGGGCTCGCGCATCGCCGAGGTGCACAACGGCTCGTCGCTGTTCACCGGCGACGCGGGCTCTGGCGAAAGCAATGTGCGGCGCTGGATCATCGAGAACGACTGGTGTGAGGCCATCGTCGCCCTGCCGCTTAACATGTTCTATAACACCGGCATTGCCACCTATGTCTGGGTGCTGTCGAACCGTAAGCCAGGCAACCGGCGCGGCAAGGTGCAGCTGATAGACGCGACCGCGTGGTTCCGACCGCTGCGCAAGAACCTCGGCAAAAAGAACTGCGAACTGGCCGACGCCGATATCGAGCGCATTCTTCAAGCCTTCATCGCCTTCCAACCGACCGAGCAATCCCGCATCTTCGACAATGCGGAGTTCGGTTATTCGAAGGTCACGGTCGAGCGGCCCTTGCGCGCGCGCGGAATCGACACCACTCGCGCGTATGCGCCGAAGGAGATCAAGGCGCTGAAGGATGACGGCCGGACCGCCGAGGACGGCGCGCCGGTCATCCGCCGCATTCACAAGCCGGGCAAGGTTGAGGCCGATCCGCTGCGCGGGCTTTTCCCGCTCACCATCGACGGCAAGCGATGTGTTGTGGAATACGAGCCCGATAGCGACTTGCGCGACACCGAGACAGTGCCGTTGAAGGAGCCGGGCGGCATCGAGGCCTTCATCCGCCGGGAGGTGTTGCCGCATGCACCCGACGCCTGGATCGACGAGGCCAAGACCACGATCGGCTATGAAGTCAGCTTCACCCGTTATTTCTATAAACCGCAGCCGCTGCGCCCGCTGGACGCCATCCGCGCCGATATTCTTGCGCTGGAACGTGAAACCGACGGTCTGATGGCGGACATCATCGGGGCGAGGCGATGATTGATGGCCTTCGCCCTTACGCCGACACAAATCCGACCGGTCTGCCATGGCTCGGTGACGTGCCGGCGCATTGGAATGTTCGGCGTATCAAAACGCTGCTTAGGGAGGTCGATAGTCGCAGCAAGACAGGAGAAGAACGGCTTCTGTCGCTGAGAATGAGACAAGGGCTTGTCGATCACATCGATGCGGGCGGGAAGCTGATCCCGCCGGAGTCACTGGTTAATTTCAAGATCGTCGAGCCCGGACAGGTGGTCATGAACCGCATGAGGGCCGCTGCCGGTTTGTTCGGCGTTGCGAATGTGCGCGGATTGGTGAGCCCGGACTACGCCGTCTTCGAACCATTGCCCGAAGCGTTCAATCCCTACCTCCTTCAAGCATTCCGATTGCCGTCACTGTCAGCGGTGTTCCGAGCGGAATCGAAGGGCTTAGGCACCGGAGAATCCGGGTTCCTTCGCCTTTACACAGATAGGTTCGGCCCGATCCCTGTTCCCTATCCGCCGCTCGATGAGCAGCGGCTGATTGTGCGGTTTCTGGATTGGCATGGGGCGCAGACGGCGAAGCTGATCCGCGCGAAGAAGAAGATCATCGCGCTTCTGAACGAGCAGAAGCAGGCGATCATCCACCGCGCCGTCACCCGCGGCCTCGATCCCAATGTCCGCCTCAAGCCCTCAGGCATCCCTTGGCTCGGCGACATCCCTGAAGATTGGGAGGTTTCGCGCGTAAAGACTGAGTTTCAGTGCCTCAACTACCGACGAGTTCCGTTAAGTGGCACAGAGCGGGGACGAATGACTGTTCGCCAATACGATTACTACGGGGCATCAGGAGTAATCGATAAGGTCGACGAATTTTTGTTCGACGACAAACTTCTGCTGATAGCGGAAGATGGCGCAAATTTGGTCCTTAGAAACCTCCCTTTAGCGATCATCGCCGAAGGAAAGTTTTGGGTAAACAACCACGCTCATATTTTGAAGCCTCGTCGTGGGGACATTCGATTTCTCGCCGCAATTCTTGAGGGACTGAATTTCCTTCCATGGATATCCGGCGCAGCACAACCAAAACTAACTCAGGATCGCCTTATGGGGATCGCAATCGCAGTTCCGCCTGGGCACAAGCAGCTAGAAATCATTCAAAGCTGCGATGAGGAAGTGTCCGAACTGGTCCGCGCGATAAACGTGGCAAGTAAAGAGCTTATCTTTATTCAGGAATTCCGCACCCGCCTGATAGCCGATGTCGTTACCGGTAAGCTCGACGTGAGGGCCGCTGCGGCCAGCCTGCCTGAATCCGCCGAACTTGAGGCCACCGAAGAGCTTGTTGAGGACGACGATCTCGACGAAGCCATTGACGATGCCGAAAATAAGGAGGTTGCCGCCTGATGGGTATGCCGACCGAGCCACTACTCGTCATCATGCGCCGATCGATGGCGAACCTCGCCTTCGTCGAAACGCATGCTGGCCCGGCCGGCCCTTACGAGGTGACGCAACTCATCAACACATTCCTCGGGGCGCTCGCGCACCCCTTCGAGGCCATGCGGGATGATCTCATGGCGCTCCCGCTTGCCGACGCGGCTGTGCTGGGCTGGCCGACGATCAACAAGGAGCGCCCTTCCGATAGAGAACCCGCCTCGCTGGGTGATCTGATTCGCCTGATGCGCAACGGCATGGCGCACGGCAATCTGGAT
This sequence comes from Methylocella silvestris BL2, assembly GCF_000021745.1. Taxonomy (NCBI): domain Bacteria; kingdom Pseudomonadati; phylum Pseudomonadota; class Alphaproteobacteria; order Hyphomicrobiales; family Beijerinckiaceae; genus Methylocella; species Methylocella silvestris. The sequence continues at coordinate 3,932,780 of NC_011666.1, forward strand.
TACCTGTCTGACGGCAAGGGCCAGATTCACGCGCTGCGCGTCTGGAATACCCATCCGAGGACAGGCGCGCGCACATGGGGAACGGTTGTTCCTATTGCCGATGTGCGGCGATTCCTCGGCTTGTTCGTGGATTTGATCGAGCGCCGCCACAGCGATTTCGGCTGGTATGAACGAGGGGTCGCCTGACGATGCCCGCTCCCGCCCAGCCAAAAATCTACCACATTATCCACTCCGACCGCCTGGCATCAATCATCGCGGACGGTTTCCTGTGGCCGGATGCGGCAATGGCTCAGCGCCAGGGCGTCGGCACGACAATCGGCATGAGCAACATCAAGGCCCGCCGTTTGAACGAGCTTACCTTGAGCTGCCACCCGCACTTGCGCGTTGGGCATTGCACTCCGTTCTATTTTTGTTCTAGATCAGTGATGTTGTACCTGATCTATCGAAGGAATGAGGAGCTCACCTACAAAGGCGGCAAGAGCCGATCGTCCATTTGGAAGTTGATCTCCACGCGACGATTACTTGGGCGCAACAGAACAATCGGCGCTGGGCGTTTACTTTGTCGAATGCCGGTGCGTATTACTTTGAGGACCGGTCGGACACTGCGCAGCTTGGCGATCAATTGGGACGCCGTTCAAGCGCGCCAATGGTCCGGGAATGCCGTTTCCCGGTCGGTGAAGGAAGGCAAGCAAGCAGAATTCCTGATCGAAAGGGCGTTCCCATGGCGCCTCGTTGAGCGGATTGGCGTCTTCTCGCAGGGATACGTGCAACCCGTATCACAGGCGATGCAAGGCGCAGCCCACAGGCCGGAGATCGAAATAAGAAGAGATTGGTACTATTGAGGGAGGATGGCGATGATCGAATTCATAACAGGTGACATCTTGAGGGCGGACGTGGAAGCGCTCGTCAACACCGTCAACTGCGTCGGCATCATGGGCCGCGGCATCGCCCTTCAGTTCAAGAACGACTTCCCGGAGAATTTCAAGGCTTACGAGGCCGCCTGCAAGCGCGAAGAGGTGCAGCCGGGCGAGATGTTCGTGTTCGAGACACGGACGATGACCAACCCGAAATTCATCATCAACTTCCCGACCAAGCGCCATTGGCGCGGCAAGAGCCGGATGGAAGATATCGATTCCGGCTTGAAGGCGTTGGTCGAGGAGATCCGCGTCCGGGGCATTCGTTCCATCGCTATCCCGCCGCTTGGCAGCGGGCTCGGCGGGCTCAACTGGGCCGACGTGCGCCCGCGCATCGTCGAGGCATTGCGCAGCCTCAACGATCTGAAGGTGATGGTATTCGAACCGAACAGCGCACCAGTCGCCACCAAGTCGTGCGATGTTCCAAACATGACGGCGGGCCGCGCCGCGCTCGTGGTGCTGATGCACCGCTATCTCGGCGGATTGATGGACCCGTTCGTGACGCTCATCGAAGTTCAGAAGCTCATGTACTTCATGCAGGAGGCGGGGGAGCCGCTGCGCCTGAACTATATCAAGCACCATTACGGCCCCTAAGCCGACAACCTGCGGCACGTCTTGACCAAGATCGATGGCCACCTCGTGTCCGGCTATCACGATGGCGGCGACGCTCCCGAGAAGGAACTTGAACTCGTGCCCGGCGCTGTGAAGGACGCGGAAGCCTTCTTGAGCGATGACGGCGACACCAAGACCCGTTTTGACCGGGTCGGAAAGCTGGTTGAAGGCTTCGAAACTCCTTTCGGCCTGGAACTGCTTGCGACAGTCCATTGGGTGGCAAGTCGCGAGAGCGCGACAAGCCCCGAAGATGCCATCGCCAAGGTTTATGCCTGGAACGAACGTAAGAAGCGCTTCTCGCCGCGCCAAATCGGCATCGCGTTCGAAACCCTTCGTGCGAAAGGGTGGCTGGCGGCCGCATGAAAACAGATACCTCGGAAAAGGGACTCGAGGCCCTGATCGTCGCTGGAATGACGGGCCGCACCTCGGCGCCGTCCGGCGGCGGATTCTCCGAGGAGCCGGAGCCCTTCGTCGGCCTGCATAACTGGTTGCTCGGAAATCCGAAGGACTATGATCGGGCATGGACGGTCGATCTTGTGCAATTGCGCGCCTTTGTGGGCTCCACGCAACGGCCGTTGGTGGAAGCCTTCGATCTCGACAACGACAGCCCGGCGCGGCAGAAATTCCTTGCCCGGCTTCAAGGCGAAATCGGCAAGCGCGGCGTCATCGACGTTCTGCGCCACGGCGCGAAGCATGGCGCGCATGATGTGGACCTGTTCTATGGCACTCCGTCCCCGGGCAACGCCAAGGCCGCCGAACGCTTTGCGCTGAACAGGTTCTCGGTCACGCGCCAGCTTCGCTACAGCCGTGACGATACCGCCCATGCGCTCGATCTCGCGCTGTTCATCAATGGCTTGCCGATCGCAACGTTCGAACTGAAGAACAGCCTGACGAAACAGACAGTCGAAGACGCCGTTGAGCAATACAAACGCGACCGCGATCCGCGTGAGAAGCTCTTCGAATTCGGCCGGTGTATCGTGCATCTTGCGGTGGACGACGCGCAGGTGAAGTTCTGCACCCAGCTGAAGGGCAAGGCATCGTGGTTCCTGCCCTTCAACAAGGGCTGGAACGATGGCGCCGGCAACCCGCCGAATCCCACAGGCATCAAGACCGACTATCTTTGGAAGGATATCCTCACGCCGCTCAGCCTGACGGACATCATCGAGAACTATGCCCAGATCGTTGAGCGCAAAGACCCGAAGACCAACCGGACCAAGCGGGATCAGCTTTTCCCGCGCTTTCATCAGCTCGATGTGGTGCGCAAGCTCCTCGCGGATGCGAAGGCGAAGGGCGCTGGCCGGCGCGTGCTGATCCAGCATTCGGCGGGATCAGGGAAATCAAATTCAATTGCGTGGCTGGCGCACCAGCTCGTGCGGTTGGCGAATGGCGGAGGTCAGGTCTTCGATTCCGTGGTCGTTGTAACCGACCGCCGAATTCTCGATCAGCAAATCCGCGACACCATCAAGCAGTTCGCCCAAGTTGGCGCGACGGTCGGGCATGCCGAGCATTCCGGCGATCTTCGCCGCTTCATCGCCGACGGCAAGAAGATCATCATCACCACGGTTCAGAAGTTCCCGTTCATCCTCGATGACATCGGCGCGCAGCACAAAGACAGACGCTTTGCGATCCTCATCGACGAGGCGCATTCCAGCCAGGGCGGCAAAGCGGCGGCGGCTTTGAACGCAGCGTTGACCGGCGCGGAAGACGGCAACGAGGACGAAACCGTCGAAGACAAGATCAATGCGATCATGGAGCAACGGAAGATGCTCCCGAACGCAAGCTATTTCGCGTTTACAGCGACGCCGAAGAACAAGACGCTTGAGATATTTGGCGAGCCGTTCCCCGAAGGCGATGTCGTCAAACACCGCCCGTTCCACAGCTACACGATGAAGCAAGCGATCCAGGAAGGCTTCATTCTGGACGTGCTTCGCTATTACACGCCCGTTAACAGCTACTATCGGCTGGTCAAGACGGTCGACGAGGATCCGGAGTTCGATACGAAACGCGCGACAAGGAAGCTTCGCCGCTATGTCGAGAGCAACGACCATGCCATCAGGCTCAAGGCTGAGATCATGGTCGATCACTTCCACGAGCAGGTGCTCGCGTTGAACAAGATCGGTGGCCAGGCGCGGGCGATGGTGGTGACTTCAGGAATCGAACGCGCGATCCAGTACTATCAGGCGGTGAGCGCCTATCTGGTCGAACGCAAGAGCCCTTATCGTGCGATCGTCGCCTTTTCGGGCGAGCATGAATTCTGCGGAGTGAAAGTCTCCGAGGCCAGCCTCAACGGGTTTCCCTCGAAGGATATCGTCGATCAGATCGAAACCGATCCGTATCGATTCCTGATCTGCGCCGACAAATTTCAGACCGGGTACGACCAGCCGCTTCTGCATTCCATGTATGTGGACAAGGCCCTGTCGGGCATCAAAGCGGTTCAGACCCTGTCGCGTCTCAACCGCGCACACCCCCAGAAGTACGACACCTTCGTTCTGGATTTCATGAACGATACCGAGACGATCCGCGCATCGTTCGACAAGTTCTATCGAACAACGATCCTGAGCGACGAAACCGATCCAAACCGGCTTCACGATCTCAAGGCCACGCTGGACGGGTATCAGGTCTACGATCCGGCCCAGATTGACCAGCTCGTTGGTTTGTATCTCTCGGGCGCTGATCGCGATCAGCTCGATCCGATCCTCGATGCTTGCGTCACCACTTACAACGACAGCCTCGACGAGGACGGGCAGGTTGACTTCAAGGGCAAAGCAAAGGCATTCGCACGGACCTACGCATTCATTTCCGCGATTCTTCCCTACACGACCGGAATGGGAAAAGCCCTCGATCTTATTGAACTTCTTGCTGCCAAAGCTGCCGGCGCCGCGCGAGGAAGACCTCTCCAAGGGAATTCTCGAAGCCATCGATATGGACAGCTACCGCGTGGAGAAGCAGGCCGCGCAAAGAGTGCAATTGTCCGATCAAGACGCGGAAATCGATCCCATCCCAGCCGAAGGCGGCGGCCACAAGGCCGAACCCCAACTCAATCGGCTGTCAAATATCATTCGAAGCTTCAACGATCTCTTCGGCAACATCACATGGGCGGACACCGATCGTATTCGTCGCCTGATCGCCATCGAGATCCCCGACAAGGTTGCGGCCAACGCGGCCTATCAGAACGCGAAGTTAAACTCCGACAAACAGAACGCCCGGATCGAACACGACAAAGCGCTGGCTGGCGTAATCATCGGGCTGATGAAGGACGACACCGAACTGTTCAAGCAGTTCAGCGATAACCAGGAATTCAAGCGCTGGCTGACCGACACGATCTTTTCATTGACCTATGACCGGCCGACGCCGCCTGCTCCCTAATAGGCAAGATTGAGAGCCGTCGCACCACATTTATATCGCAATCTTGGAAAGCCTCGGTGAATATTTTCAGCTGCAGTTTTAAGGACTGGCCGATCGTCGGCAAATGCGCCTCGCTCGTGATCCACGGGCTTGATCGCCGCTATTTGCGCACCCTGTCCGGCCCGAACCCTTACTGCGAGTTCATGCAGACGGAAGAGCCACACGCTCGCGGCGAGCTCTGGGGTCGGCGCTGTTGGTCGATATGCGGCGAAATCGGCAAAGAGGAAGCCGATCGCCTACTGTTCTCCGACTGGCACCGTTGCAAATGGCCCGACTTGCCGAGTCGGAAGACTTCACATCGCCAACACGCGAAGAGATTGACGCTGGGATGCTCGCCTTCACCACGGTGCTGCTCGACGCCGTTCCGGTGGAGAAGCGCAAGGCTGAGATCGCATGGTTGCTCAGTGGATATCCGTTGCCCACAGGAATCGGTCCGGCACCGCCGATAGGCATCCGATCCGGGATGGGACTGGAATTCTGAGGTTGTGCGGAGGATGGGCGGGGCGAGCCGGCCCGATCTGCCCAAAGGCTTCAGCCGGATCGGCAAGAAGCACATAGTTAAGGGCCTATGAGCGGCTTCCAAGGCGACCGCGCTTCCAACGAAGCCGCAACCTTGCGCCATAGCGGGCCGGGTCTCAGCCTTGCGACGCCGAGCGGCTGCCCACGACGCATCGCGGCGCTGAGCGCGTCTGAAAGGTAGGCATCGACTCAGTTCACCATTTGCGGCGGCAAGCTGTCTGGCGGCGTCTGAACGGGCTTGATCGACGTGCCTTGCACCGCCTTGATTGTCAATTCGCTTTGAAAGCTGTCCCCGCTTTCGCTTTGAATGTTAGCCCCCTCGGTTAGAGCCCGGGAGAGCGGGAACAGCGGCGGCGTCGCTGGTCGGGGTTGCAGAGCCGCGGCTGTTTCGCCGGCCATGGGGCGCTTTGTTGGTTGATGGTCAGACGCGGTTCTTGAAGCGCCAGCTCTCGTTGCCGGTCTCGACGATATCGCAGTGATGCGTGAGCCGATCGAGCATGGCGGTGGTCATTTTGGCGTCGCCAAAGACTTGCGGCCAATCGGCGAAGGCAAGATTGGTCGTGATAATGATCAAGGTGTTTTCATAGAGCTTGCTGATCAGATAGAACAACAGCTGCGCGCCGGCGTGGCTGAACGGCAAATAGCCGAGTTCGTCGATGACGATCAAATCCTGACGCAGCATGGCTTCGACGATCCTGCCGCTTTTTCCGGCGGCCTTTTTCTGTTCGAGCTTGTTGACGAGGTCGACAAGGTTGAAGAAACGGCCGCGCGCTCGGGCGCGAATGACGGCGGCGGCGATGGCGATCGCCAGATGGGTTTTGCCTGTGCCTGTGCCGCCGATCAGGATGAGATTACACTTGGCGTCGATGAAGTCTCCGGTGGCGAGTTCGCGGATCAGGCCTTCGTCGGCAGGCGTGTCTTTGAAGACGAAGGCGTCGAGATCTTTCAGCACGGGGAACTTGGCGCCGCTGATGCGGTAGTTGATCGATCTGGACTGGCGATGCGCCAGTTCGGCGCGGATCAGGCTGCCGAGCAGCGGGTAGAGTTCTTCGCGCCGCGCCAGCCCTTTGCCGGCGATCTCGTCGAAACTGGCGCGCATTCCGTAAAGCTTCAATCCGGTCATGGCGTCGATGATCTGATGACGCTCCATAGCGCATCCTCCCTTCTTTTGCGCAGATTGTCGTAGCGGGCGCAGTCGGCGACGGGCTCGGCTTTGAGTTTGAGCGCCTCGGGCGTTGTGATGCTTGGCGGCGCCGGAGGTTGGCGGTTGCGGGCGAGGATCGCCACAACGACGTCGCCATTGGCGACGCCGGCCTCCAAGGCTTCGGCGCAAGCCTCGTAGACAACTTGATCGCGCTTGAAGCTGCGTGGGTGATCCGCGACAATCTCCTCGCCGAGGAGAGCCACAATGCGATCGGCGTAGACGCGCACCAGCACAGCGCGCCCCGCCGCCTTGGCGTCGACGCTGTATTTGTTCCGATCATGCGCGATCAGGCAGGTTGTCGTCGCGCGCATCGGCTTCTCGATGAACCCGCGAACGGGCCGAGGAAGGGCATGAGGCGCGGCCGTTCTTCCTCGAACACTTCAAAGATCGTCCGATCCCTGAACTCGGGGTGCTTGACCCGTTTGGCGTAGGAGACGCATTGCTCGGCCAGCCAAGCATTCAGCTCATCCAGCGACTTCACCTTTGGCTTTGGCCGGAACAACACGTCGCGCATCGTGCCGACCTGGTTCTCGACCTGGCCCTTCTCCCAACCGGCGGCAGGCGTGCAGGCTACAGGTTCGACGAGATGATGCGAGCAAAGTTGGAGAAAGCGCCGGTTATACGTGCGGGCGCTGCCGACGAAGACGGCCTCCACCGCCGTGCGCATGTTGTCATAAATCCCGCGCCGGCAGACGCCGCCATAAAAAGCGAAGGCGCGATCGTGCGCGTCGAACACCATCTCCTGCGTCTCGCGGAAATAGGCGCGCACGAAAGGCATGCGGCTGTAAGCGAGCCGCATCTGCGCCAGCTTCACCGTCAGCGGCAATCCCTGAAGCTCTATCGCCTCATGGCTCCAATCGAACTGATGGGCTTCGCCCGGATCGAACCGCAGCGGACTGAAAGCCTGCGCCGGCGCCCGGGCCCGTTCGGCGCGCCAGCTCTTGACGAACCGATGCACACTGTCATGCGCGCCGTCATAGCCCCGGCCGCGGAGTTCCTCGAATAAACGGATGGTCGAGCGCCGCTCGCGTCGCGGCAGCTTGGCCTCCGCCTCCAGGATCGCTGTCAGCGTCTCCACCCAGTCGCCCAGCTTGCGCTGCGGCTGAACCGTGCGCTTGTAGGCGAACTCCGTCACGCCGGAGCGCAGAATTTTGCGGACCGTGTCGCGCGCAATCCCCAGCTCCAGCGCGATCCGCTTGATCCCTTTGCCGTTCTGGAAATGCTCGAACCGGATCCGCGCGATCGTCTCCACGCCCATCATCCCCAGAGCCCTCCGCAAAGCCGGAAGGATCGCTGAAAGCCGAACTAGGGGGACAATCTTCAACGCGAAATCAGCCCCTCAAGGGGACAACATTCCACGCGATCTCACAGAGGTGCCGGGCGAAACGTACCGCGGCGTGCTCATCTTCACCCATTCCGCGGCGCTGATCGAGGCATCCGATCTTAACTACACGATCCTGCGGTGCGGCCGGCTGGTTCAAGCGCAAATCGGAAGGCCATACCGCATCACACAGGAGGGCGAGCCCTTCCAGGGTCGCAGACCACTTCTGTTCCTCCCCGAAACGGTGCTCACCAAGGCCGCTGAAGAAAAGGACGCGCTCACCTTGCCGTTCGTCGAGGCGCAAATCGGTTGCCATTGACATCCAACTGGCCTGCGCTCTCCGTCCTCAGAACTTTAGCGCCTTGCATTGGCGCCGCCATTTCGTAGAACCAGATGGCCCCAAGGGCCCATTGCTGTTGCACGTTCCTGCCGGACAAAGCCGCGCTCGTAAAGATCGACCGCGAGCTGGACCGGCTCGTACAGGCCATCATGGACGGCGTCCCGGCCAGCCGGGTCAAGGACAAGATGACGGAACTTGAGGGCCGCAAGGCGGAAGCCGAGGCGCGGCTGAACGACGCGGCGGAAATCCCGGTCCTGATCCATCCGAACATGGCGCATCACTACCACGACCAGATTGCCGCCCTGCGGGAGGCCCTGACCGACGAACACGCGCAGGCGTCGGACCTAATCCGCAAGCTGGTCGAAAAGATCGTCCTGACGCCGGAAACCGGGGAAGGCGCAAAGGGCCTGTCCATCGACCACGCACGGCCATTTGGCGCGCATTTTGTCGCTGGCTACAAAAGCCAAAAGGCCGCTCGGTGAGAGCGACCTTCCGGTTCAGTATACAAAGTTGGTTGCGGGGGCCCGAAGCCACCTTGTGACGTGTAGAAATGTGCATTTGTCCGGAGCCGGGCAAAGCCCATTAGACAGATCGTCTCATGATCAACGGCTGACGGGCCCGACCAGTCGGCGTGACACGACTGAACCTCTGCGGCATGGAGCAATTGATGCACTGCACCATGTCGTCTTATCGGAGCTGCTGGATGCTGAGAACCTTGAGCGCCTTGATCTCACTGCTCATCGAATCAAACACCGTGATTGGGCTTCGGTTTTTGAAACTGGCGATGGACGGCCCCGCAACGACGCGGAAACCAGCCTCATGATCGGCGAGAAGATCGACGGCGGATTTGAGGCCTTATCGACACTGGTGGGAGGCGGATCGATCGACGACGTGGTCGGTCGATTTGGCTTATGGCCGCTACGGCTATCGGCGGATCACGGCTTTGCTGCGCCATCCTGGCTGGGTCGTGAACGCCAAGCGGGTGCAGCGGATCTGGCGACGGGAGGGGCTTAGAAGTGTCCCCACGCGGCTTCGGTCAAAATCAGCTTGTCCAGGGTCAGGTCCGACGCCGCCCGCCGCAGCCGGGCGTTCTCCAGCTCCAGATCCTTCAGCCGCTTGACCTGGCCGCTCTTCAGGCCGCCATACTCCGCGCGCCAGCGGAAGTACGTCGCCTCCGTCACAGCGATCGTTTTCACCGCATCGGCAATCGACTTGCCTTGCGCCGTCAGGACATCAACCTGACGCAGCTTGGCGACGATCTCCTCCGGCTTGTGCCGCTTTATTCCCATCGCTCCATCCCTCCAAAGGGTCCGCGGACCAACATACGGGATGGATCACTTCAAGGGGCGCGGCGCAGACGGCTCTGGCGCACAAGGATTTTCGAAGCCACAATAGCTTGTATTAGCTCGTCCGCAAATCCAGGGAAGTCATCACATGGGCACGGTTACAACCAAAGACGGCGTCGAGATCTTCTACAAAGACTGGGGAGCGGGACAGCCGATCGTCTTCAGCCACGGCTGGCCGCTTTCGGCCGACGACTGGGACGCGCAAATGCTGTTCTTTCTCAACAATGGCTATCGCGTCATCGCCCATGACCGCCGAGGCCATGGAAGATCCACCCAGACGGGCGAAGGCCATGACATGGATCACTATGCCGACGATCTGGCGGCGGTGACGGCGCATCTCGACCTGAAGGACGCGATCCATGTCGGGCATTCGACGGGCGGCGGCGAGGTCGTCCATTATCTCGCCCGGCACGGCGAAAGCCGGGTGTCCAAAGCGGCGATCATCAGCGCGGTTCCGCCCCTGATGGTGCAGACGCCGGCCAACCCGCTCGGCCTGCCCAAGGCGGTGTTCGACGATCTGCAGGCGCAGCTCGCGGCAAACCGGTCGAAATTCTATCGCGACCTGCCGGAAGGCCCGTTCTATGGCTTCAACCGGCCGGGCGTGAAACCGCTGGAGTCCGCAATCACCAATTGGTGGAGACAGGGCATGATGGGGGGCGCCAAGGCGCATTATGACGGGATCGTCGTCTTCTCGCAGACGGACTTCACCGAAGACCTCAAAAAGATCAACGTGCCGGTGCTCGTGATGCACAGCGAGGACGATCAGATCGTGCCATATGTCGCTGCCGGCCCGCTAAGCGCCAAACTGTTGAAGAACGCAACGCTAAAGACCTACAAGGACTTCCCCCACGGCATGATCACCACCCAGGCGGAGACGGTCAACGCCGATCTGCTGGCCTTCCTGAAGTCGTAACGGCATAGTCCAGGAGCTGCGGGCCAGCGCGCCTTCGTCACCGCCGCCTCGCTCGGAGAACATCAACAGGTCTTGACCGCGGTCCTGCAGAAGACCGCAGGGAGCTGAAGGAGGACTGCCTGAAACGGATTGTTTTCGTGCTTGCCGCAATTGCGGCGCTGTCCGGCGCCCTCGCCGCCCTGGCCCCGGCATCCGGACAGTCCGAAGGGGCGGCGCCTCCGCTCTTTGGCGTCAAAATCCCGCCCGGATACCGCGACTGGAAGCTGATATCCGTGGCCCATGAAGCGGGCGACCTCAACGACCTACGCGCCGTTCTTGGCAACGACATAGCGATCGAGGCCTATCGAGAGGGGACGCTTCCGTTTCCAGATGGCGCGATCATCGCCCGGCTCGCCTGGCGCTACCTTCCTTCGGAAGAAAACAACGCAGTCTTCGGCCGCGAGCAATCCTTCGTCGCCGGCGCGCCCACGAATGTTCAGTTCATGGTCAAGGACTCAAAAAAATTCGCCTCGACCGGCGGCTGGGGGTTCGCGCAGTTTAACGACGGCAAACCCGTCGACGATACGATGCTCGGCGGCTGCTTTGCCTGCCACGCGCCCGTTGAAGCACGCGACTTTGTCTTCACCCGCTATGCGCCTTGACGACCACTATTTCGACAATCGCCGGTTTCGGGAATGGATGGCCTGACCCGCCACAGCGGTGAGCAACATCGCGGCGTTGGTCGCAACAAAGACCCAGCTTCCGAGAAGCCAACTATAAATAACGAAGCCGATCGACGCCGTAATTTGACCGATGAACAGCCAGCGAGAGACGCCTTCAGAACTGCGGTCGCGCCATTGGGTGTATACCTGCCGACAAATCGTCAGAAGCAGGATCGCCGCGGCCGACCACCCGACGAGTTCCGTCATGGAGCGCTCCGGGGCGGCGGCGCGGCGCCGGCGCCGGCCGCGGACGAATGAACGCGGCAATGTTCGAGGTAGCCGCGCTCATGGCTGACAAGCAGGTCGACGACGCTCGACCAGAGCCACGACGGCGCTTCGAGCGTTCTTGATCGGCTCTTGCTCAATTCCGTTCGCCACCCCCTCCGCGTCCCCTCGTCCATTTGCCGGGCATGCGCCTTTCCGACAATGGCCGCGAGGAAGCGCGCGGCCCTCATCGCCTCGCCGTGCGACATGGCGCTGATCTCGAGCTTGAGGTCCTGTGGCAGCAGTTCGCGGATGAAGATGGGGCGATCGAGCAAATGGGCGGCGCGCATGCGCTGGCCGAGAAAAGGCGACAAGCGCCGCGCTCCTTCGACGACCCTCTCACCGTCATCCAAAGGCATGTCGGCATGGGCGGACCGGGGCGCCGCGGCCTTTGCGGCCTCTTTGACGTCCATCAAGCACATCTCCATGTCGGCGAATGAGGGCCCCCCAACGCCAAGCAGCGCGCAATAGCGCAACAGCCCCAGAGAGCTGCATCCTTTCATCCAATAGGCTGCGTCGAGCAACTGGACCGTCGCGTCATCATCGCGCGATCTCAGCATCGTCGCGAGGCGGCGAACTGGCGCGGCCTCGACGAGCCGCACGATATCGCGTTTCTCCGCGCCGGAAATGGGCCAGAATCGCTTGCCGAGCGGGATGATTGGATCGGCATCGGCGATGCGCTCGCGCGCCAGATGCTTCCAGGACCGACGGGCCGCCTGCTTCATCGCAAAATGCACCGTTTGCGGGAGATCGGCCGTGAGTTGCCCGTCGGGCGCGTCGAAAGCCTGCTGGTAGCCTTCGATCATCTGCTCAAGCATTTGCGCCGTCGTGACGCCCGGCAGATCGGAGCCGCGCGCCGCGGAAGCGAGCGAGAGGCCAAGCCGAACGAGATCATGCGCTGGATTGCCGATCACAGTCTGATCGAGATCTCGGATTTCGATCTCGATCTTTCCATTCGCATCGGCGACGGGGCCGAGATTGCCGACGTGACAATCGCCGCAAATCCAGATCGCCGGTCCTTCCGGCAACGCGCCCACGTCCAGCCCGTCGAGCCATTCATAAAACTGAATCGTATTGCCACGAACGTAGGCGTGCGCGGACCGGGCCATTTTGAGATTGCGCGCGACGGTCAACGGCGGATCGCGCTCGTCGACCCCCGGAATTTGGAAAAACTTCGATTTCATGCGGCGTCCTGTCGGCGGGCGCAGGCTGCGATCGCTGGTGCTGAAACGAAAGTTGGCGTCTACGGTTGCATGGGACGCGCGCTTTCCGCTTCGGCCGCCAAGCTCTGATAAATGCTAGCGGATTCAAGTTCTTATGGCCCTACGGCATGTCGTCTGGGCGCGGCGGCAGAGAGAGGCGGGCATCGAACGGGCCAGGGATCAACGCGTCGACGGGTGATCCCATATCGAGCGCAATCGCCTGGGAGAATAGCGCTAGCCCTTGATGACGGCCGACGCTGCAAATGGCTCGATGGGCGTAGAAGAGTCGGTCGTCAAACGATGAAGGCGAGTGATTGCCCGGCCAGTTACGATCGCTGCATTCCCAAGGTCGTGGCGACAAGCGTTCCGGCCATATGGCTCAAAGCAGCTTGTCGATCGTAATAGGCAATTCGCGGACGCGCTTTCCTGTGGCGTGAAAAATCGCATTGGCTACAGCCGCCGCCGTTCCGACAATACCGATTTCACCGAGCCCCTTTACGCCCATCGGGCTAACCTTGTCGTCGCGCTCGTCGACAAAAATCACATCGATGTCGCAAATATCGGCGTGCGCCGGAATATGGTATTCGCCAAGATTGCGGTTCATGAAGCGGCTAAGGCGCAGATCCGGCAGAGCTTCCTCATGCAGGGCCATGCCGATCCCCATCACAACGCCGCCAATGATCTGGCTTCGCCCCGTGAGCGGATTGAGGATTTTGCCGGCGGCGACCGCGCTGACGACGCGCGTCACGCGCGCGACCCCGAGCTGCTCATCTACCCGCACCTCCGCAAATACGGCCGAATGGGTGTAGGCTGAATAGCTTTTGTCAACCGACGCGTCCCGCTTCGCTGTCTCTTCCGCCTCGAGAAACTCGGCGCCCGAGGCGCGCATCGCCTCGAGGATGGAGACGCGGCGTGACGGCTCGGCGGCAAGCGCGATCGCCCCATCGGCGAAGGTCACATGCTGCAGATCGGCATTGGCGAGAGGCGAATTTTCCATCGCCCGGGCGATCGCCAGCAATTCGCGCCGCAGTCGGAAACAGGCAAGTTGAACCGCCGCCCCCGCCGAGGCGGCGGCCCAGGAGCCGCCCTCGACCGGAGATTTCGGAAGCGCTGAATCGCCAACCAGCGCTGTCACTCGTTCGAGCGGAATACCCAAAGCGTCGGCCGCAATCTGGCTAAGTATCGTGTAGGTTCCGGTCCCGATATCGGCCGTCGCGGTCGCGACCTCGAGCCGCCCGCCGGCCGCCAGCCGCGCCCTTGCGGTCGTCGGCCGCATCAACGCCTCCCAGACGCCCGTCGCCATGCCATAGCCGATAAGGTCTCGGCCCTCGCGCATCGAGCGCGGATCGGGCTGACGCTTTGCCCAGTTGAAACGCCGGGCGCCCTGCTCATAGCAGTCGCGCAACGCCTTGCTGGTGAAGTCCTTGTCCGCCGCGGCGTCACGCTCCGCGTAATTGCGCAAGCGCAACTCCAACGGATCGATCCTGGCGGCGTAGGCGAGTTCGTCCATTGCGGATTCAAGCGCAAAAACGCCGAGGGTCGCGCCAGGGGCTCGCATATCGGCCGGCGTATAGGCATCGAGCTTCGTCAGCGAATAGCTCAATTTGGCGTTCGGGCACGCATAGAGCAGGCCGGACCAGTTGACCACGTTCTCCTGATAATCCTCGAAAGCCGACGTGCCAGCCACTGCGTCATGCATGACCGACAGCAGTCGCCCGTCATGGCCGCAGGCAAGGCCGACCGTATGGATCGTGTCCGGGCGGTAGCCGAAGGTGAACATCTGATCACGGGTGAGCGTCACGCGGACTGATCGCTCCAGCGCAAGGCTCGCCATGACCGCGAGGAAAAGCTGATATTGCGGACGCAGGCCCGATCCAAACGCGCCGCCGACAAAGGGACTGATCACCCGCACATTCTCCGGCGAGAGGCCGAAGACGCTGGCGACATAGCCTTGCGTATTCTGAGCGCCCTGCGTCTTGTCATGAATGGTCAGCTTGCCGTCGCCTTCATAAATGACTGTGGAGCCGTGCATCTCCATCGGGTTGTGAAATTCGACGGCGACGCGATACTGGTTCTCGAGCCGGACTGGCGCAGACGCAAAGGCGCCCTCGGCGTCGCCGCGCGGCTTTGGCGGCGGCTCGATGCCGCTGCGCTTTTTCGGCGGCGTATAGGCGGCGCTCTTACGCGCAGCGACGTCGATGCTGGCCGCCTCCTCTTCATAAGCAATGTTGATAAGCGAAGCCGCGTCGCGCGCGCTTTCGTAATCCTCGGCGACGATGAGCGCGACGGGCTGGCCGCTGAAAAAGATCCGCTCGTTGAGGAGAGGCATGAACGGATCGCCGGGCGGGGCGACCTGATCGCGATACTTCGACGCCGAGGTCGATCCCTGCGGCCTCGTCTCATGCGTAAAGACGGCGATAACGCGAGGCGCGGCGAGCGCTTCGGCGCAGTCGATTTTCGTGATACGGCCCTTGGCGATGGCGCCTGAAACGACATAGCCGCAAAGGCAGTCATCCGTCGCAAATTCGGCTGCGTAGCGAGCGAGCCCTGAAACCTTCAAAGGCCCGTCAACGCGCGGACGCGCCGCGCCAACATGAGATTTTGCTGCGGCAATCGACATTCCGGCTTTCCTTTTTATGGCGTCGCCTAATTCACGCTCTTGACGTTCTGCGACTGCGGCGTTTCGCCAGCGGCCTGCGCCAGCGCGCGTACAATCGCCCGCCGCGCCAACTCAATCTTGAAAGCGTTATCCTTGTAGCCGCGAGCCGCTTCGAGTAGGTGGTCCGCAGCGCGCCCAAACGACTCTGCCGACGCCGGAGCTCCTTCAAGCAGTTGCTCCGCCGATCTGTCGCGCCACGGCTTATGGGCCACCCCGCCAAGGGCAAGTCGCGCGCTCGCGACGCGCCCGCCCTCAAGCTCAAGCGCGGCGGCGACCGACACGAGGGCAAACGCATAGGAGAGGCGGTCGCGTAGTTTCAGATAGGTGCAGTTCCGGCCAAAGCGTGGCGGCGGCAGTTCAATCCCGGTGACAATTTCGCCATGAGCCAGCGTGTTGTCGATGTCCGGTCGATCGCCTGGCAGCCGGTGAAAAGCGTCGAAGGCGATGGAACGTTCGCCGTCCGGACCCGTGACATGCACAATCGCCTCGAGCGCCGTCAGCGCCACGCACATGTCGGACGGATGTGTCGCGATGCAATGCTCGCTCGCGCCTAGAATGGCGTGGATGCGATTGACCCCCGTGATGGCGGGACATCCAGTCCCCGGCTCCCGCTTGTTGCATGGTGTCGCCGCATCATAAAAGTAATAACAGCGCGTGCGCTGGAGCAGATTGCCGCCGACCGTTGCGGCGTTGCGCAATTGCGCCGAGGCGCCCGAAAGCAGAGCGCTCGCCAGCAAAGGGTAGCCGGCCTCAATGCGAGAATCGAAAGCAAGCTCCGCGTTGCCAACCAGCGCGCCGATTCTCAATCCGCCCGCAGGCGTCTCTTCGACGCCGCGAAGCGGCAGACGGGTGATGTCGACCAGCAGGCCCGGCTGCTCGACGTCATATTTCATTAGATCGAGCAGATTGGTGCCGCCGGCGATGAACCGCGCCGCGGGGTCGGCGGCCACGGCGCGCACCGCTTCATCGACGCTCTCGGCGCGAAGATAGGAAAATCGGTTCATTCCGCCGCCTCCGCCGCGTGGGTCGAAACATCCCTCGACGCCGGCGTCAAAACATCCTTGATCGCAGCGACGATGTTCGGATAGGCGCCGCAACGGCAGAGATTGCCGCTCATCGCCTCGCGGATCTCTTCATCGCTGTGGGCGCGGCCTTCCGCGATCATCCCGGCCGCCGAACAGATCTGTCCGGGCGTGCAATAGCCGCACTGGAAGGCGTCGCGCGCGATGAAGGACTGTTGCAGCGGATGCGGCCGGCCGGGCGCGCCAAGCCCCTCGATGGTTGTGATCTCGGCGCCATCCTGCATCACTGAGAGCGCCAGGCAGGAATTGATTCTCTTGCCGCCAATCAAAACCGTGCAGGCGCCGCATTGGCCGTGATCGCAGCCTTTTTTCGTGCCGGTCAGGCCCAGCGTTTCGCGCAGCAGATCAACGAGGAAGACCCATGGCTCGATCCTGAGCTCATGGACCGTTCCGTTGATTGTAAGGCGTGTGGTGCGTGTGGCCGTCGCAGGGGCGACGGACTCGGCGCGTGAATGCATAAGGCGACTCCGGGCGTTCCGGTCGGGACGGGCGGCCAACGAACTTCTTGCGGAGTCGTTCCATCGCCTCAAACCGCGTTCCAGCCGCTTAAAGACCTCACGTCCTATTGGCGGGATTTGTTTCTCGCGCGAGGCAGGCGTCGCTCGGCTGGGCGCTCGCACGCAGCGCCGGCCCTCGAAAAATCGCGTTAAGGCTCCCGCCTTTGGCCACGCGTCCCAATCACCCTTGAGATGGCGCGCGCGAGCTGCATTTGACCGAATGGCTTTGCAAGCCGTAGCAGATCCTCCGCCGTTCCTGGCGGAAACTCGGCGTAGCCGGTCGCCAAGATCACAGGCAAATCTCGCCGCTCTTCGCGAATTGCGTCGGTGAGTTGCGTGCCTGTCATGAACGGCATGGCCTGATCCGTTATGAGAAGATCGACCGTTTTCTCGCATCTCAAAACGTTAAGGGCTTGCTCAGCGCTCAGCGCGGTAAAGACCTTGTGCCCAAGATCCTCCAACATCGCAGCGGTATTCGTCAGAACAAGATGATCATCATCGACGGCCAACACCGTTAGCGGATGAGTGACCGGGCAACTCTCTGAAGGCGTAAGTTTGGCGAGCGAAGGCTGCAACGCCGTTGTCGCAGCAGGCAGCCAAATCTCTGCCGTCGTGCCGGCGCCTTTCTGGCTCTTCAAAATCAGGCGCCCGCCCGACTGCTCGGCGACGCCGTGAACCATCGGCAATCCCAGACCCGTGCCCTTGCCGACCCCCTTGGTTGTGAAAAACGGTTCTTTTGCTCGATCCAGCGTCGCTTGATCCATGCCTTCGCCCGTATCCTGGACCGACAGACAAATATAGCGGCCCGGGGCGAGGCCCACGGCGGCTTGCTCGACGATCGCTTCCTGTCGGGCAGCAATGATGATCGCGCCCCCGTTCGGCATCGCATCCCGCGCGTTTACGACGAGGTTGAGCAGCGCCAGCTCCAACTGATTGGCGTCCGCCTGAACAGGCTCGAGCGCCAGCGGAAATCGCACCTCGATCGGCGCAGAGGGGCCAATGGAGCGCTGGAGAAGATCCGTCATTCCACGCACGAGCGCCAATACGTCCACCGGCTCGAGCTCCAGCTCTTGGCGCCGCGCAAAAGCGAGCATGCGCTGTGTCAGCGATGTGCCACGCTGGGCCGCCAAGATTGCATTATCGATCAGGGACGCGATTTTCGGATCGGCGGGAAGACGCTTCTGAACGAGCTCGAGACTACCCAAGATCGCCATCAGGAGATTGTTGAAGTCGTGCGCCACGCCGCCCGTAAGCTGCCCTATGGCGTCCAATTTCTGTGACTGGAACAACGCCTCCCGCGCCAGTTCCAACGCGCGCTGGGCGTCGCGCCGCTCCGTGATATCGCGCGTAATTTTAGCAAAACCCAGCACGGCGCCGCTTTCGTCGCGGATGGCGTCCATGACGACATTGGCCCAAAAACGGCTGCCGTCCTTTCGGACCCGCCATCCCTCCTTTTCGAATCGTCCCTCTCGGTATGCTGTTTCAAGCGCGCGCCGCGGCTCGCCCGTAGCGAGATCTTCCTGTGTATAGAAGCGCGAGAAATGTTCGCCTATGATTTCGTCCGGCAGATAGCCCTTTATCCGTTGTGCGCCCTGATTCCAGGTGGCCACGCGCCCATCCAGATCGAGCATGTAGATTGAATAGTCCGTCACGCCGTGAACGAGCAGCTTAAACATATGCTCGGTGCGCCGAAGCGCCGCCTCCGCGGCGCGCCGTTCCGTGAGATCGCGCGTGACTTTGGCGAATCCCACAAGTTTTCCCGACTGACGGATGGGATCGATGACGACATGCGCCCAGAAGCGCGAACCGTCCTTTTTCAGACGCCAACCCTCGGCTTCAAATTTCCCTTCCCTGGCCGAAGTCTCGAGCGCTCTGGCGGGCAATCCAGCCTTGCGGTCTTCCTCGGTATAAAACGTCGAGAAATGCCGCCCGAGAATTTCGGATTCTTCGTACCCTTTGAACCGCCGCGCGCCCGTGTTCCAGCTTGTGACGACGCCATCACGATCAAGCATATAGATCGCATAGTCGGTTACGGCGTCGAGCAGGAGTCGGAACCGCCCCTCTTCGGCCTCCGATCCGCTCAATCGCTCGTCCTGGTTCATAACGGTCCCACTATTCGATCCTGGCCTGAAAATAACCGGATCCGCCAGAGTTCCGGATCGCGTCGTAGATTCTGCGGGCCTTGAGCAAGAGGCGATTTTCCAAGTTCGGCGGCCGAGGGTCAATCCGGCGTTGTCTTCCGCCCAGCCTGGCGCTCGATTTGCGAATTTAGCTCGCCGCCGACAAGCACGACGGTGATCGAAATCCATATCCACGTCATGAAGCCAATCGCCGCGCCGAGCGACCCGTAAGTCGCATTGTAACTGCCGAAATTTGCGACGTACCACGAGAACAGGATCGACGCGACGAGCCAGAGAGCTGAGGCGGCGGCGCTGCCCCAGGTGATCCATCGCCATGACGGCGCAGGATTGCGGCTGGG
This sequence comes from Methylocella silvestris BL2, assembly GCF_000021745.1. NCBI lineage: Bacteria > Pseudomonadati > Pseudomonadota > Alphaproteobacteria > Hyphomicrobiales > Beijerinckiaceae > Methylocella > Methylocella silvestris. The sequence continues at coordinate 3,952,238 of NC_011666.1, forward strand.
GCCGTAGCGATAAAGAATTGCGAGCGCCAGCACCAAGCTGAAAAACAGCAGCGGCCAACGCGCAAGAGACAGGATCGCCGCGCCGCTACGCTCGAGTCCGACGTAATCAAGAATGATCGGCACCAACACGATCGCGCCAAGCGCAGCGAGCGCAAAAAGAAGAGCGCCAAAGGTAAAGGCGAGCGACCACGCATTGAGCCGAATGAAGCTGCGATTTTCCTGTTCCTCATAGACGACATTCATCGCCTCGAAGAGTCCCTTCATGCCCGCGTTTGCGCTCCAGATCGAGACCGCCAGTCCGAAAAGAAAGACCGCGCTCAATGTGCTCTGGCCGCTTGTTGCGATGCGCGTCGCCTCGTCGCGAAGAAGGTCGAGGCCGCCGGCTGGAAGCAGCCCTACAAGAAGGTCGATCTGCGCTCCGACGCCGCTACGATCGGCGAAAAAGCCGTATAATGAAACCAGCGCTGACACAGCCGGAAATATCGCGAGGAGGAGATAAAAGGTTACGCCCGCGGCGACGAGAAGAATCCGGTCCGTGTTGAAACCGCGCCATGTGCGCTGCAAGACGCCCTTCCAGCCTTCCGCCGGGATTTCGCCGGGATGCGTGACCGGCGTTGGTTCAACCGAAGGGGAGTCGGGCAGAGCCCTGCGGTGCAATGGAGAGGGGGTAGCTGATAGCGCCAGCGCGGCGTTTGGCCTGCGCCGATCGGCGATCGCGACAACAGCGATCCCAAGCGCCACGATGAGCGCGCTTTGCATTTGCCGGTCGGGCCACCAGCGAGACGGGGCGCCTTCAAACGTGGATCCGCTGCGTCTAAACCCCACGTTTTCCTCTCCCTAACCAATTCGGACAAATAGCGTAGCGAAGCTTCTATCCAGGTTCGCAATCGAGAGCTGCGCCTTTGAGCGCTTTATTTGCTGCCAGGCTCTCGATGCTCGCTTGCGCCCTGGGTCCCGTTCGATGAATCGCTTGCAGCGGGGTGGGTGGTCCACTGCTTTTCCATCTCGTCCTTTTTCGTTCCTGCCGTCGTCGTCGAATTCCCTGACGCAGGCAGAGCAGCCGCGTTACCCGCCGCGCCTCCGGGATTTTGCGCGAAGGCGACAGGAGAAACGAAAAGAACCGTCAAACATATGATTGCGCAAAGTCTCATCTGCGATCCCTTTAGCCTGCGACGTTCGCGCCCTGAACCAACTCTGGTGAAAAAAGTTCGCTGCCGCCGTTTCGTTATTGTCGATTCGACTTGCGTTGCGGAACCCCCGCGGCGTTCGGCAATTGGCCAAACGGCGCAGCCGAAGGAGCTCGCTTCGGCCCGCGTCATGACCGCGAGCGATGAATGTCCGGCGCGATGATCGCCGCTACGGGCGGCGGGCTGATCAACTGAGAAGCGATTGCGATCGTAAGGCTGTATTATTGACCCAATTGCACGATGATCTCGCCTCTGCTTCTTCCCGGCGGGCGGCGGCTGTCGCCGCGGCACGGCTTATCGCCGCCAGCGCGCGACGCACGCAGCAGGAGCTTGACGTCGACGGCGCATTTCCGGCGGCCGAGGTTCGCGCCTTGGCCGAACATGGTCTGCTTGCGGCGCCCTTGCCAGTGCGATGGGGCGGCGCCGGCCTGCTTGAGCGGGACGGAAGCAAGGCGCTCGCCCTCGTTCTTTCCGCGATCGGCGCCGGGAGCCTTCCGCTCGGACGATTGTATGAGGGCCACGTCAACGCAATAGGGCTGATTCTCGCCTACGGCCGCATCGAGCAACAGGAGATGTTTGCCGCAAAATCGCGCGAGGGCCATCTCTTCGCGGTGTGGAACACACAACGGGAGCCGGGCGTGCGTCTCGCGGCGCAAGGCGCGGGCTGGCGGCTTCAGGGCGCTAAAATCTTCGCATCCGGCGCCGGGTTCGTTCGCTATCCGCTGATCACCGCCAGGACCGAGGCGGGCGACCTTTTGATGGTGATCCCCGACGCCGCCAACGCCCGCGTCGATCTCTCGCAATGGCGCGCGCATGGCATGCGCGCCTCGGCCTCTGGCGCTGTCGATTTCTCGGATCTCGGGGTCGGCGATGACTCAATCATCGGCGGTCCCGATGATTTCCACCGCCAGCCGATGTTTTCGACGGGCGCATGGCGTTTCGCCGCGGTCCAATATGGCGCCGTCGCGTCCCTTTTCGATCTCGCGCGCGCTCATCTCGTCAAGGCGGACAGGGCTGGAGACCCGCATCAGCTGGCGCGATTGGGCGCGGCCGCAATCGCGGTCGAAACGGCAAGGCTCTGGGTTTTTGAAGCGGCTACCCGGTCGCACGGTTCTGGCGATCCGGCGGCCAGCGTCGCTTATGTCAACCTCGCCCGGCTCGCCGTCGAACGCGCCGGTCTTGAGGCGCTCGAACTTGCGCACCGTTCGGTGGGTCTCGCCGCATTCTTGCGGCCGCACCCGATTGAGCGTTTAAGCCGCGATCTTGCGACCTATTTGCGCCAGCCTGCGCCCGACGAAGCGCTCTGCGAGGCCGCGAACTTTCTCGTTACATCGCCGCGACCGATTGCGGAGATATGGGAAAATGAGGACGCCCCGGACTGATGCGCGCGAAAGATTTCTTTGAGGCTGCTCAAGGCCTGCCGATCGCGCCGCTAGATCACATCGTCGGGCCCGGCGGCGTCATCGTCGTCGCGCCGCATCCCGATGATGAATCGCTCGGTTGCGGCGGCTTGATCGCGCTGGCGCAAGCGCAGGGGCGCGCCGTCGTCGTTATCATCGTCAGCGACGGTTGCGGCTCGCATCCGAATTCGCGATCTCATCCGCCGGAACGATTGCGCGCGCTTCGCCAGGAAGAAACCCGTGAGGCGGCGACCGCGCTCGGCCTCGAATCATCGAGCGTTTTGTTTCTGGGGCTGCCGGACCGCTCTGTGCCGCAGGACGGCGCGGCGGCGGAAGAGGCGGCGGACGCGATCGCGGATGTCGCCCGCAACATTGACGCTTCCGCCATTCTTGCAACCTGGGCGCATGATCCGCATTGCGACCATCAGGCGGCCTGGCGCATCGCGGCCATGGCGCATCGCCGTCTCCAGACCGATCGAGCGCTGCTCGCCTATCCGATCTGGGGCTGGAGCCTGCCGCCGGACGCTGAGGTTGGCGCGGCGCCGGAGGGGTGGCGGCTCGCCATCGACGACGTGCTGGCGCTAAAGCAACGCGCGATCGCGGCGCATCGCTCGCAGGTGACAGACATCGTCGAGAATGATCCGCCCGTGTTGATCCTCCCCGAATCGGCGCTGGAGCCTTTCAAACGGACCTATGAGATTTTCCTTAGAGGAAGCCCATGAGGCGAACCCGGATTGAGCCAAGCTATTTTGACAAGCTCTACGCTGAAGCCCGGGATCCGTGGCGATTTGAATCAAGCGCCTACGAGCTGGCGAAATATGAAGCGACGCTCGAGGCGTTGCCCATTCCAATATATCCGTCGGCGCTCGAAGTCGGATGTTCGATTGGCGTTTTCACCGAGCGCCTCGCCAGGCGATGCGGGCGCCTGCTGGCGATCGATTGCGCGGAGCAGGCGCTCGACTCCGCGCGTCAGCGCTGCGCCAATTTGCCAAATGTGGAATTCGCGCAGATCGCCGCGCCTGAGCAGTGGCCTGCTGGGTCGTTCGATCTCGTCGTCCTATCGGAGGTCGTTTATTACTTCGCCCCCGCGATGCTCGACTTGCTTGTTCAGCGGGTCAAGGCGTCAATCAGGCCGGGCGGCCACATCATCCTCGTTCACTGGCTGGGTGACACGGATTATCCGCTCAGCGGCGATGACGCCGTCACTGCGTTTCTTGTCGCGGCTCAAGACTTTGCTTCGCTTCGTCTGCAACAGCGCCAGATAGAATATCGATTGGACCTCCTTCAAGCGCGTTGACGGAAAGGCGCCTGATCACCCCAAGCGCAAGCCGAGCAAGCATAATTTGCAGCGGCAATTCGTGGGGACGCATGCTGCGGCGCCGCAGCGAAGGGCTCAAGGATTCGGCCAACTCCCAGAAGCGGCTGAACGGAGTGAGTCGCGCCACGCCACACGCGGCGACAGCGTCGATTTTCAAATATTGCGTCCAGCTTTCGTTTTTTGTCAGTTCGCCTGCGGCGTGGAGCCGGCGAAGTCTGCCGCGCCAAAAGCCGCGGACGATGGCCCGTAAGACTGGCTCGAGATAGGGGTCGCATTCGGCGTCGGGATGCGCGGTCCTGAAACATAGCGCGTCGGCGACGCCGCCGTTGGCGCGACCGACAAGTCGGCCGGAGGTCACGACCACGACTGCCGGCTCGTGGCGGAGCTTTAGTTCACGCGTTTCGATGAGCGACGCGAGCGCGCGGTCTTCGCCGGACGGGATCGCGGGCAATCCGCCAGTGCTGCGATAGGCGGAGAGTGAGAGCGCAAAGCTGGCCCCCGGCTCGGCGGCATGGCGCCGCCACGGATCATGCGGACGCGGATCGAGCCGCGCAAAGATTTCCGTCAGCAGATCCTCGTAGCTCGCTTCAAGCGCGCCGCGCGCGCGGAGTTCGTCGCAGAGCCTCGCCTCGTCCGCGGCGTCAAGTTCGATGCGGCCGGCGACCGCGTCGGCTCCCCGCGCAAAGGCGCGCAGGTTTTCGGCGATCCAATCCGACGCGGGTCGGCTATCAGCGTCCGTCGTCAAAAGATATGCCGCGCCAGCTTCGGTCTCCTCAAGCCATCCCGCTGCAAGATCCATGGCGATGCGGCGCGCCCCGCCAGCGTGGTTGACGTTTGCCGATAGAACCGCGTCATAAATTCGGATCGGAAAGCCAAGCCGTGGAGCCAGCGCAGCGGCGATTTCAAAAGTCTCGTCCGACGATCCGTTGACGAAGAGGAGGACGCCGAACGATTCGTCGAGCGCGGGTCCATCCGGCGTCGAGCGTTGCTCTGCGAGAGAGCGAAGACAATTGCCAATTCGATCCGCCTCATTGCGTGCGGGGATCGCGACGACGATCCGCGGCGGCGTTCGTTGAGCTGACGCGTGGTAGCGGCGCTCGATCCATCGCAATTCGGCCGGACTCTCTACCATCGCGTTCATGTCTTCTCCAGGCGGCGCGGCGCAAAGCGCGAATAACCGCAAGACAACTCGCGCCGCGTTTGGAAGGGACGCCGCGGCCAGAACGGAGCATTTGGGAAGGACATCTCAGGCCAGAGTGCGGACGCTGGCCTCGCGATCCCAGAAGCGTTTTGCGGCCGCTTTGACAAAGGCGTTATCGAGACCCGTCACGCCCTCATCCGGTTTAACGCCCGCCTTCTTCAAAAGCGGCTGGGCTCCCTCGCTCGCGCCGATCGCTTTGAGATGTCCAAAAGCGTCCATGACGAACTGGACCGCGGCGGCCTCCTTAAGCAGCATCTCGCAGCCCTTGTCGGACAAGGCGAGAGCCACGGCGTCGAAGATGACGGACGGCGCGCCTGCGAGCTGCGCATCGGCCTTCAGAACGGAGCCATCCTCCAGCGTCGCTCCCCCCACCTTTGGCGCGACAATGACGGCGCGCCCGCCTGCCTTTTCGATCGCGCTCCGTAGCTTGTCGATGGATCTGCCGTCCGATCCGTCGGCGATCAGAATGCCGACGGATCGGCCCTTCAGCGTATGGATCTCCAGCGGTCCGCGAATGATGCGAAGCGCCGGCGACAATTCGAGATCCTGTATTGGCGCCGCCGCTGAGGCTTCCGGACAGGGCATATTGAGGCCTCCCGCCGCGCGGCGGGCCAGCGCGGGATCGACATTGACCAGGTTGGACAGCATGCGCGTGCGGATTGCCTCGTTTGAAACCTTAGACAGCTCAAACACGATCGCTGAGGCAAGATGCGCTTGCTCGGCGGGATCGAGCGAGCGGAAGAACAATCGCGCTTGGCTATAGTGATCGGCAAAACTCGCAGGCCGGATACGCAACTTCTCCCCGCCTTCGGGAGAAGGGAAGCTGGTGAAACCGGTCATCGGACACTCGCGCGGACCGCCAATTTCCCCGGCGTCCGCAAGGCTGTTTGGCTCATAATTGGCGCGGCCCTTCGGCACATTCATTTGCATTTGACCATCGCGCTGGAAATTCATCACCGGACATTTTGGCGCGTTGATTGGCAGCTGGTGGAAATTCGCCGTGCCAAGCCGACTCTTTTGCGTGTCGAGATAGCTGAACAGGCGGCCCTGCAACAGCGGATCATTGGTGAAGTCAACGCCCGGCACAATGTTGGCCGGGCAAAAGGCGACCTGCTCCGTCTCGGCGAAGAAATTGTCCGGATAACGGTCAAGAACCATGCGCCCGATAAGGCGAACGGGAAGAATCTCCTCCGGAATGATCTTTGTGGCGTCAAGAACATCAAAGGGAAGCGAATCCGCAAACTTCTGGTCGAAAGCCTGAACGCCAAGCTCCCATTCAGGAAATTCGCCGCGCTGGATCGCCTCAAAAAGGTCGCGCCGCTGAAAATCCGGATCGGCTCCGGCGATCTTTACCGCCTCGTCCCAGACGGTCGATTGCAGGCCTTGCTTCGGCTTCCAGTGGAATTTCACGAAGGTCGATTTTCCCTCTGCGTTGACGAAGCGGAAGGTGTGAATCCCGAAGCCTTCCATGGTTCGCAGCGATCGCGGAATGGTCCGGTCCGACATCGCCCACATGATCATATGGGTCGATTCAGGCATCAAGCTGATAAAGTCCCAGAAGGTGTCATGCGCCGTCGCAGCCTGCGGAAAGCCGCGATCAGCCTCCATCTTGGCCGCGTGGATGAGGTCTGGGAATTTGATCGCGTCCTGGATGAAGAAAACCGGGATGTTGTTGCCGACAAGATCCCAATTTCCTTCCTTGGTGTAGAATTTGACGGCGAAGCCGCGGACGTCCCGCGGCGTGTCCACAGAACCGGCGCCGCCCGCTACGGTCGAGAAGCGCGTAAAGACAGGCGTGCGCTCGCCGGCGCGCTGAAACAGATCAGCCTTGGTCAAGTCAGACAGCGAATCATAGGTCTCGAAGAAGCCATGCGCGGCCGTGCCCCGGGCGTGAACGATGCGCTCCGGAATTCGCTCATGATCGAAGTGAAAGATTTTTTCGCGAAGCACGAAATCTTCGAGCTGGACCGGACCCCGCGCGCCGATTTTGAGCTGATTCTGATTATCGGAAATCCGAATGCCCTGATTGGTGGTCAAATGCCCCTCAGAACCATGCGGGCCGCCGGTAGGAACCTGCTGGTGAACCTCGCCGCCCTCCCCTAGTCCTTCCTCATACTCAATCTCGGCCATAACCCTGCTCCGTTCGAAACGCGCGGATCAACTGAGGCAGCGGCCAATAGTTCCTGCGTGACCACGGATGCGCGTCTTCGGCTTGATCATCCCGCCAAGGCGCGCTAACTGCACGAGGTCCGCCCTGGCGGCGCGCATGCCGATTGGTCGTATGTTCTGTCTAAAGCGCGGCGATGCAAGTGGGCGGCATGGGCGCGCACATCAGCCCTGCGACAGGTTGGCGACTTTCGACGTGCAATAGGCGGCTCACGCTTTCATCAACGCCGCTTCTCCAGCGTCGCCGCGCAGGTAGCCGCGTTCGGTCGCGTCTCCCACAACATAAGCCAGCGCGGCCTCGGCGATCTCGCGCCGAACATCAGTCGCTTCCGACCGACCTCAGAAGCTGGACCGGAAGCCATGCACGGTGGCGTCCTGCTTCTGGCGGCATAGGAGAATCTCCATCGCCATATTGCTAAGCGGCTTGCCGGCGCGCTGGCCAGGAAAGACGTAAGCGCCAGCGTCGTTTGCATCGGAGCGTTTCGCCGCCGTCGCCGCCAGAACCGCCATGGCCGTGTGGAAGAGCGGGACGCGATGCCCACGCCCCGCCTTTATGCTGCAGGCTGGCACCATCCAAACCTTCGCCTTGAGGTCGATCTCCCCTAAGTCGCGCCTAACGTCTCGCTGTATGCGCGGCTGTCAAGATTGCGAGCTCCAAAGCTCTTGCGCGATCGCCGGGAGGGCGCGCAAATGCCCGAAGAAAGCTGGAATGCCTAGATATGGCATAGCCTTTTGATCGCCGCGCTGGAGTTTCTGGCGCTGTGGCAAGAGTGTGCTGAGATGGCCCCGCCAGCGGGCTGGGTTTCTTCCAACCGCAGGCCTTTGGCTGTGGCCGCGTCAAACCCTTTCGATGCGGCCCCGCAGGCGTGACGCCGTTTGATTCTTTTCCAGCCAAATAGGCTTCGGCATCGCAGGAACGGCATCGATATCGAGGTCGGCTAGTTTTTCGTCGCGAATGGTTGAGCAATAGCGTGGCCCGAACGTCTGCTTCCATTGGTTCCCTTGATGCTCTCTATCAGCTTGTCGGCGAATGCGCCGAAGGTCGGGGCCGCATCGGTTTCTTTCCGAGCTGGATGGGCGGCATGTCAGCTTCGATAGGGTCTCGGCTGTCGGCGAAGACGCGTCGAGCTTCCTCCGCCTTCTCTCTCGCTTCAGCGAGGCCCACGTCCGGCGCTGCGCCCATTCCCATCTCCCGCCGTTTCCCGTCCTGCCGGAGAAGGAAGAGCCATGAATTCGAGCCTGTGGGTCGGATCTGAAGACAGAGGCCGCCGCCATCGGCGTGACGCCCCGGCTCCTTGAGGCTTGCGACGGCCCGAGCCGTCAGCTCAGTTAAGGCTTCCCATTGGAGCGCGGGACTTGGGGAAGAACCAGGAAGAAAGGCACTTTCTCGATCGACGCCTGGCGCCGAAAGCTCGGCCGCAAGCCGGATCGAGTGCGCCTTGGCTCACGACGACCATGCCGGTGAGCTTCATGCCGGCCTGACGAGATTCTTTTCGGAGATTGTTGGCACGTTGTTTCCGAGAGCGCGGTTCGCATGCGAACGGGCCTTCAGGCAGCCGAAATCTAGATTGTGATAAAAATCGGAACTTCATGGAAGATTGGGGTCAAACGAAGTCATAAAAACGCCCCCACTGCCATACGACCCAGGCAGAAAAAAAATACTTGGGGGGATTTATGTATAAGCTATCCCGAACCGCGCAGCTCAGCGCGGTCAGATCACGATCCTTGCTGAAATTGTCCTGCGCAATCGGCCTCGCGCTCGGCGCGGCAGCGGCAGCGACGCCAGCGAGCGCGGCGGAGGTAACGTCAGCGAGCGCGGCGAACCGCCCGAAGGTCGCAACCCAGGACGGGACGGTCAAGGGCGTCATTCAGAACGGCGTGTCGGTGTTTTATGGCATTCCTTACGCGGAACCGCCGGTAGGCGATCTTCGCTGGCAGCCGCCGAAGCGCAAGGCGCCGTGGACGAATGTGCTCGATGCGTCAAATTACGGTCCCATCTGCGCTCAGGTGACCACCCTTGGCCCCTTCGCCGGGCCTCCCAATGCAAACGAAGACTGCCTGTATCTCAACGTCTTCACCCCGAACGTCGCTCCAACGGGGAAAGGAAAGCTGCCTGTCATCTTCTGGATTCACGGCGGCGGAAATTTTGACGGAGCGAGCACCGGCTACGATGGAACGAAGCTTGCCGCCGACGGCCACACTGTCGTGGTGACGATCAATTATCGCCTGAACCTGATGGGATGGCTGTCGCACCCGGCCCTGAACAAGGGGGTTTTCGGCAACTACGGCATCATGGACCAGCAGCTTGCCCTTAAGTGGGTGCAGCGGAACATCGACCGGTTTGGCGGCGACAAAAATAACGTCACTGTCGGCGGTCAATCCGCAGGCGCGCAAGACACCGGCATGCATGTGATTTCGCCGCTCTCGCAAGGCTTATTACATCGGGCGATTTACGAAAGCAGCGTGCCGAGCACGATACCGACGGCAGAGATCGCGTTGGCGCGGGGCATCGCCATGTCGGTCGCGGCGGGATGCGGTTCGGGGGCGGACAAAGCCACTGCGCAATGCCTGCGCAATTTGACGCCCGAGCAGGTCGAGACGCTGGCGGGAACGCAAAGCGCGACGAGCGCCTACATCACCGGACCATTCGTCGATGGGACGGTCATCACGCAGCAACCGTGGCAGGCCTGGTCAAACGGGCAGTTCGCGCATATCCCGATGATGGACGGTCGCGTGCAGGACGAGGCGAATTTCGGCCTCGCCAACACCGAATATTTCAAGGATCCGCAAGTTCCTTATACGGAAGCTGACTTTACCAGCTACGTCACGACGACCTACTCGGGCAACGCTGGCCCGGTCAATACGCCTCCGACCTATCCGGCCGGAACCGTCAACAAAGTCCTCGCCAAATATCCGCTCTACGCCTATGCGTCGCCACAATTGGCGTTGGATGCAGTCCAGACCGATCCGGGCGCATGTAGGGATCGTCACTACACGAAGATCCTCGGTCCGCAGGTGCCTTACTACGCTTATGAATTCGATGAGCGCACGGCGCCGACCTATTATCCCAAGCTTCCAGGCTTCCAGTTCCTTGCCTACCACACGTCCGACATCCAATATCTGTTCCCGCTTTGGCATGGCGGCCCCCAGGGCAAGATTCACGAATTGAACAAGAAGCAGGCGGCGCTTTCCGATCAGCTTGTTGACGCCTGGACGAATTTTGCCTGGACCGGCAATCCCAATGGACAGGGAAACAACCCGTGGCCGGTCTACAAAGCGACCGGAAGCAAGCCTGTCATCCTGTCGCAAAATATCCCGGTTTTGACGACGATGACGGATGCGCAATTCTCCGCTGCGCATAAATGCGACTTCTGGGAAAAGACCCTGATCATTCCGGATTGATCGCGGCCAATTTGCAAACTCTGAGGATTAAGAAAGGGGGGCCAGGGGCCTCCCTTTTTCTTTGGGGCCATGTTTCCGTTCGGATTTCCATTCGGAGCGTTCCCGCTGCCATCGAACTGGGCTGCGCGCGTCCCGTTTGGGGGCTTGTCAGGCTCCCTTAAGTTCGCCAATTTCCTCGCTCACCCGGTCGATCCAAGTCTTTTTGAGGAGAATGATGATGGGGTCCGCTTGGCATAGCCTCGTCGCGTCCTTGCTTATCTCTTGCGGCGCGAGCCCCGCTTTGGCCGACAACGCCGCGCTGCTGAGCCTCATCGCCCAGACATTCGGCAAATCGGCGGTCGACAGCGGAGCGGCGGTCGGCGTTGGGCTCGCGCTCATCGCGCCGGGCGAGGCCCCGGCCTATTTTTCCTATGGCTACGCCAACAAGGCGGACAAAGTGCTGTTTGGCTCCGATGTCTCATTTGAAATCGGCTCCGTCACCAAGGTCTTCACCACGAATTTGCTCGGCCAGGCGATTTACGGCGGCCGGCTCGCCCTCAACCAGCCGATCTCGGCTTTTCCCCGTATGCTCGGCTCGTTCAAGGCCCTCACCGCAAAAGTCACGCTTGGCGAGCTCGCTGATTTCACGGCGGGATTTCCGAGCCTCGCGCCGATCTGCAACGACAAAAATCAACCGCCTGGATGTCTAAAGACGGATCGTCCTCCGACGAGCGAGTATACCGCGCAGGACTTTCTGCGTTATTTTCAGAATGCGGCGCCGCAAAACTTTCAGCCGCCGCCGCCGTCGGTGAAGGCGCTTCCAGCGCCCTATTTCTATTCCGATTTCACCGTCGGGCTGCTCGGCCTGATCCTCGGCGCCAGTCCGAATGCGCCGCTCAGCAATGCGGCCCTTAAAGGGTGGGAAGGCATGCTGCAAAAGCAGATTCTTGGTCCGCTCAACATGCGCGATACCGCTTTGTATCCTCCGACGAGCTCGAGTTCCGCGCTTGGATACCAACAGGCGATTGGCGCCCCGGTCCTCGTCAACGGCGCGCTGAGCGCGATCAATCTGGTCGTGGCCGGGGCAGGGTACCGCTCTGCGGCAGATCCGCCAAAGGTCGCCATTTCCGGCGGCGCCGGCGTGGGGGCGCAGGCGACGGCGAAGGTCGGCGCAAACGGCTCCGTGACCGGATTTACTGTTGTGCAGGGCGGACAAGGATATGTGGCTCCGCCGAAGGTCACATTCGTCCCGGCGCCCGGGTTTCCCCCTCCCGCCGCGTCAGCGAGCGGGCAGGCGGTCGTCTCCGGCGGAAAAATCATCGGCGTGAGCATCATCGAGCATGGCGCTGGCTACGCCGCGGCCCCTACAGTGGTTTTTTCAGGGGGCTTTGGCGGCGGCGTCGGGCGCAACGCAACCGGCACGGTCCAGATCGCGAGCGGAGAAGTCGCCTATGTCGGAATCGCCGACGGCGGCGCTGGATATGCGCCGCCGCTGAGCGTCGTCGTGGATCCCGGCGACGGCTTCACGAACGTCGTTCCAATCTGGGCGCCGGCCGGAGCGCTGCATTCCACGGTGCAGAACATGGCGATCTTTGCGCAAGCTGCGCTCGGCTCTCCCGGAGTCTTCGTTCCGCCCGCCCTTGCGGCCGGATTCAAAATCGCGCAGACCCCTCGGGCGTGCACCGGTCCAAAGCCCTCTCTCCCAAAGTGTCCGGCGAACATTTGGCTGTCCGACCTCGCCTGGGCGACGATCCCGGAGGATAAAATCAATCATGTTCCCGCGATCGTTTTGAAGAACGGCGGCTTAACGGGCTTTTCGACCGAAGTCATGTTGATGCCTGCCCGTGGCCTGGGCGTAGTGGTTTTTGCGAACTCGAACGGCAATGAGGTTTCAGATAATAAATCGACCGGAGAAGCGCCCCTGATTGCGCGCGGGGCGCTCTATGCGCTGTTCTACGAATTGGGCGGGGGCGGCGCCTCCCCGCCAAGGTGAATCCAAACGGGTCCGCGCCGTCACGCCGCTCCGAAAAATGATTGAGCGCGCCGTCTAACAGTTCCGGAAGAGCGTCGGAGCAACGCAAGCGGGCCCTGTTCCCTTGGCGCCGGCGCGCGCCGCGACGGCGACTCGCATCCCAATTGGTGAGCGTTTGACACCCGACGAATCGGTTGATCGCCGATCGCCGAATGCGGCCCCAGCTCCCATCCGCCGGGCCGAACCTTCGCCTTGGGAACGCCCCGTTCAGCTTGCTCGGGGAGCGCTCAGGCGGGTCTGCTGCCTCATTGATCGGGCGCCGCCTCGATACTATGCGAAGCGCCTCAACAGAGGCGCCGCCATCGCGCGCAGATGGCCTCCCAAGGGCCGTGCCAAAGCGCGCGATCAGTTGCAGTGCGTAAGGCCAGCGACGATCAGGGCAGGGGGAAAGCCGTTAATGATCCCGCCGGGGTCGCTGCAGATCCGCTGCGGCAGCCCCCTGTCCGTCTTCGGATTGTAATCAGAAATCGAGCAATCGAGATTGAGCGTTCCGGTCGCGCTGCGGAAATAGTCTTTGTCCGGATCGCCGGGGACCGGAATCCAGCGCGCAAGAAAGGCTTCGTCGCGGCAATCCACGCGAAAGAGATAAGTCGCCCCGCTATCGGCTGCGGAGGCGGCGGTCACTATGCTGAAAAAGAGGGCGCTGCTTTTGATGAAACTGAGCATTTTTTCTCTCCTCCGATGGCGCGGTCCCAGCGATTGAACGCCGGGCGGACCGCAAACGCCAGAGCCGGATGATTTTTGACAGAATTGCCTTGAAACTTCGCCCAACCCAAATCCTTCCCTGATTGACAAGTTGGCGCATGACCTCGTCGGAAAACCGCCCTGCGAGGTCGCGGGCTTGGTCTTCATTTTGCCCTGCGCGCTCCCCGCATCCGGCCACGCCAGGGCCGGATATGCGCAAATCGGCTCATGTGCGCACAAAAAAAGAGGATGATGATCGTTAGATCAACATCCTCTTAGGTCCGAAGTCGAAACTGTGTCGCGAGGATCGCCGTGCCGGTTGATTGTTTGGCCGGAGGCGGTCGGGGAGATCTCGCGAGCTAGATCATTTCATGAGCGACAGGATCGACGTATCGACGGCGATGCTGGCGATGAAGCGATTGCCGCACCAGTTGCGAACGCCCGACAGGAGCGCGCAGCTGTTCTGCGACAGGCTCGACCCTGAATAACGCACGTCGAGCGTCCAGATGTCATAGGTCGCGCCCAGACCGACATTCCAGGTCGCGTAAGTGGGCAGCTTGACCCCGAAACGGTTGTCATCGAGGAACTGTCCGCCGAATTCGCCGGAAGCGTAGGTGGCGACTCCCTTCCAGGGAAGGAAGGTCGGGAAGTTAACCTTCAAGGTGCCGCTGGCGTAGATGCCCGACGAGCCCGAGTTGGCGAAGTTCGTTGTGCCGTAGACATTGCCGCCGATTGTGAACGTATCGTTGATCACATAGGTCGGCTTAAAATACAGCTCGTAGTAGTTCATCGTGAAGCCGCCAGCCGGAATCGTCTGGCTGGGATATTCGTAGTAGAGGCCGCCGAGATCGAGGGTCAGTGCGCCCCAGGTATGGCGAAGGCCGCCGTAGAGATCGATCTCAGCCGACGGGTTGTTGAGGCCATAGGCGGTCGGGAAACTGACGTTCGACGTCCAGACGCCGGCGTAGATCCAGTCGATCGCGCGCAGTTCGAGATAGCCTTGCGCGGCGAAATGGCCGTTGGAATTATCGATGCCGCGGAAGACATAGTCGTTGGCCAGCTTCATGCCGAAGCCGAGATCGATCGGCGGCGGCGGCGGGGCCGCAGGAGTCACCGCAAGGTCAGCAGCGGAAGCAGCGCTTGCGAGCAGAACGCCTGCAGCGGCGGTCATCACAGATTTAATCATGTTCGTCATATTCGAGACTCCCCTTTCGACTAAATCTAAAGCGAAGTCCGCGCCATGCCTACAGTCAAAGCGGCCCTATGCCCTGACTCGCGCCTTTTCTGGATCATAGTGTGGGAATCGCGCCACAGTTGCGGCGATGCGCTTTTGACGTCCGTCCAGCTTGCCGATCTCGAGGTCGGTCCCGATCGAGGCGCAAGCGGCGTCGAGGCGGGCGAGGGCGATGGTGCGGCCGAGGACAGGCGAGCGCATCGCGCTGGTGACGACTCCCACCTGGGCGCGGCCGGCAAAGACCGGATCGCCATGGGCGACCGCTTCATTGCCGGCGACGTCGAGCCCGGCGAGCCGGCGAATCGGGCTGGCGCGCCGGCGCGCCAGCGCCTCCGACCCGACATAGGGGTCCGCCTTCTCGGCGGGAACGGCAAAGCCGATGCCGGCCTCGAAGGGATCGGTCTCGTCACAAAACTCGTGATGGGCGAAGATCAGGCCGGCCTCGATGCGCACCATGTCAAGCGCGGCGAAACCGAAGGGCGCGATCCCATAGGGCTTCCCCGCCGCCATAAGCGCGTCCCAGACCGCCACGGCGGAGCCAGGGTGCAGCCAGATCTCATATCCGAGCTCGCCGGTGTAGCCCGTGCGGGAAACAAGCACAGGCAGGCCCGCGATCTTGCCGACGGTAAAGCGGAACCATTTTAACTCGTCGGCTGAGGCGCGATGGGGCGGCGTGACCAATATTTCGCGCAGGATGTCGCGCGATTTTGGGCCTTGCAGGGCGACATTATGCAGCTGATCGGTCGAGGATCTGACAAAGGCCCTCAAACCCTGACGCGCCGCGAGCTCGCGCAGAAAGACGCCGCAATAATCCTCGCCGCAGACGAGCCGGAAGTTATTGTCGCCGAGACGGAACACCGTTCCGTCATCCAGCATGCCGCCATGTTCGTGGCAAATCGCTGTGTAGACGATCTGACCCACCGCAAGCTTGCGAATGTTGCGCGTGACGGCGCTTTGCAACAGGATTTCGGCGTCCGGTCCGGTGATCTCGAACTTGCGCAGCGCCGACAGATCGATGAGGACGGCGCGCTCGCGACAGGCCCAATATTCGGCGATGGGTCCCTCGGAGGCGTAGCATTGCGGCGTCCAGAAGCCGCGATAGTCGGCGAAGGACCGAGTCAGCGCGGAAGTCCTTGAATGGAAACCGGATTCACGCGTCAATCGGGGGGCGGCGTCAGCGGTCATGCGATGAGCGATCCCTTTGGAGAAGCTGGCGGCGGCGTCATAGACGCGCACATGTATGTCGGTCGGCATCCAACCATTGGCCGGATCAATGTCGTCGGCGCAGGACGAGGACGCGCAGACGAGGTCGGTCAAAGCGCGCAGCAACACATAGTCGCCCGGTCGCGACCAGGGCTCGTCAAGGCCGATCGTGTTGTCTTCGGCGACGAAGGTGTTGTAGAAAAAATTGATTGCCGGCCAGCCGCGACGCGGCGCGACGCCAAAGGGCGCAAGCGCGGCGTTGAAATTGTCGGTGCAATTGGCGTGGCCGGGATAGCCCATGTCGTCGTAATATTTCGCGTTGCAGGCGAGCATGAATGTGTCGTGCCGCCCGACGGTGTCGCGGACGATCTCAAAGAGAGGATTCATGTCCTGGTCGAAATATTTCGCGTGGAGGCCGGGGCCCGGCGTCGCCGAGCCCATCAGCGTGCGCGTTACTGTCGGATCGACGCCAAGCTCGCGGCCCTCAGCCAGGGCCCTGGCGTCGAAGGCGACGAGATCGGAGCATTGCCGGCCGTCCACGTCGATGATCTGGATATAATCGCCGGCGCTGACGCGATAAGCGCGCGCGGTTGCGGCGTCGACCCTGAGATCGAGCTTTACTGGGGCAAGCGAAGGCGGCGCGGCGCCGCCCGTCGGCCGGCTTGAGAAAATATCGAGGCGCAGTTCCGTCGGTGGATTCTGCGCGTCGGGGGCCATCGGCTCGCCGGGCGCCAATAGAAGGCAGCGCATATCGGCCTCGGCCTTGAAGCGGAAGGTTTCGCCCGGCTCCGCGGCGGCATGAAAAAGCGGCGTCGCCAGAAACCGTTCGGTTCCCTGCCGCGCGGCGAGGAACGCGGCGGCGAGATCGCCCGCGACGGCGCGGACGCCGGCCTCGTCGGTCGGCGCCGACCCCGGCGTGAGCCGGAGTGGCTCGCCGGAGGCGGTCAGCAATTCGCCGGCCTGGCCCCCCTCGAGATTTGTAATGATCGCTTCGTCGCCGGCCGAAAGGTCGAACTGAACCCCGCCGCCGCCCGCCGCCGAAAGGGTCTGGACGCGCCGGGGCGCGTCCAGGTCGAACGACCCCTTTGGGGCCGCCGCATTAACATTCATGGCCGAGCCTTTTCAATGCCTGTCGGATTGCATCCTCGCCCGCGACGACGCTTTATTCCGCGGCGGCTTCCGGACGGTTCTGGAAGGCGTCGAAGGAATCGTCGAGCGCCTCCATCCATTTTGTGTGATGCGGCGGAGCCTTGTTGCCGGTCATGATCGAGACATAGGAATTATCGCGATATCCCATGATGCTCTTGACCTTGTCTTCCTCCCACTCCTTGAACAGAGCGGCCACCTTGTCGAGATCGAACATCGGATAGTCGGTGGCGGGGATGAGGTCGCGCATATATTCGGTCTGAAAATCGATGCCGTCGAAGGCTGTCTCGAGTTTCTCCTCGAGCCCGCGCCAATGGTCGATATCCGCCTGCCGCTCCTCCGCCGCGGGCAGTTTGATGCGTCCGAGGATCACGTCGCGGGCGTACCAGGCCTGCGCGTCGAACATGTTGAACGTGAAATACTGATCCTGCATGCCAAGATAGATCAGCTTTGGATTGTCCTGCCAGAAAATGCCCTTGTAGAGCCCGGCCGGATAGAGCCTGTTGTTTGTCTTGAGGCGCAGATTATCGGCAAGGAAGGGGAAATGATGCAAATAGCCGGTGCAAAGAAGCACGGCGTCGACCACGGCTTCGCTGCCGTCCTTGAAATGAGCCGTCTTGCCGGTCAGTTTCGTCAGCAGCGGCTTTACCGTAAAACACTCCGGCCAGTCGAAATTCAGCGGCTTTGAACGGTAGCTGAAGGTGATCGACTTCGCGCCATATTTATAGCATTGGCTGGCGATATCTTCGGCCGAATAGCTGCTGCCGACCACAAGCAGATTTTTGCCAACGAATTCATTGGCGTCGCGAAAATCATGCGCGTGCAGAACGCGGCCGGGAAAGACTTCGATGCCAGGAAAATGCGGCACGTTCGGGGTCGAGAAATGACCGCTGGCGACGACGACATAATCGAAGGTTTCCGAGTAGAGCTCGTCCTTCTTCAGATCCTTGACCGTCACCGTAAACAACTGGGTCGTTTCATCGAAATCGATCCAGCGAACGACCGTGCTGAAGCGCACGAATTTGCGCACGTCGCTTTTTTCAACGCGGCCCATGATATAGTCATGCAGCACTGCGCGCGGGGGATAAGACGGGATCGGGCGTCCGAAATGCTCCTCGAAGGAATAGTCGGCGAATTCGAGACATTCCTTCGGGCCGTTCGACCACAAATAGCGATACATGCTGCCGTGGACGGGCTCGCCATATTCGTCGACGCCGGTGCGCCAGGTGTAGTTCCACAGACCGCCCCAGTCGGACTGTTTTTCGAAGCAGACGAGTTCGGGAATTGCGGCGCCTTTTTTGCCGGCGGATTGGAAAGCGCGAAGCTGCGCCAGGCCGCTCGGTCCTGCGCCAATAATTGCAACACGAGTCATGAGAAAACCTCGTCAATCAAATAGGATGTCAATCGTAAGGCTCAGCGCGGAGCGCGTTCTTCGAGCGGGTGGGTGCGAAGACGCAGCGGATCGTAGAACGGCGTCTTGACGACGCGGGCCTTGAAGCTGCCGCCATCGCCGCGGACTTCAACCTCTGTTCCAAATGACTTGAATTCTGGCGCGATATGAACCAGCGCCAGCGAACGCATCAGATGGCGGCTATAGGTCGTCGAATTGACGACGCCGATTTCGCGGCCGTCTTTGAAAATCTTGGCGCCGGGCTCGACCGCCTCGTGATGGTCGATCTCAATACCGGCCTGTGCGGTCCGCACTTCGGCGCGGCGGCGCTCCAGCGCCTGCTTGCCGCGGAACGCGGGCTTGGAAAGATCGACAGACCAATCGACGCCCGCCTCCCATGGCGTGGTGTCGCCTTCCGGCATGTCGAAGGGGAAGAACAAGAGGGCGCCTTCGACGCGAACGATGTCGAGGCAGGACCAGGAGACAGCCGTCGCGCCGAACGGCTTGCCGGCTTCGAGGATCTGATCCCACAGGAACACGGCGTCGGCGGCCTTGCAGAAGACCTCATAGCCGCGCTCTGCCGAATAGCCGCCGCGGGCGATCGACACGTCGCGGCCAAACAGGGTCGTGCGCTGATGCTCGAAGTAGCGCAGATCGGCAAGGTTCATTGGCGTATGCGGCGCCAGGATTTCGAGCGCCTTCGGCCCCTGCAAGGAGAGGATATGCGTGTCATTATCCTTGCGGAATTGCACGTTGCGGCCTTCCGCGAAGGCGGGCAGAACGTCTTCCAGCGCGCCGCCGCCATGCGAGATGCGGTAGGCGTTCGGACCGTCGCAATAGACGAGCACGTCGTCGATGAGCGAGCCTTCGTCGTCGACGATGTTGCTGATTGAGGATTGGCCGGGCTTGATCCTGGCGATGTCGGAGGTCAGCATCGCGTTCAGCGCGGCGAGCGAGTCAGGGCCCGATACGTCAATGAGGCGCAGCGCGCTGACGTCGAACAGGCCTGCGTTATTGCGCACGGTTTCGGTCTCGACATAGGGGTCGGCCGCATAGTTCTGCGGGATCGGCATGTCGTTCCACGAGGCTTCGAACTGGGTCCCAAGCGCTCTGTGGCGATCATTCAAGATGGATTGTCGGGAATAGACGTGAGTGTTCATCGCAGTGCCTTCTTGGTGGCGTTCCGTCCGCGTCAGGAGAGATCGTTGCGTCCGCTCTCCATTTCCGCGGGACAATGGCGCCTAGCATCGTAAGCGTCAAGAAACTTTCTTCTAAAGAATATTATGTTGCATTGCATGGCCCCGGGAAGGCGTTCCCCGGGGCCTCAAAAGTCAGAGCTGGAAGAACCAGTTCGACAGCAACAAAACGACCAATCCGCCGGCGAGGGTCAGATAGGGCAGCGCTCCGGCCCTTTTTACAGTAGCGGTTCCGTCGCCGATCTGCAGATCCTCAAAGGTCTCATGCGGGAACTTGCCGCCGTCCTGAATGTAATGCCGGTAGCAGAACACCGGAACGATCATGGCGGCGGTGATTAGGCCGGCCCAGAGTGCGATGGGATTCCACACCTTGGCGCCCGCCCCCATGAAGACGACGTTGACGAAGGCGAGAATCGCGGCGAGGCCGATGATCCAGTTCGGAGCCTTGTAGGGACGCGGCACATGGCCCGAATCGATGCGGTGGAGCCAGCCGGAGTTGAGGTTCAGGAAGTTGAAGATGATGTAGCCGCAATTCGACACCGCGAGGATGAAGAAGAAGCTGGTGGCGTCGGCGCAGGCGATGGCGAGAAGGATCAGGTTGAAGGTGAGATCGGTCCACATCGCCCGCGTCGGCGCGCCGTGCTCGTTGACATGGCTGAGGTAGCGCGGCAGCCAGCCGTCGACCGAGCCCTGATAGAGCGTGCGCGACGAGCCCGCCATGGCGGTCATGATGGAGAGGATGAGCGCCAGAATCATCAGCATCACAAGGATGCTTTCGATGAATTTGCCGCCGCCGACCATATGCGCCATGGCCTGCGCGACGCCAGAGCCGTCAACGATTGTGGGATCAAGCATGCCGGTCAGGCCAAGCACGCCCTGGAAGGTGAACGGGACCAGGATGAACAGGCCCATGCAGAGCAGCCCGGAATAGAAAATGGCCTTGAACGTATCCGTGCCGGGATTGCGGAATTCGCTGGTGTAGCAGACGGCGGTCTCAAAACCGTAGGTCGACCAGGCCGCGATGAACATGCCGCCCAGGACGAGCGTCCAGCCCGCGATGTTCCAGCTGCCGGGATCTGGCGCAGAGGCCGCGGCGAGAGGAACGAGCGGCGAGAAATTGCTCCAATCCACCTTGCCGGTCAGCAGCGGGACGAGACCGACGATGACCATCGGAATGATGACGGTGAGGCCGATCCATTTCTGGACATTCGCGGTGCCAAGAATGCCGCGATGCTGGATGGCGAAAACCAGAAGCATCAGGACGGCGCCGACGAAGAAGGAGGCGTTGAACGAAAAGCTGACCGGGCCGATGCTATGGGTGAAGGCGGTCCACTCGCGGATCGCCGGGGTCAGCGCCGCGACGGCGGCCGCTGTCTTATCGGCGTCCGAACCCGCGATGCTCGCGCCATGGGCCGCGATCCATTGCGCCACTTCGGGGCCGGCGGCCAGCGGAACGGGGGCTAGAGCATTGAGAATATAGGCTGCCGCAATCGAACAGCCGAGCGAGAGGACGGGGCTCCAGGCGAACCAGTTGCACCACACCGAGAGCGGAGCGACGAGTTTGGCGTAGCGCACCCAGGCTGCGGCGCCATAGATGGAGGCGCCGCCTGATTTATTCGGGAACAATCCCGCGATTTCGGCATAAGTAAAGGACTGTAGAAACCCAAGAATAATCGAAATGGTCCAGATCAGAAAGGCAAGCTTTCCGGTCGTTCCCGCGATTCCGCCAATAGAAAATAGAACAAGCGCCGGAACGCCGCTTGCTACCCAAAAGGCGCCGCGCCAATCGATCGTTCGATGAAGCGTTCCTTCCGTCTCAATTCCTGCCTTTGCCTCGGCTATGCTTGTCATGGCGCTTTCCCTCCTTGCGGATTTCACGGGAACGTTGAGTGAAATAAGAAATCGCGGCCCATGGGATGAGCGCGGCGAATGTCCAGACGAAACATCGACGAGAATTAAAAGTCAAAAGATTTTCTTTTAAAGAAACTCCTTTCGGCAAAATGCCTGCGATATAGGCGGAAAAGACGGATCCGAGGCAGCTGCAGCCGAAAGAACGGTATGTTTCTTCGTACGAAATAATATTGACAAGCATTGCCGGGCGCATAGGATGACGTCGCTCGGCTCCAGCGGCGGGCGCCGTGAGCAATCGCGACGCACTATCCTTGCCGGCGGGCGACAAAACATCCGATCCTGCGCCGCTGCGCAAATTCAGTTTCCCACGATCGCAACGACGGTCAAGGAGTCCGATATGCCCGTTTCCGGAATTGTCAGCCGGCCGACCTATGGGCCGCTGACGATCGACCCCGCCGGCCGGCGTCACCTTTTTGTCGCCGATCACGCCTTCGAGCCAGATCCGAGCGTCTTTGCCGCGCTCCCTGCCGAGGCGCCGGTCGAGCTCTGGCGCGCGCTTGGCGAGGCTCGCATCGGCTCTGGCGCCAGTCCCCGGGCCAACGCCCTCTCGCGCGATTTTCGGTCGACGACGCAGCTTCTTGACGCGCTTGTCTATCGTCTGGAACGTGAGCGCGTCGGTCTGAGGCTCTACGCCGTTGGCCTCGAATCTTTCGTCTGGGACGTCGCGAGGCTCGCCCGCGAACTTGGCATGGACAGCAGCGAATATCGGCTGTCGCATGTCGGCTCAAACCGCCGCCGCGTCTATTGCGTTCACTGCCGCGCCATCACCGAGAATGTCGCGACCAATGTCGTCGCCTGCAGCGGCTGTGGCGCAAATCTGTTTGTCCGCGATCATTTCTCGCGCCGGCTCGCCGCTTTCATGGGCTTCCAGATCGATGCGGAAGCTCCCGGCGAGGTTCCCCCGATCGAAGAGGCCTTTCCATGAGCGGCGCCGACCATCTTCCCCTGCGCGTGCGCGAAACCGAGCTGATTTCGCCGCTGCTGAAGCGCTTCGTATTTGAGGCGGCCGATGGCGGCGCGCTGCCGCCGGCCGGCGCCGGCGCCCATCTGCGCCTGACCCTTGAGGGAGAGGGACGGCGCTGGAAGAATGCCTATTCGATTGTTTCCGCTCCCGCCGACCGCAGCCATCTGGCGATCATCGTGCGTCGCGTCGCGCAGTCCCGCGGCGGCTCCGCCTTTTTGCATGAAACCGTCCATCCAGGCGCGGTTATCGCGGCGCATGAGCCGGGCAATCTCTTTCCGATGTCGCATATCGCGCGCAAGCATCTGATGGTCAGCGGCGGCATCGGACTGACGCCCTTTCTCGCCTATCTCAAGACCATCGAAGCGACCGGCGCCGACTTTGAATTGCGCCATTTCTGCCGCGATGAGGAAATTCCGACCTTCGAGCGGATGCTGTCCGGCTTCGACGCCGGCAAGATCACGATCCATCCGGCCTCCGCGCCCTTCGATCTGTCGCAGGCGCTCGCCGCGCAGCCGCTTGGAACGCATCTTTATACATGCGGTCCGGAGCCGCTGATGGAGCTGGTGCTCTCGGCTGCGCGCGATCACGGCTGGCCGGCCTCGAAGCTGCATTCGGAATCCTTCGGCGGCGCTCACGCCGGCGGCCTCCCCTTCACCGCCATCTTGAAGAAATCGGGTCTGCAGGTCGCCGTGCGCGACGACCAGACCCTTTTGGAGGCGATCGAGGAGGCGGGGCTCGAGCCCGACTGCCTCTGCCGCGGCGGCGCCTGCGGCGTTTGCCTGACGAATGTGCTCGAGGGCGAGCCGGATCACCGCGATCATTTTCTGGGCGGCGCCGAACGGGCGTCCAATCGCTCGATCATGATCTGCGTGTCGCGGGCGAAGACGCAAACCATCGTGCTCGACCTGTAGGACTGGACCCAGAACCGGACCTCACGCTTCGCTGGCGTCGCGGGACGCCCGAAGGACTTGAGGCCGGAGTCAATCGGAGGATTCGGATGAACCAGCGATTCAAGCCGGCGGAAACGTTCCGGCGCGACTTCACCTTCCGCAACAGCGACGAGGCGGTGTTGCGTTTCCCGTTTCCGTTTCCGGAAGATTCCTACATGTATTCGGTCAACATCGA
Source organism: Methylocella silvestris BL2 (assembly GCF_000021745.1). Classification (NCBI taxonomy): domain Bacteria; kingdom Pseudomonadati; phylum Pseudomonadota; class Alphaproteobacteria; order Hyphomicrobiales; family Beijerinckiaceae; genus Methylocella; species Methylocella silvestris. Next base: position 3,975,776 of record NC_011666.1, read on the forward strand.
GCCGCATACGCCGGGCGGCCCGACCGCAGCCTTTCAGGCCGCTTTCGACGTCGATGAGCATTATGTCGCCGAATGCGCGGAGCGGGCGATCGTGCTCGAGGAAGACCCGGGCCGCTGCAAGGTGCTGCCGCATATGATGGCGGCGCAGTGGGACACGCTCGAATTGATCATGGAGAGCTTGGCGCGCGACTATCCGCAGGATTTCTCCCTCACAAAGGAGGGAACGAACTGGGTCTGGGAGAATCGCCCGCTCGGGATCAAGCAGTCCTTTGTGTTTGGCGACGCCAAAACCCTGCCCTGTGAGCCGTTCGAATATATCACCCGGCAGGCGCAGGGCGATTTTACATTACAGGATCAGCGCGAAGACAATCTCTTCGTCGATGGCGGCATGGTCACGACGCAGGCCGATTGGTCGCTCGAATTCAACATCGGCATGACCTTCCATGAGTGGCACGGACCGGTGCCGCTCGCCCATCAGCTCGGCGTGTTCGATCGCGCGCTCAAATTTCTGATGAGGCTGCAATATGGCCAGCCGGTGCGGCGACTCAACTGGACGATGACGATCAATCCGCGGCTCGATACAAGCCCCGAGAACTATCCGTTGTGGGGAACGGACCGCACGACCCTCACCCCGGAAAATGTTGCCGAAAAGGCGTTCTTGCGCGTCGAATTGCAGACGCTGTTTCGACTGCCGCGGTCCAATGCGATTCTGTTCGGCATCCGCTGCTATTTGCTCAGCGTCGGCGATATCGCCCGCGTCGAGAAATGGGGCAAACGGCTTCATCGCGTGTTGCGCGATCTGCCAACCGAACTGCAGGACTATAAGGGATTGACCCGCTACCGGCAGACGGTCGTCGATTATCTGGCGCCGCTTGACGACGGCGCCATGCTGCCGAGCGGCATCGCGCCCGGCCAGTCGACGCTCTGAGGCGGCGCGCGCCGCGACGCAACAAGCAAGCAAGGCAGGATAATAGCGGTCCGCGGTTGGCCGCTGTACGACGGCGCACATCGCGGCAAGGAATTTGAGGGCACAAAGGGGGAGGTAACTGGGAGGGGTGCGGGAGAGCCGGATGGTTGACAAGACGATGTTTGGCCTGCCGGTCAAACCCATCACGCGGCCGGTCCACACAACGCCCTATGCGACCGCTGCCGGCGTTTTGATCGGTTATCCCGTCTTCCGCGATTGGCGCCGCCTGTACGATCCGTACAAAATGAAGGTCGAGCCAGCCAACCGGGAAAAATTTGCCGACATGAGAGACGCTCACGAGCGCTCCGTGACGCGGCAGCTGGATCTCATCCATCACCACGCCACGGGCAGGGCTGTGCTCGGGCAGATGAAGGCGAAGTCGCCTTCGGTGACAATTCTCCCCTATGTCTTTCAGGACATGCCTTGGGATTTTGACGAAATCGCGGTGGAGGATTTTAAGAGCGAGCGCAAGGCGACGATGAAGGGCCTCGCCTATGCAACGGATGATGACGGCGACCTGTTGCTCGGCGAGGGGACCGGCAGCAACGCGCTGATTTACTACAGCACGACCCGCGTCACGTCGAAGGAAACCGCCGACCAGATTCTGCTGCACGAACTTCTTCACGCCTCGCGCGATATCCAGGGCGTGAATAGCCTCGTTCGCCTGGACGGAGGCTACAAGAATTTTGAAGAATTTTACGCGCAGGTCGTCGAGAATATCTACAGGTCGGAGGACCACAAGAGGCCGATTGATTACCATGGTCATTATATCGACTCGGCGACGTTTCTGGATCTGAAACTCAGCACGTCGCCTCGTCTCCTGCTCGGCCTCATGCGGAAGACTCAGCCGACGCTCTTTGCCGCGCTCGCCCATGTGAAGGCGAGTTTCAACCCGATCGCGCAGGTCGACGTGGAAGAGAAGGCGTTGATCGCAAAAATCGAGCGCGGGTAGGCGACTGCGCGCTCAGGCGGATCGCCGCTGCGTCTACCGACTCATCAGGCTCTAAACGGCGGTCGGCGTAATGCCGCCGTCGGCGCGCAGGACAGCGCCATTCGTTGCGGCCGAAAGCGGGCTCGCCACAAAGGCGACAAGGCTCGCGATCTCGTCCGGCTCGATCATGCGCTGGATCAGCGAGGTCGCGCGATGGTCGCGGAAAAACTGCGCTTCGAGCTCCGCCGGCGGGGCGCTCGGGTCGGCGGCGACGCTTTTCAGGAAATCGACAATGCCCTCGGAGCGGGTCGGGCCGGGCAGGACGGAATTGACCGTCACCCGCGTGCCTTTTGTGAGTTGCGCAAGACCGCGCGAGACGGCGAGCTGCGCCGTCTTCGTCATGCCGTAATGGATCATCTCGGCGGGGGTCATCAGAGCGGACTCGCTGGAGATGAAGATGATGCGCCCGAAATTTTGCCGCAGCATGGCCGGAAAATACTGCCGCGCCAGCCTGACGCCGCTGAGCACATTCACTTCGAACAATCTGAGCCAGTCTTCGTCGGAAATATCGGCGAATGGCTTCGATTCATAGATCCCAAGGTTGTTGACCAGAATATCCACGGCGGGGACGACCGCCGTCAGCGTCGCCGCGCCCTTGGCCGTTGCGGGATCCGCCAGGATCGCGCGGATTTTGCCGCCAGATGCGGCGAGATCGGCAAGCGCTGAATCAAGCTTGGCCTGCGTCCGGCCGCAGATGATCGTGTCCGCCCCCTCGGCCGCCAGTTTTCGCGCGATTTCGAGCCCGATGCCGGCCGTCGAGCCGGTGACGAGAGCTGTTTTTCCGTGCAATTGCAGATCCACCGCGCTGCTCCTGTTTGAATTTAGCGTCATGGGCAAGCAATAAGCCTTCATCCGATAGGGTTGAATGGCGCAGACATGCCTATCATCTTGTCATTGAATGACAGGATGATGCGATGAGCGATCAGCGTGCGTGGGAAATGCGGGTCTTCCTTCAGGTCGTCGCCGCCGGCAGTTTCAGCGCCGCCGCACGCATCGTCGGCATGACGCCCTCATCGACCGCCAAGCTGATCGGCCGGATCGAGGGCCGGCTCGCCGCGCGGCTGATCGAACGCTCGACCCGTTCGTTGCGGCTGACCTCCGAAGGCGAGCTCTACCGCGAACGCGCGGAGGCGATCCTTGGCGATCTCGATGCGCTTGACGCGGAGGTCGTCGGCGAGGCGCGCGCGCCGACCGGGCTGATCCGCATCAATGTCTCGGTTCCCTTCGGCCAGCATTGCCTGATGCCGCAGCTGCCGGCGTTCGCGCGGGAATTTCCGAAGATTCGCCTCGACCTCACGCTGACAGACGACGTCGTCGATCTCTATGCGACGGGCGCCGACATTGCGTTCCGCATTGGCCAATTGGCGGATTCCGAGCTGTTGGCGATTCGGCTGGGCGATGCGCGCCGCCGTATCGTCGCTTCAAAAACCTATCTTGAGGAATATGGAATCCCGCGCACCGTGGCCGATCTCGATCGCCATAAATGTCTCGGCTTCAACTTTCGCCGGGCCGCGGCGGTCTGGCCGCTGCAGGCCGGCGGCCGGTTAACCGATCGCGAGGCGCAGGGCGCGATCACCGCCAATAATGGCGAGACTCTGCGTTGTCTGGCGACGCTCGGGCTCGGCCTTGCTCGGCTCGCCGAATTCCACATCAAGGAGGATCTCAAGGCCGGACGTCTTGTTACGGTCCTCGACGATGCGCTGGTGGATAGCGAGGCGGTCCACGCCCTTTATCTGGGCCGCGAGCACGCGCCCCGCCGGGTGCGCGCATTTCTCGATTTCATGACGCCGCGACTGCGCGAAACGTTGCGCGAACCATTGGGCGCCGGATGGAGCTGAGCTCGATCAGCCGAATTTGAACAGCACGCCGAAGCCGCCGCGCGGATAGCTCCAGGTGATCTCGCCGGTCGGCTCAAGAAGAACGCGGCAGGTGCCGCATTCGAGGCATCCGTCCGAAACGATTTCCACCTGTCCCGTGTCGGTTTCCGCATAGCAGCCCGCGGGGCAGACTTTCGTCATCGCTAACAGATTGCGCGAAGGGATGGTATGCGGCTCAATCGCAATATGCGGCTTGCCGGCGTCTACGATGTAGCGGTTCTGGTAGAGTTTTTCCTCTACCCGTCCGAGTTCCTTTGCCATGTCATCCTCCTAAAACTTGGCGTCAACGCCATGCGCGTGCGAATTTGAAGGCGTCTCCAAAGAGCCCCATCAGCGAGCGCTGCTTCACGAAGGAGCGGATCGAGGCATTTTCCTTCTCGAGCTTCGGCTTCCCGTCGACGCGCAGGAAATTATCCATCGCGGTCGAAATGAGCTCCGGATAGGTCAGGAAGAAATTCTTCGAATTGGTATGCAGCAGATGCGGCATATCCTTGTATTTCTTGAGGTCTTTCATGACGAAGCTGTCGTCGATATAGGTCTTGTAGAGCGACAGGTTTTGCTTCGTCATCGGGTCGCGGCGCGATTTGATCTGGAAGATCGCCTCGCCGGCGAGGCGACCAGAGGTCATCGCGAGGTTCGAACCTTCGCGGTGAATGGCGTTGTTGAGCTGCGCCGCGTCGCCGACGACGACCCAGCCCTCGCCGAAGAGATCCGGAATCGCTTTATATCCGCCTTCCGGGATGAGGTGCGCGGCATATTCCTTAACTTCCGATCCTTGAATCAGCGGAGCGACCGAAGGATGCTTCTTGAAGGCTTCGAGCAGGCCGTACGGGGTCTGCTGCTTTTCAGCGAAGTCGGATACGAGGCAGCCGATTCCGAGCGAGAGGCACTCCTTGTTGGTGTAGATGAAGCCCATGCCGGTCATGCCCTTGGAGATCGTGCCGACGGCTTCGATGACGACGCCCTCGTCGCCGCGCAGATTGAAGCGGGCGTCAATGGTCTCCTGGGGCAGGAAGTGCATTTCCTTGACAGCCAGCGCGACATTCTCGGGCTTCGGCGCCGGGCGCAGGCCGGCTCGCGTGCCGAGCAAGGCGTTGACGCCTTCGGCGAGCACGACGACGTCGGCAAAGATCGTGTCCGCGTCGCGGTCGGTGCGCACGCCAATCACCTTGCCATAGGCGTCGCTGACGAGTTCCGTGACCGTCGTCTCGCAGATGACGAGAGCGCCCTTGGCCTGAACCTCTTTCGAGAACCAGCGATCGAACTGCGACCTTATGATCGTGTAGCGATTGGCTTTCTCTTCGTTAAATTCATCCGAGCGATAATGCATGCCGGTATGCGACTTGTCGGTCATCATCCACATGCGCTGCTCGATCAGACGGCGCTCGAGCGGCGCCTCCTCGCGGAATTCAGGCACGATCTTCTCGAGCATGTCGGCGTAGAGAATCGCGCCCTGCACATTCTTCGAGCCGGGATATTCGCCGCGCTCGAGCTGGAGCACCTTGAGGCCGCGCGAGGCCATGGTGTGAGCGGCCGCGTTGCCGGCCATGCCGGCGCCAATCACGATCGCGTCGAATCTTTCCTCGATCATTTCAATCCCCTTGAGCTTAGCCTGCAAGCCGGTCGCGGCTATGGGGCGAAAGACGTTTTCTGAAGGCTTCGGTGAGAGCCGGCAGAAGACGGATGGCGTCGGTGACGATGCCGATGTGAGCGAAATCGAAGATCGGCGCGTCCTTGTCGGTGTTGATCGCGACAATGCAATCGGCGCCTTCGACGCCGACGCGATGCTGGATCGCTCCCGAAATGCCCGCTGCGATGTAGAGCTTTGGGCGAATCGTCTTGCCCGTCTGGCCGATCTGGCGGTCCGAGGTGATCCAGCCCTTCTGCACCAATGGACGCGAGCCGCCGAATTCCGCGCCGAGGACGCTGGCGAGATTGCGCACGAGCTGGAAGTTCTCGAGGCTCTGCAGTCCGAGGCCGCCGGAGACGACGACGTCCGCATAGGCGAGATTCGATTTGGCGCTGTCGCGATCGGGCACATATTTCAGGATCTTGGTGAGGATCTGCTCCTCGTCGAGATCGGGCTTGAAGGAAATGATGCGGCCCTCGCGGCCCTCGACGCGCGGCGGCATGGGCATCACGCGCGGCCGCACCGTCGCCATTTGCGGCCGGTAGTTCAGCGTGTAGATCGTGCAAAGCAGCGATCCGCCGAAGGTCGGGCGCGTCGCGGCGAGCGAGCCGTCGGCGTCGACGGCAAGTTCGGTGCAATCCGCGGTGAGACCGGTCAAAAGGGTGGTTGCGACCGAGCCGGCAAGATCGCGTCCGAGCGTCGTCGCGCCAAGCAACAGGATCTCGGGCTTATGCGCGTTGACGAGCTGCGTCATCGCCTTGGAATAGGGTTCGTTGCGATAGTCGGCGAGAGTCTCGTCCTCGACGAGATAGGCGAGATCGGCGCCATAGGCGAAGGCTTCCTTGGCCGCCTCGCGCATCGCCCCGCCCGGCGCGCCGAGAATGGCGGCGGCGAGTTCGACGCCAAGCGAGTCGGCGAGCTTGCGTCCCGCGCCAAGCAGCTCGAAGGAGACCGGATGGATCGTTCCGCGTTCGATCTCGATCAAAACCCAAACGTGCTTATAGCCGCGGAAATGTTCGGGCAGCTCTTTCTTCATTGAGGCCCGGCTGGGAGCCGATGCGGGGGCGGCGGGCTTGTCCGACATATCGATCTCCTCAGAATCCGGCGGCGGTGGTTGTGAGATCCTGCTCCAGAGCGGGTTGCCGCTCGAACAGGGTCGTGATCAGATTTTCCGCTTCCTGCGAAGCCACATCCGCGGTCGGCACAAAGAAAGCGCGCTCCGAGCGCGGCGGCGGAGCGAAGACCTTTTTCACGACCGTCGGCGATCCCTTAAGGCCGCATTTGGTGATGTCGGCGATGCCGGCGTCCTTGGCGCTCCAGGTGACGATCTCGGCGCGGGCCGCGCGCAAAGCATCCTTCATGGCGCCGCGACGCACCTCGTTCGATCCTTCGAGCATGGTGATGAGGCAGGGCAATTTGGTCTTGAGCACATGCACGCCGCCTTCGGACCGCCGCTCGACGATGATCTCCCTCTTGTCCGGATTGCATTCGACGATCTTGGCGACATAGGTCAGCTGCAGCAGGTCGAGCCGCTTGGCGATGCCCGGCCCGACCTGGGCGGTGTCGCCGTCAATCGTCTGCTTGCCGGTGAACACGATGTCCGGCGCGCCGAACGTCTCGCTGATTTTCACGATCGCCTGCGTCAGCGCGAAGCTTGTCGCCAGCGTGTCGGAGCCCGCGAAAAACCGGTCGGTGAGAAGCACGGCCCTGTCTGCGCCGATAGCGAGCGCCTTGCGCAGCGAATCCGAGGCCATGGGCGGACCCATGGTCAGAACCGTCACCTCGCCGCCGAACTGATCGCGAAGACGCAAGGCTTCTTCGAGCGAGAACAGATCATAGGGGTTGATGATCGTCGGCACGCCCTGACGCATGATCGTCTGAGTGACCGGATTGATCCGGATCTGCGCGCTATCTGGCACCTGCTTGATGCAGACGAGGATATGCATGATAAATGTCCTTTAAAATCCGTCAGACCGAGTTTTGCCGCTCCATGTCGTGCGAGCTCACGACAACCGGGCTCAGCGAGACGAAGGATGGTTTGGGCTCTTCCTTTGGCTTCACCGCGTCCTTCAGCACCTTGAACACGCGTTGCTCGATGGGCGAGGACTCGAGGAAATCATTGTAGGCGTTTTCGAGAAAAGCGCGGCAGGCGAGCCAGATGTCGTCGTCGCTGCCGACCGCCTCGTTGGTATAGAGATATTCGCCCATGCGGCGCAGGATGTGCAGCCGCGCCACCCGAAGGACGGTTGGGTCATAGGCGACGCCGAGAGTGTCGAAGAAATCTTCGGCGGAAGAGAGCGAGCGAAGTTGGTCGATTGCGCTCATGACGTTTGATCCTCCGTTTGAATCTGCGGACGCCCCTTGTCGGCAAGACTTGCGCCGACCTTCTGTTGCAAATGTGCGAGGCGTGTTTCGAGGAAGTCGATGCGATCGATCATGATCGACATTGCATCGGCGACGGGATTGGTAATGAGATGATGCTCAAGATCGATGCGGCCGCCAGGTCCCGAGCGCGGCCGCGCCTTGCGCACGATCTGGCCAGGGATTCCGACGACGGTGGCTTCCGGCGCGACATCCTCGATGACGACCGAATTCGCGCCGATCCGCGCGTTGCGGCCGACCGTGATGTCGCCGAGAATTTTCGCGCCGGCGCCGACCAGCACGCCGTCTTCGAGAGTGGGATGCCGCTTGCCGGGCGACCAGGACGAGCCGCCGAGCGTCACCCCATGATAGAGCGTCACGTCATCGCCGACGATCGCCGTCTCGCCGATCACGACGCCGGCGCCATGATCGATGAAGAATCGCTCGCCGATGCTGGCGCCCGGATGAATGTCCACGTTGGTCAGAAACCGCGCCGTAAACGACAGCAGGCGGGCGAGGAATTTATGCTTTGCCGTCCACAGACCATGCGAGATGCGGTGCAGCACGATCGCATGCACGCCGGGGTAGAGGAGCGCGACCTCTGCCGTGTTGCGCGCCGCCGGATCGCGCTGGTGCACGCAGGCGACATCGTCGCGGATCATGCGCCACAGCGATTTTGGCGCCGCTGTTGTGTGTTCGATCGCCACGACGCTCATGAGGCGGCTCCCGGAACTGGCGTCGTTGCGGGTTGATGCGCCCTGCGAACCTGCGCGACGAGTTCGATGACGTCGCCGCGCCCGAGCGGACGATGATCGATCAAGGCGCGGCGCTTGGCGAGAAGCAGCACTTCGGCCGCTTCGTCGCGATCGATCTCCATGCTGAGTTCAGCGCAAAGTCCGGTGATCGCCGACAGGCCGGAATGCTTGCCGATGACCACTTTGTTGCGCCGCCCGAGGATCGCCGGATCGAGGCCCTGATAGGTCCGCGGATCCTTCATCAAGGCGGCGACATGGATGCCGGATTCATGCGTGAATATATCGGGCCCAACGATCGCTTTCGCGCGTCCGATCGGACGGTTCGCCGCTTGCGCGACGAGACGGGCCAGCGCGCGCAACCGCAGCGGATCGACGTTGGAGCGGCCGGCGACGGCGTGGCCAAGACCCATCACCACTTCCTCGAGGGCGGCGTTGCCGGCGCGTTCGCCAAGGCCCAGAACCGTGACGCTGGCGTGGCAGGCCCCCGCGCGCAGCGCCGCGAGCGTGTTGGCGGTGGCGAGGCCAAGATCGTCATGACCGTGAAACTCGAGCGGGAGATCGGTCTCCTCGCGCACGCGGCGCACCGCTTCGAAGGTCGAGAACGGGTCGAGCATGCCCATCGTGTCGGCGAAGCGAAGCCGCGTCGCGCCTTCGCCGGCCGCGGCGCGGGCGATCTCGCCGATGTCGCGGGGATCGGCGCGGGAGGAATCCTCGCCGCCCAGCGCGACGGTCAGTCCGTGTTCGACCGCATAGCCTACCACGCGGCGCACGCGCGCGGCGATCTCGGCGACGTCGGCGTTCAGCTTCACCGTCATCTGAACGCGCGACATGGGCGCGGAAATGTTGACATGGCTGACGCCGGCGGCGAGCGCGGCGTCGACGTCGCCCTTGCTCAGGCGGCACCAGGCCACGACGCGGCAGGGCAGACCCTCGGCGGCGATGGCGCCGATCGAGTCGATCTCATCGGCGCCCATCGCCGGCGTGCCGGCCTCGATCTCATCGACGCCGGCGGCGGCGAGCTCACGCGCGATGGCGAGTTTCACCCGCGCCGAGAAGGCGACGCCGGGCGCCTGTTCGCCGTCCCGCAGCGTGGTGTCGTTGATCGAAATCAGGGGGTTCTCGTCCGACATCTTGCGCCTCATGCGTAAAGTGGCGTGGCGTCGCCGGAGGGCGACTTTCCATCGGACCAGAACGGCGACAGCGCGCGGAGCTTGTCGACGATCGGCGGCAGCGCTTCGATCACCCGATCGACGTCCGCCGCGTTGTTGTCGCGCGATAGGGAAAAACGGATCGCGCCGTGGAGCGCCGCTTCCGGGACATTCATCGCCCGCAGAACATGGCTTGGCTCGGTCGATCCCGCGGTGCAGGCCGATCCGGTCGAGGCGGCAATGCCGGCTCGCGTCAGATGCAACAAAATGGCCTCGCCCTCGATGTAGTCGAAAGCGATATTGGACGTGTTGGGCAGCCGATCATGCAGATCGCCGTTGACCGCGCAATTCGCCACGCTGGCCAAGATCGCCTGCTCGAGCCGATCGCGCAAAGCCCTGACGCGCCCCTGCTCGTCGGCGAAATTCTGGATGGCGAGCTCAGCCGCCTTGCCGAGGCCGACGATTGCGGGAACATTCTCCGTTCCGGCGCGCCGTCCGCGCTCCTGATGGCCGCCGCGGATCAGCGGCTTGAACCGAACGCCGCGCTTCACATAAAGCGCGCCGATTCCCTTCGGCGCATGCAGCTTGTGGCCGGAGAGGGACAGCATGTCGATCGCCGTATCTTTCAGCGCGACCGGAAGCTTGCCGATCGCCTGCACGGCGTCGGTATGAAACAGGGCGCCGGCCGCCTTGGCGAGATCGGCGAGCGCATCGACGGGAACGATCGTTCCGGTCTCATTGTTCGCCCACATGATGGAGACGAGTGCGACCTTGTCCGACAGAGCGGCGCGGTAGCCGTCAAGATCGAGCCGCCCGTAAGAATCGACGCCGATGACGTGAACTTTCGCGCGGCCGGTCTTCTCCAGATGCTCGCAAAGCTGCAGCACGGAGGGATGCTCGACGGCGCTCGTGATGATTTCATCGCGGCCGGGCATGGCTTCGAGCGCCGCCATGATCGCGGTCGTGTTGCTTTCGGTTCCGCCCGAGGTGTAGATGATCTCGTGATCATGGGCGGCTCCGAGGAGCTCCTGCAATTGCTTGCGCGCGGTCTTGATCGCGCCGGCGACGCTCTCTCCGAAGGAATGCGTCGACGAGGCGTTGCCGAATTGCTCGGTAAAAAACGGCAGCATCGACTCGAGGACGGCGGGATCGACCCGGGTCGTGGCGTTGTTGTCGAGATAGATCGGCTTCATCTGCGCCTCCTCAATGTCCGCCGGCGACTTTGCCGAAAGGGGTCTTGCCGACCGGGATGACGCGTAGCGGGACGCCTAGCTTTTCGACCAGTTTTTCCTGAATGCCGGAGATCGTCGCGCTGGCGAGTTTGCAGAGCACGCAGGCGCCCGACATTTTGACGAGGACATTCGAGCCGTCGACGTCGATCAATTCGCAATCGCCGCCATCCTTGCGCAGGAACGGGCGCAGCTCCTCGATCGTCTCCTCGATCAGCTTGATCTTGCGCAAATTCGTCATCGCCGGTTCGCCCGCGGGCGCCGAAGGGGCGAGCGGCGAAATCTGCACTCTGGGGCGCGAGACCGGCTGCGCTGGGGTCTCGGGCGCCGCTGCGACTGCGGCCGGCGCCGGCCTTGGCGCGCGGGTTTGCAGAGAAAAGGCGGCCTCCTTGGCGATCAATCCTTCGGCGACCAACTCGGCGTTGGTTTGCGCGAGGACGGCCTCAAGCTTGTCGTAGCAGGTGAAGCAGCCGGCGCCGGCCTTGGTAAAGGCGGTGAGTTGGTCGACGCTTGTCAGCCTGTTCATCCGGATGGCGCGCTTCAGCGCGCCTTCGCCGACGCCGGAGCATTTGCAGATCAGGGCGCCGGGCGCGTCGCCGGCCGTCCAGGCTTCGCCGCGAAAATTCGCGATCGCCGCCTGCAGCGCGTCATGGCCGAGGACCGCGCAATGCATTTTTTCCGGCGGCAGGCCGCCAAGGGACTCTGCGATCTGCTGGTTGGTCAGTCCGGCGGCTTGCACGATTGTCTTGCCGATGATGAGCTCGGTCAGCGCCGAAGAGGAAGCGATCGCCGAGCCGCAGCCGAATGTCTGAAAGCGGGCGTCGAGAATGACCTCTGTCAGCGGGTCGACTTTCAGCATCAGCTTCAAGGCGTCGCCGCATGAGAGCGCCCCAGCTTCTCCGACCGCATTGGCGTCGGCGAGGGGACCGGCATTCTTCGGATTGAAGAAATGATCCTTGATTTTGTCGCTGTAGTCCAACATGGCGGGGGTCCCGGCGCTTTCGGTCATCAGCTGAAGGATTTGCCGCAGGAGCAGCTATTGGTGGCTGTCGGATTGTTGAAGGTGAAGCCAGCGCCTTCGAGGCCCGACACAAAATCGACGGTCGTGCCATAAAGATGCGGCAGGCTCGCCTCGTCGACATAGACCTTGACGCCGTCGCGCTCGACGAGGATGTCGTTGGGGTTAATGTCGCTGACGAGGCCCATCATATATTTGAGGCCCGCGCATCCGCCCGCCTCGACCATGATGCGAAGGCCCTCGACCTGCGCGCCCGCTCCTTCGATCGCCTGGCGCACCGCGTCCACTGCGCCGTCCGTTAGCTGGATCATGGTGAAATTCCTTAAATTTTTGGACCTGCCTCAGACCCTGTTTCGCAATAGCCGTGCCATTAGCTAACATATTGAAAAATAGAGGATTGCGTCACGGCGGGGGCCGTGTCTGAATTCCATCAAATGTCTGGAAAAGGACAAACGAAGGAGGTTCTAAAATAAGCCGGAGCGGGCGCGCGAAGCCGGAAAAAGGCTTCACCCGGCGCGGGGGGCGTCGCGTCTGATGCGGGCGAGGGCGCTTTCGCCGGTCTCCTCGCCGAAACAATTGTCGAAATCGGCGCATTCGCGGCAGCTTGGCGCCGTGCAGAGCGTGAAGCCTTCCATCTCGCAAAGCGAGCGATAGAAGAACTTCTTCCATTTCATGTTGGAGACGTTGCGGCCGGCAAGATGCGGAAAACGCTCGTCCATGAGCCGCGTAAGTTCTGCCCGTTCGATGAGGCCGAGATCCTGCCACAGATGATTGTCAGACATGGAGCGGCGCACGACCATCGCGGTCAACCAGCGCGCCGGCGCGGATTGATCCGCCTGGTGGCTTTGCAGCAGCTGCAGCAGCTGTTCTTCTTCATCGTCGAAGGCGGCTGTCGACGGCTCGGCGGCAAGGTCGATTTGGGCAAGGCCCGCGGGAAGCCAATCCCGCAACAGCTGCGCGAGTTGATCGCGATCAAGTCCGACGGCGCGGCCAAGCGAGGAGCCGTCCAGCGCCGCCTCGTGAAGGCCGACCGCGAGGATACAGGCCAGGACATGGGCGGTAAAAGGATCCGCCGCCGCGGCTGGCGCGGGCGCGGCGCGCAGGGCGTCGTAGAACGCGGCGGGATCGGGCGCGCGCTCGCCGCGCCCGACCGCGTTAAGGCTGGGCGCCGGCGTCGATCCGTGAGCCGCAGCAATTATCATCGCGCTAGGCCGACAAAGCGTCGGCGCTTACGTGCGTCTGGCAATTTTTCGGACAGACCTTGGAGCAGGCGTTGCAGCCAATGCAGGAATCCGGGTGCTCCACCGCCATGATCTTGCGGTTGAGATCGCCGTCGAAATCATCGTCGTCGTCCTGCGTCACGGCGCCAAGAATCTCGCCCTCGTCATTGACGCCATAGAGGGTCATGACGTTTTGCGGACACACCTTGAAGCAGCGGCCGCAGCCGATGCAGGTGACGGGATCGATTTCGGTGAGATATAGCGGCGTCCATGCGGCGCCGCCGCGGGTTTTGAACTCGGACATCACGCGTCCTCCAGAGCCTTGAGCCGCGCGCGGGCGTCTTCGAGAGCCTTGTAAGCGTCATAAGTCTGCTGGGCGACGTCGTTGATGGTCGTCCAGTTGATCGGCAGATCTTCCGATAGATCGTGAAGCGCCATTTTCATATTGACCGCCTTGGACGAGAGCTTCCTGATCTCGGCCTTGACTTCGTCGATGGAGCTCAAATCGTCCTCCTAAGGGTTGAGCGCGGGCTCCGGGGCGCTCGCCCCGGAGGCGCTGTTGCGAAAAGTCCGGTTCAGTATTTTGCGACTTCCGGAAATTTTTCGATCATCTCGACGCCCTGCTGCACATATTTCGTGCCTTCCTCGGCAAGCTTTTCAAGTGTGAGGAAGCCGAAGCGATGCACGTCGCGCAGCTGCTTGTTGACGACGATGAGCCGCCCGGCCATGAGCACCTGACGGCCGAAGCCTTCATGGCTCATCTTCATCATCGGCGAGACCATGCAGCCGGTGGCGCGCTCGATGGCGAGGCCGACGGCGTTGAAGAAAAGCTCCACCCGCCACAGAATTTCCGGGTCGGGATCGCCGATGATCGGGAGCTGCTTGCGCGCTTCCTTGTCGACGATATAGGGCGCGATGAGATCAAGATCGCTCTTGTTGTCCCAGCTTCCATGCGTGTCCTGCGCGCGCCACTGTTTGATCAACTCCTTGACGAACGGGGAGTCGACTGCGGGGACTTCCGCGACGTCTACGGTCTCAACCATCTTACACCTCTTCCTCGAACTCGATTTTCCGTTCCTGGCCCTTCATCATGACCTTGCGCAGCCATGGCGGGGGCACGCCGTTCAGCACGGCCTTAAGCTTGTCGAGGAGATCGTCGATTTCCTCCGGCTGATTGACCTTCATCGGATGGATGTTCGCCGCGACCACACGGGCCGCGCCCGAGCCGCCGATGGCGGCGACATAGAGGATCGCGCAATCCTTGATCGCATCCAGCTTCGGCCCGAGCTTGTCCTCATTGCCGTCTTCCTGCAGATCGCCCTGGAATTCGAAGGTCTCGACTAGGGAGGCGCTTTCGGGCGTCAGCTCATAGACCATGATGTTCTTGGCCCAGCCGAAGTGAGCGTCGACCCGCTTCAGATCCTGGGTTGCAAATGCAACTTTCATAACGCCTCCATTCTTGCAGGTTCGCTTAACGTCTCTGGCCTCGTTTGCGCGGCCGCGCCGTGATCCGTCCGCCAGCTGTCGGGATCCGGTTCATGCGCATTCGCGATGAAAAGATTGCCGATTTCGAAAATCAGATTGCGCGACGCGCGATAGCCGATCGACGTCTCGTGGCCGGCTCCAAGCCGGTCGAACATCGGCACGCCGGCGCGGAAGAAGGGAATGTGAAGCCGCTCGGCCGCCTGCCGTCCGTGCGAATGGGTGATCAGCAAGTCGCAGTCTTTGGCGCGCTCCTCGAGGTCCTCGAGGTCGCCGATCAGCACGGTCTCGACCGGCAGCTTTGCCAGCAGCGGCGATTCCGTCGTCGTCACCGCCGTCGCGATCACGGCGCCAAGATCGGTCAGCCAGCCGGCCATGTTCCACAACAAGTCAGGCTCGGCGCCGATCGCAACGCGCTTGCCGCCGAAGAAGAAATGTCCGTCGAGCATCGCGTCGACGAGCTGGCCGCGCTGCTTGCGATATTTCGCCGGAACCTCCCGCCCGCTCGTTTTGGCGAGAAAGGAGATGAGATCATCGTTGGGCGCAAGGCCGGTCAAACGGTCGAACAGAACGAAGGGCGTTCCCGTCTTGGCTTCGAGCGTCTCTGCGGCGAGCCGCATCTGCTCGCCGATGACGAGCGTGATGGCGGCCTCGCCGAGCGTCGCGATTTCGGAAAGCGACGTGCCGCCGAGCGTCGTCGGCGTGAAATCGTCCGGGATATGTCCGTCGAGCGAGCCCGAAAGATCGGGCAAAAAGACCGGCGTCAGGCCGAAGTCCTCGACGATGCCGCGCAGCTCGTCGATATCGCCCGGGGTGAGATGGCAGCCAACGAGGATGTTAAGGCGGCTCAGGTCGCGCGGCGCGCTCTTGGCCCGCTCCGGCGTCAGATCCTGGATAAGCTTGGCGACGGTCTTGCCCCAGCCGTCCTGAAAGGCGTCCTTGAAATCAGGGGTCGAAACATAGACCATTTCGACGCCATCGAGCTCAGGATGTTTGTCGCGGATCAGCCGGATGAAGCCTTCGACATCGTCGCCCTTGGTTTCGGTGACGCCGGTCGAGCAGATGCCGATGATCGCGGGCTTGGCGCGCTTGACGATATTCAGCACCGCCTGTTCGACATTGTCGAGACCGCCAAGGACGGTCGCGACCTCGCTCATCGCCGTCGTCTGCAGCGGAATGGCTTCGCGAAAGTGACGCACCAACAGGACGAGGCCAAAAGAGGTGCAGCCCTGCGAGCCGTGCAGCATCGGCATGCAGTTCTGGACGCCCATCATCGCCATGGCGCCGCCCATCGGCTGGCTCATCTTGAGCGGATTGACCGTGCAGGCCTTTTTGGGTTTCTGGACTGTCGCCATGGCTCTCGCCCCTATTCCGCCGCGAGCGCTGTTGGCGCCGCAAGTTCCGGCTCGGGCTCCGAAAACATTTCCGAAGGCTTCGTCTCCCAGGGGGCGGCGCGGCGCGCCTGTTCCCACACGGGATTGTAGAGCGCCTTGTCGATCTCCTTGACGAGCTCGGCCATGCCGACATAGCCCATATAGGCGTGGTGGCGCTCCTGGTTGATGTCGAGCCAGGGCATTTTCGCCTTCAGCGAGATGAACTGCGAACGGCCGCCGGAAAGCATGATGTCGGCTTTCGCGTCCTTCAGCATCTTGTACATTTCGCGCGGCGTCATATCGTCGATCATATGGGCGTCCTGGCCCATCAACTCCTTGATCTTTTCCTTGTCCTCTTTGGTCGACTTCTTGACGCTGGTGCCGACGATTTCACATCCGGCTTCCTGCAGCGCGGCGACGACCGACCAGGATTTGACGCCGCCCGTGATGAGCAGCACGCGCTTGCCGGCGAGCCGCGCCCGATAGGGCTCGATGCTCTTCCAGGCGAGCGCTTCCTCGCGGGCGATCACCGCCTCGGTGCGCTCCATCAGCTCGGCCGGGGCGCCTTTTTCGATCAGCAGACGGGCGATCTCGCGCAGCGAGTCGCTGGTGTCCTCGATGCCGTAGAAAGAGCCCTCGAAGAAGGGAATGTCGTAGCGCTCCTCCATCTTGCGGGCGACGTTGATCATCGCCTTGGAGCAGACCATCATCGAGGCTTTGGCGCGATGCGACCAGGCGACTTCCTTATATTTGGCGTCGCCCGAGATGCAGGACAAAATGCGAATGCCGAGTTCGTCGAACAGCGGCTTCACCTGCCACAATTCGCCGGAGAGATTATATTCGCCAATGATGTTGATGTCGTAGGGCGTCGTGTACTCGGGCTCCATCGTGCCGATCACATGATCGAGGATGGCCTCGCCGGCGAGCTTGTTGCCGAGATTTTTCGGGCCGACGAAACCTGGCGAAATGACGGGGATGACGGGCTTGTTGAATTTGGCGGCGGCGGCCTTGCAAACGGCGCCGATATCATCGCCGATCATCGCGGGCACGCAGGTCTGATAGACGAACACGGCCGGCGGATCATATTTGTCGATAATTTCCTTGATCGCTTTGAACAGCCGCTTCTCGCCGCCGAAGATGACGTCCGTCTCGTTGATGTCGGTCGTAAAGCCGGTTCGGTAAAGCTGAGATCCAGAGGATTTGGCGCCTCGGTTGTCCCATGAATTGCCCTCGCAGGCGATCGGGCCGTGAACGAGGTGGGCGACGTCGGTGATCGGCTGCAGCGCGATTTTGGCGCCGTCGAAGGCGCAGCCGCCGGCAGCGGCCCCCGGCTGCAATTGCTTGGTGCAGCCCTTCTTGCGTTCCTTGTCGGATTTGCCCTGATTCTTGTCGCAGCCTGGCTCGTTGAAAACGTCCTGGATCTTGTTCGCTAAACTGGTCATGCCTACCTCTTCGACTACGAGCCATGGCGCTAAGTGGGTGGCCCCCGGGTTGCGCCAGTCGATCAGACAAGTTGCATGCGTATTATATTGGCGGCGGTTCGCCGCGACCACGGTCAAGGCGTGGCGCGGCGGAGCCGGACGCGGCGCCCCGGAAGGCGCCGACGCTGTTAGCGGATGATGTCGAAGCTGTAGTCGGACTTCGCCACGACATTGGTGTTGCGGTCGATTTCGTCGAAGATCTTGTCGAGGATCCAGACGAGGACGTTCATCGCGCCCTGATAGCCCCACACCGGATAGCGGTGATAGTGGTGACGATCGAAGATGGGGAAGCCGATGCGGATCAGCGGGGTGCCGGTATCGCGATCGAGATATTTGCCGTAGGTGTTGCCGATCAGGAAGTCGACCGGCTCCGTGAACAGCAGCGAACGCATGTGCCACAGATCCTTGCCGCCATAAGCGTGGCAGCCCTTGCCGAACGGCGAGGCGTCGAGGATGCCCTGCATTTTCGCTTCCCAGGCCTTGCCGCCATTGGTCGACAGAACATGGGTCGGCTCGGCGCCGAGCTCGAGCAGGAAGGAGGCGAGGCCGATGCAGAGATCGGGATCGCCATAGATGGCGAATTTCTTGCCGTGGATATGCGCGCTCGAATCAGCGATGGCGTCGACGAGGCGTCCGCGCTCGCGGGTCAGCTCCGCCGAGATTGGCTTGCCGGTGATACGGGAAAGCGCCATCAGAAACTCGTCGGTGCCTTTGACGCCGAGCGGATGGTTGAAGGACACAACCTCTTGGCCCGTCGTCTCGATGAACTTCAGGGTCTTTTCGGTGCAATATTCCTGCATCGAAATCGTCGCCTTGGCGTGGATCGCGTTGGCGGCGTCTTCGAGCGTGGTGCCGCCGTCATACATGCGGAATTCGCCATCGGTCGGCGTATCCCAGACGTCGCTGTTGTCGCCCATAATCGTGTACTCGATATTCATCGAGTTGAAGATTCGCTTGATCTCCCGCAGATTGCCGACCGTGTAGCCGTCAAACCCGCCGAAGAAATTGATCTTCTCATTCGGAACGCGCTCAAGCTTCGGCGCGGTGCCGGCCTTGCCGTCCCAGAAATGCTCCACGACGCCTTTCATCACATTGTCGTAGCCGGTGATGTGGCTGCCGACGAAAGCCGGGGTGTGGGCGAAGGGAACGTCATATTCCGCCGGGACCGAGCCTTTTTCCTTGGCCGTCTTGATGAAGGCGTTGAGATCGTCGCCGATGACTTCCGCCATGCAGGTCGTCGACACCGCGATCATCTTCGGCTTGTACATATTGTAGGTATTGGCGAGGCCGTCGATCATGTTGTTGAGGCCGCCGAACACCGCCGCGTCTTCCGTCATCGAGGAGGAGACGCAAGAGGTCGGCTCCTTGAAATGGCGAGAAAAATGGCTGCGATAATAAGCGACGCAGCCTTGCGAGCCATGGACGAAGGGGATCGTCTCCTGAAAGCCGACGGCGGCGAACACGGCGCCGAGCGGCTGGCAGGCTTTCGCCGGATTGACGGTCAGCGCTTCGCGAGCGAAATTCTTCTCGCGATATTCTTCCGTCTTGGTCCATTCGCGAACGCGTTCGAGCTCTTCGTCAGCGACGGGATTTTCGAAGTTCTTTTTCTTGTTTTCGAACATTTCCTTATATTCCGGCTGCCGGAACAGGTTGAAATGGTCGAGAACGTTGTCAGGATTCTGTGGCATAGTTAAACCCTTTTGGTTCCGAAGCCGGGGGGCGCGCTCTCCCGGAGGAGAGCGCGTTATTTAAGAAGCCGATCAGGCCGCCCAGGGGGTCTTGGCCAGCTTCCAGACCGGCGAGTTGATCGCCATGTCCATGTCGCGCGCGAAGATCGCGAAGCCATCGTAGCCGTGATAGGGGCCCGAGTAGTCCCACGAGTGCATCTGGCGGAAAGGCACGCCCATTTTCTGGAAGACGTATTTTTCCTTGATGCCGGAGCCGACGAGATCGGGCTGGATCTTTTCGACGAATTTCTCGAACTCGTAGCCGGTCACGTCGTCATAGATCAGCGTGCCGTCCTTCACATAGTGGGTGGTGCGCTGATAGTCGTCGTTGTGGCCGAACTCGTAGCCCGTCCCGACGATCTCCATGCCGAGATCCTCGTAAGCGCCGATCACGTGGCGCGGACGCAGGCCGCCGACGAACAGCATAACGGTCTTGCCTTCGAGGCGCGGCCGGTATTTGGCGATGACGGCGTCGGTCAGCGCGCGATATTTGGCGATGACGCGCTCGGCGCCGTCCTTGATCTTGTCGTCGAAATGGCTGGCGATCTTGCGCAGCGATTCTTCGATCTTGGTCGGCCCGAAGAAATTATACTCGACCCACGGTATACCGTATTTCTCTTCCATGTGGCGCGAGATGTAGTTCATCGAACGGTAGCAGTGCAGCACATTCAGCTTCGCCTTCGGCGTCGCCTCGAGCTCGGCGATGGTGCCGTCGCCGGACCATTGCGCAATCACGCGAAGACCCATTTCCTCGAGCAGGATGCGGGAAGACCAGGCGTCGCCGCCGATGTTGTAGTCGCCGATGATCGCGACGTCATAGTCGGTCTGCTCGAAGCGGGCGGGCTTGCCCTCCTGCTTGTCGAACACCCAGTCGCGGACGGCGTCGTTGGCGATGTGGTGGCCGAGCGACTGCGACACGCCGCGGAAGCCTTCGCAGCGGACGGGAACGATCGTCTTGCCTTCATATTCCTTCGACTTGGCCTTGGAGACCGCCTCGATGTCGTCGCCGATGAGGCCGATCGGGCACTCGGACTGAACGGTGATGCCCTTGTTCAGGGGGAACAGGACCTGAATTTCGTCCATGATTTTGGCGAGCTTCTTGTCGCCGCCGAACACAATGTCCTTCTCCTGGAAATCGGAGGTGAACTGCATCGTGCCGAAGGTGTCGACGCCCGTGGTGCCGATGTAATAGTTGCGCCGCGAGGCCCAGGAATACTGACCGCAGCCGACGGGGCCATGGCTGATGTGGATCATGTCCTTGATCGGACCCCACACGACGCCCTTCGAGCCGGCATAAGCGCAGCCGCGGATCGTCATGACGCCGGGGATCGATTTGATGTTCGACTTAACGCCGCAGTCAGGCTTGCCTTCCTCGAACGTGCCGAGATGCTTGGCGCGTCGCTTGGCTGTTTTCTCCGGATAGACTTCGAGGACCTCCTTGATGAGGGCCTTGTTCCGGGCTTTGATGTCTTCGATGGATTCAGCAGGCGCCAGGCTCATGGTCGCACCTTTCAAAATCGGTTGATCGGAGGAGGACGCCAGCTCCTGACGGAGCCGGCGTCCGGCCGGTTTGATTAGGCCGTCAGTTCGGCGGCGGTCTTGCCGACCTGGGATTCGTCGACGGCCTTCATGATGCCGTGAGCCATCAGCAGGTCTTCGAGTTCGTCCATCGTGATCGGGGTCGGGATAACGCCATTGCCCTTGTTCGCGTGGATCTTCGTCGCCAGCGTGCGGTAATGCTCGGCCTGCGCGCAATCGGGCGCGTATTCGATGACTGTCATGCGGCGCAGTTCGGCGTGCTGGACAATATTGTCGCGCGGGACAAAATAGATCAGCTTGGTGCCGAGCTTTTCGGCCAGCGCTTCCGCCAGCTCATATTCCTTGTCCGTCTGGCGCTCGTTGCAGACGAGACCGCCGAGGCGCACGCCGCCGGAATTGGCGTATTTCAGAATGCCCTTGGAGATGTTGTTGGCGGCATACATCGCCATCATCTCGCCGGACATGACGATGTAGATTTCCTGCGCCTTGTTCTCACGGATCGGCATCGCGAAGCCGCCGCAGACCACGTCGCCGAGAACGTCATAGGAGACATAGTCGACGCCTTCGTACGCGCCGTTTTCCTCGAGGAAGTTGATCGAGGTGATGACGCCGCGGCCGGCGCAGCCGACTCCCGGCTCCGGGCCGCCCGACTCGACGCAACGGATGTCGCGGAAGCCGACTTTCATGACGTCTTCGAGCTCGAGGTCCTCGACGCTGCCAGCTTCAGCCGCGAGGCTCAGGATGGTGTCCTGCGCCTTGGAGTGGAGGATGAGGCGGGTCGAATCGGCCTTGGGGTCGCAGCCGACGATGAGAATTTTCTGGTCCATGGCGGCGAGAGCCGCGAGGGTGTTCTGGGAGGTCGTCGACTTGCCGATGCCTCCCTTGCCGTAGAATGCGATTTGCCGCAGATCTGACATTGCTTGCTCCTTGATCCCGTTAATTTGCCTCGGCGCCCCTAACGTCGGCCGACTATCTGGAATGTTGCCTAAGCCGTGCGGCGCCGGGCGCAGGCGCCGAGGGTGCGCTTTCCCGAGAAGTGCCTAAACGGCGACAACCCGCCCCACGCAGACCCTATTCCGCAAACACCGTGCCAGAGCCAAATTAGGCAATCAACTTACTGATTTTAAACGAATAAAAAGATGTAGGGCGGGCATTGATGGCCGTGTCCCAAAGCCGACATTGCTGTCTCAATTCGGCGGAAACGAACAGCGCTAAATGGAGCATTCGGAACGTTTTTCCGCCGCCGCGCCGCCGCCGCGCGCCGGCTGGTCGTTGGAGTTCCCGCATGCGGGTTGCAGCCGCCATCGGTATGTAAATTGCTAATTGGGATGGAGCTCAATCTGGGACGGAGCTCAAATCATGGAGACAACATCATGCAGATCGGCGTAGAGACGTCGCGAGCGGTTGAAAACAAGCGCATTTTCGTCGTCGACGATGACGAAATCATCCGCGCCGCCCTGCAATTCATGCTCCATGACGAAAATGAGACGCATGAAGTCGGATCGGTGCAGCGGGCGTTCGAGAAATTGCCGGATGGGAAGCCGGATCTCCTCCTGCTCGCGTCGTCGATCGTGCGCAGCGAAGGCGTCGGCGTTTTGTCGGATATCAAGCAGAAGATCCCGGGAGCCAAGATCCTTGTGATCGTCGAGTCGGCCGGCGATGAATTTGGCAAGCAATGTCTTGCCGCCGGCGCGCATAGCCTGCTTGCGAAGCCGTTAAAGCTCGAGACGGTGCGCGAGAGGGTCGACGTGCTGCTTGGACGGCGCGCTGGCTTTGCTTTGCCGCTCAGCGTCCTGAAGACGTCCTGACTCCGCCGGGGGAACTGGTCGCTGGGGAACAGCTGAAGGCGGCAGGCGCAGCCTTGTAATCCAGGATTTACGGAAATCCAGGGTCATCCTGCACGAGGCGAGAGATTCAGATCAAAAAGTCGATCCCGGAAGGCGCCGCCGTCCGGGATCTGTTTGCGTCAGGCGATCGAGGCCATTTCCGGGCGGCTCGCGGCGCTGTCGGTCAGTTTCGCGACAAAAACGTCAAGCGGCTGGTCGATCCATTCGATGTTCTGCTCGCGCAGGAAGCGTTCCTCATTGCGCGTGAGCGGCCCCGCCATCACAGCCCAGTGGCGGTCGGACGAGCGTTTCATGATCTGCCGCGCGAAACTGCGTTCGATCTGGCTTGAGAAGCGGCAGCCGACGAAGAGGAAGCTCTTGCCGCGCCGGATCGACTGCACCGCCTCGGGAATGGGCGTCTGAATGTCGATTTCCGTCAGAACCTCGACATAGTCCGAATCCGAGATGATGTAGTTGGCCGCTGGAGAAACCGAGCCGATCGGCTGATAGATCAGCGTCGTCCATTTCAGCGTTTCGTCCGGCGCATCGGCCGGCGCTTTTGCGCCCGAACCGTCCTGGATGCGTGAGACGCCCGGCACCTGTGAGCCGTCGGCGCGGAAATAATGCACCCATTCGCCAAAATGCTCCGCCTGGCTGACGCCTTGCGCCATGCCCCAGTCGGCGCGGCCGGCGAACGCCTTTTGCAGCAGATCGTCGTACCAGGCGTTGACGAGGACCGGCAGTTTCGCGCGGCTGGCGAGCCACGTATGCAGCGCGGTCGGTGGCGTCGCATTGGTGAACGCTTTCGTCATCGTCTGAGCGACCGTCTTGCGGTGCTTGAAATTTTCGATGAACTGCGCAGCCGCCGTCAGATTGTTGCGAATCTTGTGCGGCACCGTCGCCGCCGCGGTCAATTGGGTCACCAGCGTTTCGGGCGAATGCGGCGGGGCGGCCTCGCCGGCGAGGGCAAGGGCCCCCGGCCCGAGATAGGGAACAACGTCTCCGCGATCCATCGCCGCGAGAATCTGGTCAATCATTTTATCTTCTCCTGCGGAGGGTCGCTGGCGACGTCAGCCTATTGAAGGGCGGCGGCTTTCAGCGCTTCGATTTCCGCCGCGGGGTAGCGGAAGACGCCGCGGCCGCCGGAAAGCGCTTCAAAGCTCTCGCCGGTCTTGTTGATGTTGATCAAGCGGTCGAACCATTCCTGCGGCGCGAGGCCTGCCGGCCGATCCTGGATTTCGCTGACGGTGCCATCGGGATAGAAGCGGACGTGAAGGATAACTTTTTTCTCTTCGCTCATTGTCTCGGCCTTTCATTGAATGCAATCAGGCAATGTCGCATTTACAACGCGTACAAGGCGCCCGATCGGATCAGGGAATTGCTCTTCGTCCGCTTTCAGACGAAGCTCAGCACTTCGACGGTGACCGGCTCGGTCCCGAACATCGCCTGGCAGGCGAGGCGCGACTTCGAACCAACGCCGATGATGGTGTCGAGCATTTCATTCTCGACGCGGGTCATCTTCGAGATGGTCTTGCGACCTTCCTGAACGAAGACGTGGCATTGGCCGCATTTGGCGTTGCCGCCGCATTTCGAGACGATCTTTTCGCCGGCGGCGAGCAGGGCGTCGAGCAGCGAGGTGCCTTCGGCGGCTTCGATTGTTTTTCCGGATGGCTGAATGGTTAAAAGCGGCATTGTCTTCTCCTGTTGATGAATGGCCTCGGGGCGCGTCAATAGATCGCGGCGCCGGCGCCGTTGTTGATGGAAGCGTCCTTCATCGTGCCGACGATGAACGCGATCTGCTCTTCTGTGAGATGAGCGTGGAACGGCAGCGCCACCGCCCGGTCCGCCACTTTCTCCGTGACGAAGAAATCGCCCCGGCGATATCCCATGTCGAAATATCGGCGCTGGAGATGAAGCGGCTGAGAATAGGCGGCCGATTCAATCTTTTCGGTCTTCAGATCGTCGATGATCGAATCCCGGCTCGACCGGGAAAAGCGGGTGCCGAGATGGACGACGAAAAGGAACCAGTGAACCTCGTCCACGTCCGGCGCGATGTAGGGATCCTTGATCCCTTCGAACGACCGGAAATAATCGCCATAATAGGCCTCGATGGTCTTGCGCCGCGCCAGCAGAACGTCGAGGCGGCGCAATTGCGCAAGGCCAACCGCCGACGCAAGGTCGCTCAGGGACGCCTGTAGCGGCGCGACGGCGCCGATCACGACCGAAGTCCGCTCTTCGAGCTTGCGCGAACGCAGCCGGCGAATCGCCAGGGCGCGGTCGTCATCGTCGGTGACGATCATGCCGCCTTCGCCGCAGATCAGCGCGCCAGGCTGTGAGAAATCGAAGATCGAACAATCCCCGAAGGAGCCGACCCGCGCGCCTTTGTAGACCGAGCCGATCGCCTCGGTGGAATCCTCGATCAAGGCGACGCCCGCGCCTGTGGCGAGTTCGCGCAGCGGCGCCCAGGGCGCCGGGTGGCCGGCGGGATTGCCGGCGACAATCATGCGCGTGCGCTCGGTGAGACAGGCCGCGGCCTTGTCGGGCGCCAAGGCTCCGGTCCAGTAATCGACATCGGCGAACACCGGCCGCGCGCCGGTCAGCGCGATGGCGTGGACGGTTTCGCGGAAGGAATGCGAGGGCGCGACGATTTCATCGCCGGGGCCGACGCCATAGGCTTGCAGGGTGAGATAAAGACCGATGATGCCGCTCGACACGGCGATGGCGTGCTTGCGCCCGAGATATTGCGCAAACGCCTCCTCGAATCCCTCGGTGACCGGCCCAGACGACATCCTGGCCGAGACCAGCACGTCACGTGCGGCCGCGGCTTCGATCTCCGACATGTCGGGGTCGGACAGGGTCAGCCAGGTCGTATCCATCACCTCGCTCCTTTCGACGCCAGCACGACTCCGGTGGCGCAGCTCGGATCGGTTGTCAGCTTGACGCAATGATCGCGGCCGTCGAGCAGATAGAGATTGCAGCGCTCGAACGATCGGTAGGGCGTCTCGTCGGCGACGTCCGAGGCGTCGCAACGGCTGAGCGGGAGGCCGGGAAAACGGCGGCGCAATTCGGCGAGCGCCGCCGGATCAAGCTCCGCCGTCGCCAGAAAAGCGCTGATCGCGCCAAGACTTTGTTCGTCAAGCGTCATATTAATCGCCGCTCAATCGCCGCGCTTCCACCGTGATGGGAAGCGTCGTTTCGGGACCCATTTCCGGCAACGCCAACAGCCAGCCGTTTTGCAGCGTGATCGTGCCGCCCCACATGTCCGGCTTTTCCATCTCGACGATGGGCTCTTCGAGGTCCTTCTTCGGCACATAGGCGGAGAGGATGCCTTCCGAGCTTCTGCGGATCATGATTTTCACGGGGCGCCTTTATGGGTTATGTTTATAAAAAGGACGGCCGGCGGCGACGCCGCCGGTCCGTCAGGCAACTAGAGCGGCGTGATCTCGTCTTCGAGACAGCCGACGACCCGATGCTCGCCGAATTCGACGAGATAGACGGGGGTCTCGGTTTCGACATGCGAGCCGACCTGGACGATTTCTCCGGCGTCGCCGGCCCGGACCAGCAGAGCGTTCTCCGGCTGCTCGGGATAGGAGCCGTCGTTGAACAGATCGGCTGTGGCGCGGACCCTTTGTCCCCACTCGAATTTTCCGGGCGAAGAAGCGCTCATGATGAAGCCCCGCTAGCTGTTGTGGTGATGGTTTCGACGGGATCGAGCTCCTTGCGCTTCATCCCGACACGGTAGCCTGTAGCGACGAATTCGACGCCATAGATGTAGAATTGCTGCAAAAAGGTGCCGATGCTGACGACATAACCTTCGTCGCCCTTCTTGCAGAGCACCTCGCCGATCTCCTTGCCCATGAAGGTGCCGTCGTTGCGGACGGTTTTCTTCGCCCGCACCTTCTGGCCGTAATTATAGAGCGGCGGCTGATTGAGCTCGACGACTTCGCTATCGCGACTGATGTTTGTCATCTCAAATCCTCAGCGGTTGGGCGCTCCAGCGCCTCGGGCGAGGCGCTGCCGAGCGGCGCAAGAACGGGAAAGACGCCATCCCCGGCGTGCGGATCGCCGTCGCGCCGGCCGGCCGAAATGCGGTCCTGCGCGGCGGCGCGCACCAGCGGATCTTCATCCTCGGCGAGCCCGCGCACGACCTCTATGTCCGCGCGCAGCACGATTTCGTAGCGGACCCGCCAGTCGGGATCGCCGGTCAGTTTTGCGAGATTGGCGGGCTCGAGCCGTCGCGCCGCCTCGAGCCGAACGCCGGCCTCGGGGTCGGCGGCAAGGCGCGAAAGATGCTCGAGGCCGATGCGCACAGCGACGACGCGCCGGACTTCGACATCGGCGTCGCCGATCATCAAGACGAGGAGGTCGGCCGGGATTTTTCGCGCGACCGTCTGGCGCACGTAATAGTCCGGGTCGGCGATCATGGCCATCAGGTCGGCGCCTTCGAGGCGCTGCGCGACGCGGATGCGCACTTCGCGGTGCGGATCGTTGCGCAGCCGCAGAAGATAACGGTTCGGCAGGCGGCGCGCGGCGCTCCAGCGGACGGCTTCCTCGGGATCGTCGAGCAGGGGCGGCAGATGGAACACGTCAGCCGCTTTGGCGCCGCAGGCGCGCACCTCGAAATAAGGATGCTCAAGATAGCTGTTGGCGAGGCTGGGATTCCAGTCGAAGAAGCGGTCGATGCGCCGCGCATAGCGGTCGTGCACGCAGGCCTTCAGCGGCTGGCAGCGGGAATTCAACAATTCGATATGGGCGCAATTGGCGCAAATGACCGCCTCGCCGCGCCAGTCAAGGGCTTCGTCGATGTCAGTCTTCATCTTCAGCTCCCATCCTGTCGGCGATGTCGAGCAGCAGTCCCGCGTTGATCTTGTCGGAGGGATCGAGCGCCAGGAGTTTTGTCACGGCTTCGCGGCCCTCGTCGATTTCGCCGACGCGCATGTGCAAATAGGCGTAGCCTTTTAACGTGAAGGTGAAGAAGCGCGGCAGCACCGCGGAATAGGAGCCGAAATCGGCGTCGTCCGGCTGCACGGCGCGCCAGTCGCGGGCAAGGCCAAGCTCGCTCAGCGCCTTGTCGAGGCAGGCGCGCGCCACCCCGATGGCGTCAAAAAGGCGCCCCTTGTAGAAATAGAAACGGTAGAGCCCGATCAGCACCGCAGGATGTTGCGGCGCCGCTGCGAGCGCTTCGAGCAGCAATGTCTCGGCGACGTCGTCGAGATGATAAGACGCCGCCGCTTCGCGGAGGCGGCGCTCCGCGGCGGCGGGCAGCCCCTCCCCGAGAATCGACGCCGCAATGGCGTCGATCTCGAGCGCGGGGGGCGCCTTTGCGTCTATGTCGTCGCTCGCGAACATTCTGGCCCTATTTCGCCGACGAGAGAGCCGGCTCTTCCAAAGCCGCCGGCGCGGTGCTGCTGCAGCCGCATGACGCCTTTTTCGGATCGATGAAGTCGAAGCCGGTCTTTGCCGGCGTATCGACGAAATTGATCGTCACGCCGTCGAGAAGAAGCCGGGCTTCGGCGCCAAGAAACAGGCTGACGCCGTCCTGCGTGAAGACCTGCTCGTTGGCGGCCGGCGCCGGCTGCACGCTGAACTCGGCGCTGAGGCCGGAGCACCCGCCCGGCGTCACCTGCAGCCGGAGACCGCTGCCGGGACCCCCGTCGAACATGACGAGGCGGCGAACGAATTTATGAGCGGCGGGGGTCAGGGTGATGTTCATGCCGCATTCCCTTGGTAGCGCGGCAGCGAGTTGTCGATGACGCAGGTGTTGTCCACCGGGCAGACGGCGACGCATTGCGGGATATCGAAATAGCCGATGCACTCGGTGCATTTCTTCGGGTTGATGACGAAGGTGCCGCCTTTCTCGCTGATCGCGACATTGGGGCATTCAGCCTCACACGCCGAACATGACGTGCATTGCGAGGCGACGATCTTGTAGGTCATGGCTCACTCCTTTCCTGACGGACTTTATGATCGAGCGTTTTCGCCATCGGCTTGTGAAAGCGCTCGATCTCTTTCGATGTGACGCATCTTCTTGTCGCCGACGTTTGCAACGTCCGCGACAAGATGCTTCGCCCCGGTCAGACCGGCACGTAAGCGCCTTGGCGGATGTCGGCGTCGCCGCGGATGACATGCGCGATCTCGCCGCTGTTCACCTTGGCGAGGTAATCCTTGAAGTAGGCGATCGCCGATTGCTCGATGAATTCGAAGGCGTATTGATCGACCGGATCGATGCCGGCCGCACGCAGCGAATCTTTCGGGCAGCCGCCGATCTTGGCGACGAAGACAGCCGCGCAATCATTGATGGCGCGAATGACCGTCTCGAGCGCGTCTTCCTCGCCGTAACCGCCCTGGCAATAGAGATCGACGCGGCGGTGGCCGACGAATTTCGCGCCCTTGGTGCTGAGTTCGTAGACCTGGAACTCTTTGGCGTGGCCAAAGTGCTCGTTGACGCGGCCGCTGCCCTTGGTCGCGACGGCGATCAGGATCTGGATGTCGCTGGAAGCGCCAGCCAGAGTTTCGAGCTCGGCGTTCTTGGCTTCGACCTTGGCGATGCGCTCTTCCTCGACCTTGCTCTGATAGGCCTTGCGCGATTCAAGGTCGTAGTTGACCTCCATCTCCATGATCTTGTCGGTGGTGAACTCGGCGCTGCGATCTTCGCCAAGCAGTCCGACGGCGTCGGCGCGGCACTGGCGGCAATGCCGCATCATGTTCATTTCGCCTTCGCAGCTGTCCTGCAGCGCCTTCAGCTCCTGCGCCGAGGGGCCGCGCTGGCCGGTGAGGCCGAATACCGTGCCGTGCTCCGGGGCGGAGATCAGCGGCATGATGTTGTGCAGGAATGCGCCGCGGGATTTGACCGCCCGGTTGACTTCGACGAGATGCTTGTCGTTCACGCCGGGGATCATCACCGAGTTGATCTTGCAGAGGATGCCCCGCTCCGTCAGCATTTCGAGGCCCTGCAGCTGGCGATCGGTCAGGATCTTGGCCGCCTCATAGCCGGTGATGCGCTTGTGTTTCCAGAAGATCCACGGGTAGATCTTGGCGCCGATTTCCGGGTCGGTCATGTTGATCGTGATGGTCACATGATCGACGTTGAATTTGGCGATGGTGTCGACGTGATCGGGCAGGGCGAGGCCGTTGGTCGACAGGCAGAGCTTGATGTCGGGCGCGGTCCGGGAAATCAGTTCGAAGGTCTTGAACGTCTTTTCCGGATTGGCGAGCGGATCGCCGGGGCCGGCGATGCCGAGCACCGTCATCTGCGGGATCGTCGAGGCGACGGCCAGCACTTTCTTGGCCGCCTGTTCCGGCGTCAGCTTCTCGCTGACGACGCCGGGGCGCGATTCATTGGCGCAATCATATTTGCGGTTGCAATAGTTGCATTGAATATTACAGGCCGGCGCGACGGCGACATGCATGCGCGCGTAGTGATGGTGGGCTTCTTCGCTGTAGCAGGGATGGTTTTTGACTTTTTCCCAGATTTCGGGGGCGAGGTCATTGGCCCCGGCTCCTGTGCCGCAGCTCGATTTGCCGCTGCCGCCGGACGTTCCACATCCCTTGTGGTCGGCGATCTTCTGCATCAGATCGTCGAGCGCCTCGGGGTCGCCGGCGTCATGTTCAATGTTTTGATAGGCTTCTTCCATATCAGTTCCTCGCGGGTAGGCTCTGCGCCAGAACTCTCGGATCGCGGCTCGACTTTGCGGTTTGACCAGCCGAGCAAAGCACCGTGCAGGGAGAGTTCGGCAACAACCGTGCCATCGCTGTTGAACCAAGCAAGCAGCTGATATTTAGAGAGATTTTAGATTGGATGGGGCGATGTCGCGATGCTGACACTGTCGGAAAGCGAATGCCGCCATGTCAGTTAATCGACACTTCGGAAATTAAGGCCCAAGTTCCGAAAATCCGCGCCGCGACCTTGCCGACGGCGCGATAAACTCACAGCTGCGATCGCGCGGCAATGATCTCAATCAATTTGCGGCGCGCCCGGACGACATCCACAAAGCCGGCCCGCGAGGCTGGCGAAATTGAAGAATTGCAGCGTTTCCGGGCCACATCACGCTCCGATTAGTCCGAAACAGTCGCACGCATGATTGTGGATCGATCGGATCCACAATCAAAATGATCTAGCGGGCTTCCTGAACGATGACGGCCGATCGCTTTGGCGCGGGCGCCGCGTTTTTCTGAAGGGCGCGCATGACCGCCTTGGCGGTGAGGCGCCCTGTGGCGTCCATTCCGGTCCAGGCGGCCTGACGGGTGCGCGGATCGACTTCGGCGAGAACGTCGCCTTCAACCACTTCCGTTCCATCCCGTACAATGCCGATGAGAATGCCGTCCGCCGCCGCCGCCAGCGGCTCGCCGCCGACATGGCCGACGACGAACCCGCGGAAGGCGCGTGAGCCGAGATCGACCGCCGTTCGCCAGGAGCCGCGCCGATGCGCGAAGACGAAGTTTTTTGATCCGGCGGCGGAGTCCTCTGTCGCGCCGCCGGCAAGCTTGACGGGGGCGGGCTGGCCCAGCGGCACCGCGACGTCGCAGTTGAGTTTATCGTCGAACCCGGGCCCAACGCCGATTGTCAGTCTGGCGAGATTGCGCAGGTCCGGCCGCAATGCAAAGGGCTGCAGCCGCGCGTCAATGACAAGATCGAGTTGACGCAGCACGAGAAGGTCGAGCAGGCCGAGCGTCGTCACCGCGACGCAATCCGGCCGCGAGACGGCGGCGAGCACTTCGAGGCCGGTTTCGGCGCGTTCGCCGGAAATCGCGGCGATCATCGCCCGGTCGCCGAACAGAGCGTCGTGAAACGACATGCCGCGCCTGTACACCGGCGGATTGGAATCGCGGGAGAGTGCGGCGCTCCATCCGCTTCTGTCAAGATGGACGGCGATGGCCGAGGCGACCTCGTTCACTCCCAGAATGACGGCAAAGGGTCTGCTCGAACGACCCGAGGAAAAATGTGAGTAATCGACCATGCCAAGCCCTCCAGCGACCGAATAGCAAGCGGCGGGCCAGTGGCGCAAAGCTATGATTTTCCTCTGAAGCGGGCCGAAAACGGGAGGTTATAGCTATATCTATGAAGGAATAGCTTGCGAGGGTGGTCTGCTTTGTCTGTTTCGCAACAGAACGGCGGCGGAAGCTGACAATTGGATCGTGGCGGCCGTTTTGCCTTTTGTTCGTTTCGATCCGATTGCTTTGTAGGATTCCGAACAATCGGCATGGAGCTTGCTTGGATTGTCGCTTAACGGTCCTCAAAAACGAGGCTCTCGATGATTCATGCACAGACACCTACGGCGCCACAGCCGATCGGCCGCGCCGCCGATCCGGGGGAAACGACTCTCGTCGGCATTTACGAAATTTCGAAGCTTCTTGCGTCGGTAAACAGGCTTGAGGTGTCCCTGGCCGGCGTGTTGACGTTGCTTTCCAGCTTTCTCGAGATGCGGCATGGGCTGATTGCCCTCCTGGATAAAAACGGCAAGCCGGAAATCGTCGTCGGCTCCGGTTGGTCGGAACAGAATGCGAAGCTTTATTTCGACCGCCTGCCGGAACGGGCGATCGGCCAGATCGTCACCACCAAAATGCCGCTGGTCGTTGAAAATGTTTACGCTTCGCCCCTGTTCGAAGGGTCGGACCTCACCGGCTGGGGACGGGCGGATGGCGAGCCCTTCGCTCTGATCGGCGTTCCAATCAAGGATGGCGATGAAGTTATAGGCGCCTTGACTGTCGATCGTAACAATACAAACCGCACCAGCGTCAGATTCGATCATGATGTGCGTTTTTTGACCATGATCGCCAATCTGGTCGGCCAGACCCTCCGCCTGCAAAAGCTCGTCGCGCGCGATCGCGAGCGGCTGATGCAGGAAAATGCGCGGCTCGAAAAAAGCGCCCGTCCTCGCTCGCCCGAGACGCGATTCAGCGGCATCGAGGGCATCGTCGGCGACAGCCCGGCCGTGCGCGCCGTCGTCAAGAAGATCCGGATCGTCGCAAAGAGCCGTTCGACCGTGCTGCTGCGCGGCGAATCCGGCACCGGCAAGGAGCTTTTTGCGGCCGCGATCCATAATCTGTCGCCGCGCAGCGGCAAGCCTTTCATCAAGCTCAATTGCGCGGCTCTGCCGGAGAGCGTGCTGGAGTCGGAGCTGTTCGGTCACGAACGCGGCGCGTTCACGGGGGCCCTCGCGACGCGCAAGGGCCGGTTCGAACTGGCTGACGGCGGCACGCTGTTCCTCGACGAGATCGGCGATATTTCACCCGCGTTCCAGGTCAAATTGCTGCGCGTGCTGCAGGAGGGCGAATTCGAACGGGTCGGCGGCGCGCGTCCGCTGAAGGTCGATGTGCGGCTGGTTTGCGCCACCAACAAAAACCTCGAGGACGCCGTCAAGCGCGGCGAATTCCGCGCCGACCTTTATTATCGCATCACGGTGGTTCCGATCTTTCTGCCGCCGCTGCGCGAGCGCGAAGGCGACATTCTGCCGCTCGCCAATGAGTTTCTGCACCGCTTCAACAGCGAGCAGAAAACCGACCTTGTGTTGACGGCCTCTGCGATCGCCGTGCTGAAGGAATGCAAATTCCCCGGCAATATTCGCGAACTCGAAAATTGCGTGCGCCGGACGGCGACGATGGCGCCGGGCGACGAGATCGAGCAAAACGATTTCGCCTGCCACAATGATGGTTGCCTGTCAGCGATCTTGTGGAAAGGGTCCGACGCGCCGCAAGTCAGCCACAGGCACGTCGAGGCTCCTGTAGGCCCGGCGCGACTGCCGCCGGTCGAGACGGCGCGCGACATCCGCCCGCCCGACGACGCCGCAGCGCCTCCCCATTTGGCCGATGGCGCCTTGCCGCCGGCGGGAGAGGGGGCGTTCCGGTCGGACCGCGAGCGGATCGTCGACGCTATGGAGCGCGCCGGCTGGGTCAAGGCCAAAGCCGCGCGCGTGCTGGGTATTACGCCAAGGCAGATCGGCTATGCGCTGAGAAAGCACAATATACGCGTGAAGAAATTCTAAAAGGTCGGGCCTGAACAGCATGCGCGGGCGGGTCTCGCGGCCCGCGCAAGGTCGGGCAAGCGACGAAGGCCTTGGCGCAAAGAAAAAAAGCGCCGCCGCAAGATTTGCGGCGCCGCCTTTTCGAATTCATCGACACTCAAACTTTGATGAGCGCGGCGCGTTGCGTCGCGACTTGCGCGAAATCCTTGCGGATCAAACCGGACGATGCTCGTAACGGTTCTTGACCGGCCCCATCCGCTCCAGCCCCTGCGCGAAACTGATGGCGTCGAAGGAATCGTCGAAAGCCAGGGCCGCGTCCGCCACCGCATCCGTCTTGCCGCCGATCGTAAGTTTCTTCAGATCGGTTTTGTCGAGCCGCAGCAGCTCCAGCACTTCATTGTAAACGGTCGATTCGTCGAGCGGCAGCACATAGAAGGGAATGCCGTCGATCTCGACGTGGTATTTCGCGAGCAGATCGATGTTGTTGCAGAAGGCGAAATATTTGCCGGTCGGGCTGAGCTTGCCCTTGAGGACGTCGGCAAAGCTTTGCAGATGTTCGAACGACAGGAAATTGGCGGTCAGAAAGGGGATCGTCTCGGCGCCGGCGTCGGCGACCGCGATCACCTGTTCGCAGGCAAGTTCCGGCGGGCGCTTCTCGTCGGCGTAGGACTGCTGGAATTTCAGCGCGATCCCGCCGCGATAGCCAAAGCGGCCGGGCTTTTCCGTGGCGCCCTTGAAGACCGCGTTGATTAGCCGGCCTTCGGCTTCGAGAGAGGCGAAAGGCGTTTCAGTGATGCTTGTCATGTGCGTTTTCCGGATCGTTGCGAAGCCAGTCGGCCAGTTTAAGGAAGGCGCTCTTCAGCCGGTCGCGGAGTTTTACCTCCGCAACGACCTCATCCAGCGCCGCGTTCATGCAGGCGAGCCAGGCGTCGCGCTCGCGGGGACCGATGGAGAAACGGACATGCCTCATGCGCAGACGCGGATGTCCCCGCTTTTGCGAATATAATGCCGGTCCGCCAAGCCACTCGCCGAGATAAAGTTTCAGGATCGCTTTCGTCGATCCGAGGTCTTCTGCATGTATGGCGCGAATGGCCTGCGCCTCGGGCCGCTCGTCCATGTTGCGGTAGAAAGATTCGACCAGATGGTCGACAGCGGCGGCGCCTCCGATGAGATCGAAGTCCCGGACTGCGGTTTGCAACTCTTGGTCAACCATAGCGACAGTCTGATCCCAGGCCCTGCCGATCGTCGGCGCGGGTAATGAACCGGCGGCGGAAACGACGCTTGGCCGCTTCGTTGTTTCAAGCTTTTTATCGACCTATGACGCTTGGCCGAAGGCCTTTACTTTGCGTCATGCCTGCGCTGCCGAGCCCCTTGCGGATCAAAGCGGAGGGGCCGGCGAACAGTCAGGCTCAGCGGCGCGGATCGATCTTGCGAACCCGGATGATGAGGTCGGCGCTGATGATCTCCATGCCTTCAGGCGGCTGCGGCAGGCCAAGCACGCCGACAGCTTCCGGAGGAATATCGAGGAGATCCTCTTCGTTCTCGAGCAGGAAATGATAATGCGGCCCCGTATTGGTGTCGTACCAGGTTCGCGAGCCCTGGACGGCGATCTCGCGCAGCAGCCCGGCTTCGGTGAACTGGTTCAGCGCATTATAGACGGTGGCAAGCGAAATCGGCGGGCGCGCCTGCTTCGACCTGGCGTGCAGCGTCTCGGCGGTCACGTGACAATCGCCGTTCGCGAATAAAAGCGCGACCAGCGTCAGGCGTTGGCGGGTCGGCCGCAGTCCGGCCGTCCGCAGCTTGGCGCGCATGGCCGCCTGGAAATCGCGTCCCTTCGGAGCGAAGTCCGGTCCTCCATATGGCTGGGGCGTGGCTTGCGATGTCATTTGGCCTGTCTCAAGGTTCGACGCTACGGGCGCGCCGCGCGCCCCTGGCCTCCCGTCGCATTTCGCTCAAAAATGGCGTCGACTGAAGGCCTTCCAGACAGAACAGCACGGGCCGTGCCAATCCCGCATTGATCCACCGCAAGAGCGGGCTTCCCTCTAGGAAATTGGCCCGGCGGGCGACGGCGCGGCGGCGGCGTCGTTTTCTCGACATAGGGGAGTGTCGGGAAATGGACACAAACCTCGACGCGGAGCCTATGGCTTTATTTCCGCGCCAGCAGGTCGCGAATTTGTTCGAGCAGAACTTCCTGCTTCGGCGGCTGGGTCGACGCCGGGTCCGGCTTCGGCGTCACCTTGTTCAGGGCCTTAACGGCAAGGAACAGGACGAAGGCGACGATCAGGAAATTGATCAGAAGCGTAATGAAATTCCCATAGGCGATGGTCGCGCCGGCCTGGCGGGCCAGCGCCAGGGTCGGCTGCGGCGCGCCGGACAGCTGCCAATAGAGATTGGAAAAATCGACGCCGCCGGTGATGCGGCCGACGATCGGCATGATGATGTCATTGACCACCGACTGCACCAACCCGCTGAAGGCGGCGCCGATGATGAAGCCGATGGCGAGGTCGATCAGATTGCCCCTGAGGGCGAATTCCTTGAATTCCTTGAGCATGGCGGCTCTCCCGCTGGAATGGATCGCGTGAGCGCGGCCGCCCGCTGGAGGGGGCGCGCCGTTTCAAGCCGGCCGGCGGCGGAGCGTTTGCGCGCCGCGAAGCCGGATGCAACGTATCGCAAAGACTGGTACACAGCGCTCAACTAAAGGGGAAACGCCGCATGATTCCGGACACGCGGAATGTGAAAAATGTGTTGCGAGTCAATTCGCAGGCAAGCGCCTGACGATGCATCGGCGGCCCATTTGGGGGCGGCTGTTCAAGGGGGACTGACAATGAAACGATTCATTCTCGCGGCGTCGACCGCTTTGGTCATGATGGGCGCCATGGCGGCGTCAGTGGAGGAGGCCGGCGCCGTCGTTTGCGCGCGCGGCGTCTATCGCGCCGGCTGCGCCGGGCCAAATGGCGCGGTCGTCGCCCGCCGCGGCGTCTACGCGCGCCCGGTCTATGGCGCGCGCAGGGTCTATGCGCCGCGCGGCGTCTATCGCCGCTATTGATAGGCCGGCCGCCGCAGCGCGGCTGACTCGACCTTTGCCGCCGGCGTTAAAGCGCTGGCGGCGTTTCCGCGCCCTCGGTCGGCTTCAGGCGATGATTAACTGCTGAAAGGGCGTTGCAAAGCCCGTATATATAGAAGCCTTCTATCAACCGATGAAACAAGCCCATTGATCTTTCGGGGCCGGCAGGCCACCTTTTGCCTATAATAAGGAAAAGTAGGCGACATGGGTGGAACATTGTCTGGGGCGTCCTATTGGAACGCCGAGCGGGCCGCGGAAATCATACACGAACATCTCGGCCTTGAGGGGCCGATGCTGCCGATCCTGCATGCATTGCAGGAGGAGTTCGGCTATGTGAACGGCGACGCCGTGCCGATGATCGCCAAAGCGCTCAATCTGAGCCGCGCCGAAGTGCATGGCGTCACAAGTTTTTATCATGATTTCCGCCACGAGCCCGCTGGACGGCATGTGCTGAAACTCTGTCGCGGCGAATCCTGCCAGAGCATGGGCAGCGAGGAACTTGCGCGCAAATTCCTGACTGGTCTCGGGATCGAATGGGGCGGGACGACGGCGGACGGCGATCTCACTGTCGAGGCGATTTATTGCCTCGGGCTTTGCGCCTGCTCCCCGGCGGCCATGCTGGACGATGAACTGATTGGCGCGCTTGATGAGGAGACGCTGGCCGAAGCGGTTAACACGGTGAGCGCATGACCCGGCTTTTCATCCCGAAAGACGCCGCTGCGCTGGCGCTGGGCGCCGAAAAGGTCGTCGCGGCAATCGCCGCCGAGGCCAAGGCGCGCGGGCTCGACATCGAGATCGTCCGCACCGGTTCGCGCGGCATGCTTTTCCTTGAGCCTTTGATCGAGGTCGAGACGGCTGACGGCCGCATCGGCTACGGGCCGGTGAAGGCCCGCGACGTCGCATCGCTATTCGACGCGGGCCTCCTCTCCGGCGGCGCGCACGCCCTTGGCGTCGGCCGGGTCGAGGATCATCCCTATCTCAAGCGCCAGACGCGCCTGACCTTCGCCCGCTGCGGCATAATCGATCCGGTCTCGCTCGTCGATTACGCCGCGCACGACGGATGGAAGGGCCTTGCCCGCGCCATCGAGGTCGGGCCGGCGGAAACCATTGCCGAGGTCACAAAATCAGGCCTGCGCGGACGCGGCGGGGCAGGGTTTCCGACTGGCGTCAAGTGGAAAACGGTCGCCGACGCTCCGGCCGACCGCCGCTACATCGTATGCAACGCGGATGAGGGCGACAGCGGCACCTTCGCCGACCGCATGATGTTCGAGGGCGACCCTTTCGCCCTGATCGAAGGCATGGCCATCGCCGGCGTCGCCGTGGGCGCGACCAAGGGCTATGTCTATTGCCGCTCCGAATATCCGCATGCGGTCAAGACCTTCAACGAGGCGATCGTCCTGGCGCGGGCCGCGGGCTATCTCGGGCCGAATATTCTTGGCTCCGGCTTCGCCTTCGAGCTCGAAATGCGGGTCGGCGCCGGCGCTTATGTCTGCGGCGAGGAGACGGCGCTGCTCGACAGCCTCGAGGGCAAGCGCGGCATTGTCCGCGCCAAGCCGCCGCTGCCGGCGCATAAGGGCTTGTTCGGCCGCCCGACAGTCATCAATAATGTGCTCTCCCTCGTCGCCGTGCCGCATATTCTGGCTAAGGGCGGCGAATTTTACGCTAGCTTCGGCATGGGACGCTCGCGCGGGACGATGCCGCTGCAGATCGCCGGCAACGTCCGCTTCGGCGGCCTGTTCGAGACGGCCTTCGGCCTGACGCTTGGCGAGATCGTCGAGGATATCGGCGGCGGAACGCGCTCCGGGCGTCCGATCCGGGCGGTGCAATGCGGCGGTCCGCTCGGCGCCTATCTGCCCGTGTCGCAATTCGACACGCCCTTCGACTATGAGGCCTTTTCCAAAAAGGACGCGCTCATCGGCCATGGCGGCATCGTCGTCTTCGACGACACCGTCGATATGGCGCAGATGGCGCGCTTCGCGATGGAGTTCTGCGCTATCGAGAGCTGCGGCAAGTGCACGCCTTGCCGCATCGGCTCGACGCGCGGCGTCGAAACGGTCGACCGCATCCGCGCCGGCGTGAAAGTCCAGGAGAACATCGCGCTGCTGGAAGACCTCTGCAACACGATGAAATTTGGCTCGCTCTGCGCCCTCGGCGGCTTTGCGCCCTATCCGGTGACGAGCGCGTTGCGTCATTTCCCGGAAGATTTTGCCCCGCGGCACGCAATCGCGGCTGAGTGAAGGAAGATAGCGATGGCTTTGATCACCGAGATCGATTTCGGCACTCCCGCCCCAAAATCCGAGAAAATGGTCACGCTGACGATCGACGGGGTCGAAGTCAGCGCGCCCGAGGGGACCTCCATCATGCGCGCGGCGATGGAGATGGGCACGGAAATCCCAAAACTTTGCGCGACCGATTCGATTGAGGCGTTCGGCTCGTGCCGGCTCTGCCTTGTCGAAATTGAGGGGCGCAACGGCACGCCGGCCTCCTGCACGACGCCGGTCGCGCCCGGCATGTCGGTCAAGACGCAGACGCCGCGGCTGAAGGCCCTGCGCAAGGGCGTGATGGAGCTTTATATCTCCGACCATCCGCTCGACTGCCTAACCTGCTCGGCCAATGGCGACTGCGAATTGCAGACGCAGGCTGGCGCGGTCGGTCTGCGCGACGTCCGCTACGGCTATGAGGGCGCCAATCATTTCGACAGCGTCAAGGATCTGTCCAATCCCTATTTCGCCTATGACCCGGCCAAATGCATTGTCTGCAACCGCTGCGTGCGCGCCTGCGAGGAAGTGCAGGGCACCTTCGCGCTGACCATTGACGGGCGCGGCTTCGGCAGCCGCGTCGCCGCCGGCCAGGACGAGCCTTTCCTTGAGTCGGAATGCGTCTCCTGCGGCGCCTGCGTTCAAGCTTGCCCCACCGCGACGCTGATGGAAAAATCGGTGATCGAGATCGGCCTGCCGGAGCATTCGGCGGTGACGACCTGCGCCTATTGCGGCGTCGGCTGCACCTTCAAGGCGGAAATGCGCGGCGAGGAGCTCGTCCGCATGGTCCCGTATAAGGACGGCAAGGCCAATCACGGCCATTCCTGCGTCAAGGGACGGTTCGCCTATGGCTATGCGACGCATCGCGATCGCATCCTGAAGCCGATGATCCGCGCGTCGATCGAGGATCCGTGGCGGGAGGTGTCCTGGGACGAGGCGATCGGCTACGCCGCGTCACAGTTCAGGCGCATCCAGGCGGAACACGGCAAGCAGGCGATCGGCGGCATCACCTCCTCGCGCTGCACCAATGAAGAGACCTATCTCGTCCAGAAGCTGATCCGCGCCGGCTTCGGCAACAACAATGTCGACACCTGCGCGCGCGTCTGTCATTCGCCGACAGGCTATGGCCTCAAGACCGCCTTCGGCACCTCGGCGGGCACGCAGGATTTCGATTCGATCGAAGAGACGGACGTGATGCTGGTGATCGGCGCCAATCCGACCGACGGGCATCCGGTGTTCGGTTCGCGCATGAAGAAGCGTCTGCGCGCCGGCGCGAAGCTGATCGTCATCGATCCGCGCCGCATCGATCTGGTTGAAACGCCGCATGTCAAGGCGGATTTCCATTTGCCGCTGCAGCCGGGCTGCAATGTTTCAGTCGTGACCTCGCTCGCCCATGTCATTGTGACCGAAGGCCTCGTCAACGAAGCCTTCGTGCGCGAGCGCTGCGACTGGTCGGAATTTCAGGATTGGGCGGCTTTCGTCTCCGAGCCGCGCCATAGCCCCGAAGAGGTCGAGAAGATTTCAGGCGTGCCCGCCGGTCTCATCCGCGGCGCCGCCAGGCTTTACGCGACCGGCGGCAACGCCGCGATCTTCTATGGCCTCGGCGTCACGGAGCACAGCCAGGGATCGACGACCGTGCTGGCGATCGCAAACCTCGCCATGGCGACCGGAAATCTCGGCCGGCCGGGCGTCGGCGTCAATCCGCTGCGCGGCCAGAACAATGTTCAGGGCGCATGCGACATGGGCTCGTTCCCGCATGAATTCGCGGGCTATCGCCATGTGTCGGACACGGCCGCGCGCGACGTTTATGAAAGCCTCTGGGGCGTCGAACTCGAGCACGAGCCGGGCCTGCGCATCCCCAATATGCTCGACGCCGCCGTCGAGGGGACGTTCCGCGGCATCTACATCCAGGGCGAGGACATTCTGCAGTCGGACCCCGACACGCATCACGTCGCCTCGGGCCTCAAGGCGATGGACTGCGTCATCGTCCAGGATCTTTTCCTGAACGAGACGGCGAATTACGCCCATGTCTTCCTGCCGGGCTCGACCTTCCTCGAAAAGGACGGCACCTTCACCAACGCCGAGCGCCGCATCCAGCGCGTGCGCAAGGTGATGAGCCCGAAGAACGGCTATGGCGATTGGGAGATCACCATGCTGCTCTCGAACGCCATGGGCTTCAAGATGTCCTACAAGCATCCAAGCGAGATCATGGACGAGATTGCGCTGTCGACGCCGAGCTTTGCTGGCGTCTCCTACGCCAAGCTCGACGAGATGGGCTCGGTGCAATGGCCCTGCAATGCGGCGGCGCCCGAAGGTACGCCAGTCATGCATATCGGCGGCTTCGCCGGCGGCAAGGGCAAATTCGTCATCACCGAATATGTCGCCACCGACGAGCGGACGGGGCCGCGCTTCCCGCTGCTGCTGACCACCGGACGCATCCTCAGCCATTATAATGTCGGGGCGCAGACGCGGCGGACCGCCAATGTCGC
Organism: Methylocella silvestris BL2; assembly: GCF_000021745.1. NCBI lineage: Bacteria > Pseudomonadati > Pseudomonadota > Alphaproteobacteria > Hyphomicrobiales > Beijerinckiaceae > Methylocella > Methylocella silvestris. The sequence goes on from NC_011666.1 coordinate 4,017,172, forward strand.
CTGGCATCCGGAGGATCTTCTTGAGATCCATCCCCATGACGCGGAGCTGAGGGGCGTCAAGGACGGCGACTGGGTGAGGCTGCATAGCCGCGCCGGCGAAACGACGTTGCGCGCGCTGGTTACCGATCGCGTTGCGCCCGGCGTCGTCTATACGACTTTCCATCACCCGATGACGCAGGCCAATGTCGTGACGACGGATTTTTCCGACTGGGCGACCAATTGTCCGGAATTCAAGGTGACGGCGGTTCAGATTTCGCCCTCGAACGGCCCGTCCGAATGGCAGGAAAGCTATCGCCAGCAGGCCGAGCAGAGCCGCCGCATCCTGCAGGAGGCGGACGCGGCGGAATGAGCGATTTCGACTGCGACGGCGCATTGGCGTCCGAAGCGCCCGCTCCGGTCGTGCGGGCGCCCTGCGTCGCGCAGCGCGGGGCGATGTTCGCGCCTGCGGCGCGAGACGTGCCGGAGGAGACGGCGATCGCCTTATCCTTCAATGGCGCGACGCACGCCGTCATGATGGCGACGCCGGCCGATTTTGAGGATTTTGCGATCGGCTTTGCATTTACGGAAGGCCTCATCGACAAAGTCTCGGACCTGTCCGGGTTTGAAATGATTCCGACCAATCTCGGCGTCGAATTGCGCGGGTGGCTGCCGGCCGAGCGCGCCAACGCTTATGCGGCGCGCCGCCGCGCCATGGCCGGTCCGACCGGCTGCGGCTTATGCGGCATCGAAAGTCTGGAACAGGCCATGCGCGCCGCGCCGCGCGTCTCGAGCGCGCTGAGCTTCGACCGCCGCGACGTTACGGAGGCGATCGCCTCGCTCGCCGCGGGGCAGCTTTTGAACGAAAAAACACATGCGGTTCATGCGGCGGGGTTCTGGACGCCGGCGCGCGGCCTTGTCGCGGCGCGCGAGGATGTCGGCCGTCATAATGCGCTGGACAAGCTCGCCGGCGCGTTGCTGCGAGAGGGAGTCCCGGCGGGGGAGGGGCTCGTGCTGCTGACCAGCCGCGTCTCGGTCGAATTGATTCAGAAGGTCGCCCGGATGGGCGCTCCCGCCGTCGTCGCCATCTCGGCCCCCACCGCAGCCGCGATCCGGCTCGCCGACGCCTGCGGCGTCACCCTCGTCGCCGTCGCGCGCGGCAGGGATTTCGAGGTCTTCACGCATCACGCGCGCATTATCGATCGGGTCGCCGTCAATGTCGCCTAGCAATAAACTTGTCTATATGGCCAATCAGATCGGGAAATATTTTTCCTCGCAGAAGCACGCCGACCCGGCCGCCGGCATCGCCGATCATCTGCGGAAGTTCTGGGATCCGGCGATGCGGGCGAAGATCATCAAGCATCTCGAGGAAGGCGGCGCGGATCTCGATCCCGACGTCCGGCAGGCGGTCGGCCTGCTTCAGCCGGCAAGCCGCGTCGAACAAGCTGGCGCTCTCGAAAGCGTCGCGAAATAGCGCCGCCAAAGCGCCTCTAACGCCTTTACCATTCGCGCCCAGACGCCGCCGCAGCTCTCAGCTTGCGGCGGCTTTTTTGTGCGCCGCGGCTCAGCCGATGCAGCCGCCATTTTACATCCACGGTCTGCGACTGTTGGAGTATTGCCTTGTCTCGGCGACGTTTTGGCGCAATTTTGAATTGATTTAACGCATTGCTTCGTCCCATTGATTCGTCCAAGTTCCGCTTCTCTCCGCTTGGCAGCGTCTGTGCTGTCTCGATAATCTCACACATTGAACGCTGCGAACGGGGCGCCTTTCATGTCACAAACGCTTTCTCCCGCCGTCGCCAAAACCCCAAGGTTCGGCGAAATTGGCCTCGCGGGCGTGCTTGCTGTTCTCGCTCTGCTGACGGCCTTTATCGCGGTCAAGGCGTGGACGCCGGGCTATGCCTTCCACATGGTGGTGATCTGTCTCGCCAGCGTCGCCGGCATTTATGCGATCTATCAGCGCTATCAGACCCGCGACGCCGCTTGGCCGCCGCAGGAGTTGGATGGCGTTCCCAACTATAATTTTGGCGCGATCAAATTCTGCACCCTCGCCTCGGTTTTCTGGGGCATCGCAGGCTTCACGGTCGGCCTCTACATTGCGCTCGAACTGGCTTTTCCCGACCTTAATTTCGCGCGCTGGGTCAACTTCGGACGGTTGCGGCCGCTGCACACCTCGGCGGTCATCTTCGCGTTCGGCGGCAACATCCTGCTCGCAACCTCGCTCTATATCGTCCAGCGCACCTCGCGCGCCCGGCTTCCCGGCGATCTGACGCCCTGGTTCGTCGCGCTCGGCTACAATCTCTTCATCGTCATCGCCGGCACGGGCTATCTGCTCGGCATCACCCATTCAAAGGAATACGCCGAGCCGGAATGGTACGCCGACCTTCTCCTCGTCGCCGTCTGGCTATCCTATTTCGGCATCTTCCTCGGCACGATCATGAAGCGGTCCGAGCCGCATATTTATGTCGCGAACTGGTTCTTCCTCGCTTTCATCGTCACCATTGCGGTCCTCGTTCTCGGCAATAATGCGGCCATTCCCGTTTCGCTGTTCTCGTCGAAATCCTACGTGGTGTGGTCGGGCGTCCAGGACGCGATGATCCAATGGTGGTACGGGCATAATGCGGTCGGCTTCTATCTGACCGCCTCCTTCCTCGGCATGATGTATTATTTCGTGCCCAAGCGGGCAGGGCGGCCGGTCTATTCCTATCGCCTGTCGATCATCCATTTCTGGGCGCTGATCTTCATCTATATCTGGGCGGGCCCGCACCATCTCCACTTCACGGCGCTTCCCGATTGGGCGCAGACGCTCGGCATGACCATGTCGATCATTCTGTGGATGCCCTCCTGGGGCGGCATGATCAACGGCATGCTGACGCTGTCCGGAGCGTGGGACAAGCTGCGCACCGATCCCGTGCTGCGTCTGCTCGTCGTCTCGATCGCCTTTTACGGAATGTCGACGTTCGAAGGTCCGTTGATGTCGATCAAGACGGTCAATTCTCTGAGCCATTACACCGACTGGACCATCGGCCACGTCCATTCCGGCGCGCTCGGATGGGTCGGCTACATCTCCTTCGGCGCGCTCTACTGCATCGTGCCCTGGCTGTGGAACCGTCGCGGCCTCTATTCGCTCAAGCTCGTCAATTGGCACTTCTGGATTTCGACGATCGGCATCGTCTTCTACATCAGCTCGATGTGGGTCGCCGGCATCATGCAGGGTCTGATGTGGCGCGCTTATACTTCGCTCGGCTTTCTCGAATATTCCTTCATCGAGACGGTCGAGGCGATGCATCCGATGTATGTGATCCGCGCGCTCGGCGGCTTCCTGTTCCTCGTCGGCGCGCTGATCATGGCCTACAATCTTTATATGACCATCGTCTCGCCGGACGCCGCAGAGGTGCCGGAATCGCGGCCCTCGCCGCAACCGCGTCTCGCCCCTGCCGAGTAGGAGACTTATAGCGTGTCCGCGACAAACCAAGCTCCGACGCCGAAGCGCTCGCTGTGGGATTACCATGCGATCTTCGAGAAGAATTCGATCATTCTGGTCATTGGCATTCTGATCGCTATTTCGATCGGCGGCCTCGTCGAAATCGTCCCGCTGTTCTTCCTCAAGGCCACGATTGAAAAGGTCGACGGCGTCCGTCCCAAGACGCCGCTGGAGCTCGCCGGCTTCGACATCTATGTGCGCGAGGGTTGCTATCTCTGCCATTCGCAGCAGATTCGCGCTTTGCGTGATGAGGTCGAGCGTTATGGCCACTACTCGCTCGCCGCCGAGAGCATGTATGATCATCCTTTCCAATGGGGATCGAAACGCAACGGCCCGGATCTCGCCCGCATTGGCGGCAAATATTCGGACGACTGGCATCGCGACCATCTGCGCCATCCGCAGGCGGTGGTGCCGGCCTCCATTATGCCGCGCTACGGATTCCTCGAGGAGACGCCGCTCGATGGCGCCCATATCGCCGACAATATGAAGACGCTCGCCCTCGTCGGCGTCCCCTACACGCAGGATATGATCGACAAGGCGCAGGAAGATCTTTCGGCCCAGGGCTCGCCGGATTCGCCGGGTGTCGCCGATCTGCAGGCGCGCTATCCCAAGGCGAGCGCGCATGAGTTCGGCGCGGACAAGCGGCCGCTGACCGAAGCCGACGCGGTGATCGCCTATCTGCAGCAACTCGGCACGCAAATCGACTTCAAGATATACGACAACAAAGCCAACATCCGGTGAGGCGCTTTAATGTCCACCTATGAAATCATGCGGCAGTTTGCGGCGACCTGGGGCCTCCTCTATTTCGGAGTGATCTTCATCATCGTCGTCGTCTATGCGCTTTGGCCCTCGAAAGGCGCCGCCTTCGACGAAGCGGCCCGCATTCCCCTCAGAGAGGATTGATCCCGTGGCAGACAATGCTCACGGCGGCGACTATGACGCCGCGACCGGAAAGACAACCACGGGCCACAGCTGGGACGGCATCTCGGAGCTGAACACGCCCCTGCCGCGGTGGTGGCTCTACACGCTTTACGGCTGCATCGTCTGGGCGATGATCTACTGGGTGCTGTTTCCGGCGTGGCCATGGTTCGGCGGCGCGACGAAAGGTCTCCTTGGCTGGAATTCACGCACGGTCGTCGCACGCGAAATGGACGAGCTCAGGGCTTCGCGCAGCGCCATGAACGAGAAGCTCGCCGCCGCCTCGCTGCAGCAGATTGAAGCAACGCCGGAACTGCTCGCTTTCGCGCGCGCCGAGGGCGCGGCCGCCTTTGCGCAGAATTGTTCGCCCTGCCACGGCGCCGGCGCCCAGGGCTCGCGCGGCTATCCGAACCTCAACGCCGATCGCTGGCTGTGGGGCGGCACGCTCGATCAGATCCACACGACGATCACCCATGGCGCGCGATGGACCGCCGATCCCGACACCCATGCCGGCGTCATGCCGTCTTTCGGCCGCGACGGACTCCTGAATAAGGAGGAAATCTCCACGATCGCCGATTATGTCCGCACGCTGTCCGGCAACGCTCCGGACGCCGGAGCCGACCTCGCCAAGGGCAAGCAATTGTTCATTGACAATTGCTCCCCGTGCCATGGCGAGGACGGCAAAGGCAACGTTGAGATGGGCGCGGCGAATCTCACGACCCAGGTCTGGCTGTACGGGCCGACCAAGGCCGATATCATGCACCGCATCGAGGTTGGCGGCGGCGGCGTGATGCCCGCATGGAAGGGCCGCATCGACGAAACCACGATCAAGGCGTTGACTGTCTTCGTCCATACGCTTGGCGGCGGCAAATAGCCGCTCGCCAAGCCTGCATGATTTTTAGAACCAAACTACGTTTTGGAGTAAAGATCACGCATTGAAACAAGAGGCGCGAGGCGCATATGGCGCCCGCTCCGACAGGCCGAAGCTTCATCATGACGCAAGCACATGCGAGCGAGCTCGCAGACGACGAACGGCTCTACGCTTCAGCTCCCAAAATCTACCCTCAGAAGGTGGCGGGGACTTATCGGCGGATCAAATGGATCCTCCTCGTCGTCACGCTGGGCATCTATTATTTCCTGCCTTTCGTACGCTGGGATCGCGGGCCGGATGCGCCGAACCAGGCCGTTCTGATCGATTTCGCCAATCGAAAATTCTACTTCTTCTTCATCGAGATCTGGCCGCAGGAAGTCTATTATCTGACTGGGCTTCTGATCCTTGCGGCGATGGCTCTGTTCCTCATGAACGCTCTCGCCGGGCGCGTCTGGTGCGGCTACCTCTGCCCGCAGACCGTTTGGACCGATCTGTTTTTCTGGACGGAGCGCCTCTTTGAGGGCGATCGCCGGGAGCGGATGCTCAAGGACGCCGGGCCCTGGACCTTCCAGCGCGTGCGCGAGAAAACCTTAAAGCATGTTGTCTGGCTCGCGGTCGCCTGGTGGACAGGCGGCGCATGGGTGCTCTATTTCGCCGACGCGCCGACGCTCGTCGGCAAGATGGCCCGCTTCGAGGCGCCGCCGACGGCGCTGATCTGGATCGCGATTTTGACCACGACGACCTATGTGCTCGCCGGCTTCATGCGCGAGCAGGTCTGCCTTTATATGTGCCCCTGGCCGCGCATCCAGGCTGCGCTCACCGACGAAAACGCGCTGAACGTCACTTATCGCTACGATCGCGGCGAACCGCGCGAATCGCTCAAGAAGTCGAAGCTGCTGCGCGGCGAAGGCCAGAAGGTCGGCGATTGCATCGATTGCGGTCAGTGCGTGGCGGTGTGCCCGACCGGCGTCGATATCCGCCAGGGGCCAAGCCTCGGCTGCATTCAGTGCGGGCTCTGCATCGACGCCTGCGATACGGTGATGGCCAAGATCGATCGGCCGCCGCGCCTCATCGCCTATGACACCGACCTCAATGTTGCGCGGCGCCTCTCGGGCAAGCCCAATGCGTTCAAATTTATTCGCGGCCGCACAATCCTTTACGCCGTCGTCATCTTGGCCGTTAGCGGAATCATGCTGGCGACGCTGCTCAGCCGCAAGGATATGAGCCTTTCGGTCATGCATGACCGCAATCCGATGTTCGTCAAGACGTCAGATGGATCGATCCGCAACGCCGTCACCGCGCATATCGTCAACCGCCACTCGACCCCACGCAGCTTCTCGATCGAAGTCGAACGGCCGGCGGGAGCCAAGGTGGTCGTCGTCGGCGTCGACAACGCTGAGGCCGCGCCGATCATCGAGGTCGGGCCGGACCAGGTTCGGGAAGTGCGCGTCTTCGTCATCGTGCCGCGCAACGACGCGCTGCCGCCGAGCCAGGAGCTGGTCCTCAAATTGAAGGACGCCGCGAGCGGCGCATCGACGACAGCGACGGATAATTTCTTCGCGCCCTGAAAGCTGGAGGACGGCCTATGTCAAAGCGGGATCTTTCGTTCCCCGAAATCCGTGGGCCGCTCACCGGCTGGATGGTGTTCGCGATGACGCTCGCTGCTTTCGGAGTCGTCTTCGCGGTCAATGGGTTGATGGCCTATTACGCCGTCTCGACCTTTACGGGGCTCGCCGACCCGAGCCCCTATGAGCATGGGCTCGCCTATGAGAAGGATATCCTTGCCGCCAAGGCCCAGGACGCGCTCGGCTGGGACGTCTCCGCCCATCTGACGCGCGACGCCAGCGGCAAGGAGGCGATCGAGGCGCGCTTCAAGGATCGTGGCGGCGCTCCGGTGCCGGGCCTTGCGGTCTCTGCAGGATTTGACTCGCCCGCCGACATAAAGCTCGACGCCGATCTGACGCTGAAAGAAATCGAACCCGGCGTCTATCTTGGCCTCGTTGCGGCAAGGCCGGGCCAATGGGATCTCTTGATTGACGCGCGCCGCGACGGAGAGCGCGTGTTCAAATCCAACAACCGCGTCGAGATACGCTAGCCCTCTTAAGAGGGGATAGGCGGCCCGTCATTATTGCGTCATCGCATAGACGCGGCGGCGCGGCGCGCGGTAAATAGATGAAATTATGCGATGGCCTTGCCGGCGGCGGCGCTGAAGCCGCACGCCGCGCAATCCATTGGATTTGGTTGGCGCAACCTCCCGGGGAAGAATCCGTCGGGACGATCGCCGCCGAAAGGCGATCATGACCGAGGCGCTCGATCTTTCCGCTTTTGTGCAGCGCCTCGAGGAAGGCGGCTGCCGGATCGAATTCGCCGTCGAGGGCGTCAAGGACGCCGCCGCGATCCATGCGATCGAACATGCGCTCCGCCCTCTGCCCGGACTGACGAGGGCGCGGGTCAATTTTTCCGAACAGCGCCTTCTCGTCGAATGGACGGACGGCCTCGAACCGGCGTTAATCGTCGAGCGGGTCCGCGCGCTCGGCCATCGCATCTATCCTTTCTCGCCGCGTCTGCGCGAGGAGGATTTCGAGGCCGCGCAGGCGCGCTGGCTGCTGCGCTGCCTCGCCGTCGCGGCTTTCGCGGCGATGAACATCATGCTGCTGTCGATCTCGGTCTGGGCCGGCAATGTCAGCGACATCACGCCGGAAACGCGCGATTTCTTCCATTGGGTCTCGGCGCTCGTCGTGCTGCCCGCCGCGGCTTTCGCCGGGCAGCCCTTCTTTCGCAGCGCGATCCGGGCGCTCAGCCGGCGCTCGCTCAATATGGACGTGCCAATCTCGCTCGGCGTGCTGCTCGCTTTGGCGATTTCCGTATTCGAAACCTTGCGACACGCCGAGCACGCCTATTTCGACAGCGCCATCATGCTGCTCGTCTTCCTCCTTGCCGGCCGCTATCTCGATCAGGCGATGCGGCGCAAGACGCGCTCCTACGCGGCCAATCTGTCCGCCCTGCGCGCGCCGACCGCCTCGCGCATCGACGCCGACGGAACTGTCGCGCTCGTGCCGGCGGCGGCGCTGCGGCCGGGCGAAATCGTCCTGCTCCGCCCCGGCGAACGCGCGCCGGTCGACGGGATCATCGTCGAGGGCAGATCCGAGATCGACCAGAGCCTCGTCACCGGCGAGACCGCGCCGGTCGCCGTCGGCGCCGGTCATGAGGTCTATGCCGGCTCGCTGAATTTCGGCGGCGCTCTCAGCATTCGCGTCAAGACAGCCGGCGCGGGGACCTTTCTCGACGAGATCGAACGGCTGCTCGATGGCGCGATTCAGCAGAAAAGCGCCTATGTCCGCCTAGCCGACCGGGCAGCCCGTCTCTATGCGCCGGTGGTCCATTCGATGGCCGCGCTGACCGTGATCTTCTGGCTCGTCGCCGGCGCTTCCGTCCATGACGCGATCATCGCGGCGATCGCGGTTTTGATCATCACCTGCCCCTGCGCTCTCGCTCTTGCCGTTCCGGCGGTGCAGGTCGTCGCCGCCGGCGCGCTTTTTCGCGCGAAAATCATACTCAGCGCCGGCGACGCCATCGAACGCTTCGCCGACGTCGACATGGTTGTGTTTGACAAGACCGGCACGCTGACCCTGCCGGAGCTGGGCGTCGAAGCCGACGACGATGCGCCGTCCGGCCTTGTCGAACGCGCGGCCCGCCTTGCGCTCGCCTCGCATCATCCCCTCGCCGTCGCGCTCGCGCGCCTGTCGCGGGAGCAGACGCCTGTCGCGGATGCGCAGGAGCTTTTGGGCTCCGGCGTGCGGGCGATGATCGACGGAGCGGAGGCGCGCCTTGGCTCGCCCGGTTTTTGCGGCCTTGAGGCCGAGGCGGCGCGTCTGCGAGAAACTCATCCCGGCGCCTCGCTGATCGCCTTTCGGCACGGCGGCCAAGCGACGATTTTTCGCATCCGGCAGAAGCTGCGCGCGGACGCCGCGAGCGTCGTCGCGGCGTTGCGCCGACGCGGACTCGAAATCGTCATCCTGTCGGGAGACGCCGCCCCAGCCGTGCGATCCTGCGCGCAGGCGCTTGGGGTGGCCGATTGGCGCGCGGATATGCGGCCGGGCGAGAAACTCGCGTTTCTGGCCGAACTCAAGAAAAACGGGCGCAAGCCGCTGATGGTCGGCGACGGCATGAATGACGCCCCGGCGCTCGCCGCGGCCCATGCCTCATTATCGCCGATCACCGCCTCGGGCCTTGCTCAGGCAGCGGCGGACGCGCTGTTCCTCGGCGATCTGCTCGCGCCCGTGGATGCGGCGCTCGATATCTCGCGCCGCGCAAAAAGCCTGATGCGGCAGAATCTCGCCTTTGCGGTGATTTATAATATGGTCGCCGTGCCGCTCGCCGTGGCTGGACTGGCGACGCCGCTCATTGCGGCTGCGGCGATGTCCGGGTCCTCGATCGTCGTCACCCTCAATTCGCTGCGGGCGAGGGGCGCCGCAAGACCCGTCTCGCCGGGCGCCGCCTCCGCCGCGGCGCGCGGCGCAAGCCGTCTCAATGAGGCAAGGCCATGACGATCCTGCTTTTTCTTTTGCCGCTCGCTCTTGCGCTCGGATTTCTTGGCCTCGCCGCCTTTCTTTGGGCGTTGCGCAACGGCCAGTATGAGGATCTCGACGGCGCAGCCGTGCGGGTTTTATCCGACGACGATTTGCCGCCATGACCGCCCTGCGCGAGCGCCGGGCCGGCCTGCTCAGCTGCGCCTGCGACTTTGACGTTCCAGATGAATCGGCTCTCGATGCGCGGGCGCAGCCGCTCGCGCTGATCGCCGCGGGCTTCGCCTTTTCCGTACTGGCGCAGGCGCTGGCCTTCGCCGTTTTGCCGATCGCCGGCGCCGTGCTTGCGCCGCGGCCGGAGGCCGCGACGGCGCCGGTCGCCCTGATGCTGGCGGGAGCGGCGACGGCGACCTTTCCCGCAGCGTTTCTGACCGGGCTGTTCGGCCGCCGCTCGGCCTTCGCGCTCGGCGCCAGTCTTGGCGTCGCCGGCGCCGCGCTCGCCGCCTTCGGCCTCGTCGCCGGCGAGTTCGCGGCGCTCTGCCTTGGCGCGTTCTGGCTTGGCGTCGCGCAGGGTTTTGGGCTGTTCTACCGCCACGCCGTCGGGGGCGGCGCCCGCGCCGCCGCCATTGTGCTCGGATCGGCGAGCCTTGCCGCTTTCGCCGCGCCGGCTGTCGTCGGCCTCTCTCAGGCGGTCGCGGGGCCGCTCGCGCCGGCCGGCGCGCTGATCGGCGCGGCGCTGGCGCAATTGGGCGTGCTGATGCTCGCCGCGCCGCTGCCGGCGACGGTCGAGCTGTCGCCGCCGGATAGCGCCGGCGATTCCGCGGCGGCGGATTTCGCCCGACGCTTCGCCGCGATCACCAGCGCGGCCGCGCTCGCCTGGTTCGGCATGATGGCCTTGATGGCCGGCGCGCCGCTGGCGATGGCGGGCTGCGGCCTTGGCCTCGGCGCAGCGTCGGGCGGGATCGCCTGGCATTTGCTCGCCATGTATGCGCCCGCCGCCGCCATCGCCGCCTCCGGCTGGCGCCCGCCCGCCGCGGCGACGACCCTTGCGGGGCTGGCTCTTTTGACCATTGGCATTCTCGCGGCGCGCGGACAAAACAGCGCCGTCGGTTTCGACCTGGCGCTGATCGTTGGCGGATGCGGCTGGTCGCTGGCGACCCTCGGCGCGACGCAATGGCTGCATCAGCGCGGCGCGCCGCGGGCGATGCTTGCGCTCCATGATTTCATTCTGTTCGCGGCGGCTGTCGCCGGCGCGCTGCTCGGCGCCGTCATCGTCTAGTTACCGCGGCGGTTTGATCGAGCGTCGTCCCCCTGCATCACCTGTTTTTGAGCCGGCGCCCGGCGATCGGTCGGAATAAAAGCGCTCGTCCGGATGTCTCTTCCGCACAAGGCGCGACACCGCCGGCGCGTCGCCGGCTCGCCCCAACGAAGGAGACGACAATGAGATTTCTCAATATAGCGCTGATTGGCTGCGGGCTTTTGATTTACGGAGCAGCCGTGGGGAAAGATATGCGCCGCGCGCCGCCGCCCGCCCGCGCTGATCAATATTATGGCCTGTATCAGGGCCCCGCCGCGGGCGGGGCGCCGGACTTCGCGGTGCAATATGGCGTCATCTCGAACCCGCGTGGCGCGAGCGGCAGCCTCGGCGCGATTCTGGAAGGCAGAAATCCGGCGCCTGGCCTCAATTGAACGGGCTCCAATTGAAAGAGCCGGTGCTGATTTCCTCGCCGGCGGCTCCGGCCGCCGGCGGCGTTCGGAGCCCTTGGATGTGTCCATCCAAAGGCGTCGTGATCTAAAGCGCTTATCGACCGAATGGAATCATGCGATCGATAAGACATCGCTCCAGCTTCGAGCATATCCTCTTGGATCGGTTTGACCCGATCTGATCCAGACAGGCTCAGTGCGGGATCGGCGTCTCTTTCGTGCGCGGCGGCAGCAGCGGATATTCGATCCGGGGCTGTTCTCCGGTCAGGCTGCCCAGAAAAGCTGTGACGTCCTTCACCTCTTGCGGCGTCAATTCTGTTCCAAGCTGCGCGACGCCCATGACGGCGACCGCCTGTTCAAGGCTCCAGACCTGGCCCGAATGGAAAGTAGGGAGCCCTCAGCGCCACATTGCGCAGCGGGGCGACGCGGAACACGTAATCGTCCGAGGCGGTTTTGGTGACCATGAAGCGGCCGTGGTCGTCGCGCGGCAGGACGTCCGCGCCGGGCTTTTCGATCACGCCAAATGGGAAATAGCCGTCGCCGCCGATGTTTACGCCATTGTGGCAGGCCGAGCAGCCCTTATCCATGAACAGACGCAAGCCGGATTTTTGCGTGACGGTGAGAGCCTTGTCGTCGCCCGCGAGAAACTGGTCGAAGGGCGAGGCCGGCGTGATCAGCGTCGCCTCGAACGCTTCAAGCGCCTTGGCGACATTGTCGAACGTCACGGGGTCCGCGTCTTTGGGAAAGGCGCGCTGAAAGTCAGCGACATATTCCGGCATCGATTTCAGCACCGCCAGAACGACATCCGCGGTCGCGTTCATCTCGATCGGATTCTGCAGCGGCCCTTTCGCCTGCGCCGCAAGATCCGCAGCGCGGCCATCCCAAAATTGGGCGATGTTGAACACGGAATTGAACACAGTCGGCGCCCGCCGCGGACCGCGCTGCCAGCCATGCCCAACCGAGGTCGGGCCGGCGTCGGAACCGCCCGCGCCAACATCATGGCAGCTGTTGCAGCTGAGCGCCTGACTGCCCGAGAGCCGCGGATCGAAAAAGAGCTTTCGGCCGAGAGTGATTTTTTCGGGGGTGACCGGATTGCCCCGAACCTCCGGAACCGTGGATGGAATGGGCTTGAAAACCGCCAGCGCGTCCTTGCGCAAGTCATCCGCTGAGGCGATTTGCGCACAAAGGATCGCCGCCGCCGCAACTGCCAAGCGCTTCATTGTCAACTCCTTTAGACCCAATCTAAAATCTAGATCGCTCTAAAGCTAGCGCTTTCAGAGCTGTCTTAGATTTGATCTAAATTAATCCGATGTTGTTTTTATGTAGCCGCGCAAACGAGCGGTCATCTTCGTCTTGAAGCCGCCAGCGAATCGTTCAAAGCCGCGGCGCCTTCGGGTAAATTGCCGCGACCTCGCCGATTCGGGATTCCCATGCGCTTCAGACTGTCTCCTCCGGGCTTTCCCGTTTTCGTCGTTTCGGTCGTTCTCGCCGGGCTCGCCATTGCGACGCTCTATTGGCGCGTGCCGGTGGTGGGCGCCTATGTCAGCTCGCACCGCTTCTGGGTTCTGGCGGGCGCCTATCTGGCGCTGCTGCTCGGCGTGATCGTCGAGGGGTTGTAACCACCGCAGCCGCGCCCGCCTTTCCGGCCGGTTGGCGCCCTTCCAACGCCGGCCGATTCGCCCCATATTGGGACGATGTCGAAGCCGCCCCAATCTTCCGTCCCCGCCAAGCGCGCCGCCGCCAAGGCGACGAAAACGCCGCGCTCCAAGGCCTCGAAGCCCGAGGTCAAGCCGCTCGGCGAACATCTTGCCGCCTTGCTGAACCCGGCGCTGAACCAGAAGCAGCCGGGTTTCGCCGAGGCGCCCGCCGCCTATGAAGCGAGCCCGGTCTCCCGCATCGACGCGCAGCTTGCCGAATCGCTTGGCCGTTCTCCCGACCGTGGCGCGAACGGATCTTCGGCTCCGCTCTATCAGCCGCCGGGCCTCAGCGGCGCCGTCGCCACCGTCGAATCCTTGAAAGATCTGCTGGAGCGCGGCGACCCCAATCTGCGCGAGAAAACGCCCTGGACGCCGCATCGGCCCGACCGCCCCGACAAGAGCGAAGGCGGCGTCAAGTTCAAGCTCGTCTCCGAATATGAGCCGAAGGGCGATCAGCCGGCGGCCATCGAAGAGCTGGTCAAGGGCATTGCGGCGCATGAGCGCGATCAGGTTCTGCTCGGCGTCACAGGCTCGGGCAAGACCTTCACCATGGCGCAGGTGATCCAGCGGACCAACCGCCCGGCGCTGGTGCTCGCCCCGAACAAGACCCTCGCGGCGCAGCTCTACGGCGAATTCAAAAGCTTCTTTCCGGACAACGCCGTCGAATATTTCGTCTCTTACTATGATTACTATCAGCCGGAAGCCTATGTGCCGCGCTCCGACACCTATATCGAGAAGGAAAGCTCGATCAACGAGCAGATCGACCGCATGCGCCACGCCGCGACGCGCGCGCTGCTGGAGCGCGACGATGTCATCATCGTCGCCTCGGTGTCCTGCATCTATGGCATCGGCTCGGTCGAAACCTATACGGCGATGACCTTTACGGTGAAGGCCGGCGAGCGGATCGACCAGCGCCAGCTCATCGCGGATCTCGTCGCGCTGCAATACAAGCGCTCGGCCGGCGATTTTTCGCGCGGCGTGTTTCGCGTGCGCGGCGACACCATCGACCTCTTTCCCGCCCACTATGAGGACCGCGCCTGGCGCATTAATTTCTTTGGCGATTCGATCGAGACGATTTCGGAATTCGATCCGCTGACCGGGAAAAAAACGCAGGATCTCGAATTCGTCAAAATCTACGCCAATTCGCATTATGTGACGCCGCGGCCGACCCTGTTGCAGTCGATCAAGGGCATCAAGATCGAGCTGAAGCAGCGTCTCGCCGAGCTTTACGCGGGCGGGCGCCTGCTCGAGGCGCAAAGGCTCGAACAGCGCTGCATGTTCGATCTCGAAATGCTGGAGGCGACGGGCTCCTGCGCCGGCATCGAGAATTATTCGCGCTATCTCACCGGCCGCCGCCCCGGCGAGCCGCCGCCGACCTTGTTCGAATACCTACCCGACAACGCCCTCGTCTTCACCGATGAATCGCATGTGACGGTGCCGCAGATCGGCGCCATGTATCGCGGCGATTTCAGGCGCAAGGCGACGCTGGCCGAATATGGCTTTCGCCTGCCGTCCTGCCTCGACAACAGGCCGCTGCGCTTCGAGGAATGGGAGGCGATGCGGCCGCAAACCATCCATGTCTCGGCGACGCCGGGCTCATGGGAAATGGAGCGCACGGGAGGCGTCTTCGTCGAGCAGATCATCCGCCCGACCGGCCTCATCGACCCGCCGGTCGAGATCCGTCCCGCCCGCAGCCAGGTCGACGATCTGCTTGGCGAAGTGCGCGAAGTGGCGCTGCGCGGCTATCGCAGCCTGATCACCGTGCTGACCAAGCGGATGGCCGAAGACCTCACCGAATATCTGCATGAGCATGGCGTGCGCGTGCGCTACATGCATTCGGATATCGACACCATCGAGCGCATCGAGATCATCCGCGATCTGCGGCTCGGCGCCTTCGACGCGCTGGTCGGCATCAATCTGCTGCGCGAGGGGCTCGACATCCCGGAATGCAGCCTCGTCGCCATTCTCGACGCCGACAAGGAGGGGTTCTTGCGCAGCGAGACCTCGCTGGTGCAGACCATCGGCCGCGCCGCGCGCAATATCGACGGCAAGGTTATCTTGTATGCCGATCGCGAGACTGGATCGATGCAGCGCGCCATCGCCGAAACCTCGCGGCGGCGCGACAAGCAGACGGCCTATAATCTTGAGCACGGCATCACGCCGGCCTCGATCAAGCGCGGCATTCAGGACATTCTGGGCTCGGTCTATGAGCGCGACCATGTGACGGTCGACGCCGGCCTGGTCGGGGCGCAGTCGCTCGTCGGCCATAATTTCAAGGCGACGGTCACGGACCTCGAAAAGCGCATGCGCGCCGCCGCCGCCGACCTCGATTTCGAGGAGGCGGCCCGTCTGCGCGACGAGTTGAAACGGCTGCAGGCGGTGGAGCTCGCGATCAGCGCCGATCCAATGACGAGCCAGCGCGACGTGGAGGCCTCAGCCGGCTCCTATGCCGGCGAGCGCAAATATGGCGCAGCGGCGAACATGCCGGCCAATCGGCCGCACAAGCCGACCGACAACGAGATGGGGCCGCATAATTTCGGCGGAGGGGAAGCCAAGCCGCGGGCCGGGGCGCGGCCGGCGCCAAGAAGTACGGGAGGGAAGGGGGGAACGCGGGTTTTCAAGGGGAAGGCGCGGTGAGACCGGACTTACTCACCATCCTTTTCTGAGAACACATACGACAATTTTCTCAGGGACTCGTCACCGTCGCTCCCCCAAAATTTGACAATTGTGAAGTTTTTACGCGCTCTTTCACCCGTGTACTGACTCAAGTCTAGCATGTAAGCATCGTAGAGACGCCCTTTTCGATTTCGAATTGTAACCCGCGATCTGGCTCTGTGTAAAAACTTAAAATCTACGAGATCAGGTATTGCCTTTGTATCATAACTCGCGTGGTCCTTCTCAATTAAGAAGCAATTTGCTCTGGCGTCGTTTGTACAAAATTCAACTATCTTCGTAAACGATTTCGTTAAACTGTCTCGGTCTTCGTTGGAATCGGTATCTCTATTGAAGTCTTCTCTTTTAAAATCGTCTAGTGTCCCTGCGGCAACGTTTACATCTTCTGCTCCGATCTTGCCTCCTCGGCCCAAATCGTTACGGTCAATACGCTCCCTAACAACGTCAACCGCTCGCCTAAAAATTGTCAAAAAGTCTCGGGCGACCCCTCCACTTGCGAGAATAAGTCTTTCTTTGCCTCCGTCCGTCAATATCTCGTCAATCTCTACTTTGCATTCGCTAGCAAAACCCTCAATAATTTGCATTAAAAATTTCTTTGTCGAATCAAACTTCTCTAGCGTAATATCTAGATCTATCTCGTCAGCATCATCGCCGAGCTTCATGCCCTTTGGCGGATCACCTAAGAAGTAATATCGAGAGCGGTGCCGAATAGTTCCTACTTTAAGCCAAAGATTTGACCCTTTGGCAATTCTGTGAAAGTAGTCAACAACTTCTGCTTGGTCTGATCGGCGGATGTGATAAAGATCGTCCAGAAGCAAATAGCTTTCTCCACCGGAGATATCCGAGATACGTTTAAATAAATCCTTATATCTCATTATGTTCTGATGGAGAATTTCAATTTTTCGATGTATATATTCCGTTTTTGTCTCTATAGATTTTTTATCTGTTTCAGATGTCTCCACCGATGCATTAAGTTCCGACAGGTAAGCTTTAGCGCTAGCTCCGGCGCGCATCTTATTTTCATTTTCCGAATCGGATTTTTCTGTCTGCGTGAATTGTCTGCTATCAGCTTGAGTAAGGATAGTATGCAGTTCTGAAAGCATTGCCCCGATTTCATCTGAAAGTTGTTTGGCTATTTTCTTGTTGAGGCTACCTCTTTTTGGTTTTCCACCAAAAAACTTGCCCCAAAACGATTTTTTATTGGCGGAATTGACAGCAGCGGTATCGAGCCAAATCTTGAATTCTTTGAGTGTCTTAATCAAAACACTTATGAGTACGTCAGGATAGCTGTGTCCCTTGAACTCCTCAAGGTCAACGTATCCAACGGGTGTGCGATTTACAGTTAAATCGGCGACAACCTTTCTTAGCAGGCTTGATTTTCCAGAGCCGCGTCGTCCAAAAATTATATGATGACGCTTATTTACAGCTCTACTTAGAACTCCGGGCGCAGGCTCCAGAAAGTATTTTGTCCCTTCCTCGGATGAGCGCGTTGATGCTTCAACGAGTGTGGCTAATTTCGTAGCTGCCTCGCTTTGAATTAGATAAACTTCTGCTTTTGGCATTGAAATTCCGCTTAAAAAGATTCGATAATTGAACTACGCAACTTTAAATACATTTTCTCGGGACGCCACAATTTATCATGCCAATTGAATACAAAATATACAGGTTTGTTATGAACGCTAGAGCGTTGATATGGGCGGCACTCATCCTCGCTTGGTATCCCGCCAGCGCCGCCCAAACTCTCATCCCCGCGCCCTATCCCGAATCATTCGGCAGCACGGCGATCCTGCCGGAAGGGGCGCCGCGGGTCTCAAGGCATCAGCATCTGAAGCCCGATCCGGTCCCGCAAACGCTGGGGCCGAACGCGCTTGGCAATCCGGAGACGGGCGGCGTTCGGAAACATCAGCGACTGCTGCGAACGCCATATTGGCGGCAGTATCACCAATTCCCGAGATAGGCGCAGTCTCGAGCGGCCGAATCGGCATCCTTCGCTGCGCGTCATCTCATCCTTCGAGACGCGCCTTTCGGGCGCTCCTCTGGATGGGGGATTGGCGGTCCCGTCGGGTCTTTGGCGATCGCGCTATCCGCTCCAGCCTGCGCCGCTACATTTTGACACGGAGGGCGCGGAAGGCTATGCGCGGGAGCGCGGATTCACGCCTCATCCCGGGAAGGATGGCGGACAGGCTTTCGTCTGACCCAAAGGGCGTGCAGGGGGATTTTAGATGACCAAGGGCGGGCAGTTCAGGACAGTCGTCGTCGCGGCCATGATGGCCTTCGCAATCGCGCCGGGGCAGGCGAGCGCCGCGCAATGCGGCAATTCCGCCGCAGGTTTTGAGGCGTGGAAGTCCCAGTTCGCCAATGAAGCGAAAGGCCGGGGCGTCGGCGCGGCCGGAATCGCCGCCATCCAGGGGACGCATTACAATGGGGCGACAATAGGCGCCGACCGCGGCCAGCATGGCTTCCGCCTCTCGCTCGATCAGTTTATGGCCAAGCGCGGCGGCAATACCATCGCCGCGCGCGGACGCGCCTTGAAGCAGTCCAATGCCGGGCTGTTCGCCTCCATCCAGCAGCGCTATGGCGTGCCGGCGGGTCCGCTGATCGCGATCTGGGGCTTTGAGACCGGCTTCGGCGCGGTTCACGGCAATCAGCACGCTCTTTCGGCGGTGGCGACGCTCGCCTATGACTGCCGCCGCTCCGCCTATTTCACGGATCAGCTCTATGCGGCGCTGACCCTGATCGATCGCGGGCTGATGTCGGCCAATGAGCGCGGCTCGATGCATGGCGAAATCGGTCAGACCCAGTTCCTGCCGAAAAATATTCTGGAATATGGCGGCGGGGCAAACCTCGACACCCCGTCCGGCGCCCTGAATGCGACTGCAGCATTCCTGAAAGCGCATGGATGGTCGCCGGGCGCCGGCTATCAGCCGGGCGAAGCCAATTTCGCGGCGCTTCAGGCCTGGAACGCGGCGAGCGTCTATCAGCAGGCGATCGCAATGGTCGGCCAGAAGATCGATGGCGGCGACGCGGCTGCGCGGCGCTGACGCCAATCAATATCGCGATGGGGCTGCGACCTAAAGCGTCGCCGCCAGCTTTGTAGCGAAGGCCGCGACGGTCTTCGCATAGACCTCCGATTCATTCCATTTCTGAATGACCGCGAAATTGGGCTGTCCCGGCTCCCAGCCGGCGCCGGCCTGCCAGCCATGGGCTTTCAGATAATTCGCGGTGGAGGCGAGCGCGTCGAGCGGGTCGTGGATCAGGTCGCGGCGCCCGTTGCCGTTGAAATCGACGGCGTATTTCAGATAGGACGAGGGCATGAACTGGGTCTGTCCGAGTTCGCCCGCCCAGGCGCCGCGCATGGCCGCGGGGGCAAGGTCGCCGCGCTCGACGAGGCGCAGGGCGTCGAGCAATTCGGCCTGAAATTTTTCCGTGCGGCGGCAGTCGAAGGCGAGCGTCGCCAGCGCCTGCAGCGTCGCCTCGCCGCCGCTATCGGCGCCGAAATCCGTTTCGAGCCCCCACAGCGCGACGATGACGGGGCCAGGCACGCCATAGGCGGCCTCGATCCGGCTCAGCGCGGACGCATATGTTTTCAAGAGCGTAGAGCCCCGGCGCAGGCGATTGGGGCTGATCATCCGCGCCGAGAATTGCTCGAAGCTCTGCTGAAAGACGCGCTGGCCGTGATCCTTGGCGAGGATGCTCGGGCTGTAGGCGACGCCGTCGAGCGCGGCAATCGCACCGCTTGAAATGCCTTGCGCTGCGGCCTCGCTCTTGATGGCCGCGATAAAGGCGGCAAATCCCGCCGGGTCGCGGCAGGTCGCTGCTGAGGCGGAGGAGAGGCAAAAGCCCGACAGGCCGAGGGCGAGGATCATAAGACGAATCATCGATCGCATGCGATCAGCTCCGGGGCGGGATTGGACAAGGCGGGACAAGCGCGGCGACCCCTCTCTAAGGGCGCCGGCCGCGCCGGACAATCGCTGCGCCCGCCGCGCTCCCGAAGAATTGAGGGGGCGAACTGAAGCGCTGCGCCAAACAATCGGCGCGTCCTGGCATGTTCTGCCGCATTCGCGCGGGGCTAAAAACTCTATAGCTTGCGGGCGGAATGCTGGCTTTGCAGAGAGGACGCGATGAATCGGACCAATAGAATGCGATGGGGGTTTGCTGCGCTGGCGGCGGTCTCGATGGGGGCTTTGGCGCTGGCGGATGACGTGCCTTTCGCGCGGTCCGTGCGGCCGGGCGAATCCTACCTCATGAGCCTTGCCGACATCATGACCTTCGTGCAGCTTCGCCACATCAAGCTCGGCGAGGCGATTTCGGCGGGAAATGCGCCGCTCGCCGCCTTCGAGGCGCGGTTGATGGCGGATAATCTGGTCGCTTCGGCGATGCTCTATCAGGCGATTCCGATCGAATTCGTCGAGGCGGCGGCAAAGCCGCTTGTCGCGTTGCAGGATCCCGCCGCGCAAAAGGATCCGGCCAAAGCGAAGCTCGCCTTCGCCAACTTAACGACGGCGTGCAACGCCTGCCATCAGGCCGCCGGCGTTGGCTTCATAACGATCGCTCCGCCGAAATCCTCGCCCTTCGGCAACCAGATTTTCGCGCCGGCGGCCAAGGACTAAGGCCGCGCGCCTAGGGCGCCGATCGGCTTCGCCAGGGAAATCGCGCCGCCATTGCGCAAAATATAGGCGTTTTGCTTAAAGCGGCGCCTGTTTCAATCCAGAGACAGTATTGAACCTTGCGAAATGGCTGCGTCGCGCTCGCGCCTGCGGTCAAACGACGTATTGCCGCGCCCGCGCGAAAATGACCACTAGTAAATTAAATTTCGTGGATAGCCGACATAAGCTGGGCGGCGCCTGTCTTTTTGCCGGGGGGATCTGTTCGCTTTGAGCTATAACAAGGCCGGCGCTGGAACGGGCGGAGCGCCATGAGGAAACGCAATGGCGGGTGAGGACAAGCGCGCGGCCATAATCGGCGTCGTGACGATTTCCGATCGCGCCAGCGCCGGGATCTATGAGGATTTGAGCGGACCTGCCATCGCCGCCTATCTGACGAAAATCCTGACTTCGCCCTTCGAGCTGGTCCGCCGCACCGTTCCGGATGGGTTTGAAAGCGTGCGCGACGAATTGATTCATCTTGTCGACGCGGCCGGCTGCGACCTCATTCTGACGACGGGCGGGACCGGCCCCTCGCCACGCGATCTGACGCCGGAAGCGACCGAGGCGGCGGCGCCCCGCGTGCTGCCGGGCTTTGGCGAATTGATGAGGCAGGAAAGCCTGAAGCAGGTTCCGACCGCCATTTTGTCGCGTCAGATCGCGGCGCTGCGGGGGGCGTGCCTCGTCATCAATCTGCCGGGAAAACCCGCCTCAATCGCAACCTGTCTCGACGCCGTGTTTCCCGCGGTGCCTTATTGCCTCGATCTCATCGGCGCGGCGAGGCTCGAGACGGACGCCGCAGTGCTTAAATCCTTTCGGCCGAAGCAATAGATTGGCATGAGCATCAGCGACGCCCCCACGAACACCCAAGAGACGACGGCAGCCGAGCGGCTGACGGCGATGATCGCCGGCTATAAGCCGCTGCCCGGCATTCCCGACGAATTCATCGGCGCCGACGGGCGCCCGCGCGACTATTGGCTGCGCTATCTGAATTCGCTGACGGGCCTTGGCGAAGACGACATCGGCCGCCGTTTCGCCGCAGCCGACCGCCATATCCGCGACGTCGGCGTGTCCTACCGCAGCTATGGCGACACGCGCGAGCGCACCTGGCCGCTGTCGCATCTGCCGCTGCTGATCGAGGCGACCGAATGGGACCAGATTGCGCGCGGCGTCGAGCAGCGCGCCGAACTGCTCGAGCGGATCATCGCCGATATCTATGGACCGGGCGAACTCATCACCGCCGGCGATCTGCCCGCGGCAGTGGTGGCGAGTTCGGCCGATTTTCTGCATCCGCTGCATGGGGTGACGCCGCCCGGCGGCAAATTCCTGCACTTCATCGCCGTCGACCTCGGCCGCGGCCCGGACGGGCGCTGGTGGGTTCTTGGCGACCGCGCCCAGGCGCCGTCGGGCGCCGGCTATTCGCTCGCCAACCGGCTGGTGCTGTCGCGCGCCTTTCCGGCGCTCTACCGCGACATGAACGTCGAACGGCTCGCGCCCTTCTTTCAGGCGTTCCGCTACGGCCTGACGGCGCTCTCGGAGCGCTCCGATCCGCGCATCTGCCTGTGGACGCCGGGGCCTCTCAACGAGACTTATTTCGAGCAGGCCTATCTCGCCCGCTACCTCGGCTTCATCCTTGTCGAAGGCGGCGATCTCACCGTGCGCGATGGCAAGGTTCATGTGCGCACCATCGCTGGGCTGAAGCGCGCCGATGTGATCTGGCGGCGCATCGATGGCGATTTCGCCGATCCCCTGGAGCTGAACAGCCAGTCCCGCCTCGGCGTCGCGGGGCTCGTCGACGCCCTGCGCGAGAACGGCGTCGTGCTCGCCAACGCGCTCGGCTCCGGCGTTCTTGAAGGTCCCGCCATGCTGAGCTTCATACCGAAGCTCTGCCGCAAGCTGCTTGGCGAGGATCTGCTTTTGCCGAACATCGCCACCTGGTGGTGCGGCCAGCAGAAGGAGCGCGCCTCGGTCATCGAGGATCTCGACGACCTCGCCATCGCCGGCGCCTTCGGTAATCCCGTGCTGCGCTTCCCGCAGAATCAGCCGGTGATCGCCGGGCTTCTCAACGCCGACGAAAAGACAAGGCTAATCGCCGCGATCAAGGAGCGCGGCATCGATTATGTCGGGCAGGAGGTCGTCAATCTGTCGACCACCCCGGTCTGGAACGAGGACCGTCTGACGCCGCGGCCCTTTGTGCTGCGCGTCTATGCGGCGCGTACGGCCAAGGGCTGGTCGATCATGCCCGGCGGCTTCTGCCGCATCTCCGATCGCGCCGACGCGCGCGCAGTGTCGATGGGCGCCGGCGTGCAATCGGCGGATGTCTGGGTGCTGGCCGACAAGCCGGTCGAAATGATCACCCTTTTGCCGACCAATGAGACCGCGCGCATCCGGCGCCTGATGGGCAATCTGCCGAGCCGGGCCGCGGACAATCTGTTCTGGCTCGGGCGATACCTTGAGCGGGTCGAGGCGACCTTGCGCCTGATCCGCTGCCTCGCCGGCCGGATGATCAATATCGACGCCGAAACCGGCCTTGCCGGCTGGACCATCAAGAAGGTGACGGGGCTTCTCGTCGCCTGGCACGCCGCGCCGAAAGCGGCGGCGCGCGATCTCCTGAAACTTTGCGGCATCGCTTTGCACAGCGAGACGGATTACGGCTCCGCGCTGTCGCTGGTGCGGGACGCGCGCCGCGCCGCGTCGGTCATCCGCGAAAGGCTCTCGCCCGACACGCTGCGGCTGATCGACGAACTGCATCAATCGATCGGCGAGAACCGCAAGCCGGTGCTCAGCGAGGCCGACGCCTATGAGCAGGCCGACGCTGCGCTGCGGACCATCGCCGCGCTGTCGGGACTTGCGCAGGAAAACATGAACCGGGGCGCCGGCTGGCGTCTGTTCGATATTGGCCGGCGCCTCGAGCGGGCGATCAATTCCTGCCGTTTCGCCCGCCAGTTCTCAGGCGCCAATGCGCCGGCGGACGATCTTGAGGTGCTGCTCGACCTCGCGGATTCGCAGATCACCTACCGCTCGCGCTATCTGATGGGAGTCGAGCTCAATACGGTGCGCGACATGGTCGTGCTCGATCCGTTCAACCCTCGCTCGGTCGCCTTCCAGCTGGAGCGGCTCGGCGAGCATCTCGAAAATCTCCCCGTTCTCAGCGATGACGGCATGCTGGAAAAACCGCGCCGGCAGATCATCAAGATCGCGGCCGAGGTCACGACGGCGGTCGCCGCCGATCTCGACACCGATCTCATTCTCAGCTTCGAAAAACGTCTTCTTGAACTGGCGGAAGCTGTCGCGGCGCGCTATTTCCTGCAAGGTCCGCACAACGCCCGCGCGGACCGCTGGAGCGGCCTCGCTTGATCTACGACATTCACCATGTGACGACCTATGAATATGGCACGCCGGTGCGCTATGCGCATTGCTCGCTGCGGCTATCGCCGATCGATCTGCCGGGTCAGAAAGTCCTCTCGAACCGGCTGACGATCGATCCGACGCCCTCGCAGATGATCGAGCGGCTCTGTTTCTTCGGCAATCGCGTCTCGTCGATGACGATTTCGACCGAGCACAGCGAACTCGTCGTCGAGGTCGACACCAGCGTCGACGTCGATCGTCCGCCGCCGCCCGAACCGTCGTCGACGCCGCCGTTCGAGGACGTCCGCGAAGAAGCCTATGACAGCGAGTCGCTCGACAAGGACTCGCCGGTGCATTTCCTGCAGCCGAGCCGCTATGTGCCGCGCTTCGCCCCCGCGGTGGACTATGCGCGGGAGAGCTTTACGCCCGGACGGCCGGTGCTGGAAGGCGCGGCGGAGCTGATGCGGCGCATTCGCGGCGACTTCAAATATGACCCGAAGGCGACCGTCGTCTCGACGCCGATTTCCGAGGCGTTCGAAAAGCGCCGCGGCGTCTGTCAGGATTTCGCCCATATCATGATCGCGGCGCTGCGCGGCCTCGGCCTGCCGGCGGCCTATATCAGCGGCTATATCCGCACCATTCCGCCGCCGGGCAAAAAGCGGCTCGAAGGTGCCGACGCCATGCACGCCTGGGTTTCGGTCTGGTGCGGCGCGAAGGCCGGCTGGGTCGATCTCGATCCGACCAATTCGATGATGATCGGCAACGACCACATCACCCTCGCCAAGGGGCGCGACTACGCCGACATCTCGCCCGTCGCCGGCATCATCCTCGGCGCCAAGGAGCAGGACGTCGACGTGCAGGTCGACGTCATTCCGCGCGAGGAAGTCGAGGTCGAGGTCGAATAGGCGCCATCCGCCTCGCCGAGCCGCCGTTCAGGCGAGCGAGGCGATGATCTCGCGATAGGCCGTCTCGGGGAACGCCTTCAGCGTTTGCGTTCGGACATTGCCGAGCATGCCGAGCTGCATGGCGAAGCGCGCCGCCACGGCGTCGTCTGGCGCCTCGTAGACGCCGATGAGGTCGTACGCCCCCATCGTCAGGAAGATATGTTTGAATTCGCCGCCCATGTCCTTCAGCGCGCGTTTGGCGGCGTCGAGACGCCGGGGCGAATCCTTGACCTGAGCAGCGCCCTGATCGGTCCAGTTAATCAACAGAACATAGGTAGTCATTGCAGACCTCCCGGCTGTACGTCCGGCGTCTTTCGCGCGCCGGCTCTACATTTTGGGCTTGGACCGCCGACTTCACTGCGCGGGCCGCGCCCGACGACGAAGACGCCTCCTCCACAAATTCGTTCTTAACGAATTCTTCACCCTAAGTTGGGAAGCCTGTCCCGGCGAATTTATTCCGCCGCAAAGATCCGATCTGCTGAGGACAGCCGTCCCACCCCGATCCCGAAAGCTGAATGATAACCCTTTATCATCATCCCCTCTGCGCCCATTCGCGTTTCGTCAGGCTGCTGCTGGGGGAATATGGGATCGAGCCGCGCCTGATCGAAGAGGATTCCTTCGAGCGCCGCCGCGATTTTCTGATCCTCGACCCCGCCGGCCAGACGCCGGTGCTGATCGAGCATCCGTCCGTCGTCGTGCCGGGGGCGGCGACAATCGCCGAATATTTCGACGAGACGCGCGGCGTGTCGCTCGGTAAGCACAGGCTGCTGCCGGAGGATCCGCTGTCGCGCGTCGAAGTGCGGCGTCTCTCCGACTGGTTCGGCCAAAAATTCTTCCGCGAGGTCACCGATTGGCTCGTGACCGAAAAAGTCTATAAGCGCTTTCGGCCGCGCGAGCGCGGCGGCGGCGCGCCGGACATGGATCTCGTGCGCGCCGCGCGCGCCAACATCCGCACCCATTTGCGTTATATTGAATATCTGGCGGGCGGACGGAAATGGCTCGCCGGGGAGCGGCTGTCGCATGCCGACCTCGCCGCCGCCGCCCAATTGTCCTGCGTCGATTTTCTGGGCGACGTCCCATGGGAAGACTATGAAACGGCGAAGCTTTGGTACTCGAAAGTGAAATCACGTCCGGCGTTCCGCTCGCTGCTCGCCGATCGCCTGCCGGGGATGAGCCCGGCGCCGGTCTACGCGGATCTCGACTTCTGAGCCAGCGCCTTGCGGCGCGCCTCGAAGCGAAAGCGAAGGAACTCGGTTTTGACGTCTTGAAAATCACGCGGCCATCCGTCGGCGGCGCGGGGGCGCGCCTCGCCGAATGGGTCGAGGCGGGTTTTGCCGGCGAAATGGACTGGATGGCGGAGACGGCCGAGCGCCGCGCCGAGCCTGCGCGGATCTTCCCGCAGGCGCGTTCGGCGATCATGCTCGGCGTCAATTACGGCCCGGCGGAGGATCCGCTCGCGGGCCTTGCGCAAAAGAGCGCCGGCAATCTCTCCGTCTACGCCCGCAACCGCGACTATCACGATCTCATCAAGGGGCGCCTCAAGCAGCTTGCAGGTTTTCTCTCGGCCGCGGCGCGCGGCGCCGGGCTCGATGCGCCGCAGATCAAGGTTTTCGTCGACACCGCGCCGGTCATGGAAAAGCCCCTGGCGCAGGCGGCAGGGCTCGGCTGGCAGGGCAAGCACACCAATCTCGTCTCGCGCGAGTTCGGCTCCTGGCTGTTTCTCGGCTCGATTTTTACCAGCCTCGATCTTCCGGCAAATGAGCCTGAGCGCGATCATTGCGGCAATTGCAGCGCCTGTCTCGACATTTGCCCGACGCAGGCGTTCGTCGGCCCCTATGTGCTCGATGCGCGGCGCTGCGTCTCCTATCTGACGATCGAGCACAAGGGCCACATCGCGCGAGAATTTCGGGACAAGATCGGCAACCGGATCTATGGCTGCGACGATTGCCTCGCGGTCTGCCCGTGGAATAAATTCGCGCAGGACGCGCGCGAGATCGCGCTCCAGTCGCGCGACGATTTGCGCGCGCCGCCGCTCGCCAAGCTGCTGCGGCTCAATGAGGCCGCCTTCAGAACTCTGTTTTCGGGCAGCCCGGTCAAGCGCATCGGCTTTGCGCGGTTCATGCGCAACGTGCTGATCGCGGCGGGCAATTCGGGCGCCGCTGAACTGTCGGAGGAGGTCGTGCGTCATCTTCCGTCGCCCTCGCCGCTGGTTCGGGCGATGGCGGTCTGGGCGCTGTCGCGACTCGCGCCGGACTCGCTCGCGGATCATGGCGCTCTGGCGACGCGCGAAACGGATGTTGACGTGCGCCGGGAATGGGCGGCGGCGCAAAGCGCTGCGGATATTAAAAAGGGTCGGCTGTCATGAAGCTTTTTGCGTTTGGTCTTGGCTATTGCGCGCAGGATTTCATCGCGCGCTTCGGCGATCTGTTCGATCGGATTTCGGGCACCGTGCGCAGCGCCGACAAGGCGAAGGAGCTGGCGAGCGAGACCGTCGAGGTCTTCGTCTTCGGTCCCGACCGCGAGGACCCCGGCATCACGGAGAAAATGCTCGCCGCCGATGTGCTGCTGATCTCGATCCCGCCCGGAGTCTCGGTCGATCCGGTGCTGGCGCGCTACGGCCAAAAAATCGCCAGCCTGCGCACGCCGCAGATCATCGTCTATCTATCGACGATCGGCGTCTATGGCGACCGGCAGGGCGAATGGGTTGATGAGAGCGGCGTTCCGACGCCGACCTCGCAGCGCTCGAAGACGCGGCTCAACGCCGAAAAATCCTGGGCCGCGATCGGCCGCAGCCGCGACAAGACGGTGCATATTCTGCGCCTCGCCGGCATTTATGGCCCCGGCCGCAACGCGCTCTTGAACCTCAAGGAGGGCAGGGCGCATCGGCTGATCAAGCCGGATCAGGTGTTCAATCGCGTCCATGTCGAGGATATCAGCCGCGCGATCGCCGCCGCCATCGCCCATGAGGGGCCGGGGGGCGTCTGGAACGTCTCGGACGATGCGCCCTCGCCGCCGCAGGACGTCGTCGCCTATGCCGCAAGCCTGATGGGGATCGAGCCGCCGCCGGAGCAGGCAATCGAGGAGGCGCAGGATATTTCGCCCATGACGCGCAGTTTTTACGCCGAGAACAAGCGCGCCTCGAACCGCAAGCTCAAGGAGGAGCTCCACGTCGACCTCGCCTTCCCGACCTATCGCGTCGGGCTCGAGGCGCTATGGGAGGCCGGCGAAGGGCGCTGAGATCGCAACTCCGCGTCCGCCTTGATGAAGTCGACAAAGGCCCGCAACGGCGCCGGCATGTGGGTCCGGCTCGCATAATAGAGGAAGGGGCCGGAAAAGCTCTGGCCCCAGGGCTCGAGGATGGCGACAAGCTCGCCGGTCTCGATCCGCGGCCGCAGAAACTCCTCAAAGCCATAGATCACCCCTAGCCCTGCGACCGCCGCCGCGACTTCGAGCTCGGCCGTATTGGCGAGGAGTGGGCCTTCGGGGCTGAGCTTCACCGTTTCGCCGTCGCGTTCGAACTCCCAGGGCGGCGTGACGCCGCTCTCGAAACGATGGCGGATGCAGCGATGGTCGACGAGCTCCTTCGGATGCGCCGGCCGGCCGTGCGCGGCGAGATAGGCGGGCGCGGCCGCCGCGACGAAACGCTGGACGCGCGGACCAATCGGCACGGCGATCATGTCGCGCGCCAAGCGCTCCTCATAGCGCACGCCGGCGTCAAAGCCCGCAGCAAGCACGTCGATGAAACTGTCGCTGGCCACGACTTCGAGCGTGACGCCCGGATGGGCTGCGAGGAATCGGCAGGCGATCGCCGGCAGGATTTTAGCCGCGACGATTCCCGGCGCGTTGAGCCGCAGCACGCCCCTCGGGCTGTCGCGGAAGCTGTTGACGGCGTCGAGCGCGCCCGCGATATCGCCGAGCGCCGGAGCCAGCCGCTCCATCAGCCGCATTCCCGCTTCCGTCGGAGTCACGCTACGCGTCGTTCGGTTGAGCAGGCGCACGCCGAGCCGCGCTTCGAGGCGGCGCAGCGACTCCGATAGCGAAGAGGCGGAGCCGCCGCGCAGCGCCGCCGCGCCGCGAAAGCTTCGCGCCTGAGCGACGGCGACGAAGGCGTCGAGCTCGGACAGATTGGGAGGCATTGTTCGTTTCTCCGTACGCTGCGTTCAGCATTGAACGGATTATCGCACAGGCCGCCACGCCCCATAATCTTTCTTCGAGTAAAAGACATGGGAGCTTGCCAATGAAAACGCGTCAACTTGGGGCCAAAGGGCCGCCCGTCTCGGCCATTGGCCTTGGCTGCATGGGAATGTCGGATTTCTATGGACCGTCCGATCGCGAGGAAAGCATCGCGACGATCCACGCCGCGCTCGACGCGGGCGTGACGCTGCTCGATACCGGCGATTTCTATGGCATGGGCCATAATGAGATGCTGATCGCCGAGGCGCTGCAGGGGGTGAGCCGCGAGGCCTTTCAGGTCAGCGTCAAATTCGGGGCGCAACGCGATCCTTCCGGCGCCTGGATCGGGTTCGACGCGCGCCCCCAGGCGGTGAAGACTTCGCTGACCTATTCGCTGCGCCGGTTGCGGCTCGATTACGTTGACGTCTATCGCCCGGCTCGCCTCGATCCGCATGTGCCGATCGAGGACACGGTCGGCGCCATCGCCGATATGGTCAAGGCCGGCTATGTCAGGGAAATCGGCCTGTCCGAGGTCGGCAGCGAGACGCTGCGGCGCGCGGCGGCCGTGCATGCGATCGCCGATCTGCAAATCGAATATTCGCTGATCTCGCGCGGCATCGAGGGCGGCGTTCTCTCCACATGTCGCGAACTTGGGATTGCGCTCACCGCCTATGGCGTACTGTCGCGCGGGCTGATCAGCGGGCATTGGCGCCCCGGGCCGCTCGAGCCAGGCGATTTTCGCTCGCGCAGCCCGCGTTTCCAGGAGGGCAATGTCGACAAGAATCTCCAGCTCGTCGAGGCGCTGCGGAAACTGGCGGCAGAGAAGGGCGCAAGCGTCGCGCAGATTGCGATCGCCTGGGTTCTGGCGCAGGGCGAGGACATCATCCCGCTCATCGGCGCGCGGCGGCGCGACCGCCTCGCTGAGGCTCTTGGCGCCCTCAACGTCACGCTGACGCCGAAGGATATTTCTGCGATCGAGGCGATCGCGCCCAAAGGCGCCGCCGCGGGCGAGCGCTACGACGCCCCGCAAATGGCCTTTCTCGACAGCGAGCGGGGGTAGGGTTCAGGCCGGTCCGCGCAGCGGCGCGGACAGGGTGACGCGCAGGCCCGGCTTGTTGTCCTCATAGGTGAGTTCGCCGCCCAGCTGCGACACGAGGGCCTCGAGCATCCGCGCCCCGAATCCCTTGCGCGCGGCCGGACCCTTGCCGGCGCCTTTGTCCGAGAGGACGAGGCGCAGGCGGCCATGCTCTTCGCCCAGTTTGAGCGCCACCGGGCCCGGCGCGCCGCCATAGGCGTATTTGTTGGCGTTGATCAAAAGCTCCGTCAAAATCAGGCCGAGAACGACGGCCTGATCGGTCGACGCCGAGACGGGCGCAAGGTCGAGCGTGATATGCTCGGCCCAGCCCGATCCGAGGGCGACAATCGCGTCGGCGACAAGCTCCTCGAAATAGCGGCTCAGTTCGACGATTTCGATCTGGTCGCCGCGATAGAGCCGCCTGTGCAACAGGGCGACGGCGCCGATGCGCCGGTTCGCCTCGTCAATCGATCCCCGCAGATTGGCGTCCTGAGACTGCATGCCTTGCAGGGTCAGGAAGCTGGAGACGAGCTGCAGGCTGTTCTGAACGCGGTGGTTCACTTCCCCGATCAGATATTGCTTCTGCTCCAGCAGCAGATCCTTGTCTTTCAGCGTATCGGTCAGGCGCCGATTGAGGTCGCGCACGCGCCAGTTCTGACGCGCTTCAAGCACGGCGCTGGCGAGCCGCCCCGCCGCCTCGATCTCGGCGAGGCTCCAGTCGCGCGCGCGGCCGAGCACTGTCTCGGACCACATCTCGAAGGAGGCGCGCGGCGTCAGCTCGCCGGCCGCGCCGGCCTGGGCGTCTTTGTGCGGATTGCCTGCCCATTTGACGATTTCGATCTTCTCGGCCCGAAACCACAGGATCAGCCAGGGCTCCTCGAAAGACAGCACCGCCGCGGCGACGCCGCTGGCCCGCGCCCGGTAGGCCGCGGCCTCGGGATAGAGCTGCGCCAGCCGGTCAGTGGAAAAGGACGTTTTTCCGCGCGAAGCGATCCAGCGCGCGAGAGCGGATATTTCCTGATTTTTCGGGCCTTCTCCGCTGGCGATCAGATCGGAGCCGCGCAGGATGGCGACGCCGTCGCTGCGCAACATCCGGGCGAGTTCGGCGAGATGGTTCGAGACGGCCTCATGGAGCGGCCCTTCCCGCGCGAGCACTTCGACGAGTCCGGCGGACAAATTGGTCAGCCGCATCTGCTCGCGATAGGTCTCCCTCTCTTCCCTGGCCTTGATCTGCTGCGCGAGCGCGACGGCGAGCGCCCGGCAGACGCTGCGCGCATCGTGAGGAAGGCCAAGCGGCTGCATATTGTGGCAGGCGATCAGCCCCCAAAGCCGGCCGCCCGTCACGATCGAAACCGAGGCGGAGGCGCAAACCCCCATATTGCGCAAATATTGCAAATGGATCGGAGAGACGCTCCGCAGCGCGCAATCGCTCATGTCGAGCGCCGCCGCTGGCCCCGGGGGCCGCAGCGGCGCGGCTTGATAGTCGATCGTTGGGATCGTCCTCACGAGATTGCGGACGTAAAGCGCTCGCGCCTGACGCGGAATATCGGAGGCGGGAAAGTGATGATGCAGAAAAGACCCCAGATCTTCGCGCCGCGATTCGGCGACAACGCGGCCTGACTCGTCATCAAGAAAGCGGTAGACCATCACCCGGTCGAAGCCGGTCAGCGCGCGGAATTTTTTAGCCGCGACGTCGCAAAGCTCCTGAATATTGTCCGTGTTTTGAAACTCTGTCGTCGCCGCCTCGAGCTCCGAGAGAACAAACGCGGCGGGCGACGGATCCGTTGACGCTGGCTCGAACTCGACAAAAAGCGCGTCCGCCGTGGCGTGAACGCTGACGTCAAGCCGCTCCGCTCCTGCTGTTTCGATCCGCCCCAGAAAGAGGCCGGCCGGCCCTTCGGGCGCGCCCGCCGCCCGCGCGGCGAGCGCGACGCCGATGAAGTCAGAGAGGGGGCGAAACAGCCAATCCCCAGCGCCGAGGCGGCCTTCGATGTCGCCAGCCGCCATATTTACGCTCAAACTCGCGCGATCGGCGACCAGAAGCAGCCCGTGCGGCTGGATGGCCCCTGGAATGTGAATCGGTTCGCGGTCGCAGGCCGTGATATTTATGAGATCCATGGCGCCTCGTCAGACATCTGCGCACGTATGCGCTGCTTGCGGAAGCCGCGGCGACGTCGGGGTCGGGGAAACCTTGGAAAATTGGCTCAGCAAACGAATCAATCTGGCTGGATCGGACGCATTGGCCCGGCGGGAACGCTGCGCTTAACGGGGATCGTCGCGAGCGGTTCCGGCGGACCTTCGAGACGGCTTGCTTCGCGCGCGCTGCATTGGCCGCGCTCGACTCGATCGGCTATCATCGCCGCAAATTCTTGGACAATTATTTTGGACCTGGAGGCCATCGATGACCAAGACGCACCCGGGCGAGGCGAATCCGCTGCTCGAACCCTGGACCGGGCCGTTCGAGGCGCCGCCCTTCGGACTGATCCGCTCCGATGAATTTCGTCCGGCCTTCAATCGCGCGCTCGCCGAGGCGCGGGCGGAGACCGACGCCGTCGCGGCCAATCCCGAGCCGCCGACCTTCGCCAATACCATCGAGGCGATCGAGCGCAGCGGCAAGAATCTCGACAAGGTCGCAAGCGTCTTCTTCAATCTCGTCGGCACGGATTCCGATGAGACGCTGGAAGCGGTCGAGCGCGACATGGCGCCGATCCTGTCGCGTCATCGCAGCGCGTTCTTTTTGAATGAGGCGCTTTTCGCGCGGGTCGCCGCGCTCCATGCGCAGCGCGATTCTCTGGGGCTCGACGCCGAGCAGGCGCGCGTGCTCGAACGCTATCATCTGAATTTCACGCGCAATGGCGCCGGCCTGCCCTCTGAGGCCAAGGCGCGCCTTGCCGATATCGGCGAGCGCCTCGCCAGCCTTGGCGCGCAATTCGGCCAGAATGTTCTGGCCGACGAAAAAGCCTATCTGCTGATTCTCGACATCGAGGATCTCGGCGGCCTGCCCGATTTCCTGGTTGCGAGCGCGGCCCGCATCTCCGCCGAGCGCGGCCATCCCGGCCGATACGGGATCACCCTGTCGCGCTCCAGCATCGAGCCGTTCCTGCAGTTCTCGAACCGGCGCGATCTGCGGGAAAGGGCGTTCCGCGCTTGGTCTGCGCGCGGCGAAAGCGACGGCCATACGGATAATCGCCCGATCGCCGCCGAAATGGTCAAGCTCAGGGCCGAGCGCGCGGCGCTTCTTGGCTATGAAAGCTTCGCCCATTTTCGCCTGGCCGACACCATGGCCAAGACGCCCGAGGCGGCGCTCGATCTTCTGCAATCGGTCTGGACGCCAGCGGTGCAGCGCGCCGCGGAGGAGGAGCAGGCGCTGCAAAAGCTCGCCGCCGCCGAGGGCGAGAATTTCCGCATCGCGCCCTGGGACTGGCGCTATTACGCGGAAAAGCAGCGCAAGGCCGAATTCGACCTCGATGAGGGCGAGATCAAGCCTTATCTGCAGCTCGGCAAATTGATCGAGGCCGCCTTCTACGCCGCGGGCCGGCTGTTTGGGCTCAGTTTTACCGAACGCTTCGACATTCCGCTCTACAACAAGGGCGCGCGCGCCTTTGAAGTCGCGCGGGACGGCAAGCCGGTCGCGCTGTTCATCGGCGATTATCTGGCGCGGCCGTCCAAACGCAGCGGCGCTTGGATGAGCGATTTTCGCGGCCAGCACAAACTCGACGGCGCGCAATTGCCCATCATCGTCAATGTCATGAATTTTGCGCAGGGCGGCGAGGGCGAGCCAAGCCTGCTCAGCTTCGATGACGCGCGCACGCTGTTCCATGAATTCGGCCACGGTCTGCATGGCATGCTGTCCGACGTGACCTATCCGACGCTTTCGGGCACCAATGTCGCGCGCGACTTCGTTGAATTTCCCTCGCAGCTCTATGAGCATTGGCTGGAGCAGCCCGAGATTTTGCGTCGCTTCGCGCTGCATTATGAGACGGGTGAGCCGATGCCGGAGGCGCTCATCGAAAAGCTCGTCGCCGCGCGAAAATTCAATCAGGGCTTCGCGACGCTCGAATATGCCGCCTCCGCGCTGGTCGACCTCAGC
The DNA here is from genome assembly GCF_000021745.1 of Methylocella silvestris BL2. NCBI lineage: Bacteria > Pseudomonadati > Pseudomonadota > Alphaproteobacteria > Hyphomicrobiales > Beijerinckiaceae > Methylocella > Methylocella silvestris. Next base: position 4,051,294 of record NC_011666.1, read on the forward strand.
CTGCATCTGAACGCGACGCCGGAGGATCTCGACGTCGTCGCGCTCGAACAGAAGGAGCTGGCGCGCATCGGCATGCCGGAGGCCATCGCCATGCGTCACCGCACGCCGCATTTCCAGCACATCTTTTCGGGCGAATCCTATTCGGCCGGCTACTACAGCTATCTCTGGTCGGAAATTCTCGACGCCGACGGTTTTGAGGCCTTCCACGAGACCGGCGACATCTTCCATACGGAGACGGCGCGGCGGCTGCATGATTTCGTCTATGCCGCCGGCGGCAGCCGCGACTATGAGGACGCCTACGCAGGATTTCGCGGGCGGGCGCCCTCGCCACAGGCGCTGCTGCGAAAGCGCGGCCTGGATAGTGCGGCGGCGGCGAGTTAGCTCCGTTTGAAACGGGGGCGTCCTTCGGCAAGCTCAGGACACGAGGGCGGCAACAGCGCGCCGAATGAAGTCTCAGGGCTCGCGCTTCGCCCGCGCGTCGGCGACGGCTTTCTTGAAGCCGTCGAAATCGAGCGCCGCCGCGACGAGGAAGGGCCCGATCAGATAGACCGGCGTTCCGGCAAAGCCCATGCCGGTCGCCTGCTTCTCGGTGCGCTTCAATATCGCGTCGATCTGCGCGGCTTTTCCGGAGAAATCGGCGTCGAGCCGGGCCATGTCGACGCCGGCCGCGGCGACAAGTTGGCGCGCTTCGGCCTCACTCGACTTGCGGCGGGACGTCGCCATCAGCGCGTGATGCGCGGCGGCATATTTGCCCTGAAAATTCGCCGCGAGCGCGAGTTTGGCGGCGTAGACAGAAACCCCGCCAAAGATCGGCCAGTCCTTATAGACGAGGCGGATATTTTTATCGGACGCGATCAGCCGCTCCAGCGCCGGCTCCGACTTCATGCAGAAGGGACAATTATAATCGAAGAAGGCGACGATGGTGACGTCGCCGTTCGGATCGCCGCCGACGGGGGTCGCGGGATCGCTCAAGAGGGCTTCGCGGCTGAGATCGGGATCGTCCGCGGAGAGCGGCGCGGCGGACGCGGCGCCGATGCAAACAGCCATTACGGCGCCTGCCAGCAGGCCCCGCCGCGAAACATTCAGCATTTCAGTGAGCTCCGCGCGGGAATTTGGCCTTCCGTCCGGGGAGGGCGGCGCGCTCTTCAGTTGAATTCGCCTGGCGCGCGCGGCAGCGGCAGGATGTTGACGCCCTCTTCGATCAGCAGGCGAACGTTGTCGTGGCTCGCCTGACCGTGGATTGGCCGATCCGGCGCCAGGCCGTGATGGATCTTCAACGCTTCCTCGGCAAATTTGTCGCCGAGATCGTCGGAGTTATCGAGCACGCGCTGGCGGAACTCGGCGATCATCTCGCGCAATTTTGTGTCCGCGGCGCTGAAAATCTCGACCGGGCCGCCGGCAGGCGCCGGCACATCGGGCGCAGGCGCGCTTTGCGCAGGCGCGCCCTGCGCCGAAGCGGCGGGCGGCCCTTCAACCCGGTCGCGGCGGGCCAGCGCGGGAGCCATGATCGCCTTGGAGACGGAGGCGCTCTGGCATGTCGGGCAGGAAATCAGGCCGGCTTCGGCCTGCGCGTCAAAAGCCACGCCCTCTTTGAACCAGCTTTCGAACTCGTGACCATTGGCGCAACGCAGCGAAAATTTGATCATTGCGCGTGATCGGCGATCAGCTGCTCGAGCTTGCCGTCGTAGTGAAGCTCATACAAATCGTCGCAGCCGCCGACATGGCTTTCGCCGATGAAGACCTGCGGCACGCTGCTGCGGCCGGTGCGCTCGGCCAGCTCGCTCCGGAGTTTTGGGTCGCCGTCGACGGAGATTTCGGTGAACTCAAGCTTCTTCTTTTCCAACAGCGCCTTGGCCCTGATGCAATAGGGGCAGGTCGACGTGGTATAGATCGTAATTTGCGCCATCCGGTGATCCTCTTCGCCGACTATAAAAGAAAAAATATCGGTTTCACAAGCGCCGGCGGCGCGCGGTTGCCGATCGGGCGGGGGCGCCCTATTCTTGATTTCCTGTTCTCATGAGAGCGCTTGATGCCAAGATTGAACTCGAAATCGCGCCGCGCCGCAGACCAGCAGAAGGCGCCGCTGGGACAGCTTCGCGGGTGCCCGTTTCACGAACTCCGCGTCAAATTCGCCGCCACGGGGCTGCGGCCGACGCGGCAGCGGCTCTCCCTCGGCTGGCTTTTGTTCTCGCGCGGGGACCGGCACCTGACCGCCGAAAATCTGGCCGAAGAGGCGCAGGCCTCCAACGTTCCGGTCTCGCTCGCGACCATCTACAACAGCCTGCACCAGTTCAGCGGCGCGGGCCTTCTGCGCGAGGTTGCCGTCGACGGCACCAGAACCTATTTCGACACCAATACGCTGATCCACCACCATTTTCTGATAGATGGGACGCTGGTCGACATTCCGGAAGTGAAAATCGATCCCCTTGATCTGCCGCCGCCGCCGCCGGGAAAACGCGTCGCGGCGATCGAAGTGGTCGTACATCTTCGCGACGCGTCCGCCTGAGAGAAAACGCCCGCCATGACCGCTGAGACCGCCGCTGTCGACGCGCGTCCCGTCGCCAGCTCCCAGAGGGTTGGCGTGCTGCTCGTCAATCTCGGCACGCCGGATGCGCTCGGCTATTGGCCTGTGCGCCGCTATCTGAAAGAGTTTTTGTCCGACAGGCGCGTCGTCAACACGCCCCGCCTGATCTGGTGGCCGATTCTCAATCTCATCATCCTGACGACGCGGCCGCAAAGAAGCAGCAAGAATTACGAGACGATCTGGAACTCGCAGCGCAATGAGAGCCCGCTGAAGACCGTCACGCGGTCGCAGGCGGAGCAACTTGCCGGCTCAATTGTTTCCGGTGAATTCGGCGCCGGCGGAGACATCGTCGTGGACTGGGCGATGCGCTACGCCAATCCGTCGATCCTTTCGTCCCTGCAACGCCTGAGGGAGCAGGGATGCGGGCGCGTGCTCATCGTCCCGCTCTATCCGCAATTTGCCGGCGCGACGACTTTGAGCGTCGCCGACAAGGTGGAAGAGTCGCTGGCGCGGATGAATTGGCGTCCTGACATGCGCAGCGTCCCGCCTTATTATAACGACCCTGTCTACATTGACGCGCTGGCGCAGTCGGTTCGCGCGGGGCTCGCCGCGCTCGATTTCGAGCCCGAAGTCGTCCTCGTGTCGTTCCACGGCATCCCGAAATCCTATGTCGAGGCGGGCGATCCTTATTACGACCAATGCGTCGAGACCTGGCGGCTGCTGCGCGAGCGCCTCGACTTTTCGCCCGAGCGCTGTCCGCTCACCTTCCAGTCGCGGTTCGGGCGCGCCGAATGGCTTTCGCCCTACACGGACGAGACTGTCAAGGAGCTGGCGCGCAAGGGCGTCCGGCGCATGGCGGTGCTAACGCCGGGCTTTTCCGTCGATTGCCTCGAGACCATCTCCGAGATCGGCGTCGAGAATCGCGAGTTCTTTATCGAGGCTGGCGGCGAGCAATTCGCATTGATCCCCTGCCTCAATGACAGCGCGCTTGGGATGAAGGTCATCCGTCATATCGTCTCGCGCGAACTCGAAGGATGGATTTAGGCACGGCTTCCGGCCGGCTCTGCGCCGACGCCGGCGATGAGGCCGTCGGCGAACCAGCGCGCCAAAAACCCCGCGGCCTCGCCCGCGACGTCTTCGACGCCGCGATTTTGCGCCAGAACGGCGCAGATCAGCCCAAAATCAGCCCCGCGCATCAAGGTGGCCAGGGCAAGCTCCTCCTCGCCGCCGAGCGCGCGGTAGAAAGACAGATCGCGCTGGCGCCAGAACAGCATCGTCTCCATCGGGGAAGACTCAAGGTCATTCGCATTCGCGGCGTCGGCCGCCTCGATCGGCTCGCTTTGGCTGAGCTCATAAGCGCGGCGCGCGGCGTGCGGCAGCGCGATCATGCGCACCGAAGGGTGCAAGGCGAATGTCAGCTCCGGCCATTCCTCGGGGGAATGCGCTGCGAGAACCTCGATCGCAAGCTGGGGCGCGTCCGGCGCGTCGAAGGCATGCGACAAAGCGCGCTCGAATTCGGCAAGGCCGAGGGCCTCGTCCCGTTCGCGCCAATCGGGATCCTCGCGCATGAAATCCGGCAGACCGCGGCAATAATCCTGCGCCGCGAAGGCGCGCGAGGGGCGCTGTTCGAGGTAGGCTTCAAACAGCGCGCCGAAGGCCTCGTCGCCGAGCCTTTCGCGCAAGGCGGGATATTCGGCGGAAAGACATTCCGCCAGCCGCAGCCGATAGGCGTCCGAATAGATCTTGAAGCGCGCCGCCGCATTGAGCCTTGGCCCGTCCTCGACGCCTGACGGGGCGGCCTCGCCGCCGGAAAGAATGGCGCTCTGAAATAGGCTCTGCGATTGCTTCAGCGTCATTCGGCAGCCTGCTTTGCGGACGCCGACAGGGCGACGGCCCGCGCGCGATCGAGTTCGGCGACGAGCTCCTGAAGCGGCGGGAAATTGTCGTCGCGCTCAATCATGGTCGAGATTGCGCCAAAGCGGCGGCAGGCGCGTTCAAACAAAGACCACACCTCTTCAATCACCGGCTGGTCGTGGGTGTCGATCTTATGCGTCTCATGGTCCGAATGTCCGGCAAGGTGAAACTGGAGCACGCGCTCTTGCGGAATGTCGTCGAGAAAGCGGGCCGGGTCGAAGCCATGGTTGAAGCTCGAGACGAAGACATTGTTGACGTCGAGAAGCAGCCAGCAATCGGCTTTTTCGGCGAGTTCGCGCAAGAAGACCTCTTCGGTCATCTCGGATTCGGCGAAGGTCACATAGCTCGACACATTTTCGATGGCGATGCGGCGTTGCAGAAAATCCTGAACGCGCAAAATGCGCTCGGCGACATGATGCAGGGCTTCGCGCGTGTAAGGGATCGGCAAGAGGTCGTGCAGATTGACGCCATGGACGCCGGTCCAGCACAAATGGTCGGAAATCCATTCCGGCTCGCAGCGGCGGGCGAGATCCCGCAATTTGCCGAGATAGTGGAAATCGAGCGGCGCGGTCGATGCGATCGACATTGAGACGCCGTGCATCACGATCGGGTAATTGGCGCGTATGTCGTCGAGGATCGCCAGCGGGCGACCGCCGCGGCCAATGTAATTTTCTGAAATGATCTCGAACCAGTCGATGTCGGGCCGCTGTTCGATGATTTCGGCATAGTAGCGATGCCGGAGGCCAAGACCGAAGCCAAGAGGGGCAGGCTTTTGCATCGTCGCTCCCGGTATCCGTCGGCGCATCGCACGAGGCGCGGGCGGTTCGATCACGCCGCCGCGCCCCGCAAAGTTGAGCGGTTATATCAGATAACCGTGCCGCCTTTCGACGTGCAGGCGCTGGTTGACTTCGCCGGCAGCCAGCCATGGCCCTTGCAGCTGTTTTGGCCCTTGCAGGCGTTTTCCGCCGTCTTGCAGGCGCTTGTGCCCTTGCAGGAGTTGATCCCCATGCAATGAACCGTTTTCGCCGATTTGGCGGCGGCCGGGCTCAAGGCGGCCCCATTCATCGCAAGCGCGATGGCGGCGATGGCGAGGCTTGCGCCAGAGGCGACTTTGCTGGTCCGAACGCCCAAATCGTGGCTGCTGGTCATGGTTTTCTCCCCAGAAAAACCCGCGGCGGCGCGGGCGTTGCGCGAGCCCTTGCGGCCCACACAAGCTTTACGCGGGGCGATGCGGATGGTTACGCGATCACGCGATTGTGATCGGTTTACCCGGCCTTGCGGTTGTGCAGGCGGCGCTCCCAGGACAGAGCCTGCTCGACGATTTCGGCGAGATTGTCGTGTTTCGGCGTCCAGCCGAGCTCCTGCCTGACGCGGTCGGCGCCGGCGACCAGCGAGGCCGGATCGCCGGGCCTCCGCCCCTTCAGCCGCACCTCGAAATCGACGCCCGACACTTTCTTTACAACCTCGACCACTTCGAGCACGGATAGTCCGCGGCCATAGCCGCAATTGCAGGTGAGGCTGCCGCCGCCCGCGCGCAGATGCGCCAGCGCCAGCAAATGTGCGTCGACGAGATCGGTCACCTGAATGTAGTCGCGCACGCAGGAGCCGTCGGGCGTCGGATAATCGGTTCCAAACACGTCAAGGCCGTCGCGATGGCCAAGGGCGGCCTGCACCGCGACCTTGATGAGATGGGTCGCGACCGGCGAGGACTGGCCGAGCCGCCCGGCGGGATCGGCTCCAGCGACGTTGAAATAGCGCAAGACCACATAGCGCAGCTGATGCGCCGCCGCGACGTCGGCGAGCATCCATTCGACCATCAGCTTCGAGCGGCCATAAGGGTTGATCGGCGCGAGCGCGACATTCTCGAAGACCGGATTTTCCGCCGGCTCGCCATAGACGGCCGCGGTCGAGGAGAAGATGAACTGTTTGACGCCGGCCTTGACCGCGCATTCGAGCAGGTTGCGCGCCTTGGCGGTGTTGTTGAGATAATAGGCGAGGGGGTCCGAGACGGACTCCGGGACGACGATCTTCGCCGCGAAATGGGCGATCGCATCGATGCGGTGGTCGGCGAAAATCTGATCGACAAGCGCGCTGTCGCCGAAGTCTCCCACGATCAGCTTGGCCGCCGGCGGGACCGCCCAGGCGAAACCGGTCGAGAGATTGTCAAGGACGACGACCTCCTCGCCCTGATCGAGCAGCGCCAGCGCCATATGGCCGCCGATATAGCCGGCTCCCCCCGTAACGAGCACCGTCATGAATTACCCCTCTAAGACGCAGCCGCCATTTAATGAATTTGCCGCGAAGTGGAAATCATAGTCCATCGTGATAGCCCGGCGCCGTCGAGCAAGCTTCTCCGCCGCCTCATGACGGAATTATTGCGGAACTTGTGGCCGCCCCCAAGCTTTAGTCCTGCTCGATAATGCGCGGCTCAGCCATACGACATAATGCTGCGGTTGCGCTCGCTAGTTTGACAGGCCGATCTTGGTTATGATCGCGCCGCCGTTCATTCGGCGCCTTTCCACGGGACGGCGCTCATCTCAGGGACACTCGATGACGAAACGGATTCGCAAGGCTGTTTTTCCGGTCGCGGGCCTCGGCACGCGGTTTCTTCCGGCGACCAAATCGATCCCGAAGGAAATGTTGACGATCGTCGATCGTCCCGTGCTTCAGCATGTCGTCGAGGAGGCGGCCGAGGCCGGCATCGAGCATTTCATCTTCGTCACCGGACGCGGCAAGGCGGTCATCGAAGATCATTTCGACATCGCCTATGAGCTTGACGACACGCTGCAGAAACGCGGCAAGCTGAAAGAGTTCAACGCCCTCAAGGAGCAATTGCCAGCCGCCGGCGCGACGAGCTTTACGCGCCAGCAGGCGCCGCTCGGCCTTGGCCATGCGATCTGGTGCGCGCGGGAGCTCGTCGGCGACGAGCCTTTCGCCGTGCTGCTGCCCGACATGGTGACGATGGCCGGCCCGCAGAGTTCAGGCCGCTGCCTCTCCCAATGCATTGAAGCCTATGCAAAGCACGGCGGCAACATCATCGCCGTCGAGGAAGTCGCGCCGGAAGAGACGCACCAATATGGAATCGTATCGATCGGCAGGGATTTCGGCTCATCTTTCGAGATTACCGGCATGGTGGAGAAGCCGCCGCAGGGAACCGCGCCGTCGAACTGCATCATTTCCGGCCGCTATCTGCTCGGCCCGGAAATCTTCAAGATTCTGGAAAAGGTCGAGAAGGGCGCAGGCGGCGAGATCCAGCTGACCGACGGCATGAAGGAGCTCGCCGCGACGCAGAGCTTTCACGGCGTGCGCTTCGACGGCAAGACCTATGATTGCGGCTCGAAGCTCGGCTTTCTTTCGGCCAATGTCGCCTTCGCGCTGTCCAATCCCGATATCGCCGGAGCCTTCAAGGCCGAATTGAAGAAATTCGGGCCTTTCTAGCAGTTTCGCGAGGCCGGCGGCGGCCGGCCTCGCCCCGTCTTACGCGTCGTCGAGCGCCGGATAGTCCGTATAGCCCTCGGCTGCGCCGCCATAGAAAGTCTCGACATGGGGAGCATTGAGCGGCGCATTCTCGCGCAGCCGCTCGACGAGATCGGGGTTGGAGATGAACAATTTGCCGAAGGCGATCAGGTCGGCCCGATCGGCTTCCAGCGCCTCGATCGCGAGGTCGCGCGTATAGGCGTTGTTGGCGATATAGGCGCCGCTGAAGGATTTGCGAAACGCCGGAAAATCGAATGGCGCATTATCCCGCGCGCCGCCCGTCGCGCCTTCGATCACGTGGATATAGGCGAGGCCGCGCTGGCTCAGCGCCGCGACGAGCGGGAAGAAGACTTTTTCGGGTGCGCTGTCGACCGCGTCATTGACGGGGCTGACCGGCGAGAGCCGGATCCCGACGCGCGACTTGTCCCAAACGGCAAGGATCGCGTCGGTGACTTCGAGCGCGAAACGGGTCCGGTTTTCTACCGATCCGCCATAAGAATCGTCGCGCTTGTTGGTCCCGTCCTTCAGAAACTGGTCGATCAGATAGCCATTGGCGCCGTGGATCTCGACGCCGTCGAAGCCGGCGCGCTTGGCGTTCTCGGCGGCGCGGCGATAGTCCGCGACGACGCGCGGGATTTCATCGAGGGCGAGCGCGCGCGGCGCCGAGACGGGCGCGAGGCCGCTTTCGATAAAAGTTTGGCCCTTCGCCGCAATCGCGGAGGGGGCGACGGGCGCGCCGCCGCCCGGCTGCAGCGACACATGCGAGTACCGGCCGACGTGCCAGAGCTGGATGAAAATCAGCCCGCCCTCCTCATGGACGGCGTCCGTCACCTTTTTCCATCCCTCGACCTGCTCCTCGCTATAAATGCCGGGCGTTGCGAAATAGCCTTGGCCTTCCTGCGAAATCTGTGACGCCTCGCTGATGATCATGCCCGCGGAAGCGCGCTGGCGGTAATATGTCGCATTGAGATCCGAGGGGGCCAGCGTGCCCTTCGTAGCGCGGCTGCGTGTCAGCGGGGCCATCACGATCCGGTTCGGCAGGCGAAGGTCGCCGAGCGTGAAAGGCGAAAACAGAACATTGGCGTCAGCGGTCATCGATTGCTCCAACTTTCGGTGGCGAACGGGGGCGCAGGATGACTGAAAACGCATGAACGCCCCTTGCGTTGCCGCAAAGCAGCATAGGCGTCCGGCGTCGGAAAAAGGTCCTATTTCATGTTGAGCGCGGACATATAAAGTTCCAGGATCGCCTCCATCTCCATCCGTTCGGCGTGATCCTGCTTGCGCAGCCGGACGATCTGGCGGACGACCTTGACGTCGAAGCCGCGGGCTTTCATCTCGGCATAGACGTCGCGGATATCGTCGGACAACGCCTTCTTTTCTTCCTCGAGCCGCTCCACGCGCTCGACGAACTGGGTGAGTTCGGCGGCGGCGACGCCGCTTTCGGCGATATCTTTCGTCATTGGCGAAGGTCCTTCAGGATTGGTTCTCGCGTCCGCCATGTGGCGTTGCGGCGCGCGCGTCAAGGCGCGAGGCGCGGTAATCCCCGCTATTTGCGCTTCCGGCTCACGGCGTCGCCCTCAGCGCTCCGCGTGCCGCCCTGTGCGGCTCGGCAAAAAGGCGAGCTGCCGCAATTCCGGCAGCGCCAGCACGGATGCGAAGATCGGCGCAAGGCGATCGGCGTAGCGCTCCGCCTGCTCCTTTGTCGAAATCAGATCCTGGCGAACCTCGACGAGCAACCCGGCGAGGCCGCGCCGCGTCACCTCCTCGTCCAGCGTATCGCCGACAAGGGCGCCGTCATAAGGCTCATTGTCGCCGACGCAAAATCCCGCCTCGTCGAGGGCTGCGATCAGCGGCGCGGCAAGACGCGCATCGCTGTCCCACAGAATTCCGATCTCCCACGGCCGCGTTACGCCGCGCCAGCATGGCGTGAAGGAATGGATCGACAGGACCACGGGGAGGGGGCCGGCGGCTGTCATCATATCGACCGCAACCGAGACGGCGTCGCGGTAGGGACGCCAATAGAGCGCGATGCGCCGTTCGATTTCCTCCGCGGCGATCGCTGCATTGCCCGGGACAATTGCGCCGTCGGACAGCTGCATGACCAGCGTCGGATCGTCGCTGCCGCGATTCGGATCGATCAGCAGCCGCGAAAAACGCGACAGAACCGCCGGCGCGCCGAACAGCGAGGCGAGGCGGAGCGTCAGAGCCCGCGCGCCAATATCATAGCCGATATGGCGTTCGAGCTCGCTTTGCGGCAAGCCCAGCGTTCCATAGGGGGGCGGCAGCGCGTTCGAGGCGTGATCGCAGATGAAAAGCACGCCGCCGTCGCGCGCGCCCTCGATCCGCTCGACCGGCTCGAACGCGGCGGCCTCCTGGGCCGATGCGCGCTTGGTCAAGGTCATAGGTGCGGCTCCTTCAAAAAAGAGGCGCGGCGTCTTGCGCTCAGGGCGGCGAAAATAACCCGCAGGCGCGCCGCCGCAACCCGTTTTTGCCCGGATTTGCGTCTATCGGCGTTGCGGCGGCTGATTTGCCGGCGGGCGTCGCCCTCTCGCGGGCGCGGTTTGCTAGTCAATCCCCGGCCGCCGGGTTAGAAGCGCCGAAGCGGCGACAAGAAAATCATTCCAGAAAAGAGCCCATGTCCGGCCAATTTCAACCACGACCTTGACGGCGATGAAACAAGCGATTACTCCCGCGACGATAGGGCTTGGGCTTTTTCTGGCCTCGGCCCTCCCTGCGTCGGCCGACTTTCGTCTCTGCAATAACACCGCGAGCAGGACCAGCATTTCGCTGGCCTATACCGACGGCGAGATTTGGGTGAGCGAGGGTTGGTGGAATTTGAAGCCCGGCGCCTGTGAAACCCTCGTTCGCGGGCCGCTTGCGGCTGAATTCTATTATGTCTACGCGATGGATGAGCGTGGCGGCGAATGGAAGGGTAAGGCTTTCATGTGCACGCGCGACCGTGAATTCCGCATCCTGGGACGCGAGGATTGTTACGTCCGCGGCTTCGACCGGACCGGCTTCTTTGAGGTCGATACGGGCAAGGAAGCCAAGAACTGGACGGTGCAACTGACCGATCCCGCGCCTCAAAAGCCAACTCCCTGACTTTTTTACGAAGAGGCTGTCATGCGGCGACTGCGACGGTGCAAGATCATTGCGACGATAGGACCGGCTTCGGCGAAGCAGGAGACGCTGGCGGCCTTGTTCAAGGCCGGCGCCGACGTCTTCCGCATCAATATGAGCCACGCCTCTCACGACGCCATGCGCGAGCAGGTGCGGATGATCCGCGCCGTGCAGAAGGAGTTCAAGCGGCCGATCGGCATTCTGCTCGACCTTCAGGGTCCGAAGCTGCGCATCGGCCTGTTCAAGGACCGCGCCGTCAAACTCGCGCGCGGCGCGACCTTTACGCTCGACTCCAATTCGGAGCCCGGCGATGAGACCCGCGTCTGCCTGCCGCATCCGGAAATCCTGCGCGCCCTCGTGCCCGGCCATACGCTGCTGATCGACGACGGCAAGGTGCGCCTCCACGTGGTGACCGCCGATGCGTCGCACGCCGTCGCCGTTGTCGACGTCGCCGGCGAAATATCGAACCGCAAAGGCGTCAGCCTGCCGGATACCGAAATTCCGGTCTCGCCGATGACAGATAAGGATCGCGCGGATCTGGAGGCGGGGCTCGAGGCCGGCGTCGACTGGGTCGCCGTCTCCTTCGTGCAGCGGCCAGAAGACGTCGCCGAGGTCAAGAAACTGACCCGCGGCCGCGCGGCGGTGATGTCGAAGATCGAAAAGCCGCAGGCGATCGCCAAGCTCGAAGAGATCGTCGAAATCTCCGACGGGCTGATGGTCGCGCGCGGCGATCTTGGCGTCGAGATGCCGCTGGAAAAGGTGCCCGGCCTGCAAAAGCGCATCAGCCGCACCGCCCGCCGTCTCGGCAAGCCGGTTGTGGTCGCGACGCAGATGCTGGAATCGATGATCAATGCGCCGGTTCCGACCCGCGCCGAAGTGTCCGACGTCGCGACGGCGGTGTTCGAGGGCGCCGACGCCGTGATGCTTTCGGCCGAAAGCGCCGCCGGCCATTATCCGGTCGAGGCGGTCTCGACGATGAACCGCATCGCCGAAGAGGTGGAGCGCGACGCTTATTTCCGCGGCATCATCAATGCGCAGCGCACGACTCCCGAGGCGACGGGGGCCGACGCCATCGCGGTGGCGGCGCGCAACGTCGCCGAAACGCTCGATCTCAAGGCGATCGTCGCCTGGACCGCGTCGGGATCGACCGCGCTGCGGATCGCGCGCGAGCGGCCCGCCGCGCCGATCCTGGCGCTGACGCCCTTTCCCGAGACGGCCGGCCGGCTTGCGCTCGCCTGGGGTGTTCACGCCGTCGTCACCAAGGACGCGAACGACATCGCCGACATGTCGGCGCGCGCCTCGAAATTTGCTTTTCGCGAGGGCTTCGCTTTCGTCGGCGACCGCATCATTATCGTCGCCGGCGTGCCCTTCGGCACGCCGGGCGCGACCAATATGGTTCGGATCGATTTCGTCGAAGAAGCGGCGACGATGAGTTCAAGCGATTCAACCGCGGTCCCGCTGGAACAGGCGGCGCAGGCGCAGCAGCAGCAGCAATAAAACCTTCGCCTAACCGCCGCCGAACAGATTTTCAAAAAAATTGCGCTCGCGCGGCGCTGGCCGCGCCGTCGCGGAATCGCCCGGGTTGGGAATAAGCCCGGGCGGCACGAGCCCGCCGCTGCGTCCGCGCGGGGAAGCGTCGGCCTCGGTCCGGCGCGGCTGCGCTCCTGGAAAAGCCGGATAGCCGGTCGGTGCCGCGGGCCCGCCCGCGTCCGCCACGGGCGGGGGAGCGCCGACGGACGTCGGCGCATCCGGCCAGAAGGGCGGCGCGACGAGAGGCGCCTGCCACAGGCCGCCCGGCAGCGGCTGGGGCGGAATTCCCTGATGGGCCGCGCGCATAAAACGCGACCAGATCTCCACCGGCAGAGTGCCGCCCGACGCTTTTTTCGTCGGCGAGCTGTCGTCATTGCCGAGCCAGACGCCGGTGACGAGATGGCTCGTGTAACCGACGAACCAGGCGTCGCGCCAATCCTGGCTGGTGCCGGTCTTGCCCGCCGCCTGCCAGCCTGGGACATCCCCCTTGCGCGCCGTGCCGGTCAGCAGAGTCTCCTGCATCATGACGTTCATCATCGGCAGATAGGCGCCGTCGATGACGCGGCCGTTGCTCGACCCTTTGCGCGCATACATCAGCTTTCCGGCGGCCGTCTTGACGCGGACGATGATATGCGGCTGCACGCCGATGCCGCCATTGGCGAAGGGCGCATAGGCGGCCACAAGTTCGAGCGGGCTCACCTCCGACGTTCCAAGCGCGATCGAGGCGTTGGGGCTAAGTTCCGAGCCGATCCCGAGCCGATGCGCCGTGGCGATGACGGTTTTCGGGCCGACCTCGACGCCGAGCCGCACCGCGACCGTATTCAGCGACAGCGAGAGCGCCTTGGTCAGCGTGACGGGGCCGAAATATTGCCGCGAGTAATTTTCCGGCTGCCAGCCGCGGACGTTGATCGGGCCGTCCTCGCGGACGCTCGCCGGGGTCAGCCCATGTTCGAGCGCCGCAAGATAGACGAACGGTTTGAACGCCGATCCCGGCTGGCGTCTTGCGGCGGTCGCGCGGTTGAACTGGCTGTCGGCATAATTGCGCCCGCCGACCAGCGCCTTGATGCCGCCGGTCGGATCGAGCGACACCAAAGCGCCTTGGCCGACGCCGAATTTCGCGCCCTTCTGGTCGAGTTCCTCGGTCAGCGCCTTTTCGGCATTGGCTTGCAGCGCCGCACTGATCGTCGTCGCGACGACGATATCCTCCTCGATCGCGCCGATGGTGTCGTCGAGAACGTCCATCACATAATCGGCGGCGTAATTGGCCGTGCCCGCGCCATCGGATTTTGTCGCTTCCGCCGGATGGGCGAGAGCGAATTTTCCCATGGCGTCGGTAATAAAGCCCTCGTCGACCATGGCGGCGATGACTTGGGCGGCGCGCTCGCGCGCGCCGGCGGCGTTGCGGTTGGGCGCGAGCTTTGTCGGCGCCTTCATGAGGCCAGCCAGCGTCGCCGATTCGGCCAGCGTCAGATTGCGCGCGCCATGGCCGAAATATTTCTGCGCCGCCGCCTCGACGCCATAGGCGCCGGAGCCGAAATAGACGCGGTTGAGATAGAGTTCGAGGATCTGGTTTTTCGAATATTTATGTTCGAGCCAGACCGCGAGGATCGCCTCCTGGATCTTGCGCGAAACCGTGCGCTCCTGCGTCAGGAACAGATTCTTTGCAAGTTGCTGTGTCAGCGTCGAGCCGCCCTGCGTCGCCCCGCCCGCGGCGTTGCGGGTCAAAGCGCGCAAGATGCCGATCGGATCGACGCCCCAATGGGAATAAAAGCGCCGGTCCTCGATGGCGACGAAGGCCTTTGGCAGATAGGGCGGCAGATCGGCGAGCCGCACGCTCGCGCCCCCTGTGTCGCCGCGATTGGCGATGAGGCTGCCGTCGTCGGCCAGGATCGCGATGTTGGGCGGGCGCTTCGGCACCGCGAGCTGGTCGATCGGCGGCAGCTTTGTCGCGTAGAAGGCGATGATCGCCGCGCCCGCGACGCCGGCCCAGACCGCGAGCGTCAGCAGCAGCGAGGCGGCGCCGGCGAGGCTCCAGCCGCGGCGCCGCGGCTTCTTGCGCGCCGGGCCGCTGCGGGCGGGGCCGCGCTCTCCGCGGCTGGAGCCTTGAGTGGCCATCGGCGGTCCCGCGTCGATCCGATCAGAACAGCGATTTTGGAGCTGAAGGCTCCAAAATCATGAAGCTGATCTAGAGGGTTTAAGCTTAACGGGCCGTAAATCGCGCGGGCGCGGCGATTTTGTGGCTCACCCCCAATTGGCCATCGCCCATTTGACGAGATCGACCATCTGCGAGCCGCCGGCGAAGACGCTATGCGTCGCGGTGAAGAAATCCCAGAAGGAGAATTCCTCCTCGCGCCCGGAGCAGACGCCCGCGACGCGCGGCCCGGTCACGCCGCGCGGCCAGCCGAACAGCGGGCCGCCCGACCAGCCGTTGCTGGTGAAGGGCGTCGTCTCCAGCTCCAGCCCGCCATCGTCATCGTCGATGTCCTCGACCGCGACGAAGGGCTGCAGCGCCGGCCGCTGCGCCATGAAGAAATCGCCGGGATAGCCGATGCTCTGCCAGGGCACGTCCTTGTAATTGTCCTCGTCGCCGAAGCTGTGCGTCCCCATCCAGCCGAGCGCGTCGCCGAGCGGATTGTAGAGTTTGGCGACGATATAGTCGCTGCCCTTGATCTCGTCGGAATTCTTGTAGCCGCGGAATTGCTGGACATAGCTCTGGCCGAGCGGGGCGGCGCCGTCGCGATAGGCCGGCACGAAGCGCATCCACCAGCTCGCCTGATCCCAGGGCGCGACATGGCTCGCCGTCAGGATGATATTATGACCGATGAGCACGCCCGTGCCCGATTGCGTCCAGTTGACGTAATCCTCATTGATCCCGACAAAGACGCGCCCGACCGTGCACCATGGATAGCCGGCATCGAGCAGCTCCTGGCGCATCAGCCGCATGGCTCCGGCCGGGGGCAGAGCGATGCTGGAGAGATCGCGCAGGCGGCTCGCCGTCATTTCGGCGGCGGCGGCGCGCGCCCGCGGCGCTCCGGTCTGGGCGAGCCAGGCGTGGCGCATCGGCCCGGCGTCGCCTTCGCGCGCAACGCCATGGAGATCGCGTGGGCCGATGAAGCCGGAGCTTTGGCCGCCGCGCGGCTCGCGCCCCGCTCTTAGCAGGCGCAGCATTTCCTCGGGCATCGGCATGACGGCCGAAATATCGGGAATGGCGTCGCCGCCCCTTGGCCGGCGTGCGACTTTCTTAGTATAGCAGCACTCTTCAATCGACATTGGCGTCCGCCTTATTTGAAAATCAAAATAGAGCGACAAGCATAGAGGGCCGGGCGACCCGGGCCTGTGCCAATGGTCACGCGGGCGACAAGCGGTGCGGAAGCCCTTGAAAACTCCGCCTCGGCGCTTGCGCATTTTGCAGCGCCGCGCCAAAGTCTCGCCCCCGGCGGGAGGCGATCTGGCTTGCGCGCGGCAAGAACTGAATGGATGGACGCGCTATGAAAGTCACCCTTGAGCGAGCGGCCCTGCTCAAATCGCTTGGCCATGTTCATCGCGTGGTCGAGCGCCGCAACACCATTCCGATCCTGTCCAATGTGCTGCTGCGCGCCGAAGGCAAGTCGCTGCTCCTGAAGGCGACCGATCTCGACCTTGAGGTGACCGAGCGCCTCGCCGCCGACGTCGGCGTCGCCGGCGGGACGACGCTGCCGGCCCATACGCTCTATGACATTGTGCGAAAGCTGCCTGACGGCTCGCAGGTCTCGCTTGAGATCGCCGGGGACAGCGGCCAGCTGCTGCTGCGCTCGGGCCGTTCGCGCTTCAATCTGCAGACCCTGCCCGACAGCGATTTTCCCGACCTTGCGGCGGGCGATTTCAGCCATGATTTCCTGCTGCCCCCGGCCGATCTCAAGCGCCTGATCGAAAAGACGCAATTCGCCATCTCGAATGAAGAGACGCGCTATTATCTCAACGGCATTTTCATGCATTCGATGGAGGCGGAGGGCGCCTCGGTGCTGCGGGCGGTCGCGACCGACGGCCACCGGCTGGCGCGCGTCGAAATCGCCTGCCCGAAGGGCGCCTCCGGCATGCCGGGCGTGATCGTGCCGCGCAAGGCGGTCACGGAGGTCCAGAAGCTGATCGAGGATCTCTCCGCCGACATCCGCGTCGAACTGTCGACGACGAAGGCGCGCTTTACATTTGGCGATGTGGTGCTGACCACAAAACTGATCGACGGCACCTTTCCGGATTATATGCGGGTCATTCCGGCCGGCAATGACAAGCGGCTCATCGTCGAGCGCGGACCCTTCGCCGCCGCCGTCGACCGCGTCTCGACGATTTCCTCCGAGCGCGGCCGCGCCGTGAAACTGGCGATCGCCGACGGCAAGCTGACCTTGTCGGTCACAAACCCCGATTCCGGCTCGGCGCAGGAAGAACTCGACGTCGATTATGATTCGACGCCGCTCGATATCGGCTTCAACGCGAGATATCTGCTCGACATCACCGAACAGCTCGACAGCGACACGGCGTTATTCAAACTCGCCGACCCCGGCTCGCCGACGCTGGTGCAGGACCGCGACGGGGCCAGCGCGCTTTATGTGCTGATGCCGATGCGGGTGTAGACTTAGCGGGGAAGGAGCAGCGATAAGCGACGCCAAAGACGAAAATGTGCGGTTCAATAACAGGGCAGCACACGTGGTGCTTCGCGCCTGCCATAGAGAGCGCCGCTAAATGACCTCCGCCTATTCTGAAGCTCACAGACGACTGGATCGCATTCTCATATTCTTTTTTGTCATATGTATTTCTGGAATTATCGTCGGAATCGTTCGTCAGGAGTGGTTGTTCGCGGCTGTCTGGTTGGCAGCAGGATTTTTCAACGGCGTAATTGGAGCTTCGATAAGGCGGCTAGCCAATACTCCCGAGACAGGAGAAGATGATGAGTTTTTTGACAGACAAGTTTGGTTCAGAAACCTCGTCAATGTCGGACAGCTTCTCTCGGCGACGGTGATGGCCGCTGGGATTGCACTTGGACAACCGTGGTGGCGCGATGCTCTCGCCGCGGTCGCTATATTTTTTGTGGGCGTTTTTGGCCTATCGCTACTATGCGGCCCGCGAAAAAAGCGTAGCGCGCAACAGTGAATGTGTCCTCCGTGCTCAAGGCAAGTGGATAAAGAAGTAAAATACTGGTCTATTCAGTTAAACAACACAGTAATGCAACAATGGCGTTCAAACAAGAAACAATCGAGGACATCGTTGAGAGCGAGCATTTGATGATCTTGGCTGCGCCTCGACGATATGGTGCTTATTATGCCGTTGCACTTGATGTTTCAGCTTTCCTTTCCGTAGCTGTAAAGTCGTTAGATCGAGAGCACGAGATTTTCGGCCGCTTTCTGTCGCAAGTCAAAAACCACCACTTGCTCGCCATATTTGCGATCGTTCGTTTACACCAAACTCAGGCGATGATGAATCTGCGTCAAGTGCTTGAAGCTGGGGCTTGCGCGGCATTCGCGATCGCGAATCCACATCAAGATCACTTCGCAAAGCCCGCACCCGGAGGAACACTCGATGCATCACAAGAACTGACCGCGAAGCGTTACAAATGGCTTGACGAGAATTTCCCGAAAGAGTCATCGTATATAAAGGCAACGAAGGAAAAGATCAACAGTTCTGCCGCTCATGCAAACATTGTCTACACCCAGAAAAATTTTCGCGTAGCTGATAATGGCAGCGAATTTATCGTGCCGTTTTTTGACATTGAGGATGGGTATTTCGAGCAAGGCGAGCTATTAATGGCTGCAGGAATCGCAATTTCACTTATCGACTTATTTTACGGTGTGAACAACGACATAAATGCGATTGTGTGGTGCGACGATTTTGAATCACGGTTCCGCTCGCTCTTTGAAAGAGAAACTGCACTTCGGCTAGAAATGTATTCGTCGGATCGTTTCAAGGAACAGCAAAGGAAATTTGGACATCTGTTCAGTCCGTAAATGCGCAGAATCAATGGGCTACCGTCGGCGTCGCCGATCGCCTCGCCGATTTTGACGACGGGAACGACGGTGTCTTGTCGATGGCGATTGAGACGCCTCGCGCAGCCCGTTGAGCAGGGAAGGCGCGATTTCGAGCCGGAACAGATCGGCGTCGTCGCGAAGCATTGTCGTTAACGGAGAGATAACGGCGGAAGGCAATTCGGCGAACAGATCGCTTTGCACGATGCGCGGCCAGCCGTAATCGCCAGAGGTCGTAAGCACCACGCATTGCCCGCGCCGGACTAAAAATCCGGCCATTCATAAACGCCGGCGACAAAACGCATGATCTCGTCGCCGGCCGGATCGCTGCCGGCGACGGCGCGCGCCTGAGCGCGGCATTTATCGGCAGAATCCGGCGCACGGCTGTCCGGAACCCCGATCTGAACGGGGCGCAAACCCGCCGCGCGCATCCTCTGGCGATAGCTTGCCATTCGCTTTGGCGGCGACGCGGGGCTTTTGAATTGGTCGGGTCGGCGTGGCATATTCTAAGGGACCGTTTGAAAATTCGTTTCGCCTATCCTGAGGAGCCATTTCGTGAGAAATGGCGTCTCGAAGGATGTGTTCAGTGTGCTCTCTTGACGCCCTCGTGGTTCGAGACGGGCTCTTCGAGCCCTCCTCACCATGAGGGCTTTGGAGGACGCCAGCATTTTCAAATGGTCTCTAAGCCCTCGAATCTCGTGACATGTTACATGTCGTAGGTTTGCTTGTCAGAACATGGCGAACCCAATCAGATCACCCGCAACCCAAGATGCTCCGCCATCGGCGCAAAATCGCGGTCGTCGTGGAGCAGGGCGTGGCCTCGGGCGAGGCAAAAACTTCCGATGATGAGGTCGATGGTCTTGCGCACGGTCGCGCCCTTTTCGCGTAGCGCGCGATAATTTTGCGCGGCGTGAACGGCAAGCTCGGCATCGAGCAGGGGCTCGATCCGGAACTGGCGCAGACTGGCCTCGATCCGCGCCGCATGCGCCTCGCTCCGCGCGCCCTGCAGCACTTCCAGCAAAATGAGGTCGCCGATCAAAATTTCGTTGGGGTCTTCGATCGATCG
The DNA here is from genome assembly GCF_000021745.1 of Methylocella silvestris BL2. Lineage (NCBI taxonomy): Bacteria > Pseudomonadati > Pseudomonadota > Alphaproteobacteria > Hyphomicrobiales > Beijerinckiaceae > Methylocella > Methylocella silvestris. Next base: position 4,070,918 of record NC_011666.1, read on the forward strand.
CAACGCGCGCACCGCTCGCGTGTCGAGATCGCGCAGATTGGCGATCCACACCGAACTATCGACGACGATCAAGATTTTGGATGGTCGGAGCCGCCTTGCCGCGACGCGTCAAGATCCCCCTGCCAGCCAAGGCCGATCATATCGGCGATGGCGCGGCGCTGACGCTTTTGCCGCACGAGGGCGCGTAAAGCCTCCTCGACGGTGGCTTTCTTGGTCGAAAGCCCCGTCGCCGCCATGGCCTCAGCGAGCAGTTCGTCGTCGATCTCGATATTGGTGCGCATGATGTCTTGATGTGTATATTATTACAAATCAATACACATTCCCGCAACGAGAGGCAATAGGAGTCGCTCCGGTTGACGCATCGCCCCCCGGCGGGCATTGAAGCGCCTGACAAGACGCCGCGCGCGCGCCAAAAGAAAACCTTCGAAAGCAAATGCCCAAAATCAACGGAAACCAGATCACGCCCGGCGCGGTCGTCAGCCATGACGGCGGCCTTTGGGTTGCGGTCAAGACCAATAGCGTCAAGCCCGGCAAGGGCGGCGCCTTCAATCAGGTCGAGCTCAAGAACCTGATCGACGGCCGCAAGCTGAACGAGCGATTTCGCGCCGATGAGACGGTCGATACGGTCGATCTGGAGCTGAAGGACTTCAGCTTTCTTTATGCCGAGGGCGACAATCTCGTTTTCATGGATCTGGAATCCTACGACCAGATCGAACTCCCCAAGGATTTTGTCGGCGAGCGCGCGGCTTTTCTGCAGGACGGCATGAAGGTCACGCTGCAGATGCATGAGGCGCGCGCGATCTCGATCCGCCTGCCGCAGCAGGTCACGCTCGAAATCGTCGAGGCCGATCCCGTCGTGCGCGGCCAGACGGCGGCTTCCTCCTATAAGCCGGCCATTCTCGAAAACGGTCTGCGCGTGCTCGTGCCGCCCTTCATTGGCGTCGGCGAGAAAATCGTCGTCGACACCAATGAGGTCGCCTATTTGCGCAGGGCCGAAGCATGATCCGCTCCGCCCTCATGAATGTGATGACCGGCGCGGCCTTAAAGGCCGGGCGCGGTTTGAAGCGCGACTTCGGCGAGGTTGAAAATCTGCAGGTCTCGGTGAAGGGGCCGGGCGATTTCGTCTCCGCCGCCGACAAGCGCGCCGAAAAAGTGCTGTTCGAGGAACTGTCCAAGGCGCGCCCCGGCTATGGCTTCCTCATGGAGGAATCGGGCGCGGTCGAGGGCTCCGACAAGAGCCACACTTTCATTATCGATCCGCTCGACGGCACCACCAATTTTTTGCATGGCCTGCCGATCTTCTCGATCTCGATCGGCCTCGTGCGCGAGGGACAGGTCGTCGCCGGGCTCGTCTATAATCCCGCCAATGACGACATGTTCGTCGCCGAAAAGGGGCAGGGGGCCTATCTCAACAACCGGCGCCTGCGCGTCGCCGCCCGCCGCGACCTCGGTGAGGCGCTGATCGGCTGCGGCACGCCCCATATCGGCAAGGCGAACGGCCACGCCCGCTTCAAGCAGGAGTTTTCCGCCGTGATGGCGAATGTCGCCAATATCCGCCGGCTCGGCTCGGCGGCGCTCGATCTCTGCTATGTCGCCGCCGGCAATTACGACGGGTTCTGGGAGCGCGACCTGCAGCAATGGGACATCGCCGCCGGAATCATCATGGTCAAGGAAGCCGGCGGCTATATCACCGACGCCGACGGAGGCCCGGATCCGCTGGCGAAGGGCACGGTCTGCGCCGGCAACGACCTCATCCACCGCGCTTTGCTCGCGCTGGTAAAGCAGGCGTAAGCCTTTGACTTTATAATGCGTTGTTGTCCTGAAATCCCTCATGGTGAGGAGCCCGCAGGGCCGTCTCGAACCACGAGGGAGGCAATAACGCGCCCCTCGTCCTTCGAGACGGACCCGCGGCCTCCCCACGATGAGGGGAGGGCCGGCAGGACAAGGGGAGGCGCTCAATATTAATTTTGAGCGCCAAATCTCGACGAAAGCAAAAGGCCTCTTACATCTTGCCCATCACCGGTCCGCGCGAAGCGGGCGTCCCGGCGAGCCTTTGGAGCTTTTGTCGATGAGCGAAGAGTTGGGAAGAAAACCTTATGATCCGGGCTTTTCCCGCGCCAGCGCCCGCGCGGCTGTGTGCGGCGCTGGATGGAAGCCTCTTGAGATCGCCGCGATGGTGTTTGGCTTTGCCTTGTACTGGCCGCTCGGCGTCGCCGTGATTGGCTTTAAATTCTGGCAGAAGCGGAGCGGCTACCAGGGCGATCTGTTCTCCTTCGGCCGCGAAAAATGGGAAAGCGCCTCGAATTGGCGGTTTTCGGGTTCGGCCCGCGGCTTTGCCGAGCGCGGCTGGCGCAGCGCGGGCTTCGGCTCGAGCGGCAATCGCGCCTTTGACGAATGGCGCGACGGCGAACTCGCCCGTCTCGAGGAGGAGCGCCGCAAGCTCGTCGCCGCGGAGCGCGAATTTACGGAGTTTATGGAGACTCTGCGCCGCGCGCGTGACCGCGAAGAGTTCGATCGCTTCATGCAGGAGCGCCACTCGCGCGACAATACGACCTCGGTCTGACAACCCCGTCGAAAGGCGCCGCACAAGAGCGGCGCCTTTTTTATGCGCGATCAATCGTCCGGGGCGCGGCGGAGCTTCTTCACCGCGCCCCGCGCCGTCTTTTCGTCCGCGCGTTTCTTCCGCGCCGTCATCGAGGGGCGGGTTTTAACCCGGAATTTTGGCGGTTTCGCCGCGCCGGCGATCAGCGCCAAAAGCCGGCCGATCGCATCCTTGCGGTTCATCTCCTGCGAGCGAAAGCTTTGCGCGAAAATCACGATCGCGCCGTCCTTGGTCGCGCGCGCTCCGGCAAGGCGCAGCAGCCGGCGCTTCACAGGCGCCTCGAGCGAGGGCGAATTTGCAACATCAAAGCGCAGCAGCGCCGCCGTCTCGACCTTATTGACGTTCTGCCCGCCCGGCCCCGAGGCGCGCGCATAGGAGAGCGCGATCTCATCCTCGTCGATGAAGAGGTCCGGCCCCGCCGCGATTTTTGCCATTTAACCTTCTCTCGACTGCTGGCGCTGGGGGCCGGCCTCGATTTTCAGCACTGGTTAACCTAATTGCTTTAGCCGAGGTTAAAGAATCGCAGCCAATCTGCCGCGATGGCGCGCCGGATCCTGCTCCTCGCCTTTGCTGCAGCCCTGATTGGATCGCTGGCCGGCTGCTCCAACTATGAGCGCGCGCGCCGGCCGGTCTGGCGCGAGCAGGCTGAAAACGCCTGTTTTGCGCGGCGTCCGTTCGAGCTCTCATCCTATATCCAGCCGGCGCGCGAAATCAGCGGCCCCGGCATTTGCGGGCTGACCCGCCCTCTAAAAGTCTACGCCCTCGACAATGGGACGGTCGGCTTTCAGACTGGCTATACTCTGGATTGTCCGATGGTCGCGAGCCTGAACGAATGGGTGCGCGAGGTCGTGCAGCCGACGGCGCAGGCCCGCTTCGGCCAGCGCATCATCGAAATCATCGGCATGGGCTCCTATTCCTGCCGCGGCATCAACGGGTCCGCCTATGGGCGCCTGTCGGAACATGCGTTCGGCAACGCCCTCGACATCGGCGGCTTTCGCCTCGCCGATGGACGCGAGATCACCGTGGTGCGCGACTGGACGCGCGGCGACGAGCAGGCCCGCGCTTTTTTGCAGGAGGTCCATATGGGCGCCTGCTCGCATTTCACGACGGTGCTGGGGCCGGGCTCCAACGTCTTTCACTACAATCATATTCACGTCGATCTTGCGATGCATGGCGCGACTTCGACCGGACCGCGCCGCATTTGCAAGCCGTTCCTCCAGCTCAATCCTGCCGTTGCGCCGCCGCCGGCTGCGCCCTCCGACGGACTGCCCGAGGCGCCCGACATCGACGACGACCTCGACGTCGCCCATAATAATGTTCTGAAGCAGGACGCCGAAGCGCTCCAGGTCGGCCCGGGACCAGGGCCGACGGCGCGCATCCCGGACGCTTATTTCGCCGCGGCGATGCGTCCGCCCGCGGCGATCCCGACGCGGCCTGCCGTGGCCAGCGCTTATGCGCCAGTCGCGCCAATGGGCCGGCCTTCCTCCGCGCCGCCGAGAGGCGAGCTCCCCGAGGGCGATCCGTCGCAATGGGATCTGACCTCGACCGTCGCGCCGCGCCGCTAGAGCATCCGCCCGAAAAGTTGTGGACTTTTCGCGTAGAGCAGATGTGTTGGAACAATGAGTTAGAGCAAAAGCCCGCTTCAATCTGATCGGCTTTTGCTCTAGCTATCAGGCGGCCGTGCGGATGCGGCTCGCATTGTCGAGGATCGCGCGGCCGAGCGCTTCGGCCGCCGCATTGCCGCGCCCGCCGCCGACGACCACGAATTCGATATGTCCCAAGGCGGGCAAGGCGCGGGAAGCCGGCAGCGGCGTCAGGCCTTCCGGAATCAGCCGCTCCGAATGGGCGGCGACGCCGAGCCCCGCGAGAGCCGCCGCCCTGATCCCGCTCAGACTGTCGGCGGTGCAGACGATGCGCCAGCTCCGCTTGGCCTTTTCCAGCGCCGCGAGCGCATGGGCGCGGGTTATGCTCGGCGGACGCAGTGCGATCAGCGGCAGCGGCGCATCCATATTCATCTCGAAACCCGGGCGGCCGATCCAGACCAGTTCTTCCTTCCAGCCGAAGCGGCCGCGCTCGTCGCCGCGCCGCCGCTTCACGAAAATGAGGTCGAGTTCGCCGGCGTCATAGCGCTCATAGAGATTGCCGCTGAGGCCGACCGTCAATTCGAGATCGACGGCGCTATGCTGTTCGGTAAATTCCGCGAGCACCTTTGGCAAAGCGGTGGCGACGAAATCCTCCGACGTGCCAAACCTGACATGTCCGCGCAGATCCGAGCCCGCGAGCAGGCTGGCGATGCGCGCGTTGGCTTCGAGCGCCTGCCGCGCGAAAGGCAGCACGGCGTCCCCATCCGGGGTCAGGCTCACGGAATGGGTGTCGCGCGCCAGCAGACGCCGCGCCGTTTTCAATTCGAGCCTGTTGATATGCTGGCTCACGGTTGACTGGCTGAGGCCGAGTTGCCGGGCGGCGAGGGTGAAGCTTTTTGCCTCGGCGACCGCGACCAGGCTGCGCAGGAGGATGGGATCGATCGGATCGGCCATGGACTCTTCATCACGGTTCGAAATGACTATTATCTAATTTATCACGTTTGTTCATAACGGCGCACATGTTAGAAAAACATTCTCCTTAATTTCGGTGACGCCATGTTCGACCGGCAGCTCTTGTCCCGCTTGGGGATCGATCCCTATCTTTTCGCGCTCATCGCCACGGTGACGCTCGCGCTGATTTTTCCCGCGCGCGGCGCCGCGGCGGAAGTGGCGGGCTACGCGGCCTATGGCGCGGTCTCGCTCTTGTTCTTCCTTTATGGCGCGCGCCTCGCGCCGCGTGCCGTCATCGAGGGATTTTCCCATTGGCGGCTGCAATCGACAGTGCTGTTCCTGACATTTGTTCTGTTTCCGGCGATCGGTATCGCCCTCACGGCGGCTCTGCGCCCCTTCCTGTCGCCGCCGCTTGCGGTCGGCCTGCTTTACCTTTGCCTGATGCCCTCGACGATCCAGTCCTCGATCGCCTTCACCTCAATTGCCCGCGGCAATGTCGCGGCGGCGCTTTGCAGCGCTTCGGCCTCCAACGTGCTCGGCGTTTTCATCAGCCCGATGCTTGTCGCTTTGCTTTTGTCGACGCAGAGCCACGGCTTCAACGTCGCGGCCGTGGAGGATGTGGCCTTGCAGCTTCTTCTGCCTTTCGCCCTCGGGCAGCTCGCCCGGCCGCTGATCGGCCGCTGGCTCCTGGCGCATAAGGTGATGACGTCGATCGTCGATCGCGGCTCGATCCTGCTGATCGTCTATGTCGCCTTCGCCGAGGGGACCGCCGCCGGCGTCTGGGCGCAGCTCAGCTGGCAGGGACTGGCGCTGATTCTTGCGCTCGACTGCCTCATTCTGGCGCTTGTCCTCGTCGCGTCGACGCTCCTCAGCCGCCGGCTTGGTTTTTCGAAAGAGGATGAGATCGCCATCGTCTTCTGCGGCTCGAAAAAAAGCATGGCGGGCGGCGTGCCGATGGCGAGCATCCTGTTTCCGGGGCAGCCGCTCGGCCTCATCGTGCTGCCGCTGATGCTATTTCATCAGGTGCAGCTGTTCGCCTGCGCCATTCTGGCCCAGCGCTATGCCCGCCGTCCCGCGGCGCCCGTGCGCGCCGACGCGCAGATTACGCCGCCAGAGCAGCGTCTGGCCGCCGAATAGAAATCCTGGCTCTACTTCGGCTGCGGTCGGCCGAAGGCAGCGCGAAGCCTTGTCTTCGCGGCTTCGAGGATCTTTCGCCGGCGTTGCGACAGATTGCGGCCGGCGCGGTTGACATAGAAAGTCAGCATCGACATCGCCGAGCGAAATGGCTCCGCTTTGCGCCTGTGGCTCTGTTCGACGGATCGCTTGAGCGATTGCGCGATGGCCTCGGGGCTGTCCGAGGCGAAGATATCCTTTTCAAGATCGAGCGCGTCGCTGTTTTGCGTCACGTCGTTCGACCATTTGCGTTGACGGGTCATGCGCTTCTCCCTTGCCGGCGCGGCTTCGACTGGCGCTGGAACGCTTCTCGGGCCTCGGCGTTCGACCGGAACAATTGGCGAACGGAGGACGGATGACAAAACAACTGCACACCGACAATCCAAAGCTTGATCCCGACCCGCCGACAAATCTTGAAAAAGACCCCGACGAATGGGTTTCAGGCGATGATCCAATGACCGGCGCGCAATCTTCCTATTTGAAAACCCTGTCGGAACAGGCGCATGCGCCCGAGCAATTCGAGCCGGACCTTTCAAAGGCGGAGGCGAGCAGGCGGATCGACGCGCTGAAGCATCAACTGGAGCGGGAGCGCGGCGCGTGAAAACCGCATGACGCAAACATCGCCAGATGACCGGCCGGTGTTTGGCATTCCCGTCGAGACGGCCCCGATGGAGGCTCGCCTCGCCGACCTGCTGCCGGAAGATTCGGCTTGGCAATATGAGCCGAAATGGGACGGGTTTCGCTGTCTCGCCTTCCGGGCGGGCGAAGACCTCGAACTCAGGGCGAAATCGGGAAAGCCGCTGCAACGATATTTCCCGGAGGTCGCCGCCTATCTGCGTCAGATTCCCGCCGGGCGCTTCGTCGTCGATGGCGAACTCATCATCGAAATAGACGGCGAATTTTCCTTCGCGGCCCTGCAGGCTCGGCTGCATCCGGCGGCCTCCCGTATTCGAAGGCTCTCCGGCGAAACGCCGGCCCGCTTCATTCTATTCGACATGCTGGTTGACGCCGAGGGCGCCGTTCTGATCGGCGAGCCTCTACTGACGCGGCGGCGGGCGCTCGAAGCTTTTATGGCGCGGGCCGGCGCGCCATCGCGTCAGCTGGAGCTTTCGCCCGTCACGCTCGACCCCAAGAAGGCGCATCGATGGCTCGAGGACTCGCGGCGCGGCGCGATCGACGGCGTGATGGCGAAGCGCCGCGACGGGTTCTATGAGCCCGGCGCGCGCGCCATGATCAAGGTCAAGCGCAAGCGCACGGCCGATTGCGTCGTCGGCGGATTTCGCTACGCGGCCAATTCGCGCAAGGTCGGCTCCTTGCTTCTCGGCCTCTACGACGATGCCGGGAAGCTCGATCATGTCGGCTTCACCTCCGCGATCAGCGAGGCGGAGCGGCAAGCTTTAACAGAGAAGCTCGAAGCGTTGCGCGGGCCGCCCGGCTTCACCGGCCGCGCGCCCGGCGGCCCCAGCCGTTGGAGCACGGAGCGGAGCTCCAAATGGGAGCCGCTGCGGCCGGAACTGGTGGTCGAAGTATGTTTCGATCAAGTCACCGATGGGCGCTTTCGCCATGGGACAAGGCTCATGCGCTGGCGGCCCGATAAATCGCCGCGCCAATGCAAGATGGCGCAATTGAACTGAAACGGCTTATGCCCGATCGGCGCCGGTGAGCCGCGCGGACGCGTCCTCGACGGTCCGCGTCGCGAGGCGCCGCTCGGCGATGCGCCGCCACCCCTCGGGGAGCCGGGCGAGCGCGGCCATCGCGGCGAGTTCGTTGGGATTCTGGGCGTCAACATAGAGCGCGCGCCACAGACGGCTGATCGGCCAGTCGGGCGAGCGGCGATCGATGAGGCGCAATTCGTCTCCGGGCGCGACAAATCCCTCCTCCAGCACGCGGTAATACCAGCCGGTGCGCCCGCTCTTTTGCACCCGCATCGCCATGTCGGGGACGCTGAAGCGGACATTGAGCTTCCAGCAGGGCTGGCGCCCCTGCGCGACCTCGATCACGGCCGAACCGACCCGGAAGACGTCGCCAAGCGCGACGCTGTCTTCATCGAGACCGCGCGCGGAAAAATTCTCGCCGAAGGCGCCCGGCTGGTCGAGACGCGGCAGGCCGCCGATCTCCGCGCGCCACGCCGCATAATGCTCGAAGGGATAGTGATGCGCCGCCTTGTCGCGGCCGCCGTGATTCTTGCGGTCGCCCTGAAAGTCGCCCTCGAATCCCTCCCGGCCGAGCCTTAAGCGACGCGTGACGGGATGCTTGTCGATGCCGCTCGGAGCGCGCTTGTCGCCAAGCGGCCCGATGGCGCCGATCAGCAGATGATCGATTCGCGCGCTGGATTTTGGCGGCGGCTGCGGTTCGGCGACATTCATCGGCGCGAACCTCGTTTCAGGCGTCGATCAGCGGTCGAACCAGAATGAGGTCGAAGGCGCAGGTTAAAAAATCATCGAGCGGCGCGCGGCTCTTTGTCAGCCGGGATCGCGTCACCGCGCCCTGCCAGGAGTTGACCAAGAAACGCGCCAGAACCTCCGGGTCTCGGTCTTGCGCGAGCTGGCCCTCGGCCTGCGCCTGGCGCAACAGCGAGCCGACGGCGCCGCTCCACCGCGCCAGCGTCTCGTTCAACGCCTCCCGCATGACGGGATAGTCATCGGCCATATCCGCCGCAAAATTGCCGATCATGCAGCCGCGCTCGAAATTCCAGCCTTTCAGTCTTGCGGCCAGAAATTCGAAATGCGCCCGCAGCCGCTTCAGCGGCGGCTTGTCGCCCTCGAACAGCATGCCCATCCGGCTGTCGTCTCGATAGCGCGCGAGCGCCTCCAGCGCCAGCAGCTCCTTCGTCTTGAAATGATTGTAGAATGATCCTTTGGGCGCGCCGGCGGCCTCGGTGATGTCCTGCACGCTGCAGCCATTAAAGCCCTGGGCGTGAAAACGCTCCAGCGCGGCGTCGACGATGTTTTCGCGTAGGCTGGCTCTGGCCATCCTCTTCTCCCGATTTTATTTTCTATTGCTTTATAATATGACCGGTCTGATTAATTGCAAGGAAAGAATTGCCGAAAACGTCAATTTGGCGGAGAGCGAAGCGAAATTGAAGTCGCCGACAGGATTATATCGAAATTAATATGACTAGTCATATTAACATTTAAATCTTGGAAATTGCTCGCGCCTCGTATCGTTCGTGCAATCCGACGCTGTTCGCCGAACTCCTCGGGGCCGCCGCCTATCGCATCTTGGATTTCAGCTTGATCGTCTCGCCGTCCACGACAAACCGGCCATATCCATGATGATGGATCGTCTTGGGCTGCTTCTGCGCCGGATCGCTCCAGGCCTTCAGCACTTCAAGAATGAAGAGATTGTATGAGCGTACGAGCCGCGTATCGACCACCTTGCATTCGAGATTGGCGAAACAGTCGGCGATCAGAGGGGCAGCGACGCGCCCGGCCGGCGTCGGCGTCAGTCCGAACGTCTCGAATTTGTTCACGTCGCAGCCCGAGCAGTTTCCAACTTCCGCGACCTTGGACGCCAGCTCCAGCGCCGGAACGGCGATCACGCATTCTTTCGTCGCCTTCAACGCGGCAAAGCTGTGATTGGCGCTGCTGACGACGCAGGCGACGAGCGGCGGCTCGAATTCGACCATCATATGCCAGGACATCGTCATGACGTTGGCGCGGCCCTTGGCGGCGGTCGTCAGCAAGACGACAGGGCCCGGTTCGAGCAACTGGTAGACCTTCGACAGCGGCAGGTCTCTCATCGCGCGGGTCTCCAATCATCGGTCGCTTGGGGTTCAGCCGCGGGCGTCTATGCATTCCAAAGAACCAACGCGTCAGGTCGATTTCCAGGCGCGCATCCTGGTCCGTCGGTTGCGCTCCTAACGACAGGCGCGCGGGAACATGACATGCGGCGCAGTCTGTTGATTTTGTTTCAGAGGCCGAAGGGATAGGTCTCATCCTCGCCGGCGGTTACCTTCGTCGGCAACGGGATCACCGCATGAGTCTCGTCGAACCACACGAAGGCGTCGTACTGGTCGGGAAGCGTCGCGTAGCTGTAGTGGCTCCAGCGCTCGGTCTCGGGCCGATAGATGACGCCAATGTAGCGTTCAAGTCGTGGTTCGGCCATGACGCGGCGGAGATCGTCATGCTGCCCCGCTCGTAGGTCCAGCAGGAATCGTTCGGAGCCTACCTCGTGGCACAAGGCCTCGTAACTGTCCGGACGCGATGGCCTGACGGCCTTGACCTCCATCGGCGCGTCCCATTCGGACGCAGCCGCGACGGTGCCGGTATGCGTGCCAAAGCCGATCAAGGCCGCGCCGCGTCCATATGTCTGGCGGCACAACTGGCCGATGTTCAGCTCGCCGCGCTCCGCGCCCATGTCCGTGAATCGCGCGTCCCCGATGTGGGAATTATGCGCCCAGACAACCGCCTTCTTGTCTGGACCGGCCTGCGCGAGGATGTTCTGCAGTGTGTCGAACATGTGCCGGTCGCGCAGATTCCAGGATTCGTGGGCGCCGTAATACATGGCCCGGTAGTAGCGCTCCGCGTCGGCCACCAGTCGGGCGTTCTGCGTTGCGTCGAAGAAATGGCCGCCATCGAGGCGCGCGTATTGGAGTTCCTTCTCCAAAAGATCAACGAGAATACGCGTCACCGGCTGTTCGCACAGCGCATAGCCTTCGGTGAGCGAGGCCCGTCCATAGGCCGCCGGCTCCCGCGACCACGGCGACAGGCAGGCGTAGCGCGCCCGCGCCGCCTCCGCAGCCTTGGGATCGATGCGATCGAGATAGGCAAGCACGGCGGCGATCGAGGCCGTCATGTTGTACAGGTCGAGGCCATAGAACCCAACCTCGTCGCCGGGCGACGTCGCGGCGTTGTGGCCGCGCAGAAAGCCGACGAAGGCGTCGACATCCTTGTTGCGCCACATCCAGCTTGGGAAGCGGGCGAATGGCGTTGAGCTCATCGGCTGATGCGGGCTGCGCCGCACATAGCGGTCGATTGCAGCGGCGTCCGGCCAATCCGCCTCGACAGCCACGATCGTAAAACCGTGCCGCTCGATCAGGCGCCGCGTGATGGCGGCGCGGGCGCGGTAGAATTCCGAGGTCCCGTGCGAAGCCTCGCCAAGCAACACCACGCGGGACTGGGCAAAGCGGTCAAAGGCGGCGGCGAAGGTCGGGTCGTCCAACGAAAGCAACGGCTCGGCGGCGGCGCGCAGCACGGCCGCTGTCGATATCTGTGGCGTCGGCCGCGCCGCTGGGGGCGCTGGCGCGCGGCTGGGCGCCGGGGGCGTCAGATAGTGCTGGAACCAGGCGCTCGCCATGTCGGTCGCCAGCTCCAGCGCGCCAGGCTCCTCAAACAGATGGGTGGCGTTGGGAACGATCTTCAGCAGCCTTTCACATTTCAGCGCAGCCAGCGCCTGCCGGTTCAGCGCGAGGACCTGCCGATCGTCGCCGCCGACAATCAGCAGGCTCGGCGCGCGGACTTCCGCCAGCCGGGGGCCGGCCAGATCGGGGCGTCCGCCGCGCGAGACCACCGCCGCCACGCCGCCCAGAAGCTCCGCCGCGGCCAGCATAGCTGCCCCCGCGCCGGTGCTCGCGCCAAACAGGCCCAGCGGCAGATCGGCGATGTCGGGCTCGGCGCGGATCCATATCGCCGCCTCCAGCAGGCGCTCCGCGAGCAGTGGAATATCGAAGACGTTACGGCGGTCCTTCGCCTCTTTCTCGGTCAACAGATCCAGCAGAAGCGTGGCGAAGCCCTGTGCGTTCAAAGTGTGGGCGACGGCGGCGTTGCGCGGACTGAGGCGGCTCGATCCGCTTCCATGGGCGAACAGAATGACGCCGCGCGGGTCCGGCGGCACGTAGAGATCGCCGACCAAACCGAGCGGCGGGACCGCGATCTGACGCCTGGCTGAACCGGACTCGGCCTCGCCGGTCTCCGCCCAGCCCTGACGCAGCAACCCGATTGTCTCTTCATCGGTGAGTTGGTGGAAATCGCTGTAGAATGCGCCGACCCCCTGGAAATGCCTGGCGGGATGTAGACACACAACAAGATCTGCATACTGGCGCATTTCGGCCAGCGTTTCCTCCGGCGCGGCGGGAATGGCGAGTATGATCCTGGCGGCGCCCTGGCGTTTGATCGCGATGAGGGCGGCTTTCGCCGTGGCCCCGGTGGCAAGCCCATCATCGACGATGATGGCGGTGCGTCCGGTTGGCTGCAGTCGCGCGCGGTCGCCCAAATATCGGACGCGCCGGCGTTCGAGCTCCGCCAGTTCACGCTGCCGCGCGCGCTCAAGATAAGCGTCGTCCGCGCCGGAAGCTCGCCGCACGTCTTCGTTGATCACGGTCTGCGGAATTTCGCCTTCGACGACGGCGCCAAGCGCCAATTCCGGCGCGCCCGGAGCGCCAATCTTACGCACCAGAATGAGATCGAGAGGGGCGCGCAGGGCGCGCGCGATTTCGAGAGCTACCGGCACGCCGCCACGGGGCAACGCGTAGACTGCCGGGCGATCAAGCTGCATCGTGACCAATTTGGCCGCCAACTGGCGGCCAGCGTCGGCCCGGTCGAGAAATTTGAAGGGCAAGCCAGCCATTGAGTTACTACCAGTCATCGGTCTGGGCGCCGCATTGATTCAGGTCAATGTGATCCCGGCGCGCATCGGCGCGCCGGCTTCACGCGCCGCGATGGCGCTGGTTTCCGCGTTGCATGGATGATCGCGCGCGATGGTCAACGGTCCGGCGATCGTTTGCGCAAAAGCGCTGTCTGCAAATGTTGGCGGCTGGCGCGCTCGGCGCGTCGTCGTCGGGTCGCCCATTCGCCTGCTTCCCTCGCGAGCCCGGACGCCGAGCGACTTGAGGCGCCGCCAGAGTTCAGCTCCGTTGCGGCGGCCCTTGGCCGATCAGGCGCCGAATTTGGCCCGCAGCATATGAGGGATAAGTTTTCGGCTATAGTCGGGCGAAGACCCAATCCGATCCGGGAGAAGCTTATTTGCCTGACATCGAATCCGTCGTCGCGGAGATCGCGGAAAGCCTGTCGCGCCGCACCGACCGCGGCAAGGTCGCGACTTATATTCCCGAACTCGCGCGGGTGCCCATTGATCAGTTTGGCATCGCTGTGTTCATGGCCGACGGCAAAATGTTCGTCGCCGGCGACGCCGAGACGCCCTTTTCCATTCAGAGCGTCTCCAAGGCGTTCACCCTGACTCTGGCGCTCGGGAAAGTCGGCGACCGGCTGTGGAGCCGGGTCGGCCGCGAACCTTCGGGCGATCCCTTCAATTCCATCGTTCAGCTGGAATATGAGAAAGGCAAGCCGCGCAATCCCTTCATCAATGCGGGCGCGATCGCGGTCACGGACACGCTGCTCGCGGGACACGCGCCGAAGGAAGCGTTGGGGGAGATCCTCGACTTCGTCCGCTTTATCGCCGACGACGATACGATCTCGATTGATGAGCATGTCGCCCGTTCGGAAAAGCAGACCGGCTTCCTCAACACGGCGCTCGCCAATTACATGCGCGCGTTCAAAGTGCTGGAACATCCGGTGGACCATGTGCTTGGCGTCTATTTTCACCATTGCTCCATCGCCATGACTTGCCGCCAGCTGGCCATGGCGGGGCGCTATCTTGCTTTTTCTGGACGGCTGCCGGGCCAGAATGTTTCGGTCGTCTCCAGCGAACGGGCCCGGCGCATTAGCGCGCTGATGCTGACCTGCGGACATTACGACGGCTCGGGCGACTTCGCGTTCCGGGTCGGCCTGCCGGCAAAGAGCGGGGTCGGCGGCGCCATCCTCGCCGTCGCGCCCGGCAAGGCTTCCATTGCGGTCTGGTCTCCAGGTCTCGATCAGAACGGCAATTCTGTGCTGGGCTCGCTCGCGCTGGAGCAGCTGGCGAAGGCCATGCGCTGGTCGGTTTTTGGAGATTGACAAAGCGGCGGCGCGGCGCCCGCCTTGCGGGAGCCGCCGCCCGCGTTCAAAGCCGCCTGACGTCTCGAGCGGGATGGGTCCAGGCTGAATCGCCTCCCCTCTTAATCCCTTGTTTTATCGCATGAACTTTCTTGGAAAAAGCTGCAGCTCTTTCGGAGCATGTTCTTGAGATTCAGCCTTCGAGATCGAGCGCCAAATGAACGAAAGTGAATCCTTGGACGAATTCGGAGCGGCCGTAAGGCGAACTACGACTTAGATAGCAATAGTTCTGCTCCAGGAACAAGGGCGCCTCGTGTTTTCAATGCGGCCAAAGACGAAAGCCATCAAGTTCTCTTGTAGGCCGCGCAAGAGCTGTCTTTTACACTTGAACATTTACGCAAACGCTTTTACGTCTTGGCGAAAATAAGAATCAGCATTCTTTGCCGGGAGGACGCCCTTGATTAGGCAAAGCCGCGTCGCTCATATCGATGAAGTGCTCGGCCTCATGATGGGCCAGACTTCGGAGCGTGACAGGGTCATTCACGAATCCTGGCGCCGCTGCGTGACGGAGCACGGGCTCGATCCGATCGCCTCGCGCGACGCCTATATCCTGCCGCAGGAGCGTCTCAATGAACATCGCGACGCGATGGAAGAATTTCTGCACACGGCGCGATTCGGCCTCGAAACGCTATATCGCCAAGTGTCCTGCCTCGATTATGTGATGCTGCTGACGGACGCCAAGGGCGTCACCGTCGATTTCATGGGCGATCCGACCTATAGCGGCTATCTGCGCAAGGCGGGCCTCTATCTCGGCTCCGATTGGCACGAGGAGCTTGCAGGGACATGCGCGGTCGGCACCTGCATCGCCACCGGCGAACCCCTCATCGTGCATCAAAGCGATCATTTTGACGCCTCGCACATCTCGCTGACCTGCACCTGCGCGCCCATCTTCGACACCAATGGCGACCTTGCCGCCGCGCTCGATATCTCGGCGCTTCATTCGCCCGAGCCCAAGCTTAGCCAGCATCTGGCGCTGCAGCTCGTGCGAAGCTTCACGCATAAGATCGAAAATGCGAATTTGCTCAATCGCTTTCGCGGCGAGTGGATTTTGAAGCTGTCGAAAGCCCAGGAATTCCTCGACATCGATCCCGAATACATCCTCGCGGTCGACGCCAACGGCTGCATCATCGGCCATAACAGCCGCACGCGAGAGCTGCTCGCCCGCGAATCCCGTCGGCTCGGCGATGAGAAGGATCGTTTCATCGGCGAACCCCTGTCGGCGTTTTTTGAATGCGACGTCTCGACCTTGCCGCGATTCGCCCGGTTCCGCCCAAGCGATCAGCGCACCATGCGGCTTGTCAGCGGCGGCGCGATGTTGTTCGCGCAGGCGATGCCGCCGCCGCTCGCCTCTCTGCCGCGCCAGCCGGCGACGCCAGGCCCCAATCTGCCGTTGCCGCTGCGCGAAATGTTTTCCGGCGATCCGATGATGTTCGAGGCGTTGCGGCGCGCTGCCAAGATCGTCGGCACGCAAATGAGCATCCTCATCCAGGGCGAGACAGGGACCGGCAAGGAGCATCTCGCCAAGGCGCTGCACGCGGCCTCGCCCCGCGCCGACAAGCCATTCGTTGCGGTAAACTGCGCGGCGCTGCCGGAGAGCCTGATCGAGAGCGAATTGTTCGGCTACGAGGCGGGATCATTCACCGGAGCGGCGAGCAAGGGCAAGAAGGGACTGGTGCTTGGCGCCGAGGGGGGCACCCTGTTCCTCGACGAGATCGGCGACATGCCGCTGGCCTCGCAGACGCGTCTTTTGCGCGTGCTTGCCGAGCGCGAGGTGACGCCGCTCGGCAAGGTCAAGCCGATCCCGATCGACATAAGGGTGATCGCTGCGACCCACCGGGACCTCGTCGAACTCGTCAAAGCCAAGAGTTTTCGCGAGGATCTTTATTTCCGGCTCAACGGCGCTGTTCTGACTCTGCCGCCGCTGCGCAGCCGCATCGACGTCAAATGGCTGATCGAGCGTCTCTTGCAACGAGGGTCGAACCGGGATGGCGCGCGCCGCCATCTGAGCGACGCGGCCCTTGCCGCTCTCTGCGCCTATTCCTGGCCCGGCAATGTCCGCGAACTGGTCAATTGTCTCGATTACGCCAGCGCCGTCTGCTCCGAGCAGCAGATCGAGGTCGAGGATTTGCCTGAATCGATCATCAAGAGCCTCAACGGCGCCGGCCCAGCTGCGCTGGCGGCGGATCGCGCCGGAGACGAGAGTCCGCAGTCCGACGCTTTGAACGGGCTCGAGGAGGCGTTGCGCGAGCATCATTGGAACGTCTCCGCGGTCGCGCGCGCGCTTGCGGTGGATCGCTCGACGGTGCATCGGCGGATGCGGCGGCTTGGCCTTGTGCCGCCGCAAAAGCGGGATTTCTGACCGGCGGCTCGATGGCATCGAGACTTTATTCGGCCGCGTGAAAAGCTCCAGTCGCTTGAATTAGGCAACGCGTTTGCACAAAAACGGGCTGTGTTGCGTCGCAACAGGGCGAAGCCCCAATCGGCAAAGCGACGTTGCGGCAGGCGCCACACCTGTTGCGCCGCCCGCCACAGGCGAGGCGGCGAAGATAAATTCATGCAACAGACAGACTTTTCTAGTTGTCTGTTTTTATTAGAGTTTGTCGTCAAGAGCCGCCTTGGCATCACCCTTGCTGTTCCCTCTGCGCCCGACAACAAGCAAGCGGGATTGAGGGACAGGATTTGACGCTCACCGTTGGCATCATCGCCAATCCGTTTTCGGCGCGCGACATTCGCCGCGTTGTCGCCGATGCGTCGGGCGTGCAAATCGCCGACCGCGCCAATGCGGTGCTGCGCGTGCTCGCCGGGCTTTTTGCATGCGGCGTCCGCCACGCGGTCATGATGCCGGATCGCGCCGGGTTGATGCAGCACGTGCTGCGCGGAATAGCCCGGGCGGGAAATCAAGGTCTGCAACGCTATCCGGAGGTCTCGCCTCTCGATATGCCGCTCTTCGGAACTGTCGAAGATACGCGCACGGCGGCGGCCCTGATGCGCGCGGGGGGCGCCGGGGCGATCGTCGCTCTCGGCGGCGACGGCACCCACCGCGCCGTCATATCCGCCTGCGGCGCGACCCCGATCGCGGCGATCTCGACAGGAACCAACAACGCTTACGCCGAACAATGCGAGCCGACCGTCGTCGGCCTTGCCGTCGGCCTCGCCGTAACGGGCCAACTCCCCGCCGCGCTCGCCTTTCGCGCCAACAAGCGCCTTGACGCCGTGATCGGCGGGCAGACGCATATCGCCCTCGTCGATATTGCGCTGGTCAGCGACCGCCATGTCGGCGCGAAAGCGCTGTGGCGTCCCGAAACCTTCCGCGAATTATATGTCGCTTTCGCTGATCCGACGCTGATCGGAATGTCAGCCATCGCCGGTCTGATCGAACCCGTGTCCCGGCGGGAGGCTTTCGGCCTCCAGATCCTGTTCGCCGGCGAGGGCAGGGCGGCGCGCGCGCGGCTGCGCGCCCCGATCGCTCCGGGGTTGATCGCGCCGATCGGCGTCGCCGACTGGCGCAGGATCGCGCCCGGCGAGGCGATCGTTCCGCGTCTCGAGGCGGGTTCGCTCGCCTTTGACGGAGAGCGCGAGATCGCCTTTTCACACAAGGACAAGGTTTCGATCACGCTGCGCGAGGGGGCGTTTCGCAGCGTCGATATTGCCGCCTGCATGCGCGCCGCCGCGACACACGGCCTGTTGCGCGAAGACACGACGAACGAGGACGCCGGCGACGGACCGCTGCTGATGGCGGCGTCCGCCTCGCCATAAGGATCACGGAGAAAGAAATGAGCGACAATCCCTTTCCAATCGACAAGGCCGGGCTTCTCGAAGCCTACCGCATGATGAAGACCATCCGCGAGTTCGAGGAGCGGCTGCACATCGATTTCGCCAAAGGCGACATACCCGGCTTCGTCCATCTTTATGCCGGCGAAGAGGCGGTCGCGACCGGAATCATGATGCATCTGAATGATCGCGACCGGATCGCCTCGACCCATCGCGGACATGGGCATTGCATCGCCAAGGGCGTCGACGTTCATGGAATGATGGCCGAAATCTACGGCAAGGTGACGGGCTCGTGCCAGGGCCGCGGCGGCTCCATGCATATCGCCGATCTGTCCAAGGGCATGATGGGCGCGAACGGCATTCTTGGCGCCGGCGCGCCGCTGATCTGCGGCGCCGGCCTTGCGGCGAAGTTTCGCGGCGACGGCGGCGTTGGGATCTCCTTCTTCGGCGACGGCGCCGCGAACCAGGGCATGGTTCTCGAAAGCATGAACCTTGCGGCGGTGTGGAACCTGCCGGTGATCTTTGTTTGCGAGAACAATGGCTACGCGGAAGCGACCTCGCGCGACTATGGAACGGCCGTCAAATCCTATGTCGATCGCGGCGCGGGTTTCGGCATTCCCGGCGTCGTTGCGGACGGAACGGATTTCTTCGCGGTTTACGAGGTGGTCGGCGAACTCATCAAGCGCGCGCGCGAGGGCGGCGGCCCGGCGCTGCTGGAGTGCGAGGTCATCCGCTTCTTCGGCCATTTCGAGGGCGATGCGCAAACCTACAAGGCCAAGGGCGAAAACGAATACAACCGCGCCAACCGCGATTGCCTGAAAATTTTCCGCGCCAAAGTGACGGAGGCCGGCGTCGTCAGCGATGCGGAGCTCGACGCCATCGACGCCGAAGTGGCGGAGCTGATCGAGGATTCGGTCGCCAGCGCGAAAGCCGCGCCGCTGCCGTCGCCGAAAGATCTGATGTCCAACGTCTACGTCTCGTATTGATTAGAAGGAAAAACGGAGTTATGGCTCGCAAGCTTAGCTATAAGATGGCCGTCAACGAGGCGCTCGACCTCGAAATGACGCGCGACCCAACCGTCATTTTGATGGGCGAGGACATTGTCGGGGGCGCCGGCGCGCCCGGCGAAGACGACGCCTGGGGCGGCGTGCTCGGGGTCACCAAGGGGCTCTTCGCCAAGCACGGCGCGCGCGTCATGGACACGCCGCTGTCGGAGTCGGCCTATGTCGGCGCTGCGATAGGCGCCGCCGCCTGCGGCATGCGGCCGGTCGCCGAACTGATGTTCATCGACTTCATCGGCTGTTGCTTCGACGAGATCTTCAATCAGGCGGCGAAGTTCCGCTATATGTTCGGCGGCAAGGCTGAAACACCGGTCGTGATCCGCTGCATGATCGGGGCGGGCTATCGCGCCGCCGCGCAACATTCCCAGATGCTGACGCCGCTCGTCACCCACATTCCGGGACTGAAGGTCGTCTGCCCCTCAAACGCCTATGACGTCAAGGGACTGCTGATCCAGTCGATCCGCGACAATGATCCGGTGATCTTCTGCGAGCACAAAAATCTCTACGCGCATGAGGTCGACGTTCCGACGGAATCCTACACGATTCCCTTCGGAGAGGCCGCGATCCCCCGCGAAGGCAAGGATGCGACGATCGTGACTTACGGGCTGATGGTGCATCGCTCGCTCGAGGCCGCCGAGAAGCTCGCCAAGGAGGGCGTCGACGTCGAGGTCATCGACCTGCGCACCCTGTCGCCGATGGACTGGGACACCGTCATCGAAAGCGTCGAGAAAACCGGCCGGCTGATCGCCGTCGACGAAGCGCACCCGCGCTGCTCGATCGCCTCCGACATTACGGCCTTCGTCGCGCAACACGCCTTCAAGGCGCTGAAGTCGGCGCCGCAAATGGTGACCGCGCCGCATTCGCCGGTGCCGTTCTCGCCGACGCTTGAGGACATCTACATCCCGTCCGCAGAAACCATTGCGGGCGCCGTCAAGAAAACCATCGTCCAGAAGATGGTCGCAGCCTAAGGATCAAGCGTAATGACCGATGAACGCATAAAGCCGTTGGTGATGCCGAAATGGGGTCTCTCCATGGCCGAAGGCAAGGTCACGGGCTGGCTCAAGAAGCCCGGCGCCGCCATCAAGGTCGGCGACGAACTTCTCGAGGTGGAAACGGACAAAATCACCAATGTCGTCGAAGCCGGCGACGCCGGCGTCCTGCGCCGCATTCTGGGCGAGCCGGACACTATCTACCCGGTCAAGGCTTTGATCGGAGTGCTGGCCGATTCGGATGTGCCGGACGCCGAGATCGACGCCTTCGTCGCGGGCTATGTCACCCCCGCAGCCGAGGAAGGCTCGGATGAGGACGCCGGCCCGCAATATGAGTTCGCGGAGACGCCCGCCGGATCGCTCCGCTACGCCAAGCGCGGGAGCGGGCCGGAGACGATCGTTCTCGTCCACGGCTTTGGCGGCGATCTCGACAATTGGTTGTTCAACATCGACGCGCTCGCCGAACATGCGACGGTCTATGCGCTCGATCTGCCGGGACATGGTCAATCGACCAAGTCGCTCGCAGACGCCTCATTGAGCGGAATGTCGAAGGCATTGGCCGATTTTCTCGACAAACTCGGCGTTTCGGCAGCCCACCTTGTCGGTCATTCCATGGGCGGCGCGATCTGTTTGCGGACCGCGATCGATCGCCCCGACCTTGTCAAATCTCTGACGCTGATCAGCTCGGCGGGAATCGGCGAAGATATCAACATCGATTATATCGAAAGATTCGCCGGCGCGTCCTCGCGGCGCGAGCTGAAGCCCGCGCTTGAACAGCTGTTTGAGGATCCAAATCTTGTCAGCCGGCAGTTGATCGACGATCTGCTCAAATACAAGCGGCTCGACGGGGTCAGCGAAGCCTTGAATGCTTTGGCCAAAAGCATGTTCCCCGGCGGCAAACAGACTTCTGTGCTCGCCGACGAGGCGGCCAGGACGAAGCGCCCCGTCACCGTCATCTGGGGAGCGTCGGACAAGATCATTCCGGCTTCCCACGCGGCGACGCTGCCGGCCGGCTGGCGCGCCGAAGTGATCAATGGGGCAGGCCACATGGTTCAGATGGAGAAAGCGGCTGCTGTGAACGCGCTGATTCGTCAGGGCGTTGGCGTGTAGCAGGAAGGCGCGGGCGGGTTTTCAAGTGAATATGATGCGTAACAGTCAGTTAATGCGGCGGCCGCGGCCGAGGTAGATCGAGACATCCGCTGCGCGTCCTTTCGGCCGCGCGGCGAAGCCTCTGCAAAGCAACAGCAAGTAACCCCGATCAAAGCACTCCGCGCCGGCGTAACGCCAGCGTGGCCGATGGAGCGCGAGCTCAATACAAGACGATGAAAATTGTTGTATTTCAGACACTTACGTGGAGATTCAAGTATGTTTTCGCCTTTACTGCTTTCCCCACGCGGATCTTCATGGAAAGCTTCGTCGGCGCTTCAAAACTAGCGGCTGCGCTCGTTGTCGAGGCACGACCGATCTTACATGTTGAAAGCGTCGAAAGAGGGAGAGGGGAAATGTCGGAAAAATCATACGAAGATCTTGCTGATGATGGAGCTCATAAGAAGGTTTCAAGCGGGACCTCGGCGCTGCTCGCTGCGGCCTTCGCGGTCGGGCTCGGCGCGTCGCCGGCTCTCGCCGACAACATCACCTTCGCGGTCATCGGGCCGCATGAATATGATCTTCCGGTCGACTTCAAGCCGTTCAACGTGTTTGTGCAATATGGCGAGAACAACACCGGTAACCGCGCCTTCGACAAATACGGAAACTCCGTTCCGGGCAGCGGGCAGAATCAGTTCGTCGGCCTGTCCAAATATGTCTACTTCTGGTGCTTTCCGAACATCACCGACATCGGCTTCGCTTATGAAGTGATCACGCCGGAAGTTGGCGTGACTGGTCCGGGCACCGGCAGCGGCGTCCGAGGCGTCGGCGACACGCTGACGGGACCCGCCATGTGGTTCAAGCCAACGCCGAACTCGACCCTTGGCGTGCAGAACTTCGTACAGGTTCCCGTGGGCATGAAGGACGTCACCAACGGCTATTGGGCCAATTACGCGAGCATCTTCTTTGACGCGCAATGGCCGATCGCCAGCCTCACCGGAAACCTTGGCGTCGTCACGCGCTCGAATCAATATCTGCCGAACGGCTCGCCGGAGGCCGTGCCCGGCACGACGTATCATTTCAACGTCCGTCTTGGCTGGGTCAACGCAACGATTTTCGAGCCGTTCCTCGCGCTCGACTGGCAGACGCAGAGCAGCGCCTATCAGGTGGAAAACGGCCTCATTCTCGCGCCCCATAGCCAAGAGACGGCGCTCGGCGCGGGCGTAATGTTCAAATTCTCGCCGACGATGTCGCTGACGGTGCGCTACTCGCATTCGGTAGAGGGCAAGGCCGTCACCATGACCAACGCCGGCTATTTCAAACTCGCCTATGTGTGGTGACGCCTCCGTCAACCGGCGCGCCATCATGACGCAAAAAAGGAGAAAGAAAATGGGACATGATGTGTTGCGCCGCCTCGCGTTTGCGGGCGTCGCCATGGCCGCGATTGTCTGCGCAGCGACTCTGCCGTCGCGCGCGGCGGATTCGCTGAGCGCCGGGAACGCCCGTCCGAACGATTGGCCGGAATATCATCGCACCTGGAACGCCTGGCGTTACAGCCCGCTGGATCAGATCAACGCCAAGAATGTCGGCAAGCTGCGCGTCGCCTGGATCCATCAGCCGGGCGATATTACCAGCGGCTTGCTGTCGACCCCGCTCGTCGCGGACGGTATTTTCTACTATGTCGCCGCCAACGACAATGTGTTCGCGTTGAATGGCGCGACAGGCGAGAAGCTGTGGCATTATCAACCAAAGCTTGCTCCGGTGGCGAGCCAGAGTTTCTACGCCTCGCAGATTCGCAATATTTCGATGGGGCATGGCTTCATCTATCTTGGCACGCTTGACGGGCGGGTGGTCGCGATCGACCAGAAGACCGGCAAGGAGGCGTGGTCCTCTGTCCCGCTGGTCGATCTCAAGAAATGCTATGGCTGTCTTTTCTCGTCGACGCCGGTCCTCGCGGGCGATGTGCTCGTCGGCGGCACGACGGGCGGCGACCAGCCGATCGCCGGCCAGATTTTCGGCGTTGACGCGCACACCGGCAAATTGCTTTGGACGTTCAAGACGACCAAGGACGATCCGAAGAGCTGGCCGGGGGATACGGGCGCAGTCGGCGGCAGCACGGCCTGGAATGTCGGCACCTATGATCCGACCACCGACACGGTGTTCATCGGGGTCGGCAACGCCGCGCCGGATTTCTATTGGAACGACCGCCACGGCGACAATCTCTATTCGGCCTCGCTCCTCGCCCTCGATCCGAAAACGGGCAAACTCAAATGGCACCGCCAGGAAGTGCCGGGCGATCACTACGACTACGACGCCTCCTATGAGGCCGTCGTCATCGACCACGAGGGCAAGCAGCTCATCATGCATTTGAGCAAGAGCGGCTTCGTCTTCGTGATGGACAAGGAGGACGGCAAGCTTTTCAATGTGTGGCCACTTGCGGAAAACTACAATTGGGTGAAAAGCATCAACCCGAAGACGGGCGAACTTGTCGGCCAGCTTGGCGACTTTCCGCTTGATAAGGAGACGGTGCTTTGTCCCTATCTGCTTGGCGTGCGCAGCTGGAACGCGGGCGCCTACAATCCCAAGACCAAGCTCTGGTACACCAATGCGATGGAGGTCTGCCAGACCTTGGTCCCGGCCAAGCAGGACGTCTCCAAGATCGGCATCGCCGGGCTCTATCTCGGCGTTTCGAAGCTTGAGGCGGTCGCGCCGCCGAACGCTCCGGCAAGCGCAAGGCTGGACGCCCGCGATCCGCTGACCGGCAAGCTGAAATGGAGCGTGCCCTATTCGATCCCGGGCCTTGGCGGCGTGCTGACCACAGCAGGCGGCCTTGTGTTCAACGGCGATCCGCAAGGGCTGGTGCACGCCTATGATGCGGAGACCGGCAAGGATCTGTGGCGCTTCAACGTCGGGTCGGGCGTGCGCGCAGGCATCATCAGCTATGCCGTCGACGGCAAGCAATATATCTCCGTGCCGGCTGGGTGGGGATCGCTGGCGCCGGGCTTCATGGCGAGCGCCTTCCCGGATGTGAGCAAGCTGCAAGGCGGCGCCGCCATCGTGACGTTCGTGCTGGAATAAACCTATCGGCCGGAAAGCCGCCTCCTCCCAACTTGGCATGATCGTTTGGCCTCCGGATCGATCATGCTCTTTCTTTACGCCCGCGCGGCCGATTTCGTCGCGTCGGGGTCTTTGGGCCTCAGACGCCGCCGCCTGATGGCGGGGTCTTCAAGAGGAGATGTTGAATGATTGATTGCGTCTACAGGCGCGGTCTTAACGCTGGCGCGGGGCTTTTCTTTGCCGTCACAGGCTGTCTCGGCGCCGCGACGCTCTGGGCGGAAGAGAGCGAACCGAAGCCGCCGTTCGATCTTGCCGATCCCGCAATCGTCGATGAAGGCCGCGTTCAATTCGCGCAGACCTGCGTCTATTGTCACGGCAATGCCGGCAGCGGCGGCAAGGCGGGCCCGATCGCCGGCCGCACGGACCTGACCGAAGACTATCTGTTTACGACGATTTCGAATGGCAAGAGGGCCGGCTCCCTGGTCATGCCGACGTGGAAGGATTCCCTTGATGAGCCGACGATTTGGAAGCTTGTCGCCTATGTCGTGTCTTTGCAGGCAAAGCCCGAGGCAGCGGCGAAGTAAGCTGCTCGCCGGCATCGTGGCTGCCGCGTTCTGCGTTTTCGCCGGTCCGTCTTTCGCCCGGCCGCTCGAAGACATATTGAGTTCGAAAAGCCTTGAGATCTGCGTTCAGGAAGACAACGCGCCGTTCTCCAGCGAGCGTCCGAAGCCTGCCGGCGTCTTCATCGATCTTGGCGACGCAATCGGCAAGCGTCTCGGGGTCGAGGTAAAATACACTTGGCTGTTTTCGGCGGAATACATCCGCAAGACCGGCTGCGATCTCATTCCGGCCGTCGCGCAGATCGAGGGCGACGATCCGTTGCGGCAGACCATTCCCTATATGGAGGTGCGCTCCGTCCTTGCCGTGGCCAGGGATCATCCGCCGATCGGCGACCTCTCCGAATTGCGCGACGGCCATATTGCGGTGCTCGCTACATCCTGGGCGAGGCATGTGCTGAACGGCGAAGGATACAATCTCTGGGTGCGCTTCCTCACCAATGACGAGATTCTCGATGCGGTGGCGAAAGGCGACGCGGACGCGGGCGTCGTTCCGCTTTTCGCGTTCCAAACGCGCTTGCGCGAAGATCCAGCCTTGCCGCTGCGGGTCGAGGAGGCGGTGAAGCTCGATCCGAGCTTCGACTATCCGGCCTCGATGGGTCTTCGGCGCGCCGACAATGCTGCGGTCGATCGGATCGACGACATTCTACGGGAGATGATGCGGGACGGACGCATCGCCGAGATTTTTGCCCGCTACGGCCTCAGTTACGAGCCGCCGCAATCAATCCCCGTCGCCGAAAAGGCGCGGCGCGACTAGCGCTGAACATTGGCGCGCTTCCGCTTTTCCGGGGGCGCAATCAAAACGTCCAAAGCCAATTGCCCATCCGCTGCGAACGCGCCATAGGATATGCGCGCGGCGCGACCGCTGCCGGGAAGGCAGGGCGAGAGGGCGGGAATGGACGATATCCACTATCGCGAATACAAAATTCTGCTGCGGCCGGAGCGCTTCTTCAACCCGACCCAGTTCGAGGTCTATTGGAAGAAGCTTTGCGCGGTCGCTGAACTCCACAAAGTCGGCGCGGTGACGAACAAGGACGCGTTTCACCGCCATGTGCGGGAAGTGCTGTTCTACGACACCGAGACTTGCGACCTTTATCGAAACGCTTTCATCCTGCGCAAGCGCACCTTTTACACAGATGGCTGGCCAGATCCGGAGCATGAGCTCACGTTCAAATTTCGCCACGCTGACATGAAGACCGCCGCGGACGTCGACGTGACCCCCTATATGGAGGCCAATGCCGCCATCAAATTCAAGGAAGAGGTCCTGCCTCTGAAGGATCAGGTTGGCGGCATGCGCAGCCTCTATTCGCACAATTGCGTGCTGATGACTCCGGCGCTCGAGATCAACCAGGGGCTGGAGCACATCGCGGCGGTGTTCCCCTGCATCGGCCGCCTGACCGGCCCCTCCGGAAATGCGAAGGTCAGCCTCGTCAACAACCTTCCCGTGCAGGAGGTGCAGGTCAATGTCGGATCCTTCGACTTCGGCCATGGCCTCGAAGCCAAGGCCACCATCGCGATCTGGCGTAACCGCGCCACGGAAACATCGCTCATCGGCGAGTTCGCGTTTCAGGTGAAGTTCGACAATTATGACGCCCTGCATATAAAGGCCAAGGCGCGTTCGGAAGACTTCTTCAAGGATGTTCAGACGAGAGCCCCGGATTGGGTGGCGCTCGGCGCGACCAAGACCGCGGTGGTCTATGGCCTCGGCCATAAAGACGCGTGCGGGCGCGAATGACAAAAGCGCGCGAGGCCGACCGCTCCGGGGCGGCGGGGCGGGCTTCCCTGCCTGAGATATTTTTGGCCTTTCTCGTCATCGGCGCCACGAGTTTTGGCGGTGGGGTCGTCGCCTATCTGCGCAATGCGCTGGTGATCGGCCGCGGCTGGCTCGACGAGGAGCAGTTTCTGTCGGCGCTGGAGATCGCGCAGGCTCTGCCGGGGCTCAACGCCACCAATATGAGCGTCATCGTCGGCGACCGGCTGCGCGGTCCGCCAGGCGCCGCGCTCGCCTTTATTGGCATGACGGCGCCGGGCGCCGCGTTGGTGATGACGCTCGGCGTGCTCTATGCCTCGAACGCCGAAAATCCTTACGTCAATGCGGGACTGATCGGCGTCGGCGCCGCCGCAGTCGGCATGCTGAGCGCCGTGACCTTTCAGATCGGGCGCAAGCAGCTGCGGCGGCCGGTCGACCTCGCCATCATCCTTGTCACCGTCGCGATGGTGAGCTTCTTCCACATCTCGTTGGTGATCGTTCTTCTGACGGTCGGCCCGCTCGCCGTTCTGATCTACCGGCCGCGGCGGGGCGGCGGCGCGCAGCCGCCGGAGTAGCAGCCGCATGCAGGATCAAAATCTCGGCGTATTCGGGGTCTTCGCCCTGTTGTCCGTGCTGGCGGTCGGCGGCGGCTCGGCCGTGCTGCCGGAAATGAAGACGCTGGTGGTCGAGACCCATCATTGGCTGAATGACGATCAGTTCCGCGACATTTATGGCCTCGGCCAGATGGCGCCGGGTCCGAATATGCTGATGGTCATCGTGATCGGCTATCACGTCACCGGCTTTCTTGGCGCCTTCCTCGCGTTTCTCGGCTTCTTCCTGCCTGCGGGCCTCATCTCTTTCGTCGGATCCCGGCTCTGGGACCATTTCGAGGGCTCGCCCTGGCGCCGCGCGCTTCAGGACGGCATGGCGCCGCTGGTGGTGGGGCTGATGATCGCCGGGGTGATCGCCATCGCGCGGACGGCGATCGACGGCTGGGCGACGATTGCGCTCGCCGTCGGGGCGTTTCTTGGCGTCGCCTTCGTCAAGCGGGTCAATCCATCTCTGTTCATTCTCGCCGGCGGTCTGATCGGCCTCGCCGCCCTGCGCTGAAGATTTTTATGTCCCCCGCGTCAGCCGCAGAAATTCTTCGCGGGTGCGGGGATCGTCGCGGATGACGCCGAGCAGGCGGCTGGTGATCAGCGTCGCGCCGATCGTATTGACCCCGCGCAGCGACATGCAGCTATGTTCGGCCTCGATGACGACGCCGACGCCCTGCGGCTCCAGAATATCCTGAATGGCGTCGGCGATCTCGGCAGTGAGTTTTTCCTGAATCTGCAGGCGGCGCGCGAAGCCATGAACGACGCGCGCCAGCTTGGAGATGCCGACGACCTTGTTGGTCGGCAGATAGCCGACATGGGCGCGGCCGAGCACCGGCAGCATGTGATGCTCGCAGAAGCTGACGACGCGGATGTCGCGCAAGACGACCAGTTCGTCATAACCGCCGACCTCCTCGAACGTCCGTTCGAGATAGGCGCGCGGATCGGCGACATAGCCGGAGAACAGTTCCCGATAGGAGCGCGCGACCCGCCGCGGGGTGTCGAGCAGCCCCTCCCGATCGGGATCGTCGCCGGCCCATTCGATGAGCACTCTCACGGCGGCTTCGGCGTCGGCCTCGGTCGGTTTCGCCATTCCTGTTTCTCCCTTGCAGCCAGACCCGCGTCGATCTTTATGCTGCGCCGCGCCCCGATGCGAAAGGGGAGATTGCCGGTTTGAGACCGAAAGCGTCGACAAAAGAACGGGCTAGGGACAGGAGCGCGCCGCCGCGGGCGGCTGCGACAACCGGCGCGGCTTGCAGAACGCGAGGCGTCAGTCCAGATTGCGCCACGCGTCGGAAGGTTTTGGCGATTGCGCGTCGAGTCGCGCAAGGCTCGCCCCCGCGCAATCGAACGCGCAGGAGATTTGCATGAAACGCCTGTCTGCGACGCTGGCTTTGGCGTTGCTCTCTTTGTCTGCCGGCCGCGCGATGGCCGAGGGCGCGCCAAAACTCGATGTCGCGCGATCCTGCAAGGAAGCCGGTGATTTTGGCGGCGGCGGCGACGCCAAGCTCGCCTTCAAAGGCTGCATGCAGGATGAAAACGACGCCTATGCGCAGCTGCAACGCGACTGGTCGCGCTACAAGCCGGAGACCCGCTCGACCTGCATCGCCCAGGGCATTTCGCCCATGCCGAGCTATGTCGAGATTTTGACCTGCATCGAGATGTACGACAATGTCGGCGCGCTGAATCGGCGGGGCGAACAGACGCGCCCGCTCGGGGGGGCGGCGCCGGGCCGACGCGCCGGCCGTCCCGCCCGACGCCGCGACGACGCCAAAATAAGCGCCACGAAAGCCAAGCGGAAAAGCTCCAACAGAAAGGGGCGAGAATGCATGGCATTCCCGCCCCAGTCCGGCTTCTACCCTTAAATCCTCTTGCGCGCTTTGCCTGCAGATCAGCCGTCCGAAGACGACCGCGTCATGAGAAGCGCCGCGGAGCGGCGCAAGCATGCAATCGGCGTCCTCCCAGGACTTGGACATAGCGCCGATTTACAGAACAGCGCGCGCATTTAGCGTGAGGCTAAATAGCCGATGCGTGACGCATTGTCACGTGTAATTCCGCTGCTGCGTTTCCGATTTGGAAAGTTTTTATGCATCCGTCGGCGCGCCGATCGGCGTGCGCGGATCGACCCCGTGGATGGATGTGGCCCAAGAGCCTCTGGTCACCAATAATTATGTCTGGTACCCGACAAAACTCTATCGTAAAATGAAAAATGGGCATATCTATCAATTGTCCAGAAGTGGATATCTGGGGAGCGTAGACGACCGAGGCAGATGCGCTCCGGGCGAGCGGGGGGCTCCCGACGTCAGCCCGCATTGCACGGATGGAAGCCAGGCTCAAAACCTGGCTTCCTTTCCGGGGCGCCTTTCACGTCGCGCGCCCAATGACGCCGGCGAAGTCGCGAGAGCAGGCGTCCTTCGACTCCCGACGCGAGCGCGGACGCGCTCTTTGCCCGCTTGATTTCGCTTCATCCGCTGCCGCCAAGCGGCTGAAAGCCAGCGCGCGACGTTTCGGCTTCGAATGAAGCGATCGGCAATCGCCGCCGCATTGAGGGCCGCATCGAGTTCATCGCCGAAAACGGCTTGAGACCAGCGCGAGGCTGGGAGGCGAGCGCCCCGCGAAGGATAGATAGGCCAGAGCCGATTCGCTCGTCGACCTTCCAAGCGTCAGCCGGCGAATCAAAAAGAACGGCGAGGGCCCGAGGAACTATGTCGGGTATCGTACATTGAGCAGGCGAACCTTTACAGTTGGGGACGCTGCACCGCCCTCGTCAGGAACGCTCGGGCCCCATGATGTCTCCTTACAAGTATTTTCAATCCGGGACAGTCGTTCTGATCGTCGAAGACGAGCCGTTGATCTTAATGAATGCGGTTTGCATTATCGAAGATGCCGGATTTACCGCTCTTGTTGCAGGAAACGCCGACGAGGCGATCCTGATTCTGGAGCAAAGGACCGACATACGAGTGGTCTTTACCGACATCGAAATGCCGGGCTCCATGGATGGCGTGAAGCTCGCGCGCGCCATTCGAGGCCGTTGGCCTCCGATCGATCTGATCCTCACCTCGGGACGGCGCCTGGTGTCGCCCGAGGACATTCCTGTTCGAGGCCGGTTTCTTGCCAAACCGTATCGGCCGGCGGACGTCGTGGAAGCCTTGCAGCAAATGGCCGCCTAGCTAGTTAGGGCTTCCATCCGATCAGCCGATGGAAATGCGCGTTGATCGCGCCGTGGCATTCGCAGCAGGTCTCGCTCAGGCCGTCGCCATCGACGATATGGATTCGGCCGCGCCGATAGGTGATCAAGCCGACTTCCTGCAGCGAGCGGGCGACGAGCGTGACGCTGCTGCGTTGAACCGCGAGCATCTGGGACAGGAATTCCTGCGTCAAAGGAAGATCCTCGCTCTGGATCAGATCGCGCACCTGAAGCAGCCATCGGCTGAGGCGCTCTTCCAACGTATGCACGGCGTTGCAGGCGGCCACCTGCTGGATTTGCGCCACCGTGCTTTGTTCATATTTGGCGATCAAAGGGCGTAGCGTTTCGCTTTGCTCGACGAGGCGCTTCAGCGTCGTTGTTTCGCCGACGAGGCCGCTTCCCCCAACTTGCCCGATCGCCTGATTAATAGCGAAGGGCTCACCCAGCAACGCCCCGACGCCGATCACGCTATTTCTGCCGAACATGCCAGCTTCAATATATTGGCCGGTGCTAAGCCCAATGACGATCGAAACGACGCCGCCGTGCGGGAAATAGATGCGGCTGATCGACTGCTCCGCGCTGAACAGGATGGCGCCTTGCGGCAATTCCATCGGCCGCAAATGCGGCTGAAAAAGCGCGCTGTCGCTCTCGGAAAGTGACGACAGAAAATGATTCGGCGAATCCGAAAATGCTGACAAGAGCGCTCTCCGCAAAGCATGGCGGGGAGCACGGAAATGTCTCTCAGCCGTCGGCGTCCTGTGTCCAGCTGCCGACGATCATTCGAAGATAGCACCAAAGGATGCAAAGCCCTAACCGATGGTCTTCGGTTTGTCGGTCGGCTATCCGACGGAGTGGCCTAGTCCAAGCCTTATATTCGCCGGCTCGCCAATTGGCTTTGGCTGTCGCCCCAGCCAAATGGCGTCTATCATATTGACGGATGCCCATCATCGCGGGGTCGCCACGTTTCGCTTGACGAGTCGGATGAGGATTTTGACTCGCAGCTCTCTGAAATCGCCAAACACGGCCAAAGCGCGACGATAACTTCCGGTTGGCGCCTTCAGTCTTCCCGGCCGCCTTGTGGCGCGCGTTGGCGGGGGATCATCGCGCCGAGATGCGCGGCGCGCCCTTGCCGGAAGTTGAGCGACGCTGTTAATCGACCGAGGGACGCGTCGGCGAAAATATTTGATAGAGCGTCCATAGCCGTCGTTCCAAACCGTCGGACGTCGGCTTTGAACTCGTTAGCTTCAGACGAGCCCGAGTCTCTCGCTGAGCGGCTCTGAATAATTGGGAAGCCCTGGGCGACGGTCGGCAGCGTTCTGAGTTTCTGTTTCGGCAAGCGCGAGCGCGGCCGCCTCAGCATCGTTTGTGCGAGCTCTGGCCCAATAAAGCGCCGCCGTTAGCAATCGCTTTGGATCGCGTTCGCCAGTTTGAGCCACAATCAGAATCCGTGTGGCAAGGCCAGTCCGAACTTCATCCGTCAGGCCTTCAGTCGAAAGCTTAGCTTCCGCTTGCTGAAGAACTTCGCTTAAAATCGAAAGCGTATGGCTATCCATAAGTTCACATCTTCCTCATGCACTGCATCTTCCAACCAAAGGTTGAGAATATTGCCAAGAGCCGTGACCATTGAAAAGTATTAGTACACTCTATATGGGTTACCGTCCGTCGGGCGCACGACAGAGCGAAGAAATAATGTTGCGTAGCCACTGACGCCGTTTCATGCTATTCTAGCATTATCGTTGGCAGCAGACCTCTTAAACGCGCCGGCGGCTGAGAGACATTCCTGTGCTCCCCTCCCATTTGGTGCGGAGAGCCATTATGCCTTTTTCGAACTCGCCCAATCATTTTCTCGCGTCCCTGTCGTCGAAAGACGGCGAATTGCTGCGCACTCATTTGAGGCCGATGAAATTGCCCCTGGGGGTCATATTTTACAGGGCTGAGGACATCATCGATCGCGTCTATTTCCCGTCCAGCGGCGTGGTCTCGCTTATCGTAGGCGTAAGCAGCGGACAATTCGTGGAAGCTGGGATGTTTGGCAGAAACAGCGTGATCGGCGCCAGCGCATTGCTGGATGGTTCAGTTGCGCTCAATCAGGCAATAGGCCAGGCCGAAGGCTCAGGAATGGTCGGCGAGCGGTCGGCTCTCAAAGGCCTGGTGGATCGAAGCGAAACGCTTCGCAAATTGCTTGCGGCCTACGAGCAGGCGATATTCGCGCATGTGCAACAGGTCGCCGCATGTAACACCGTACATGAATTAGAGGCGCGGCTCTGCCGCTGGCTTTTGCAAGTGCGAGACTTGATCCAGAGCGACAGCTTGCCGCTGACGCAGGAGTTTTTGTCCGAGATGCTCGGCGTTCAGCGCAGCAGCGTCACATTGGTGGCCCGCAGCCTTCAGAGCGCGGGCTTGATCAGCTATCGAAGAGGCCACATCCAAATTCTCGACCTGGAAGGGCTCCGTGAGGCCACTTGCGAGTGCTATAACGCGATCAATTCACACTACCAGCGTCTGACGGGCTGGACGCCCGAGTTGAACAAACCCCCTTCGACAAGGGAATGCGCCTGACGCGCTGTCGGAAGCCGGCGCAAGCTTGGCGACGAACCTGCTCGGCTAAGGCCTCGAGGCGAGATTGTACACGTAAAACCAAGTATATTCCTTAAGTTACGACTTTTGCTATATTTGCTTATTCCGAGACAAATTCTATTCCAATAGCTTGGTCCAGAAAACATCGATTTAAGAAATATTTGAATAAACCGCAGCTTTTTCTACGATCGCTCGGTTGCAAGGCTTTGTCGCTTATGCGGGCAATATATAACGCGATAAGTATTATAAAGAAATTGTCTGCCATAGATAGGGCGACACGGTCGTCAAGTTTTATAATAGGCCAATTAAGTTCTGGCTTAGCCAACTCTACCCACGCAAAGGTCAAACCTCGCGCAATCGGGATGTTTTTTGCTGTTCAGTGTCGAAAAAGCGTGTCATCTTAATAATAAGAAAGGGATTCTTTCAGCTCATTTTACGATGACAATGTCGCTAACCATCACGGGCGTCGAGAGATAGCCATGTGGCTAACCTATCTCTTTGGGATCGAAGATGACACATTCCGCCTCAATCGACGCTCGCCGCACCCAAAATGGCACTCGAGACGCAATTATCGACGTTGCATTGACATTATTCGGACGGGTTGGATTTCAAAAAACAACCATCAAGGACATCGCCCGCCAGCTTCGTATGTCGCCGGCAAATATCTATCGCTTTTTTGGCACGAAGGCGGAGCTTAACGACGCCGTTGGACGCCGATTGTTGAATGAAATGGAAGCGTCCGTCATCGCCATTGCCAAACGCCGGGCTTCAGCGAGCGATAGATTGCGAGCGTGCATCACCGCCATTGAGGAAAGCAATGCGCGACGCTTCCTTTTCGACCCAGCGTTGCATGAGCTGATCGAAATCGCATTTGACGAAAGCTGGCCGAGCGCCGCCGATCACGTTCAGACAATCGAGAAAACGCTATCCGGGATCATCTCGCAGGGCGCCCACACGGGGGAGTTCCGCGTCAACGATAGCGATTTGGCGGCGATTCTCGTGCACAACGCCTGCGTTCGATTCCCTCATCCTCGCTTAATTGAGGAGCGCCGCAGGAAGACGACGCCAACGCTCGACCAAATGATGGATTTTTGTCTCGCGGCCATCACCGATTAATGCGTCAGGGTTTCGCGATGTTTCAGGAGCTCGGCGAGCAGCGCTTCCTGCTCGGCGATCCTGTCCGATGTGCGATCCTCGTCGGCCGCGCCGGAAAACGCCGCTGCCTGCTCGGTGAGCACGCGGATATTCTCCCTTATATCGGCGATGCGTTGGTCAATCTCAGAGAGGGTGGCGACGATTTCCATGATTTGTACCTTGCTCGATTCGGAGGCGCCGGAACACGGCATGCCCTCATATAAACTGACCGAGCAAGAAATGCCCACTGGCGGCTTCTCAGACAAGCTGGGCGGAGAGGAATTTCAATCGCTTTGATCCCTTCCGCCGGGCATGATGAGCACGACGGAGCGTTCGGTTCCGCCCCGTCGCGCCGATTGCAGGGCTTAGAGATAGCCGGTCAGGAGGCCGACTCCGGCCAGCGCCATCAGGCCGCCGCTGGCCCGAAAGGCGAGGCGGGATGTTTGCGCGCCGATCCGGCCGACGCCGAGCCCGATGCCGATGCCGGCGACATGAAGCAACGCCGTGGCCAGCATGAAGCCCAGCGCATAGTCGAGCCCGGATACGTCAGCGGGCATTTCCGCGCCATGGGCGTGGCCGTGAAAAATTGCGAAAAAGCCGACAAGCGCCATCGCGGCGACGGTCGGCAAGCTCCATTGCAGGGCGACGGCAAGCCCCAGCACGATGACGGAGGCGGCGATGCCGATTTCGACGAAGGGCAACGCCACTCCGGCAAGGCCGAGCGCGCCGCCCACGCCCATCATCAGAAAGAAGGCGGCAGGCGTCAGCCAAAGCGCGCGTCCGCCGAGATAGGCCGCGAACATGCCCACGGCGACCATCGCAAGGACGTGGTCGAGGCCGCCGAGCGGGTGGCTGAACCCATGCATGAAGCCATGGGCGTCGCCGAGCCCGACATGGGCGTCCGCGCTGATTGGAAGTCCGGCGAGCGCGAGCGCCAGAAGCGCCAATTTAAGAGTCGGTTTCATCTGTCCAATCCTCCAAAAAACCCTCATTCCCAGCCTGGAATCGCGCAGCGCGCGAACGTCGTTCAAAGCCGGCAGGCCCGCGCGCGGCGATCGAGCCACGCGTACCAATCGTCCAACCCTTCGCCGGTTCTTGCCGAAACGCGCAGCGCCAGAATGGCCGGATTGACCTTCATCGCATTGTCGATCGCCGCGCCGACGTCGAAATCGACATGAGGCAGGAGATCGACCTTGTTGACGATCATGATCTCGGCAGCTTTGAACATATGCGGATATTTCAGCGGCTTGTCGTCGCCTTCGGTGACCGAGAGGATCACCACCTTGGCGCTTTCGCCAAGATCGAACAGCGCCGGGCAGACAAGATTGCCGACATTCTCGATCATCACCATCGAGCCGAAGGGCGGCTTCAATTCGGCGAGACCCTTTTCAACCATATCCGCTTCGAGGTGGCAGCCGGCGCCGGTGTTGATCTGAACGGCGGCGGCGCCCGCCGCGCGAATGCGCTCGCCGTCTTTCGAGGTCGCCTGATCGCCCTCGATGACCGAGATCGGAATCTTGTCTTTGAGGTCGCGGATGGTGCGCTCCAAGAGCGTCGTCTTGCCCGCGCCCGGCGAGGAGACAAGGTTCAGCGCCAGAATTTCGCGGCCCAGAAACCAGCCCCGATTTTTGGCGGCGAGCGCATCGTTCTTGGCGAGGATCTGCGCTTCGAGTTCGATCACCGAAGAGCGGGCATGGCCGTCGTCATGGTCATGACGGTGATCATGTTGATGATCGTGGTCGCCATGCTCATGATCGTGCAGGTGCTCGTGATCGTGCATGTGATCGTGATTGTGATGACGCGCATGAACATGGTCGGCGCCATGGTCGTGCGGATGCGCATGAGGGCGGCTATGCTCATGCTGGCGCGCTGAGCCATCGTCTTGCGTGTGCGAACGGACATGGCCGTCCAATGTCGTTTCCGCCCCGGTCTCGAGATTGAGGATCGTCGCTTGCGTCTTCGCGCCGCAGCCGCAGGTTCCGCACATCAGGCCGCCTCCTCGATTTCCATGTTTCTTATCTTCAACTCCTCGCCGGCAAGCCGCTCGATCGAGCGCGAGCCGCAGCCGCAAGGCTCGAACAGCGTGCTTGTCTCGAAGGCTCTCCCGCAGGCGCGGCAGCGCCCCCGCCCCGCGATGCTGTTGATGTCGAGTTTTGCGCCGTCGAGCAGCGTTCCCTTTGCGACGATGTCGAAGCAGAACAGGATCGCCTCGGGCATGACGCCGGAGAGCTGGCCGACATCGAGCGTGACGCGGGTAACGCGGCGTCCCTTCGCCGCCTCTTCGACGATCGAGACGATGTTGCGCGTGATGCCGAGTTCATGCATGGGCGTTTCCCTCGGCCCTCAACAGATTCGCGGCAGCTGTTCGCCGACCAGCATGTCGACGATGCGCCGCCCGCCGAACACGGTCTGCATGGTCACGCGCCCCGGCTCGCCGCAGCCGGCATAGCCGATCAGCGCGGAGCCCGCGCCGAGCGGATGCGCGCCGAGCGCAGCCAGCGCCGCGGCGATCTCGTCTCGCGGCACGGCGATGACGATCTTGCCCTCATTGGCGAGATAGAGCGGGTCGAGGCCAAGGATTTCGCAGAAACCACGCACCTCCTCGCGCAGCGGCGTCAGCGCTTCCTCGATCTCGATCGAGACGCCGGAGGCGTCGGCGATTTCATTGAGCACCGTGGCGAGGCCGCCGCGCGTCGCGTCGCGGATGCAGCGCGCGCCCGGCGCGGCCCGCAGCAGCGCCGCGATCAAGCCGTGCAGCGCGGCGCAGTCGCTTTCGATCGCTGTCTCCAGCGCGAGGTCGCCGCGCGCGCAGAGGATGGCGGCGCCATGGTCGCCGAGCAGGCCATTGACCAATATTCCGTCGCCGGGCCTCACCCGATCGACGCCAAGGTCGACGCCCGGCGCGATCACGCCAATGCCCGTCGTGGTGATGAAGATCTTGTCGCAGGCGCCGCGCTGCACCACCTTGGTGTCGCCGGTGACGATGGAAACGCCCGCCTCGCGCGCCGCATGCGCCATGGATTGCGCGATGCGACGCAGCAGCTCCACCTGCATCCCTTCCTCGATGACCACGGCGCAGGAGAGATAGAGGGGCTTGGCGCCGCCGACGGCGAGATCGTTGATCGTGCCGCAGACCGCGAGCTTGCCGATGTCGCCGCCCGGGAAGAACAGCGGATCGACGACAAAACTGTCGGTGGTGAAAGCCAGCCGGTCGCCGTGCGCGGCGAGGCCCGCAAGGTCGAACCGCGCCTGATCTTCCAGCACTTGCGGCGTCGCATCGGCGAAGGCGCTGATGAACACGTCGTCGATCAGATCCTTCATCGCCTTGCCGCCGCCGCCATGGGCGAGCGTCACCATCGGCACGAAAACGCGCCCCAGCGCGCGTCGCGGCGAAATTGGATGCATGTTCATGATGCTGTCGCCAGTTGCGGAGCCGCCTCACTGGCGCCATGGCGCTTGACGCCGCCATATTGATAATAGGCGGCGCAGGCGCCCTCGGACGACACCATCAGCGCGCCGAGCGGCGTCTCCGGCGTGCAGGCTGCGCCGAAGACCTTGCATTGCCACGGCTTGATGACGCCCTTCAGCACATCGCCGCATTGGCACGATTTCGGATCGGCGATCTTGACGTTGGGAATGGCGAATTTCCGCTCCGCGTCGAAACGCGCATATTCGTCGCGGATTTTCACTCCGGAATGATCGATGGAGCCGAGGCCGCGCCATTCAAAAAATTCGCGCAACTCATAGACTTTGCCGACAGCGTTCAGCGCCGCCGCGTTGCCCGCCGCGGGGGCGACGCGCGCATATTGGTTCTCAATCTCGGCGCGGCCCTCCTTGATCTGCTTCAGCACCATCCAGATCGATTGCAGCACGTCGAGCGGCTCAAAGCCGGCGATCACCATCGGCCGCTTGTAGACATCGGCGATGAATTGATAGGGCGCCGCGCCGATCACCATCGAGACATGGCCGGGTCCAAGGAAGCCGTCGAGGTTGAGCTCGGGGCTGTCGAGGATCGCCTTCATCGTCGGCACGATGGTGATGTGGTTGCAGAACACCGAAAAATTCTCGACGCCGTCAGCCTCGGCCTGCAGCACCGTCAAGGCGGTCGACGGCATGGTGGTCTCGAAGCCGAGCCCGAAGAAGACCACTTCGCGGCCGGGATTTTTGCGGGCCAGGCCGAGCGCGTCGAGAGGCGAATAG
The DNA here is from genome assembly GCF_000021745.1 of Methylocella silvestris BL2. NCBI lineage: Bacteria > Pseudomonadati > Pseudomonadota > Alphaproteobacteria > Hyphomicrobiales > Beijerinckiaceae > Methylocella > Methylocella silvestris. Next base: position 4,109,183 of record NC_011666.1, read on the forward strand.
ACCATGCGGACGTCGGCGCCTTGGGCCTTGGCCTGTTGCAAGCTTTTTTTCGATCCGGGCACGCGCATGGCGTCGCCAAAGGTGGCGAAGATGACCTCCGGCCGCTCGGCGATGGACACGCAGTCGTCGACCCGGCCCATCGGTAGAACGCAGACGGGGCAGCCCGGTCCATGCACCAGTTCGATGGCGCCGGGCAGCAGGCCTTCCAGTCCATAGCGGAAGATCGAATGGGTATGTCCGCCGCAGACTTCCATGATGTTGATTGGCCGGGTTTTGGCGATCTCTATCGTGGCGGCGAGCTTGTCGATCTCCCGGATCAAAATCGCCGCCTTCTCGCGGTCGCGGAATTCGTCGGCATATTTCATTGCGCTGGTCCCTTCTGCGCGGCCGAACCGCGCGCGTCGGCGAGCAATGTGTTTGCGCGGCTCAGCTATTGCGCAGCCGAGAGCCGCATGGCCTCGATTTCGGATTGCGCCTCGCCGAGCTCGGCAAGGATCTTCAGCGTCTCCGCCGCCTCGCGCTGGTCGATGCGGCTCATGGCGAAGCCGACATGCACGAGCACCCAATCGCCGACACAGTCATCGACCGAATGGTTATCGTCGACGATACAGGCGATGTTGATCTGGCGCCTGACGCCGCTGACGTCGACGGTCGCCAGTTTCTTCACAGGGTCGTCGATCTTGACGATCCGTCCGGGAATGCCAAGGCACATGGGTCAGCTCGCTTTCCGTCGGTCAGCGCCGGCGTCGATCAGATGAGCGGCGGCGATCGCCGCCTGGCCGAGCGCGACCCCGCCGTCATTGGCGGGTGTGCGGGAGTGGGTCAAAACTTCGAAATCCAGCGCCTGAAGACGGCCAAGAACCTTTTCGAACAGGACCTTGTTCTGGAAGCAGCCGCCCGAGAGCGCGATCGTATCGAAGCGCGGCGGGCGGCCCTCAGCGTCGCCGCGGCGGGCGAGCTTTAGCGCCATAGCGGCGATCGCTCGCGCCAGGCCCTTGTGGAAGCGGGCTGCGATGACCGGCGCCGGCGTCTTCAAGATCAGATCGCCAAGCAGCGCGTTCCACATGCCAAGCGGCTCGATATAGGGCAGGCCGGAGCTTTTGAGGTTGGGGATCGACAGCGGATAGGCGAGTTCTTCGCCTTCCTCAGCCATCGTTTTCGACGAGACGATAGCCTCGAAGCGCGCCGCCGCCTCGCCCTCATAGGCTTGGCGGTCGAAGCACAGGCCGACGCTGGCTGCGGCAGCGTCGAACAAACGCCCGCAAGATGACGCTTGAGGCGAATTGAACGCGGATTTCAGCATCGCTTGGACCGTCGCCAGCGGCTTGGCCGACAGCGCCGCAAAGACGTCGAGCTCGGCAAAATTCATGGCGAACGCCGGCCAGCCCATCTCGGCCATGAGATGGGCGTAGAGATTGCGCCACGGTTCGCGCGCCGCCTGCGCCGCGCCCGGCATGGCGACCGGCTTGAAGGTTCCGATCCGTTCGAAGCCGCGGTAGTCAGCAAGCAAAAACTCGCCGCCCCAGATGGCGCCGTCCGCGCCATAGCCGAGCCCGTCGAGCACGATGGCGAGGACAGGCGCTGCGTCAAGCGGGCGGCCATTCTCCGCCAGGCAGGCGGTGGCGTGGGCGTGATGGTGCTGGATCTCGATAAGCGGAAGTCCGTCGCCTGTTGCCGCCATCCTTGCGAGTTTGGACGAGAGATAGTCGGGATGCAGATCGGCGGCGAGAGCTGTCGGCCGATGGTCGAAAAGCTCGCGGTAGAGCGCGAGGTTTTTGCGGTAGTCGTCATAGGTCAAAGCGTCTTCGAGATCGCCCTGATGCTGCGAAAGAACGGCGCGCCCGTCCTTGACAAGGCAGAAGCTTGATTTCAATTCGCCGCCATAGGCGAGAATCTCGGGCGCCTTCTCAAACCCTTGCGGCAAGGCGATTGAAGCTGGCGCATAGCCGCGGGCGCGGCGCAGCACGCGCAGCCTGCCGCCCATGCGGCGCACGACGGAATCGTCGATGCGGTTGGCGATCTCGCGGTTGTGGATCAGCGCGTAGGAGGCGATGGCGGAGAGCTTTTGCGCGGCCTCGGCGTCTCCTATGACCTGCGGTTCATCGGAGAGATTGCCGCTGGTCATGACCACCGGCCGCGTCATGCGCCGAAGCAACAGGAGATGCAGCGGCGTCGACGGCAACATGAAGCCGAGCGTGGCAAGACCCGGCGCGATTTGATCGGGCAGTCTTTCGCTTCCGCCTGCGACGAGCAGCACGATCGGCGCTTCACGGCTCGTCAGCGCGGCTGCCTCATCAGCGCCGACCGTCGCGTAGCGGCGAACAACCTCGAGGTCGCGCGCCATCAGCGCGAAGGGCTTTCGATCGCGCCGCTTGCGTTCGCGCAGCGTTGCGATCGCCTCGGCGTTGGTCGCGTCGCAGGCGAGCTGATAGCCGCCAAGCGCCTTGATCGCGACAATCTCGCCTTTCTGGATGAGGCTCAGCGCCGCATCGACATCGTCGAGCATCGAATGCTGCTCGAACGAAAAGGCGCGGCCGTCGAAGCGGATCAGTTTCGCCCGAGGCCCGCAGACATGGCAGGCGGTCGCCTCGGCGTGGAAGCGCCGGTCGGCGGGATCGCGATATTCGCCGCCGCAGGCCTCGCATAAGGGGAAGGGCGCCATGGAGGTCGTGGCGCGGTCATAGGGAACGCTGCGGACGATGCTGAGGCGCGGCCCGCAATGAGTGCAATTGGTGAAGGGATAGCGGAAACGGCGGACGAAAGGATCGAAAATTTCGGCCGCGCAAGCCTCGCAAATCGCGGCGTCCGGCGAGACTTCCGTGCGCGTGGCGCCCGAGCTGCTTTCCGGGATGACAAAGCCTGATCCGACGTCGCCATGATAGTCGCGCGTGTCGATGGAGGCGATTTCGGCGAGGGGCGGCGGCGCGGCGCGTATGTCGTCGATCAGCGCGGCAATTTGTGAGGCTGCCCCGCGCGCCCGGATCAGCACGCCTTCGCCGTCGTTGAACGTTTCGCCGTCGAGCCCGATTTTCCGGGCGATGCGCCAGATCGCCGGCCGGAAGCCGACGCCCTGCACGCGACCGCGCACCCGGATCTCCACCGTCTGAATTGGCTCGGCGAAGGGCGTCCGCAGCGGCGTGTTCATGGCGCCGTCTCCCATAACAGCACGCGGTTGTTGCCAGTGTCGGCGACGGCTAGCGTGGTCCCGCGCGCGGCGAGCGCGAAGGGCCAGCAGACGCTGTCGCGCGCGGCGAAGCGCCAGCGATTGTCGCCTTCGTCGGAAAAGCCGGGCTGCGCCGCCAGTCCGTCGGCTGCGGCGTCCATCGCTAGGGAGCCGAGCGGATAGGCGAGCAGCCGCGAATTGGCGGTGTCGGCGCAATAAAGGGCGTTATCGTTGACAACAAGCCCGTAGGGCATGTTGAGCGCGCGATCATCGGGAATGTAGCTGGCGCGGTTGCGGTCATTTGTCTCGAACGTCTTTTGCCCAAGCACAAAACTGCATGGCGCGCCGTCGGCGTTGGGCATCGCATTCCAGACCATGATGCGGTTGTTGCCGGCGTCCGTAACGAGGATTCGGCCGTTCGCCGCCGCGATGCTGTGCGGCCAGCGCATGCCAATCGCCGCGCCGGCGCCGGACGCGTTGTCGTCGCGAGTCGTCGTATTTGTCTGACCGAGCACAAGATCGGCCGGCTGGCCATTGCGTTCCGGCAGGGCGTTCCACACCAGCACCCGGCGATTGCCGGTGTCGGCCACGAACAGGCGGCCATCCGCCAAGGTGACGCCATAGCACCAGTTCAGCGTGTCGGCGGCTGCGTCCGGCCGGCCGCGATTGGCGAGGCCGCCACAAAAGTCGGCTTGCCCCAGCACGAGATCGGCGGGTTGGTTCGAGCGCTCGGGCAGGGCGCGCCAGATCAGCACGCGATGGTTCCAGGCGTCGGCAAGCACGAGCGTCTCGCCGTCGGTCGAGAGGCCGGTCGGCATGTTCAGCGTCGCTGCGCCCACGTCCCCGCGCGCGTTGCGTCCCTCACTGAAGAAATCGGGTTGGCCTATAAGAAAATCGGCGGGCGCATTGTCGTCGTGCGGCGCGTTTCGCCAGATCATCAATCGGTGGTGGCCGGTATCGGCGACGACCAATGGTCCGTCGGCGGGCGCGAGGCAGAGGCCGCGCGGTCCAAACAGCGTGGCCGGACTGGGGGCGACCTCGACCGGCAGTCCATCCGCGCGCACATGGTCGCCGAGGATCACGCGCGCGCCTGCTGGATCGAGCATTGGCGCAGGCCGGCCCATGTGGGGCGGCGGGTTGCGGCGGTAGGCGGGCGCGAGCGAGAGGCGGGTCATGACGACAGCCTCACCTCGACGCAATTGCCGACGACGCGAACGGCGTGCGGCTGTAGCGCTACTTCCGGCGCGGTCAGGCATTCTCCGCTTAAGAGATCATATTGGAAGCCGTGGTAGGGGCAGGTGATGACGCCGTGGGCGATCTCGCCGCCGTCCAACGCCAGGCCAAGATGGGCGCAGGCGTTCTCAAAGCAGGACAGCACAGCGTCCTGGCGCGAGAGGATCACATTCCGCCCGTCGATCACAACGGCGTTGACGCCGCCTTGCGGGATCTCTTCGATGCCGCAAACGAAGCGCCAGCCATCGGCTGCGCCATGCGCGAAGGGGCTGACGAAATGGACGTTTCCAGCGCCGGCGGCATGGCTCACGCCCTTGACCTGAAGGATGTCGGTGATCTCGGGGCAGGCCTCCGCGACGGCTTTCTTGACGCCCGCGTGGAAGGTCATCGATGAGGCCGGGCAGCCGTCGCAGGAACCGACGAAACGCACCTCGATTGCCGGTGGACGGACGCTCACCAGTTCGACGTCGCCGCCATGCGCGGCGAGCATGGGCCGCACGCCCTCAAGCGCACTCTCGATACGTTCGCTGAGACTGGGCTTCAAGATGTTGTGACGGCGCAGCACCGCGTAGACAATTTCGTCGGTCGCCGCCTGCTTCATCGCGGCGAGCGCGGCAGGCTCCTGCTTCAGCATGCGCACGAGGCGGCGAAGCGCCTCGCCGTTCAGATCTTCGATGGCGCGGCGATACGTCTCTACCGCGCCGCGTTGCGTCGCATTCCAGGTCGAAAAGATTGCTTCAAGCCGCTCGATATCGCCGGCGTAGCCAGCAAGATCGTCGCGCTTTGTTGCAATGATGTCGACTGCGTTCATGTCAGCGATACCGCAAATCCTTGAAGAGATAGGGTTGCAGCGCTCCGCCGATGAGACCGGCGACGCCGGCGGCGACCGCCAGCGGCAGCCCGATCTTGGCGAGCGCGATGAGGATGATCGCCGTCGCCGCGGCCCCCTTAGCAATCTGGCCGTAGACTTTGGACGGATCGGAAAAGAGCTTGCCGCGGAAGAAAAGGACGATCGAGCTTTTGGCCATTTCCAGCATGACGCGCCTCAGCCGATGAGAGCGAGGACGACGAGGCCGAGGACGAGGCCCGCGACGGCGCCGAGCGGCCCGTAGAAACTGCCCATCATGGCCGCGAGCTCATTGCCGAGCGCGGCCCCGCCCGTCGCGACGCCGCCAAGCGCGCCGCCGATGCAAGACGCGATCAGACCGACGACCAGCGCGAGCGTAAAACTTCCCGCCGTGAGAATCACTGGCGTCATATGTTGGCCTCCTTGCGATGTCTGTGGTGAGAAATGGGGAACGCAATCATCACGACGCGGTCCTTTCCTGCCTGCCGGCGTCGCGCGCCGGGGTAAGTGACAGCAGCTCGCGGCCGATCTGATCGCAGGCTTCCGTGACGATGCGCGCCTTTTCGAATTCGCCGCTGCCGCTGAAAATCTCGCGGGCCTCGCGGTAGCACTCCTGCGCCAGCAACATGTTGGCGCGGTTGCCTGCATCGGCTTTTTCGAGATCGTCCGGCAGGTTCCACCGGCAGTTCGCCTTGTTGGCGATGGTGTTGGCGTATTCGAGCGGCATGGCCTCACGGGTGCGCACCTTCAGCGCTTCATCATAGGCGTCGAGCGCGCGCAGATTGTTCTCGACCGTGTGGCTCGATGAGGCGTATTGGAGCGCGTTGCCGAGATTATTCTGCAGCATGGCGTATTCGGCCGGATGATCGATGATGTTGACGATCCTCAACCCTTCTTCGAAGGCCTGAACGGCCAGCGCCTCGCGCATTTTGGCGCGGGAGTCGGTGAATGGCATCGACAGGAAAGCGGTCGCCAGATTGTTCTGCAAGATCGCGAACTCCTTGGGGAAACGGATCTTGTCGAAGGTGCGAAGCGCGCGCTGATAGGCGGAAATGGCATCGGTGATGCGCGCTTTTTGCAGGCCAGCCAGATTTTGGATGGCGAGGCCAAGGTTCATTTCGGCCTCGGCCAATTCCTCCGCGCGGCCGAGATCGACGAAATGGGGAATGGCTGCCTCGAAGGCGGCGCGGGCGGCGACGAGAGCCTCGGCGCCATCCCCCGGCGTCGCCAGCAGCGCGGTTCCCCGGCGCGCGGCGATGCGGGCGAGAAGCAGAGGTTCGCTCGAAGGGACGAGCGTCAGCGCCCGATCGTAGAGGTCAATCGCGGCGGCAATCTGCTGCGGCGTTTTGGGTCGCTGCTGGAGGCCCATGGCAATCTCCATCAGCATTTCGGCGCGTTCGGCCGGGCTTGCGGCGTCATCCTCGGCCGCAGCGAAAGCCGCCCGCAACTCATCGTCGACGCGATCGCCGTTCAATTCGGCATCCTCCCCGGCTGCGTTGAGATGCAGCTTACTTGATTGCCTGGAATGCTAATCCGCTTTGGCGCGCCAGTCTACATCTATTACAAACTGAAAACCTAGTTTGCAGGAAACGCGTTCCGGACAGTCAAGGCAGCCACCTCAGGGTCCCAATCCACGGCGAACTCGCACGCCACGTGATCCTCAAATCCGTGCTCGCGAAAGAAATCCGGCGCGAAGACCACGCGGTCTCCGGCACTGTTGCGAAGCTTCAACAAATAGCCGCCCGCAGCGGCATGGCGCACCGGCAAAATGAGCAGATCGCGATCGCGGCGAAGCAGGATCACCGTCTCAAGACCCGGGAAAAATTTCGCGCAGAGCGCCGACGACAAATAGAGGCCGCCGCGCCTCAACTGCACGATGCCGGGCGGGTCGCTCATGTCTGAAATTGCTCGACGCGCGCGCCGATCAACGCCTCGATGCGTTGCGCGACCTTGTCGGCGGCCGCCGCGACAGCAGGCGACAAGCCAATTCCCAAGCCGAGCTCTTGCGCCTCGATCAGAAAAACCGTGACGTCTTGCGGAAATGCGTCGCGGAAGATCTGCCGGCCGGCGTGGAGCGCCGCGTCCCAACGAAAATCATGCAGGTTGAGGCTGGGCGTATAGGGCCGTTCGAGCTCATGCCCCGGGACCTCATAAAGCGCGCCGGGCTCGCTCCCCGAATTCGCAGCGTCGACGATGATCAAGGCGGCGCATCCGCGCGCAGCGAACATGACCGCCATGCCGTCGGTCCCGGCGTCGAACAGTTTGACGCCAGCGCTTTCCAATCCGCGCGCGCGCAGCGCATGAATGACTTCCGGGCCGACGCCGTCGTCGCGCCGGTTGGCGTTTCCGCAGCCGATAATGGCGATCATCGCGTCGCCCTCAGATTCGCCAGAGCCGGCACGACCATTGTGGCTCGACGGGTACCGCGAGCTCGGGAAGTTCGCAGAATTGCCGATGCACGAGATAATACATGCAGGTCTCGCAAGCCTGCTCCAGACCGCCATATTCGACGGGTTGGAGCGTGAAGCCTGAGATCGCCAGCTTGGCTTCGAGATCGTCCCCGGCGGCCGCCAGCCTGTTGATGATGTCGCGCGTCATTTCCTGTGTGTCGGCGCGCGGGAACGCCTCGGTCTCGAGGCCGCTCGCCAGCAGGGAGCGGATGCGCTCCAGGACTTCGGCGTCAAGGGTTGCTGCTTGACTCATGTCGCCTCCGTTAGCCGCCGTTTCAAGTCAGCTTTCGTCTCAGATTCGCCACAGCCGGCACCACCAATCCGCATCGACCGGAACCGCAAGTTCGGGCAGGTCGCACCATTCGCGATGCACGAGATAATACATGCATTCCATGCAGCGCTGCTTGTCGGGGCCGTAGGGGTGATCGACAAAGCCGCTGATCACCAGCTTCGCCTCGAGATCTTCCGGATCGAGGGTGCGCAGCTGATCAAGGATCGCCGCGAACTCCCGTTCCGTTTCCGGAAAGGGCTCGGTCTGCGTCTTCAGCCCGTTCCGCATCAGGCCGGCTATTTTTTTCAGCTGAGCGCGTTGCTGCTCGCTATTCATTGCGCCGCCTCGTCCGGGTTCGCGTCGGAGCGCGGCCCCAACCGCCCCTGGATATCTAGCTCCAAATGTCCAACGACAAGCGTCTTCGATCAAGCGGTTCTGAAACGCGCGAGCTCTTTTCCTGTCTTGGCGTCGTGGGCGTGCACCGTGCAAACGAGGCATGAATCATAGGACCGGCAGACATGGCCGATCTCGACTGGGTCGCTTGGATCGGCGATTGGCGCGCCGATCAGCGCCTCCTCCATCGGTCCGCGCACGCCATCGTCCGAGCGCGGGCCGACATTCCATGTGGTCGGGGCGATGATCTGATAATTCTTGATCTTGCCTCCTTCGATCTCGATCCAATGGCACAGCGCGCCGCGGATCGCTTCCGTCGCGCCCCAGCCGCGACCGTCCCGCTCCGTCGGCTTGATATACCAGGGATCGTTCAGTCTGAATTCCTTCAGATAATATTCCGCGCGGCGGTACAGTTTCACGCATTCATGCATGCGCGCGAAATGGCGAAGCATCACGCTCGCGCCGCCCAGCTTCTTGAACATATCGAGCACGAGCGGATCATAATGCTGCCACTCCTCGCCATGCGGGCCGCCTGCGATCAACTGACGGGCGAGGGGTCCCGCCTCCAATCGGCCCGCCTGCGCATGCCGCACCGCCGTCGCCCAGGAATATTTGCCTTCCGCATCAACCGTATTCTTGCGGGTCGGGGCGGTCGTGCGGTCGAACGGATGCTTTCCGCTGGGTTCGTCGTACCAGGCGCGAATCGTGTCTTCGCGCGTGAAGGATTGATCCATCAATTGATGGGCGTCGGTCTTGGAATCATAGACGCCGCTCTTCATGAACAAGGACGCGTTGCGGCCTTCGATGGTGGGTTTGTTGTATTTGTCTTCGTGCGGCAGGTAGCCCCAGCTGACGAAGCGACCATGCCCCTGTCCGTATTTGTCGAGGCCGATATCCTCGCTCATGCGCCAGAACATGCCAAGATCGGAGTTGGCGTGTTCCGGCCGTTCGTCGAGCCAGGCCTTGAAATCGTCAAGCGACTTGATCTCCTCGTAACGCTCCAGCGAACAGCCAAGCCATATCGGCTCGATCCAATTGCGCCGGAAATGTTCGAGAATGCCCCAGGAGCGGGTCACGTCGGTCAGCGTCGGAGCGCACATCACGCCGCCGGGCACCATATAGCTTGAATGCGGCCATTGACCGCCGAGCAAGGCGTAGATTTCGACAGGGCGGCCGGAAATCGTCACGCCGATTTCATAGTTTGTTCCGGTAAAGGGCGCCCAGCGCTTGACGGCCTCCTCATAATATTTCGACTTCGCATAATTCTTGTTGGTGTAGTCGATCATGAAGAGCCCGTAGTGGTGTCGCGGCAGGCTCTGTATGCTTTCGACCACCTGACCGAGGTTGCGCGCAAGGATGGCGTTGCGCGGCACGGTTGTCCCCCATGCCGTGTCGAGCGCCCAGGCCGCGCAGGTGAGGTGCGAGGCGCCGCAAATGCCGCAGGCGCGCGGCGTGACGATGAGCCCGGCTTGCGGGTCCTTGTTGCGCAGGATCACCTCAAAGCCGCGGAAGAGTTCGGCCTGGGTCCAGGCGTTGACGACGACGCCATCCTGAACGTCGACGCGGACGTCGAGGTCGCCTTCGACGCGGCCGACCGGCGAAATATCGAGTGTCTGTACAGCGGCGGGCATGGCCTCATGACCTTTCTGCAATGAGCTTGGGTTCGCGACGGCGATGATCTTGTTGCGGGCTCAGACGACGAAGATGTCTTCCTCGGCCCAGCGCGGCGAGGCGGCCTTGGCGGCCGCGGTCAGCTTCACGTAGCCGGTCTTGTCGACGCCGCTCGGCATGTCTTTTGGCACGCCCATCACCGTTTGCGTCTTGAACACAGTGCCGGGCGCGAGTTCGGAGAAGGGGAACTCCGGCTCGGTGCAGCCAAGGCACGGCATGCCGGCGCGAGTTTTCGACGATTGCCTGTTCCACAGGATGCGATTGCACGGCGAATGGGTCATCGGTCCACGACAGCCGAGATCGTAGAAGAGACAACCCTTGCGCTGGCCGAATTCCGTTGCCGACACCTTGTAGGCGAAATGCATGTTGCGCGTGCAGCCGGTCTGGGTGAACGAGGTGAAGAAAGTTTTGGGACGCTGAAATTCGTCGAGCGTCAAATCGCCGCCGCGGCCGGTGGCGACCGCCACGACGATCTGCGTGATCCAGTCGGGATGCGCCGGGCAGCCAGGGATGTTGATGACCGGCAGACCGGCCTTGGATTTATAGTCCTTGCCGAGGAAGCCGCCATGGGCGCGCTTGAGAAATTGCAGGCCCTGGCTCTCTGACGGATTGGGCGCGGTCGCCGGAATGCCGCCCCATGTCGCGCAATCGCCGATCGCGACCGTAAAGCTCGCGACCTTGGCGAGGTCGGCGACCCAGTCCTTCATGGGCCGTCCGGCGAAGCGGTTCCATTCGCCTGTGCCGTCCGGCGCGTTGACCACAGTGCCTTCGAAGACAAAAATATCGAGCGCGATCTCGCCTGAGGTCAGCGCCCGCAGCAGCTTCTTCAGATTGTCGCCGAGCTCCATGCCGAGGGAGGGATGCCACAGGACGTTGACGCCGAAATCCGTGACTAGGTCGCAGGCGCTCGGCTCCTCTGCGTTCAGGAACGACATCGTGTTGCCGGAACAGGCTCCGCCCTGGAGCCACAACAGATTGGCCATAAAGTCCTCCCTCCGATTCGGCGCCGCAATTTTGTGTGCGGCGCGCTTTGGAAGCTTAGACGCAATGGCGGCGCCATCTTTTGACGGCCAGAAATTACTATGATATTACAATGACTTGCTTAAATACCAAGATGCCGCGCCGCAACAATACAGGCGCGTCTTTGCGTATACTTTGTATGCAGGTGAAAAGTAAGTTTCGGGCGCGACCGGCGGGCATGTTGCGCGCCTAGCCGTGGCGGTTTCCGCATGCCGGGCAGGTCACTTCGAGCAGATAGCCGTACCAAAGGCCGCGGCAGCGGCTGCACCAATGGCCGGTCGCCTGTTGTTCCGGAACGCCGAGGATCTTCGCCATCGCGCCGAGGCCAAGATATCTGGTTGGCTTGCCGGCGCCCGCGGGCGAAGTGCGCGACTGCGGAAAACGGAGCACGCTTGCGTCGGGGTCCGCCTCGGATTCGTCGCCGTCGCTCATCGCTGGATCTCAACCGCTTGGAACAAGATTGTATCTCTTGATCTTATTGGCGAGGCCGACGCGCGACAAGCCGAGCTCGGTCGCGGCGCGGCTCTGGTTCCAGTGGTTGCGGGCGAGCGCCCGGCCGACGATCTGCTTTTCCAGGCTTTCGACCTGGTCCTTGAGCGTTACGCCTTCGGGCTGGAAGCCGCCGGCGCCGGGCCTCTCACGGGGCGCAGCGGCCAGCAGGGCCGGCGACATATTGCGGGTCGTCAGATATTCGCCGTCCCGGGCGAGCGCCACCATGCGTCGAATCTCGTTTTCCAGCTCGCGCACATTGCCGGGAAACTCGCCATTGCTCAATTTGTCGATGACGCTGGCGCTGACGCCAAGGATCTTCCGGCCGAGCGCGTCGGCATGTTTGGCGGCGAAGAACTCGGCGAGCGGGGCGATGTCGTTCGGGCGCGCGCGCAGCGGCGGCACTTCGAACTCGAAGCCTTTCAGCCGGAAATAGAGATCCTGCCGGAATTCGCGGCGCTCAACCAGCGCCTTCAGCGGCCGGTTCGACGCAGCGATGATGCGGACGTCGCAATGGAGCACCTTGTCGGAGCCGAGCGGCTTCACCTCTCCTTCCTGCAGGAACCGCAGCAGGCTGACCTGGAACGAGGGCGAGACCTCCGATATCTCATCGAGAAACACCGTGCCGCCGTCAGCCGCGCGGAACAGGCCGAGCCGGTCCGAAATCGCGCCGGTGAAAGCTCCGCGCTTATGCCCGAACAATTCCGATTGCAGCAGCTCGTCCGGCATCCCGCCGCAATTTTGCACCAGAAGCGGGCTCCCGCGGCGCAGCGAATTATAATGGATCGCGCGCGCCAGCAGTTCTTTTCCCGTGCCGGTCTCACCCTGGATCAGGATGGGCAATTCGGTTTGCGCCGCCTGCCGCGCCAGATCGCACATCTCGGCCATTTGCTCGCTGACATAGACGAGCTTCTCGAAGCGCTGGCTTTCCGGCCGGAACAATGCGGTCTTGCGCTCGGCGAACATCAGCGCGCCGCCGGAAATCTTGAACTCGCGCGAGAGGATGCGGTGGCGCCGCGCGAGTTCGCGAGTTTCAAGCGCGCGCTCGACGACGAGGCCAAGCTGCGCGGCGTCGAGCGGCTTAAGCAGGAACTGAAAAATCGCCGCCTTCGCCAGCGTCTGCTCCAACATCGATCCAGACTTCGGCGTCACATAAACACGGATGATATCGGGGTGCGAGACGCGCAGGCCGGCAAGGAAATCGAGGCCGCCGCTTTCGTTTTCATTGTCCTCGGCGATGGCGAGATCGACGTGAATCGAAGACAGCGTCGTCAACGCTTCCGCAGCCGAGCCGGCGAGCACGACGCGATAGGCGTAGCGCTCGGAGAGCACCTCGAGCGACGAGCTCCAGTCGCTGCCGGGCCGCGCGATGATGACGACTGTGCCGGGCTCTTCCATGCAATGACGCCTTCCACTTTGCTTACTTGGTTAGCAAGATGTGCGGGCGACTTCAATCGAGCAGGCGTTTATGCGCCGTGATTCGCGCCGGCTCCGTCTGTCCGCGGCGCAATGTCGGCGTCCCAATCGGCGACGACATTCTGATAAATGTCTTCCTCCTGCGCATTGTGCAGCCGCGCCAGAGTATCGATCGAATCGATGATGCGCTGCGCATCCCGCACGAGGGCGCCGTCGGTTTCCTCCGGCTGAAGCTCTGCCGCGAGGCGGCTGAGCAGCCTCCCCTGATGAAGGATCTCGCGGTGGGCGCGGCTCATGGCGGCAAGGCCCCGCGCGTCAGGAAGGATGCTTGCAAGCTGCGGATAGACGGCGCCCTCGTCGTCGCGCTCATGCGCGACAATATAGGTTTCGATAATGCGGTTCGCCTCGACGATCAGCTCCGCCGCCGTCTTCCCCGTCGCGTCGTCGAGAGCGTCGGCAATCTGGCGCACGCGGTCGAGGCGCGTTTTGAGGTCCTGATGGCCTTGCCGCAGGCTGCTTGCGGTTGCGGTCGGCATCAGGGCTCGTTCGGAAGCGCGGCCGCCCCCGAGCGCTCGCAGCGCATTGAGGATCACCGCCACGTCGATCGCCTCTTGCGTCAGCGCGCCGGCGACGGGAGGCAAAAAGCCGAGCGCCGCGGCCGCCATCGCCACAGCGGAGAGTCCCATGCCGACGATGATGCTTTGCAGGGCGATAGCGCGGGTGCGCCGCGCAATGGCGACCGCCTCGGACACGCGGTCCAGCCGATCGACCAGGATGACGACGTCGGCCGCTTCCGAGGAGGCGCTCGCGCCGCGCGCGCCCATGGCCATGCCGACATCTGCCGCCGCCAGGGCCGGAGCGTCGTTGATCCCGTCGCCGACCATCACGGTGGGGTTCAGCCGCCGCTCAGCGGCGACTGCTTCAACCTTGTCGGCGGGCGCCCGATCGGCGAGCACGGCGTCGAGGTCAAGCGCCGCGCCGATCGTTTCGGCGCCGTCCCTGCGGTCGCCGGTGACCATGACGATCCGCTTCACGCCGGCGGCGCGAAGGGCGGCGATCGCCCGCGGAGTCTCGGGCCGCAGCTCGTCCGCCAGCAGCAAGGCTGCAACGACGCGCCCGTCGATGGCGACGAAAACGCTGAGGGCTGAGCGCCAGGAGGCGCGCCGCAGCGCGCGAGCCGCCCAGTCCTCTGGCCGACGGTCGCCGGAGACGAGCGAATAGGAGCCGGCGCAGATCTTTCGCCCCTCGATCACGCCTTGAAGTCCCGATCCCATCGTCTCACGGACGGAGGTAGGGATCTCGAGGGAGAGGCCCTTTTCCAGCGCCGCCGCAACGATGGCGGCGGCGACGACATGGTGCGAGGCCTGCTCGAGCGAAGCCGCGAGCCGCAGCGCTTCATCGGCGTTTGCGCCGGGAGCCGCTTCGATCGAAACCAGCCGCGCGCCGCCGACCGTCAAGGTGCCGGTCTTGTCGAACATGACTGTATGCGCGCGCGCCAGCGCCTCCAGCGGACCGCCGCCCTTGATCAGAATGCCGCGGCGCGCAGCGCGGGATGTTCCGGCGATGAAGGCGACGGGCGCGGCGAGGATCAAAGGGCAGGGCGTCGCCGCGACGAGGACGGCGAGCGCGCGAAGGGGATCGTGCGAAAAGCCCCAGGCGGCGCCGGCCAGCGCCAGCGCTGCCGGCAAAAGCAGCAGGGCGAAGCGGTCCGCGACCCGGATGAAAGGCGCTTTGGCGGTCTGCGCCGCGGTGACGAGGCCGATGATCGCGGCGTAGGCGCTTGCGCCCGCCGTCGCCGAAGCCTGCATCTCAAACGTCTCGCCGGCGTTGACTGTGCCGCTGCGCGCCGCTTCGCCGGCATGGCGCGAGACGGGCATCGGCTCGCCCGTCAACGCCGATTCGTCGATCGATGCGCTTTCGCTCGTGATCAAACCGTCGACCGGGATGATCTCGCCCGCCCGCACAAGCAGCCGGTCTCCGATCGCGACCTCATCAATCGGCGCGTCCTGGACGGAGTCCGCCACGCGGCGATGGGCGATGCGCGGCGCGCGGTCGACCAGCGACTTCAACTCCCGCTCGGCGCGCCCGACCGCGAAATCCTCCAACACGCTTCCGCCGGCATACATGACCGCCACGACCGCGCCAGCCAGCGGCTCGCCGAGCGCGAGCGCCGCCGTCATGGAGATGAATGCAACCGAATCGACCCCGGCGCGGCCGGCGCGCAAGTCCCGAACAATGGAGACGGCGAGACTGACCGCCACGGGAATGGCGCCGGCGGCCCAAATCCATTGCGCGAGCTCGGCGCGGTTCAACAGCGCGGCGGCAAGGCCTCCGGCCAATCCGAGCAAGGCGATCCCGATCAGAGCGCGCCGGGCCAGCCGTTCATTGAACATGCCAGACGATCTCCGTAATCACGCCGAAAAAACGATAGCCTATCCCAGCAGAACAAATGTTATTTGAAACTTGTCGTTGAGCTCGCGCAATGCGGGCCGATCCAGCGACGACGATGGGCCAAACTGCAAGGGAGCGTCTTCGGCAAGCCGCGGTCCGGCTTTGCAAAAGGGCGATTTTTCGCGCAAGACTCAGATTATGTCCCTGAAAATTCTGCTCATCGACACGGATTCCGAGCGCGCGGAGGCTTTGGAAAAGAAATTTTCCGAAGCGGGCTTCGTCGATGTCGCGCGGGCGCCGAGCGGGGGCGACCTGATTGCGGCGGTCGAGCGGCTCTTGCCCGATCTCATCATTATCGACATGGCCCTGCCGGACCGCGACGCTCTCGAGGATCTCCGCCATCTTTCCGCCAATGCGCCGCGTCCGATCGTGATGTTTTCTGATGAGGACGATCCGGCGTTCGTCGGCGAGGCGATCGCTGCGGGCGTGTGCTCCTACAATCTGTCGGGCGTCGCAAACCGGGAGGTGAAGCCAATTGTCGCTTCCGCAATCGCGCTGTTCCAGCGCTATCGGCATGTCGAAAGCGAACTCGCCGCCGCCAAAGCTCAACTTGACGAGCGCCGGCTCATTGAACGGGCCAAGGCGGCGCTGATGCGAGGCCGGAAAATGACGGAGCCCGAGGCCTATCGCTGGCTTCAACGCAAGGCGATGAACGAGAACAGCAAATTGTTTCTGGTCGCCGCCGCGTTCGTAAAGAAGGAAGAAGCCGATGCGCGGGGCAAATGACTCGTCCGTGGCGCGGAGTCCCGTTCAATGAGTCGGGGGGAGCCAGAAACTGCGCCGGCTGCCGCGCGCGGCGCCGGTCCGGCGCGGATGCGGATCGGCTTCCTGCAGCTGACCGACGCCGCGCCGCTGATCGTCGCGCAGGAGTTCGGCTATTTCGCCGAAGAGGGCATCGACGCCGAGCTCGCGCCGGAGCCGTCCTGGGCGAATATCGCCGACAAGCTGGTCTATGGATTTCTTGACGCCGCGGTGATCGTGCCGCCGCTTGCCTTCGCCATCGAACTCGGGCTTCGCGGCGTCGCGCAGCCTCTGATCGTTCCCTGCGCGATCAGCCTCGGCGGCAATACGATTACGCTCGCGCGGGATGTGGCCGCGGAGGTTCGCGCCCTCGTCAAGCGAGACGGGCGATCGACGGCCGATGCGCTCGCCGGCTGGCTGCGCGCGCAAAGCGCGCCGCCGCCGCCCTTCGGCGTGGTCCACGCCTATTCGACGCATAATCTCCTGATGCGCTATTGGCTGGCGACGGCCGGCGTCGATATCGGGCGCGAGGCGACGCTCGCCGTCGTGCCGCCGGCCCTCGCCGTCGACGCTTTGCGGTCGCGCCAGATTGTCGGCTTTTGCGCCGGCGCGCCGTGGGGCGAAATCGCGGCGCGCGCGGGTGTTGGCGTCACAGTCGCGACCTCAAGGGATATTTGGCAGAACGCGCCGGAGAAGGCCTTCGCCGTCCGCGAATCCTGGATCGATCAGCGTCCGGACGCTTTGGGCGGCGCCGTCCGCGCGCTGGTTCGCGCGGCGCAATTTTGCGACGCGCCGGAAAACGCATCCTATACGGCCTCGCTTCTCTCACGGCAGAAATATCTGAATGTCGATAGTCATGCGATCTTGCCCTCGCTGCCCGGCGGCGGCATCGCGCGGGACAATCTGTCGAGCTTTTATCGCAACGCCGCGACCTTTCCTTGGCGGTCGCATGCCTTGTGGTTTCTGCGCGAGATGACGCGCTGGGGGTTGATCGAGGCCGGCCTCGACCTTCCGGCGTTGGCCGCGCGGGTTTATCGTCCCGATCTTTACAGATCGGCCGTGAAGCCGCTCGACATTCCGACGCCGCTCGTCGACGCGAAGAGGGAAGGCGCCCATGCCGCCCCCTGGCTGCTGGATGCTTCGCCCGCGCCGATTTCGATGAGCGCCGATTTGTTTTGCGATGGGGCTATATTCGACCCAGGCGCCTTGATTGACGCTGCGCGGCGCAATTTTTGATCAGATGATGCGGCGCGTTTAAGCATCGCATTGCCCGCGCCGCTCCGCTTATAGATTTCTCCTATCTGTAGCGGCTCCCCCGGCGGGTTGGCCTCCAAGTTGCATGGTATGATCGCTGCGCCTGTTTTGCGCGGCTGGAAATCGTCCAAAGAAGGGCGCGTTTTCATAGCGGGCGTGTATATCGTCCTCGAATAGTTTCGCGAGCCAATGGCGGTTCGTTCCGGATGATGTCCGGCCGCGCTTCAGCGCTGCAGCAACGAGCGAACCCCCAATGAAGCTACCGCGAGACTCGGCGCAGGCCGACGTCGGCCCGACGCTGTTTTTTCCTGCCCCTACTCGTTCGGATGACGCATCGCCCGCGCTTGTCTCAATGGCGCTTGAGCCTGTTGGCGTCAGGCCCGAGGCCGCAACGCCATCGGTCTTCTTCGTCGGCGCAGGCCCGGGCGATCCCGATCTTCTGACGGTTCGCGCGCTGAAGCTGCTCGGCGCGGCCGACGTCGTTCTCTATGACGCGCTCGTCAGCGACGACGTCCTGCGTTTGATCAAGCGCGGCGCAAAGCGCATCGCCGTCGGAAAACGCGCCGGCGCGCCCTGCATCGCCCAGAGCGACATCAACCGCATGCTTGTGCGTCTCGCGCGTCCGGGGCGAAAGCTCGTACGGCTCAAGGGCGGCGATCCGCTGATCTTCGCGCGGCTTGGCGAGGAGATCGCCACGCTTGAAGCCGCCGGCGTCCCCTTTGAAATCATTCCCGGCGTCACCGCCGCCTCAGCCGCCGCGGCCGCCGCCGGCGTCTCTTTGACGACACGCGGAGAAGCGCGCCGCGTGCAATTCGTCACGGCCCACGCGCGGGCCGGCGAGGAGCTCGCGCTCGACTGGCGAAGCCTTGCCGACGACAAAGCGACAACCGTCTTTTACATGGCGCGCGAGGCCGCCGCGCAGATCGCCGCCAGGCTGATGGCGCATGGGCTGGGCGCGCGCACGCCGGTCCTGTTGATGAGCGACGTCAGTCGTCCAAGTCAAATGCGCCTGCGCGCCTGCCTTTGCGAACTACAGCCCGCGGTCGATCTGTTTCCACCAGGCGTCCCCCTCATCATTGTCGTCGGCGAGGCGACAGCCGCGGCGTCGATCGCTGCTCATCCGCAGTCAGACGCGCGCGCCGTGATGCGCGGATAGAGAAAGAACCGTCGCTCCCGACGATCTGGCTACGCGAGTCACACTCAGGCGCGGGCAAGGCGCCATCCGCGGCATTTAATGACAAATAACATTCAATGGAGACAACGGGATGATCGGTAAGGAATTCTTCAAGGCAGGACACCCCCCGACGCTATTCGCCGCCTTTTTCTATTTCGACATGGCGTTCATGGTGTGGGTTCTGCTGGGACCGCTCGGGGTGCAGATCGCCGGCGATCTCGGGCTGAACGCCGGTCAGAAGGGGTTGATGGTCGCAATTCCGATCCTGGCCGGCGCGCTGCTTCGCGTCGTCATGGGCGTGATGGTTGATCGCATCAAGCCAAAGCTCACGGGCGTGATCGGCCAGCTCATCGTCATCGCCGGATTGCTCGTCGCCTGGTCTTTGGGAATTTCGAGCTTTGGCGGCGTTCTGGCCCTTGGCGTGGTGCTGGGCGTCGCCGGCGCATCCTTCGCCGTCGCCCTGCCGCTCGCCTCACGTTGGTATCCGCCGCAATATCAGGGGGTCGCGCTCGGCATCGCTGGAGCCGGCAATTCCGGCACGGTCCTCGCGGCCCTGTTTGCGCCGACGCTCGCCGCCCATTTTGGCTGGATCAACGTCATCGGCCTCGCCGCCATTCCGGTCGCTATCGCGCTCGTCGTTTATCTGTTGCTCGCCAAGGACGCCCCGAACCAGCCTGCGCCGAAGTCCTTCGCTGACTATGCGGCGGTGCTTAAACTGCCCGACGCCTGGTGGTTCATGTTTTTCTATTTCGTGACATTCGGCGGTTTCTCCGGCCTTGCCTCGTCGCTGACGATCTATTTCAACAGCGAATACGGGCTGAGCCCTGTTGCGGCTGGCTATGCGACCGCGGCCTGCGTCTTCGCCGGATCGCTGGTGCGGCCGATCGGCGGCGCGCTCGCCGATCGCACCGGCGGCGTTCGCGCCTTGACGATCATGTACTGCGTCGCGGCCGCCGCGCTGACGATCGTTAGCTTTCGGCTGCCGCAAATGGGCGCGGCGCTCGCCGTCTTCGTCGTCGCCATGCTGGCGCTCGGCATGGGCAATGGCGCGGTGTTTCAGCTTGTGCCGCAGCGTTTCCGGCATGAAATCGGCGTCATGACCGGGCTTGTCGGCATGACGGGCGGCGTCGGCGGCTTCTATCTCGCCTCCAGTCTTGGCTATTCGAAACAATTCACCGGAACTTATCAGCTTGGCCTGCTTGTCTTCGCCATTCTCGCCGTCTCGGCGCTGATCGGATTGACCAGCATCAAGCGTCGCTGGCGCACCACATGGGGCGCGGCGGGCATGGGCGTCGCGCGGATTTGACGCGAATGCACGACGCCACGCCGAAAGCGACGACGGTGCTCACCCATTGCCCGTATTGCGCCATGCAATGCGGCATGGCGCTCGTCAATGACGGCGAGCGCTGGTCTGTGGCCTCGCGCGACTTTCCGACCAACCGGGGCGGACTTTGCCGCAAGGGCTGGACCGCTGCGGCGCTGCTTGACGCCCCCGATCGTCTGCGCACGCCGCTCATGCGCGATCACAAGGGGGGCAAGCTTCGGCCGGCGTCGTGGGATGAAGCGTTGGATCATGTCGTCACAAGACTCGAGGAGATTTCTGAGCGCTCCGGGCCGGACGCGATCGGAATTTTCGGCGGCGGCGGCCTCACTAATGAAAAAGCCTACATGCTCGGCAAGTTTGCCCGCATCGGGCTTGGGACGGCCAATATCGACTACAATGGACGCTTCTGCATGGCTTCGGCCGCCGCGGCCGGCGTCAAGGCGTTCGGCCTCGATCGCGGCATGCCATTTCCGATGGAGGATATCAGCAGGACGCAGGCGATCCTGACGATCGGCGGCAATCCGGCCGAAACCCTGCCGGTGATGATGCAATATTTCGATGCGCAGCGCGAAGCGGGCGGAACGCTGATCGTCGTCGATCCGCGCCGCTCGGAAACGGCGAAACGCGCCAGCCTGCACCTGCAGCTGACGCCCGGAACCGACGCCGCGCTCGCCAATGGGTTGTTGCATGTTGCGATCCAGCACGGGCTGATCGACCGCGATTTTATCGAGACGCGCACGAGCGGATTTGAGGCGGCGCGGCGCACGGCCTCACGCTACTGGCCGGACCGGGTCGAGCGCATCACCGGCGTGCCCGCGCGGCAGATCGAGCAGGCCGCGCATATGATCGGCGAGGCGGAAACCGCCATGCTGCTGACCGGGCGCGGCCCCGAGCAGCAGAGCCAAGGCGTCAACAATGTGCTGTCGTTCGTCAATTTTATGCTGGCGCTGGGAAAAGCCGGCAAGCCCCATTGCGGTTATGCCGCCCTGACCGGGCAGGGCAATGGCCAGGGCGGGCGTGAACACGGCCAAAAGGCCGACCAGCTTCCGGGCTATCGCCGGATCGATAATCCACAGCATCGCGACGAGGTCGCCGCCGTCTGGGGCGTCGATCCAGCCGACCTGCCAAAGGCCGGCCTGTCCGCCGTCGAGCTTCTGAACGCGCTTGGACAGCCGGGGGGCGTCGAGGCGCTTCTGGTGATGGGCTCCAACATTGTCGTCGCCGCGCCGGATTCGTCCCGTCTCCTCGACCGGCTGGGGAAGCTTGATCTTCTTGTTGTCGCCGACATGTTTTTGTCAGAGACGGCGGCGCTCGCCGACGTCGTGCTTCCCGTCGCCCAATGGGCGGAGGAGGAAGGCACGATGACCAATCTCGAAGGGCGCATTCTGTTACGCCGCCCGGTAAGGCCGCCGCCGGACGGCGTCAGGACCGACAATGAGGTTCTGAAAGGGCTGGCCGACCGCCTCGGCAAGGGGCGCTATTTTACGTCGGATGCGCGCGAAACGTTTGAAGAACTGGGCCGCGCCAGCAGCGGCGGCGGCGCCGATTACGCCGGCGTCACCTATGAGCGGATCGACGCCGAGGACGGCGTCTTCTGGCCCTGTCCTTCGCCCGGCCATCCCGGCACGCCACGCCTTTTTCTCGACCGCTTCGCGACCGAGGACGGCAAGGCGCGGTTTCACGCCGTCGAGCACAGGCTGTCGGCGGAAAGTCCGGATGCGGGCTTTCCCTATCTGCTGACGACCGGGCGCGTGCTCCAGCATTATAATTCGGGCGCGCAGACCCGGCGCGTCGATGAATTGCGCGCCGCCTCGCCCGAACCCTTCGTCGAGATTCATTCCGAGACGGCGAGAACGCTTGGCGTCGGGGACGGCGATCTCGTCGCGCTGACGACGCGCCGCGGCCGCATCGTCTTCAAGGCGCGGCTGACGCCCGACATCCGCTTCGACACGCTGTTCGTTCCATTTCATTGGGGCGCGGGCTCGGTGAACGCCTTGACCAACGCCGTCTTCGATCCGGTGTCGAAGATACCCGAATTCAAGATCTGCGCCGTCCGGATCGAGAAAGTCGGCGCCGATGCGGCCCGGCGCCTCAACCCAATATCCAACAACTGAGAGGAAGCATTATGCGCGAGTCGATTCCGAAGTTTCTCAACGGCGTCTATTCCTTTACGGGCGCCGGCTATGAAAAGCCCCTGCTGCTGAGCGACAAGCTCTCCTATTCCGTGCCGCCGGACAGGCGGAGCCAGCTAACCTATTTTCGCGCCGGCAATTCGTCCGATGACATGATCTATGTCATCATTATGAAGGACGGCGCGCCGATGCGCTATTTTCCCGTCGGCGCGGCCTCCGGGATTCACGTCTCGCTCGCCGTCGTCGAAGATCTCGATCCGACGACGAAGCTCGATGTTTTTCTTGGCGCGCCGGCCGGCGCCGCCGGGTCGATCGTGCTCGACGTCGGCTTCGTCGAGATCTGATTGCGCGGCGCAAAGAAGAGGAATGACCCCATGACAAAACTGAAGCTCGTAGTTGTCGGCAATGGCATGGCGGGCGCGAGGGCGGTCGAGGAAGTCTTGAGCCGTGGCGGCGCCGATCAGTTCGACATCGTGATGTTCGGCGATGAGCCCTATGGCAATTACAACCGGATTTTGCTCTCGAATATTCTCAGCGGCGCCCAGGACGCGAGCGAGATCTTCATCAATCCGCTCGACTGGTATGCCGAGAACAATATAACGCTGCATGCCGGCTCGCCCGTCGTCAAGATCGATCGCGCCGCGCGCATCGTTACGTCGGAGGCCGGCGTCGAGGAGCCTTACGATAAATTATTGATCGCGACGGGTAGCCGCGCCTTCATTCCGCCGATTCCAGGCGTCTTCGGACCGGACCAGAAGCTGAAGTCGGGCGTGTTCGGCTTCCGCAACATCGACGATTGCAATGGCATCGTCGCGCAGGCGCAAAAAAGCGCGCGCGCCGCTGTCATCGGCGGCGGCCTGCTTGGGCTCGAGGCCGCCCGCGGCCTCCTCAATCATGGCTGCGAAGTGCATGTGGTTCATCTCTCCAAACATCTGATGGAGATGCAGCTTGACGCGCCAGGCGGCGCCTTGCTCAAGGCGAGCATGGAGAAGATGGGCGTTAACGTGCATCTTGAAAAAAGCACGACCGAAGTGCTCGGCGACGGGCATGTGAGCGGGCTCGCCTTCAAGGACGGTTCGACGATCGAATGCGACATGCTGGTGGTCGCTGCCGGCATCCGTCCCAACGCGGAAATCGGCCGCAGCGCCGGCCTCACGGTGGAGCGGGCGATTGTAGTCGACAATCATATGCGCGCGATCGACGATCCCGACGTCTATGTCGTCGGCGAATGCGCGCAGCATCGCGGCAAGGTTTATGGGCTCGTCGCGCCGCTGTGGGAGCAGGGAAAAGTGTTCGCCGACCATATCACGCAGCGCAATCTCGACGCCGCCTATCATGGTTCAAAGCTCGCCACCAAGCTGAAGGTCATGGGCGTCGAACTCGCCTCGATGGGCATTACCGAGCCGCTTGAGGGCGACGAGCTCATCCAGTTTAGCGAGCCCAAAAAAGGCACCTATAAGAAACTCATCGTGCGCGACGGACGGCTCGTCGGCGGCATATTGATGGGCGATATTTCGAAGGCCGCCTTTCTGATGCAGGCCTTCGATCGCGACTCGCCGTTGCCGGAGGAGCGCCTGTCTCTGCTGTTCGATTTCGGCGCCCCAAGTCAGAAGGTGACGATCGATGAAATGCCGGCCGACATGCAGGTCTGCAATTGCAACGGCGTCACCAAATCGGCCATCGGCGGCTGCGTCGCCAGCGGCGCGAAAACCACAAAGGCGGTCATGGACGCAACGAGAGCCGGCAAGGGCTGTGGCTCCTGCAAAAGTCTCGTCGGCGAAGTGGTCGAATGGTTCTGCGGCGGCGCGATCGAGGAAGATCCCTCCGTCCATTATTACGTTCCCGGCGTTCCGCTCACCAAGCCGCAGCTGATCGCGGCCGCGCGCGAACAGGGGCTGAAGTCGGTGTCCTCCGTTTTTCAGGCGCTGGCCGGCGGCGTCGAAGACGCGGCGAGCAAGCCGGCGCTCGCCTCCCTGCTGGCGACGATCTGGGCCGATGAATATGACGACGAGCGCGACGCCCGTTTCATCAATGATCGCGTGCACGGCAACATCCAGAAAGATGGCACGTTCTCGGTTGTGCCGGAAATGCCGGGGGGCGTCTGCACGCCCGACGAACTCATGCGGATCGCCTCCGTCGCCGTGAAATATAATGTTCCGCTGGTGAAGCTGACCGGCGGCCAGCGCATCGATCTTGTCGGCATTCCGAAGGATCAGCTGCCCGGGGTCTGGAGCGATCTTGGCATGCCGGCGGGCTCCGCCTGGGGCAAGAGCTACCGTACCTGCAAGAGCTGTATCGGCACGGAATTCTGCCGTTTCGGCCTTGGCGACAGCATGGGGCTCGCGGCCAAGATCGAAAAGCGCTTCCGCGGCATCGACAGCCCGGCAAAGCTGAAACTGGCGACGACGGGCTGTCCGCGCAATTGCTCGGAAGCCTTGATCAAGGACGTCGGATTTGTCGCCGTCGGCGACGGCAAATGGGAGCTCTACATCGGCGGCGCCGGCGGCGCGCATGTGCGCAAGGGCGATCTCATGTGCACGGTCGATAGCGAGGAAGACGCGATCGCTCTCGGCGGCCGCTTCATGCAATATTATCGCGAAAACGCCAAATGGCGCGAGCGCACCTATGACTTTGTGCCGCGGATCGGGATCGAACGAATCCGCGCCGTCATCGTCGACGACAGCGACGGAATTGCCGACGCGCTTGACGCGGCGATGCAGGCCTCCGTCGACGCCGCCTATGATCCGTGGAAAGAGGCGCTCGCGCCAAAGACCGCAAACCAATTTGCTTCGGTGATCGAAGCGGCGGAGGCTTAACATGACGACGAAAATCTTTATCGGCAGCCTCGATCAGATCCCCAAGGGGGAGGCGCGCAATTTCATCGTGCGCGACAGGGAGATCGCTGTCTACCACACCCATGCCGGCGAAGTGTATGCAACGCAACCCGGCTGTCCGCACAAGCAGGGGCCGCTGGCCGACGGCCTCATCGGCGGCGCGACGATTCTATGCCCCCTGCATGATCGCCTGTTCGACCTTCGCACCGGACAGAATCTGAGCGGCGATTGTACCGATATCCAAATCTATCCCGTCAGTTTGACGGAGGATGGACGCATCGCGATGGAGGTCGAAGCGGCGACTTAGCCGCTTCGAGGGGCTCGGCGCGCGCAAGGGCTGAGCTTCAGATAATTCCGCCATTGGCGCGCAATGTCTGGCCATTGATCCAGGCGCCGTCGGGACCCGCGAGAAAAGAGACCGCCGCAGCGATGTCGGCGGGTTGGCCGAGCCTTTCGAGCGGCGCGAGCTTCGCCAGACGTTCAACGAGTTCTTCCGGTTTGCCGTTCAAGAAGAGATCGGTCGCGGTCGGACCCGGCGCCACGGCGTTGACCGTGATGGAGCGTCCGCGGAGCTCCTTGGCGAGGACGCTCGTCATTGCTTCGACGGCTGCTTTCGTGGCCGCATAGACGCCATAGGTCGGTTGCAGCAAGCCGACGACGCTCGACGATAAATTGATGATGCGGCCGCCGTCGCGCAGCCGCCGCGACGCCTCGCGCAGCGTATTGAACGTCCCTTTGAGATTGACGTTCATCTGGCGCTCGAAGCTGGCGTCATCCGTATCGGCGATGGCGGCAAGCGCCATGATTCCAGCGTTGTTGACGAGCACGTCGACGCCGCCGAAGGCCGCCTCCGTGGCGTCGAACGTGCTCCGCACGGCTTGCGCGTCGCTGACGTCGGCTCTGACGCTTAGAGCCCGGCCGCCCCTGGCTTCGATCTCACGGGTTAGCGCTTCCGCTGGCGCGGCTTCGCTGGAATAATTCACGACGACGGTGAAGCCGTCGGCGGCGAGCCGGGTCGCCACCGCCGCGCCAATGCCGCGCGAGGCGCCCGTCACGATCGCAATTTTGTTGCTGCTGCTGTCGGTCATATCGGCTTCTCATTCATTTCGCGCGGGACATCCGCGCTGGCTGGCGCGCTGGGAGGATGGCGCCCGCCCCGGATTTTCTTGGCGCCGCGCTCAATAGTATTCTTGTCGATCGGAATGCGCCAAACTCGCCGGATTAGTGCGTCGCGCCGCCGGATCCTCACCGCCTCACCCCGTTTGCAGGAGCCTGTCGCTGTGGAAACCGTTGACTGTGTCGTGATCGGGGCAGGAGCCGTCGGTCTTGCGATCGCGCGCGCGCTGGCGATGCGCGGCCGCGAGGTCATTGTCGTGGAGTCTGCGCGCGGGATCGGAACCGGCAATTCCTCGCGCAACAGTGAAGTCATCCATGCGGGTATCTATTATCCGCCGGGCAGCTTGATGGCGAAATTCTGCGTCGCCGGCCGGCAGGCGCTTTATGCCTATTGCCGCTCCCAGGGCATTGCGTTCGAGACCTGCGGCAAGCTGATCGTGGCGACGAATGAGGCGGAAGCCGGCTCGCTCGGCGCCATTCAAAAGCGGGCCGCCTTGAACGGCGTGGAACTGACTTATTTGGCGTCTCACGAAGCGCGGCGGCTCAACCCGGAGCTCGCCTGCGTCGGCGCCCTGTTTTCGCCTTTGACCGGCATATTGGATAGCCACGGATTCATGCTCGCGCTTCAGGCGGAGATGGAGGCGCATGGGGGCGTCCTCGCCTTGGAGAGCCCGGCGCTCGGCGGGCGGCTGCGGGACGAGGGGATCGAACTCGAGATCGGCGGCGCCGATCCGATGCGCCTCAACTGCCGGTCGGTGGTGAATTCCGCCGGACTCGGCGCGAGCGCGTTGGCGCGTCGCCTCGAGGGGTTGGACGCGGCCCATGTTCCCGAAACCTATCTCGCCAAGGGCAATTATTTCTCACTTTCCGGCCAGCGGCCGCAATTCGCCCAGCTGATTTACCCCGTGCCCGCGCCGGGAGGTCTTGGCGTGCATCTCACGTTCGACCTCGCGCATCAGATGCGCTTTGGCCCCGACGTCGAATGGATCGAGCAGGAGAGTTACACGGTCGACCCGGACCGCGCGCGCGGCTTTTATGAGGCAATCCGGCGCTATTGGCCCGGCTTGCAGGATGGCGCGCTGCAGCCGGCCTATTGCGGCGTCCGGCCCAAACTCGCGCCGGAAGGGGCGCCGGCGCAGGATTTTCGCATCAGCGGGCCGCGCGAGCATGGCGTTCGCGGGCTGGTCAATTTGTTTGGCGTCGAGTCCCCCGGCCTCACGGCGGCGCTGGCCATCGCCGATCATGTCGTCCGGCTGATCGACGAACCCCAAGCGGCGTGAGCCGACGGCGACGCTTCGTTCTTCCTTTCCAACGGCGCCGGAGACGAATTTTTCAATGAGCGGCGCGGCCGGTTGAGCCAGAACAATGTCGTGTGGGACGCCGCGGATTATTCGAGAATTCGTTAATTGTTTCGCGCATTGACTGCCAAGTTGAGGCAGATCAAATGGCATAGGCCTTGCTGAGTTGGCAATGTGACCAAATCAGACAGGCCGTTTTGTTGTAAAATGATCCAAAGAAGGGTCGTTTTACAACAAAACGGACGCTGAAATGTTTTGAAACTGACAGACAAGCGCAAAGACGCCGTAACAAGTCAGGCGATGCTTACAAGATGGGGATTAAATTATGCCGGTTGTAACTTTTACTTCGGAGACGCTGCATCGGGACGTGCGGGCTTACGCCACAGCGGGCGACACCAGCACGGTGCTCAGCGTCGCTCTCGCGCAGGGCGTCAAAATCCCGCATGATTGCCGTGACGGCGAATGCGGCTCCTGCCTGATCGAGGTCAAATATGTTGAAGGCAAGCCGAAAATGGCGATCGCGCTGACGGAGAAGGAGAAGATCAAGCTCCGCGAGCTTGGGAAGATTACCGCTCAGCAAATTCAAGACGCTGAAACCAACGATATTGCGCCGCCCTACCGGCTCGCCTGCCAGTTCATCGTCCGCGAAGAAGAGATTATCATCCACTTCACCGGCGAGCCGGCTGGAGCCTGAATCTTGCGTGGCGCTAAACCGCCTCGCCAGGTAGGATGAACACAAACCGCGCGTCGCGTAACGCATAAGGGGCAGTCACATGCACACCGTCGAAGAGTTTCTTGCCTATGCTGTCAAGCTAGAGGAAGAGGCGGCGATTCGATTTGGCGAGCTTGCGGACGTCATGCAAAGCTGCGGCAATGGCGATGTCGGCAAGCTGTTCCGGCGCCTCTCCGATTATTCAAGACTGCATCTTGCCGACGCAAAGGCGCGGTCGGGCTTTCGCGACATCCCGGAGATGAGGCCGAATGAATTCGCGTGGCCTGATTTCGAAAGTCCGGAATCCGCGGCGATCTGGGCCGCCGACCCCTTCATCGGCCGCGATCAGGCGCTGGAGATCGCGCGCGACGCGGAACAGGCGAGCCTCGATTATTACACCAAGATCTATCAGACGACCAACGATTCCGAGGTTCGCGTTCTCGCCAAGGAGTTTGTTGAGGAGGAAACCCAGCACGTCGCCGAGATCAACAAATGGATCGCCGCGCATAAGGCCGGCGGGCCGCTGCCTGTTGATCGCCTGCGCGTTTTCTGAAGCGGCGGCTCGCGCTTCAACCATCAAGATTTCAGGGCGGCCGCGAGTTCAGGCAGCGCCTGAAACAAATCCGCGACAAGGCCATAATCGGCGACATCGAAGATCGGCGCGCTTTCATCCTTGTTAATCGCGACGATGATTTTCGACTCTCCCATGCCGGCGAGGTGCTGTATGGCTCCTGATATGCCGACTGCAATATAAAGGTCGGGCGCCACGATCTTGCCGGTCTGGCCGACCTGCAGATCGTTTGATACGAAGCCAGCGTCAACGGCGGCGCGGCTGGCGCCGATCGCCGCTCCAAGGGATTGCGCGATCGGCTCGATCAGCTTGAAATTATCGCCGCTTTGCATGCCCCTGCCGCCCGAGATGACGATCCGAGCAGAGGTCAGTTCCGGGCGTTCCGATTTGGAGAGCTCATCGCGCAGGAAGCTTGCGTCCGCCTCCGCAGGCGCCGCAGGCGTCGTCACGATCGGCGCGGCGCCGCCAGCGGTCGCCGCGGGCTCGAAAGCGGTCGCGCGTATCGTGATGACCTTTAATTTGTCTTTCGACTGGACCGTGGCGAGGGCGTTGCCGGCATAGATCGGGCGCACAAATGTGTCGGGGGACACAACCGCAACGATCTCCGAAATCTGCTGCACGTCGCATTTAGCCGCCACGCGCGGCAGGATATTCTTGCCGAATGTTGTAGCGGCGGCGACGATCGCCGCATAATCCGCGGCAAGTGCGATCAGCAGCGGGGCCAGCGTCTCCGCCAGCGGGTGAGCATAGAGCGGATCGTCGGCGGTAAGCACTTTCGTGACTCCGGCGACGGCGGCGGCGGCTTCGGCCAATTCGCGAACATTATGTCCGGCGACGAGAAGATGCGCCTCGCCGCCGAGGCGCAAGGCGGCCGTGACGGCGCTGAGCGTCGCGGCTCTCAGATGATGGCCGTCATGTTCGGCGAGCACCAATGCAGCCATATCAGATCACCTTCGCTTCGGTCTTCAATTTGTCGACGAGTTCGGCGACGGTCTTCACCTTGATTCCGGCGCTGCGCTTTGGCGGCGCCTCCACCCGCAACGTGGCGAGACGAGGCGCGAGATCGAGGCCGAGCGTCGCGGCGGCGATGATGTCGAGCGGCTTCTTCTTCGCCTTCATGATGTTGGGGAGGCTTGCGTAGCGCGGCTCGTTGAGGCGAAGGTCGGTTGTGACGACGGCCGGGAGCGCCAGCGACAGCGTCTCGAGGCCGCCGTCGATTTCCCGCGTCACCTCGGCGCGTCCGTTGGCGATTGCCAGCTTTGAGGCGAAGGTTCCCTGCGGCCAGCCAAGCAAGGCGGCGAGCGCCTGTCCGGTCTGGTTCGAATCATCGTCAATCGCCTGCTTGCCGAGAATCGCAATCTGCGGCGCTTCCCGTTCGCAGAGCGCCTTGAGGATTTTAGCGACAGCCAGCGGCTGTATCTCTTCGTTGGTCTCGATGAGGATTGCGCGGTCGGCGCCGATCGCCAGCGCCGAGCGCAGCACGTCCTGGGCCGCCGCCGGGCCGATCGTCACCACAACGATCTCCGAGACGATCCCGGCCTCCTTAAGCCGCACCGCTTCTTCCACGGCGATTTCGTCGAAGGGGTTCGCCGAGAATTTTACATTCGCCGTCTCGACGCCGGAATTGTCGGCCTTCACGCGGATCTTGACATTGTAGTCGATGACCCGCTTCACCGCCACGAGGGCTTTCATCGCGATGCGTAACCTTTCCTGGAATTCTGCGCGCAGCAGAATAAGGAGCGCAGCCGCCGCAGCATGTCAAACGTCAACGTCGCTCGGGCGCACTATACAGCGACAGCCGGCGCGGCGTCGATTACGCTGGCGACATCACGCGCGCGTCAAATCGCGCCAGGGGACGCGGGCGCGGATTATAAAGACAGTTCACGCGTCGTTGGCGACCGAAGGCCGACGATCGGGCGACGCCGCTTGCGCCTCCGCCGGCCGCCATGCGTTCAATCCGCCCAGCATAAATTTCGTCAGGAACGCGCGCAGCGTTTCGATGCGGATTTCTGGCGGCTGTGTCGCGCGAAAAACGGCCTCGGCGCCGGCCGCGATAATCATGGCGGCGAACAGCCCGGCTTCCTCGTCGGACATGGCGGACGGGGGGATGAAGCGCCGCAAATCCCGTTCGAGATCGGTCGAGAGGCTGTGGATCGCCGTCGACGGATAGACCTCCGAGCGGATGTAGTGCTGATTGCGCTGGATGAAATCCATTGCGCCGTCGATCGACTGGACGAAATCGAGATAAGAACTATAGGCAAGAAACAGCAACTCTTCCGCATTCGTCGCCCGCGCGCGGACGGCGCGAGTCTCGATCCGCAACCGCTCAAATAGATCCTGCGCGATCACTTCGAAGATCGCCTCTTTCGTGCGGAAATAATTGTAAAAGGTGCCGGGAGAGAGACCGCTCAGCTTGACGATGTCGCGTACATTCGCCGCGTCCATTCCAACGTTGCAGAACACGCGCCAGGCCGCGGCCTGAATGTCGGCGCTGTTTTGCTGGCGCGTGCATTCGCGCTTTTCCGAAGCGCGGTATTTCCGGGCCGGGGACGTCGTCATGGCGTTACCGTTACCTGCGTGTTTCTAAACCTCAAACGACATAACTCCGTATAAGACTTAACTCAACCTTCTATGACGCCTTTGTGTGGCCTGATTGCGACTTAAGAGCCGTTCGACTAAGCATAGTTTGTCTTACACATCGGCAGCAGCGAAGCTTACGCTTTGCGCCGGCTATATTGATCCTGAGCCGGCGCGGCGCCGCCGGATCGCACACGCCCATTCATCGAGGGAGCTCGACAGACGTATGACAAAAGCCATTCACATGATGATACGGGTGTTGGAGGAGCAGCGCTCGGTGGCGTTCTACGACGCCGCGTTCGGGCTGAAGATCGCCGATCGAATCCCCTTCGACGACTTTACGCTGATCTATTTGCGCAACGCCGACGCTGATTTTGAACTCGAACTGACGGTCAACCATGGCCGGACCGAGCCCTATGCGCTTGGCGACGGCTATGGCCATCTCGCTTTTGTCGTCGATGATCTGGAGCGCGAACGTGACCTGATAACGTCACGCGGATTGACCCCTAATCCGATCAAGGAAATGTTTCACGACGGCGCTCTGATGGCGCGGTTTTTCTTCATTCAGGATCCGGATGGCTACAAGATTGAAGTCTTGCAACGCCATGGGCGCTACCGTTAGCCGAGCCAGCCGCAGCGAGTCGGCGTCAGGGCGATTGTGTTTGGGGACGCCATCCTCATCAACACAGGCCGGACGGCTTCATCGATACATCCGCGTCGATCGACGCTCGAAAGCCTTGCGGATTTCGCGGCGCTGCCCGGCGCCGCACGTGATCAGGCGGTAGGCGGCGCTCCTATCCGAGTTCAGGGCGCCGGCCGCGCGCCGCGGGCCGGCTTCTCCATATAGGCGGACGGCAGCTTTTGCGCATAGCCGCGCTGTATGCTGAGTTCGTTGATGAGGCGCTCCGCCGCCTCCGGAATAACCGTCCCCGGCAGGAACACGGCGGCGACTCCTGCGTCGAGCAAGGGGTCGACGTCGGCTGGCGGAATGACGCCGCCTACGACAAGCATGATGTCGCCGCGGCCGCGCGCTTCAAGTTCGGCCTTGAGCTCAGGCAACAGCGTCATATGGCCCGCGGCGAGCGACGAGACGCCGATGATATGGACCTCTTCGTCGATCGCCTGCGCCGCCGCTTCGGCGGGCGTTGCGAACAGCGGCCCGATGCGGACGTCGAACCCGAGATCGGAAAAGGCCGAGGCGATCACCTTCTGTCCGCGATCATGACCGTCCTGGCCGAGCTTGACGACGAGGATGCGCGGCTTGCGGCCCTCATTGTGGCTGAATCCCTCGGTCAGGTCCGCGACCCGGTGAACGGCCTCATTGGCGGCGCCAGCCTCGCGGCGATAGACGCCGGAAATCACCTTGGTCGAGGCGGCGTGGCGCCCGTAGACGCTTTCGAGCGCGGCCGAGATCTCGCCGACGGTCGCCTTGGCGCGCGCCGCCTCGACGCCGAGCTCCAGAAGATTTCCGGTCCCCGACGCGGCCGCTTCCTTCAGCCTCGCCAGGGCGCGTTCGACTCCCTCCGCGTCGCGCTCGGCGCGCAGCCGCTCGAGCTTGGCGATCTGCGCCGCGCGGACGACCGAATTATCGACCTTCATCACCTCGAGCGGAGCTTCCCTCTCGGGCTTGAATCGATTGACGCCGACGACGGTCTGCAACCCGGCGTCGATATGCGCTTGGGTCTTGGCCGCGGCCTCTTCGATGCGCAGTTTCGGCACGCCGGCCTCGATGGCTTTGGTCATGCCGCCGAGCGTCTCGATTTCAGCGATATGGCTTTGCGCGCGCGCGGCGAGATCGGCCGTCAGCCGTTCGAGATAATAGGACCCGCCGAGAGGATCGATCGTCCGCGTTATCCCGCTTTCCAGCTGCAGCATGATCTGTGTATTGCGCGCGATCCGCGCCGAAAAATCGGTCGGCAGAGCCAAAGCTTCATCGAGCGAATTGGTGTGCAGCGACTGCGCGCCGCCGAGCGCCGCGGCCAGCGCTTCGATCGTGGTGCGCATTGCGTTGTTGAAAACATCCTGCGCCGTCAGCGACCATCCCGACGTCTGGCAATGCGTCCGCAGGATCAGCGACTTTTCCGATTTCGGCGCGAACTGCGCCATAAGCTGGCTCCACAGCAGACGCGCCGCGCGGAGCTTTGCGACCTCCATGAAGGTGTTCATGCCGATCGCGAAAAAGAAACTCAAGCGGGGTGCGAAAGCGTCGATGTCAAGGCCGGCGGCAAGCCCGGCGCGCACATATTCGACGCCGTCGGCGAGCGTGTAGGCGAGTTCGAGATCGGCCGGCGCGCCGGCCTCCTGCATGTGGTAGCCCGAGATCGAGATCGAGTTGAATTTCGGCATGCGCGCCGATGTGTAGGCGAAGATGTCGGAGACGATCCGCATCGACGGGCCGGGCGGATAGATATAGGTGTTGCGCACCATGAATTCTTTGAGAATGTCGTTTTGAATGGTGCCTTGCAGCTGCTCCGGCTTCACTCCTTGTTCTTCCGCCGCGACGATGTAAAGGGCGAGGATCGGCAGGACCGCGCCGTTCATCGTCATCGACACCGACATGCGGTCGAGCGGGATGCCGTCGAACAGCGTGCGCATGTCGTAGATGGAATCGATCGCAACGCCAGCCATGCCGACGTCGCCGGCGACGCGCGGATGATCGGAATCATAGCCGCGATGCGTCGCGAGATCGAAGGCGACGGAGAGGCCCATCTGCCCCGCCGCGAGATTGCGCCGGTAGAAAGCGTTGGAATCCTCCGCAGTGGAGAAGCCGGCATATTGCCGGATCGTCCAGGGCTGATTGACATACATGGTCGGGTAGGGGCCGCGCAGATAGGGCGCATGGCCGGGAAAACTGTCGACGGCCGAAAGGCCCGCGCGGTCCTGCGGCGAATAGGCGGGCTTGACGGCGACGCCCTCCGCCGTCAGCCACGCCGGCTCGGCGCGCTCGCCCTCCGCGGCCGGCGCCTTGGTCGCCACGGAATGGAACGGGATCTTGGCGAAGTCAGGAATCCGCATCATGCCCTCGGCTTTTTGTTCCAGATCCGGCGCAGGAAGGAAACGGCGTTGCTTCCGGCGAAGATGAAATCCTCGACGCCGGCGCGGCGCAGCGCGCCCTCGAACTCGCCGGGCCAACTGGCGACCACGACCCGGACGCCGATCGCGGAAAGTTCGCGCGCGGCTGCTTCAAGGCGGCTGCCCGAGACATGTTCATGGCCATTGCCGCTCGCGGCATAGGCCGCTTCGCTCGGGCAGAGGCATGCGGCGAGCGCGCCGGAGGCGAGGCAGGCGTCGGTCAGCGTTTCGAGATCGGCGAAAATCTCAAGCTCGGCGGTCTCGAAGCCGGCGGCCTCGAACACGCCCCGCGCAAAGTCGCGGCGCGCCCCGGATTCGGCGTTGGCGTCGAGCCTTGCCAGGAAAATACGCGGACGCGCGCCATGGGCGGCGAGCCAGGCATCCGATTTGTCGCGCAGACGTTCGAACGGCTCGGCGTCGCGCTGGCACGGGAGCGCCCCGCGCGCCGATCGCGAAGCGGCGGCCGGGCGCCGGTTCGACGACAGCACGGGCGGAACGATTTCGCCAAGATCCGGAAAGATGCTGACGCCGGTGAGCGCGCGCGCGCGCGAGGCGAAATCCTGCCGGCGCCGGGCGCGCGAGAGAGCGAGCGTATCCTGCCAGAAGCCCGAGGCGAGCGCCTTCGGGAAGCCGCCCGCCGTCTCGATTCTCTGAAACAGATCCCAGGCTTTTTCGCAGAGGCCGACAGTCAGCGCCTCGATCGCGCCAGATCCCGCGGTCGGATCGGCGACGCGGGTCAAATAGCTTTCATCCAAGAGGATCGCGCCGGTGTTGCGGGCGAGCCGCCGCGCGAATTCATCCGGAAGGCCAAGCGCCGCCGTATAGGGCGACACGCTCACGCTGTCGGCCCCGCCGATCATCGCCGCGGCGCAGCCGAGCGCGCCGCGCAGCAGATTGCCGTAGACGTCGCGCCGCGTCAGCATCCGCCATGACGTCTCGGCATGAAGCCGCAGCGGCGCGCTCGGGACGCCACATGATTTTTCGACAAGCGCCCAAAGTTGCCTCAGGGCGCGCAGTTTGGCGATTCCCGTCAACACGTCGGCTTCCGTGACGAGCACGAAGCTGAGCGCGGTCGACGCTTTGGCCAGCTGGCCGGCGCCGGCGAGGGCGCGCAGATAGGCGACGCCTGTCGCCAGCACGGAGGCGAGCTCTTCGGCCTCGGTCGCGCCCGCCTCGTTGTAGGGCCGCGCGTCCGCGCGCATGAGAGGGGAGGCGAAGCCATGTTCGCGCAGCGTGGCGCAGGCGTTGGCGACGGCGGCTTCCTCATTCTTCCAATTGGTCGGGGGGCCGCCCCGCGCGGCGAACACGCCAATCGGATCAAAGCCGAAGTCAACGTCGATCGAGGCCGGATCGTGGCTGCGCCGCTCGATGAGATCGGCGAATTGCAGCGCGGCTCCGACGCCGCCGGGCGCCGGTTCGAGGCGAATGGAAATCAGATCGAGACGAACGCCGCCGAGCGCCTGGTTGAGGTCCTCGGCGCTCTGGGCGTGAAGGCCGAAACCGCGCGCGGCAGCGGCGCCCTCGAAGCTGATCGTCAATCCGCCGGCGCCGCCTTCGAGATCGGCGGTCGCGAGCGCCTTCGCCGCGAAGGGATCGGGATGATCGAGGCGGGCGATGATCCGGCAGGCGTTTCCGGCGCGCCAGGGCTGTGGCGCGGGGTCGGCTTTCGGATAGAGCGGCGCGATCGGAATCGCGTCATCGGTTTGGAAGGCCGGAAGCGCGCCGGAGGGCGATTTCGCTATGATGCGCGCGACTGCGGCGCGCCAGGCGGCTTCGCCCGCGGCGTCGGAAAAAGCGAGCGCCGTCACGCCGCAAAATCCATGATGACGGCGTCGACCGCAAGGCTCTGACCGGCCGCCGCATAGACCTTGCCGATTGTCGCGTCGCGTTCCGCGCGCAGGATGTTCTCCATCTTCATCGCCTCGACGATCGCCAGCGCTTCGCCGGCTTTTACGGCCTGTCCTTCGCTCACCAGAACCTCGCGGATGAGGCCGGGCATCGGGCAGAGCAGATGCTTGCCGCTGTCCGCCGCGCGTTTTTCCGGCATGAGCCGCACGAGTTCGGCTTCACGCTGGGTATAGACGCGCGCTTCGGCAAAAAATCCGCCATGTGCGAGCAGGACGCCGTTCAAAATGGGGCGGACCTGCGCGGCGATGCGTTCGCCGTCGACCACGCCGCGCCACACCGGTTCGCCCGGTTTCCACAAGGAGAGGACCGAAACCAGCCGTCCGTCCTCAAAGGCAAGGTTGAGGCCTTTTGGCGTTTCGTCGATCTCGAAGGCGAAGTCTTCCGCGCCGACGACGACGTGGCGGCGGCGCTCGAAAGTGACCGCTTTGGCGACCGGCATCTGCCCGGAAATCCGGCGCTTGCGTTGATTGAGCTGGTGGTCGATCGCCCCCGCAATTGCGGCGAGGCGCAGGGCGATCGCGCCGGCAGGCGCCGGATTGGCGAAGCCTTCCGGATATTCCTCGGCGATGAACCCCGTCGAGAGCCGCCCCTCGCGCCAGCGCGGATGGGACATGAGGCTCGAAAGAAAAGGGATGTTGTGGCGGATGCCGTCGAGGGCGAAGGCGTCGAGCGCGGCGCTGTGGCCGTGGATCGCCTCGCTCCGCGTCGGCGCGTGCGTCACGAGCTTGGCGATCATCGGATCATAATGGATCGCGATCTCGCCGCCTTCGGCGACGCCCGTATCGTTGCGGATGGTGAGCTCGCCGAATTTGCCTTCGGCCGGGGGACGGTAGGTTGTGAGCCGCCCGATCGAGGGCAGGAAGCCGCGGGTCGGGTCTTCGGCATAGACGCGGCTTTCGACGGCCCAGCCAGAGAGGCGCACATCTTCCTGCGCGAGGGGCAGCGGCTCGCCGGCGGCGCTGCGGATCATCAGCTCGACGAGGTCGAGGCCGGTGATCAGTTCGGTGACGGGATGCTCGACCTGCAGCCTGGTGTTCATCTCGAGAAAATAGAAGCTCCGGTCCTGGCCCGCGACGAATTCGACGGTGCCGGCCGAATCATAGCCGACCGCTTGCGCGAGAGCCACCGCCTGCGCGCCCATGAGTTCGCGCGTCGCTGCGTCAAGCAGCGGGGAGGGCGCTTCCTCGATGATCTTCTGATTGCGCCGCTGGATCGAACATTCGCGTTCGCCGAGATGTATCACATGGCCATGCTTGTCCCCAATGATCTGAATCTCGACGTGCCGTGGATTTTCGATGAATTTCTCGATGAAGATGCGGTCGTCGCCGAAGGAGGATTTGGCTTCCGATTTGGCGCGCGCAAATCCTTCCTCGACCTCGCCTGCCGATCTTGCGATGCGCATGCCTTTGCCGCCGCCGCCGGCCGACGCCTTGATCATGACCGGAAAGCCGATGTCGGCGGCGATGCGCGCGGCGTCCGCGCCATCCTTGATGATTTCGAGATTGCCCGGGACCGTCGAAACGCCGGCGGCGCGCGCGAAGCGCTTCGATTCGATCTTGTCGCCCATCGCCGCGATGGCGCCGACATTCGGGCCGATGAAGGCGATATTTTCCGTCGCCAGCGCCTCGGCGAAAGCCGCCCGCTCCGACAAAAAGCCATAGCCGGGATGCACGGCCTCGGCCCCCGTTTTGCGGCAGGCCTCAAGGATGTTGTCGATCATGAGATAGCTTTGCGCCGCCGGCGCCGGACCGATATGAACCGCCTCGTCGGCCATCTCGACATGCCTTGCGTCGCGATCGGCGTCGGAATAGACGGCGACAGTCGCAATGCCAAGCCGGCGCGCCGTCTTGATGATGCGACAGGCGATCTCGCCGCGGTTCGCGATCAGGATCTTTCCGAACATTACGTCCTCACAGCGGAATGTTGTCGTGCTTGCGCCAGGGCTTTTCGGCTGTCTTGCTGCGCAGCATGGCGAGCGCCCGCGCGATCCGCAACCGCGTCTCCCGCGGCTTGATCACTTCGTCGATATAGCCGCGCTCGGCGGCGACGAAGGGCGATAGGAAGCGGTCTTCATAGCTCTTGGTCAGCGCCGCGATTTTATCCTTATCGTCCATGTCCTGACGGAAAATAATCTCGACCGCGCCCTTTGCGCCCATCACTGCGATCTGCGCCGAGGGCCAGGCGTAATTGACGTCGGCGCCGATATGCTTTGAGGCCATGACGTCATAGGCGCCGCCGAAGGCTTTGCGCGTAATCACGGTGATCAATGGCGTGGTGCATTGCGAGTAGGCGAACAGCAATTTCGCGCCATGCTTGATCAGTCCGCCATATTCCTGCGCGACGCCGGGCAGGAACCCCGGAACGTCGACGAAAGTGACGATCGGAATATCGTAGCAATCGCAAAAGCGCACGAAGCGCGCCGCCTTGCGGGAAGCGTCGGAGTCGAGCACGCCGGCGAGCACCATCGGCTGGTTGGCGACGAAGCCGACCGTGCGCCCGTCGATGCGGCCGAAGCCGGTCACGATATTGCCGGCGAAGGCGCCCTGAATCTCAAAAAAGTCGCGCTCGTCGACCGTCTTCTCGATCAGCTCCTTGATGTCGTAGGGCTTGTTGGCGTTGTCGGGAACCAGCGTGTCGAGGCTCGGCTCGACGCGATCGACGTCGTCGAAGCTCGGCCAATGCGCCGCGCCGCTGGTGTTGTTGGCGGGAAGAAAATCGATCAGGCGGCGCAACTGCAGCAGCGCTTCGACGTCATTGTCGAAGGCGATGTCGGCGATCGAGGATTTCGTCGTGTGGATGCGCGCGCCGCCGAGCTCCTCCGCGGTGACGGATTCATTGGTGACGGTTTTGACGACGTCGGGCCCGGTCACGAACATATAGCTCGTGTCGCGCACCATGACGATGAAATCGGTC
This sequence comes from Methylocella silvestris BL2, assembly GCF_000021745.1. Taxonomy (NCBI): domain Bacteria; kingdom Pseudomonadati; phylum Pseudomonadota; class Alphaproteobacteria; order Hyphomicrobiales; family Beijerinckiaceae; genus Methylocella; species Methylocella silvestris. The sequence goes on from NC_011666.1 coordinate 4,148,213, forward strand.
ATCGCCGGCGAATAGACGTCGCCGCCGGCGCAAGGGCCCATGATCACCGAGATCTGCGGAATGACTCCCGAGGCCTCGACGTTGCGGCGAAAAATTTCGGCATAGCCGCCGAGCGCCGCGACGCCTTCCTGGATGCGCGCCCCGCCGGCGTCGAACAGCCCGATGATCGGCGCGCGCATACGCAGCGCCATGTCCTGAATCTTGATGATCTTGGCGGCGTGGGCCTCGCTGAGCGAGCCGCCGAACACCGTGAAATCTTTGGAAAAAACGAAGATGGCGCGGCCGTTGATCGTGCCCCAGCCAGTGACGACGCCATCGCCCGGGATCTTCTGCTTCTCCATGCCGAAATCGGAGCAGCGATGCTCGACATACATGTCGAACTCCTCGAAGGAGCCCTTATCGAGCAAAAGCTCGACGCGCTCTCTTGCGGTCAGCTTGCCCTTGGCGTGCTGGGCGCCGACGCGCCGCGCGCCGCCGCCGGCCAGCGCCTCGTCGCGGCGGCGTTCAAGCTCCTCAATGACATGTCGCATGGCGAGACGTCTCCTGTTGCGGCCGCCGCCGCATTTGGCGAAGCGGACGTGCGCAATCTTCACAAATTTTCAGCCGATTTGAAAGGGACGCGGCTTTTGCCTGTTTCGGCTGGCGCGCAGCCGATTTTTGTTGTCGATCCGGCCCTTGCGTTCTACTGCAGTGAGCGGCGCGATCAATGCAAATCGGGCAAATTTGCAAATCTGTAAATCAAATGGATTTACAAAATGAAGAAATTGTTCGCCGGCCAGATCCTGAGGCGCCGCCGCGAGGAGCTCTCCCTCCCGCAAGCGCTCGTCGCCAGGCGCCTCGGGATCTCGCCAAGCTATCTGAACCAGATCGAAAGCGATCAGCGCCCGCTGACCGCAGCGATCCTCGTCGAGGTCACCCGCGTCCTGAAGCTGCAGGTCGCCGATCTTTACGACGATGGGCCGGAACGACTCGCCGCCAATCTGCGCGAGATGCTGTCCGATCCCCTGTTCGAGCACGCGAGCGTCAGCGGCCGCGAACTGAAGGCGATCTCGGCCGCAGCGCCCCATCTCGTTCGCGCCATGCTCGATCTGCATTCCTCCTATCGCCGCATGGAGGAGCGCTATCGCGGGCTCGACGACGCCCTGCGCCAGGGCGAGGGCCCGATCGAGGCGCAAAGGCGTCCCTTCGCCTTCGACGAAGTGCGGGATTTCTTCCATTTCATGGGCAATTACTGCGATGCGCTGGACCGCAGCGCCGAGGCGCTGGCCGAGCGGCTTTGGGGCGAGAACGCCGTCTCCTATCAGAGCCTTGCCGACTATTCCGCGCGCGAGCTCGGCGCGCGCGTGATCGTTTCGACTCCGAAGACGGCCGGCGGCCCGATCAGCCGCTACGACCCTGCCATCGGCGCCCTGTTCCTTGACGGCGATCAGGAGCCGGCGACGCAGAAATTCCTGCTCGCCTGCCACATCGCGGCGCGCACGCAGCACGAAAAAATCGACGAGCTCGCCGGCGCCGCGCGGTTCAAGAGCCCGGCCTCGGCGGAGATCGCCAAACTCGCGCTCGCCAATTATTTCGCCAGCGCGCTTGTGATGCCCTATGCGCGCTTTTCCGGCGAAGCGCGCGCGGCCCGCCATGACGTCGAGCGCCTGTCGCGGCAGTTCGGCGTCAGCATCGAACAGGTCTGCCACCGTTTCTCGACGCTGCAGCGACCCGGCCGCGAGGGCGCGCCCTTCTATTTTCTGCGGGTCGACCGGGCCGGCAACATCACCAAACGCCACAGCGCGACGCGTTTCCAGTTCGCCCGCTATGGCGGCGCCTGTCCCTTGTGGAACATCCATGAGGCGTTCGAGCGGCCCAACCACTTCCTCGTGCAGGTCGCCGAAATGCCGGATGGCGTGCGCTATCTTTCGGTGGCGCGCTCGATCGCCAAGAAGGGTGGCTCGTTCGGCTCGCCGCAGCGCAATTACGCGATCGGCTTTGGCTGCGAGATCGATCATGCGCAAGATCTCGTCTATTCCGACGCGATCGATCTTCGCAGCTCCGCAACGGTCGCCAAGATCGGCGTCGCCTGCCGCGTCTGCGAACGGCAAGACTGCCTGCAGCGCGCCGTGCCGCCGCTCGACGCGGCAATCGAGGTCGACGCCAACGAACGCGGCATGGTGCCCTACCGGCTCAGAAGCGGCGGGTGAGACGTTGGTGTGCTGGGTGGGCGCTTGTTTACGCGCCGAAGATCACGCGGCGGAAGCGGCGCAGCGCGAACACAAAATAGACCCCCCCGATCACCGCGACGGCGACAAGTTGCGGCCAGACGATGGAGAGGCCCGCGCCGCGGTAGAGAACAGCCTGGGCGAAAGCGACGAAATGCGGCGTTGGGCTGATCGTCTCCATCACATAGCGCAACCAGACGGGCATGCTTTCGATCGGCGTGCTGCTGCCAGATAAAAGCTGCATGATGAGCAGCACGGGAATCGCAAGCAGGCCGAACTGCCCCATCGACGAGGCGATGGTGCCGAGCAGAATGCCGAGCGCAGCCACGGTGAAGACGTAGAAACACGAGCCGCCGAGAAACAGCGGAATCGAGCCGGCGATAGGCACGGACAGCGCCACCTGCACCACGAGCGCCAGCGACAGGCCGGCGGCGGCGAGAATGACGAGCCCGTTGGCGAGGATCTTGGCGAGCATGATTTCGGAGGGCGTCACCGGCATGACGAGAAGATGCTCGACGGTTCCCTGCTCCCTTTCGCGGATCAGCGCCGCGCCGGTCAGGATGACGGTGAGCAGCGTGATATTGTTGATGACCTGCATCACCGAGGTGAACCAGCTCGATTTCAAGTTCGGATTGAATTTTGCGCGGGTGACGACGTTGACAGGGATCTCGGTGGTTCCTTCCCGCCCCGAGAGGAAATTGGCGACTTCGGTCGCGATGATGTTCTGAATGTAGACGGCGCCATTGCCCGCCTGCGTGATGGCGGTGGCGTCAATGTTGACCTGCACGGACGTCGCGCGGCTGGCGAGGATATCGGCCTGGAATCGCGGTGGAATCTCGATCACAAAGACGAGCTGGCCCTCGTCCATGACCTTGTCGATGCCGCCGGCCGAAACTTCGACCGCGCGCTGGAACAGCGGCGGCGTCAGCCCGTCGGCGATCCGGCGCGACAGCTCGGAGCGATCCTCGTCGACGATGCCGACCGACAGATTGGTCGCCTCGGTCGTCGCGCCATTCGCGACGGTATAGATCGCGACGGTGAAGGCATAGACGACGAGGATCAGCATCACGGGATCGGCCTTGATGCTGCGCAGCTCCTTCACCATCAGCCGGTAGATCGTGGACAGGCGCGCGCGGAGCCCGCCCGTGTCCGATCCCGACCCAGTCTTGGCGGCCGCCTTCACGTCAGGGCTCCTGTTTCTTCAGAAGGAATTGAGCGGCGGCGAGATAGGCGAGCGCAAATCCGAGAAGCACGACGATGTTGAACCAGAGTTCGGACAGGCCGAGCGATTTCGTGAAGGCGCCGATGCTGATGGGGTGATACCAGGCGGCCGGAAAGGAGAGGCCAATCAGCCGCGCGCCGCCGGACAGCGAGGCGACCGGCGTCAAGAGGCCAGAAAAATTCACCGCCGTTATGAAGCAGAGGATGGCGGTTGCAAAAACGGCCGCGACCTGCGTGCGCGTAAAAGTCGAGACGAGCTGGCCGAAGCCGGTTGTCGCGAAGACATAGCAGAGGGTCGCGAGCGCGAGCGTCGCGAAGGATCCCTTGACCTCGACGCCGAACAGGAGGGCCGCCAGCAGCACGAGCAGAAAAAAGCTCGCCATGGCGACGCCGACATAGGGCAGCTGCTTGCCGAACAGAAATTCAAACTTGCTGATCGGCGTCGCGCGGAAATTGGCGATCGAGCCCGTCTCTTTTTCCTTCACCACGGCGACCGCCGACATGATCGCCGGGATGAGAATCAACATCAGCACGATGACGCCGGGAACCATGGCGTTGACGCTTTTAAAGGCCTGATTATAGCGAAAGCGCGTCTCGATGTTCACGGTGGAGACGACCGCGTTGGCGCCAAGTCTTTCGACTGCTCGCTCCTTCAGATATTGCACGGCGAGCCCGCTCACATAGCCGCGCGCCGTCTCGCCGCGAAACGGCATCGCGCCGTCGATCAGCACGGTGACTTCGGGCGCGCGCAAATTTTGCAGATCGCGGCCGAAGCCTGCGGGAATTTCGACGACGAGGCTCAGCTCGCCGCGCTTGAAGCGCTCCTCCATTTCGGCCGGCGACTCGATCGGCGGCTGTTCGGAAAAATAGCGCGATCCAGAGAAGCTTTCGAGCAGCCGCCGGCTTTCCGGCGTCCGGTCCTGATCGAAGGCGGCATATTTGAGATTCTCGACGTCGAAGGAAATGCCATAGCCGAAAGCCATCATCAATATCAGCGGGCCGACAAGAGCGAAAGCAAGCCGGATCGGATCGCGCAGAAGCTCCATGGTCTCGCGCCGCGCATAGGCCCAAAGGCGCCTTGGATCGAAGCGCCTCGTCTTGCCGGAATGGTCCGCGGTCGGCGGCGGCGCCGCCGCCTCAGTTGTTGCGGGCGCGGAAGGTCGGGTCGTCGCTTCGGCGTCGATGAGATAGCCGATGAAGGCGTCCTCGAGCGTCGCGGCGCCGCGCTTCTCAACCAGCTCGCGCGGCGTTCCAACCGCAAGCACCTTGCCCGCGTGCATCAGCGAAATCCGGTCGCAGCGCTCGGCCTCGTTCATGAAATGCGTCGAGATAAAGATGGTGACGCCATCGTCGCGCGACAGATCGATGAGCGTGCGCCAGAAGGCGTCGCGCGCGATCGGGTCGACGCCGGACGTCGGTTCGTCAAGGATCAATATGGCGGGCCGGTGCAGCACGGCGACGGCAAGCTGCAGTCTCTGCTTGACGCCGAGCGGCAGGCTGTCGGGCCGCTGCTCTACGGACTCGCGAAGATCGTAGCGCTGCAACAATTCGTCGATGCGCCCTGTGATCTCGTTCGCCGGCAAATGATAAAGATGCGCGTGCAGCTCGAGATTCTGGCGCACGGTGAGCTCGACGTAGAGCGAGAAGGCCTGCGACATGTAGCCGACGTTTTGCCGCATCGCCATATCGTCGGAGGCCATCGGCTTGCCAAATAGTTTCGCGGAGCCTTCGGTCGCCGGCAACAGGCCGGTCAGCATCTTCATTGTGGTGGATTTGCCGCAGCCGTTCGAGCCGAGAAAGCCGAAGATTTCGCCGCGTGCGATTCGAAAGCTCACATGGTCAACGGCGACGAAGGAGCCGAACCGCCGCGTCAGCCCCTCGGCCTCGATCGCCGGCGGCTCGTCAGCGCCGTCGGGGCGTGGTCGCGCCAAAACCTTCTTGTGCTGCGCGCGTTTTTCCTCCGGCAGAAGCGCGATGAAGGCGCTGTCGAGAGAGGTCTCATGCGCCCGCTCCAGAATGTCCCGCGGCGGGCCCTGCGCTATGATTTTTCCCGCGTCCATCGCCGCAAGCCAGTCGAAGCGCGCCGCCTCGTCCATATAGGCTGTCGCGACGATGACGCTCATGTCCGGGCGGCGCGCGCGCATCGAAGCGATAAGATCCCAGAACTGGCGGCGCGAGAGCGGATCGACGCCGGTCGTCGGTTCGTCGAGAATGAGCAGCGTCGGATCATGCATCAGCGAGCAACAAAGGCTAAGCTTCTGCTTCATGCCGCCTGAGAGCTGCCCCGCCGGCCTGTCCATGAACGGGTCGAGACCCGTCGCGCGCAACAATTCGTCGATGCGCGCGCGACGTTGGGAAACAGATTGCCCGAACAGCCGGCCGAAGAAATCGACATTTTCAAAAACAGTGAGCGTCGGGTAGAGATTGCGCCCGAGCCCCTGCGGCATGTAGGCGATGCGTCCACAATTGGAAAAGCGCAGGCGTTCGTCGGCCATGTCGTCGCCGAACACCGTGACCCCGCCGCTCTGGATGGCGCGGACGCCGGAAACGAGCGCGAGCAGCGTCGATTTGCCGACGCCGTCCGGTCCGATCATGCCGACCATGCAGCGGGCGGGAATATCGAGGCTGACGTCGTCGAGCGCGACCCTTTTGCCGTAGCGATGGGTGACGCCCCTCAGCGCGGCGACGACATCTTGCGTCATTGCGGCAGTTTCACCTTGAGATCGTCGGGCCAATCGGCGCCGGATGCGGTGCGCACGAAGCCGATGCCGCGCACGCCGGTCTTGACCTGCCGGTGGTATTTCTCCAGCACCTTGGGATCGACCTGTAGTTTGACGCGGAACATCAGCTTTTGCCGCTCATCCTCGGTTTCGACGCTTTTCGGCGTGAACTGCGCGTCGGTCGCGACAAAGCTGATCGAGGCCGGAATCACATATTGCGGAATGGGATCGGCGATAATGCGCGCCTCGTCGCTGAGCGCGAGCTTGCCGGCCTCTGACGCTGGCAGATAGATCGTCATATAAACATCGTTGAGATCGAGGATGGTGAGGATGCGCTGGCCGGGCGCCACCACCTCGCCTGCGCGCGCGAGCCTGTATTGCACGCGGCCGCTGCGCGGCGACACCAGCACGAGATCGACCAGGATCGATTGCAGCCGTTGCACATCGGCTTCCGCCGTCTGGATCGCAAATTGCGCCTGGTCGCGCTGCGCGGTCGCGGCGCGATGGGCCGCCTCCGCCGCCTCGAATTTGTTGCGCCGCTGATCGACCACCTGCTGCGTGATGTTGCCGCGCTGGAGCAGGCTCTGGCCGCGTTCGAGATCGGTCCTCGCGAAGGTCAGATCGCTCTGACGCTGCGCGATCAGCGCCACCGCTTCGGCCAATGCCTGCTTCGCCCCCAGCACCTGCGCCTGCGCGCCGCGCAGCTGCGCCTCATATTCGGGGCCAGCGATTTTGCCGACGACCTGTCCGGCCGTCACCTCGTCGCCTTCGTCGAAATTGAGCGTTTCGAGGCGCCCGCCATATTTCGCGGCGACGTCGACCTGCGTCGCCTCGATGCGTCCGTTCGATTTGGCGATGCCGGCGGGCATTTTGCCGCCGCGCAGGCGCGCGATCAGCGTTTGCACCATCTCGCCCGCTTTCGTCGCGGCCTGCTTCAGATCGCTTTGGCCTTGCGCCGTTGCAACGCCCGTGGTGGTCAGAACAGCAGCGATCAGGCAAAATCGGGCGGCGCGGCGAGCGAACATCTCAATTCCCTTTGCGACAGGCTCGATCCATTCGGGCGCATCGACTTTATGATCAAGGATTTTTTGTTTTTGGCTCCGGCTGAAGGCCGCGCAAATCGCCACGGACGAACGCGCGGGGCGGGCTGTCCTGCTTTATCGGGCGAAAATGCGTGGGTTCGAGACAGCCGGCGATTCCCCGGAGCTTGTCAGGCGCCCGCGGCTTGTCAAGCGGATGACGCAAGGCGGAAGGCAAATTGCCCGGAAGCCGTCTCGCCGTATCCGGCCCTTCTGTGATAGAGGAGCCGGGCGGCGCCCGCGCCCGCAGCTATGCAAAGGGAAGATGGCATGTTGATCTTGATCGTCGGACTCATCGTCTTTCTCGGCGTCCATGTGCTGACGACGATGCGGGAGACGCGCGTCGAATTGATCGGGCGCTTCGGCGAGCGCACCTATAAGCTTGCTTACGCGGCGGCGTCTGTCGTCGGCTTCGTGCTGATCGTCTGGGGATTTTCGCGCTATCGGGCGCATGGCTTGATCCCGGTCTGGGCGCCCCCGGAGTGGACGCGCCACATCACCATGCTTTTGATGTGGCTTGCCTTTATTGCGCTCGCGGCGATGGGCAAGACTCCGAGCCGGATCAGGGGCTGGCTGCGGCACCCGATGCTTGTCGCGATCAAGATCTGGGCGCTGGCGCATCTCCTCGTCAACGGCGATCTTGGCGGCATGATCCTGTTTTGCTCCTTTCTCGCTTTCGCTGTCTACGACCGGATCGCGGTCAAGCGGCGCGGCGACGTGGGCGCGCCCCGGCTCGCCGAATTCACCCGCGCCGATGTCGTGACGCTCGTCGGCGGGACAGTCGCCTATGTCGTGATGATCTTCCTCCATCCCATCCTGATCGGGGTTCCGGTACTGCGGTGAGCCTGCGGCGATGCGCCCGCGCTCCGGGCTCGGGCGGCACGAAACTCGCTACCCTCTGAGGGGTTGCAGAATCTTGGGGCGCGACGGGCGCTATAGGAGACGGCATGATGGCGGAGACGATAAAATCCCGGATACGCGAAGGCCTGCCCTATCCGATCGGCGCGACATGGGATGGCGAGGGCGTTAATTTCGCGCTCTTTTCGGCAAATGCGACGAAGGTCGAGGTCTGCCTGTTCGATTCCGAGGGCAAGACCGAACTCGAGCGCGTGGCGCTCCCTGAATATACTGACCAGATCTATCATGGCTGGCTGCCCGACGTCGGGCCGGGACAGGTCTATGGCTATCGCGTTCATGGTCCCTATGAGCCCAACGCCGGCCATCGCTTCAATCCCACAAAACTGCTGCTCGACCCCTATGGCCGAGCCCATATGGGCGACCTCAAATGGGATCCGGCGGTGTTCGGCTATACGATTGGCCACGCAGACGGCGACCTCTCCTTCGATGAGCGCGACAGCGCCCCCTTCATGCCGAAATCGATCGTCGTCGATCCGAATTTCGACTGGCGCGGGCAGCCGAGGCGCAGCCCCGTCGCGTGGGATCGGACCATCTTTTACGAAGCGCATGTGCGCGGCTATACCAAGCTCCATCCGAAGATCCCCGAGGCGCTGCGCGGGACCTATGCCGGCCTCGGCGAGAAGCAGGTCATCGACTACATCAAGTCGATTGGCGTGACCTCGATCGAGCTGTTGCCGATCCACAGCTTCATCAATGACGACTATCTGCTCGACAAAAATCTCACCAATTATTGGGGCTATAATACAATCGGCTTCTTCTCGCCGGACCCGCGCTATGCGGCCGATCGCGCCAATTGCCTGCGCGAGTTCAAGGAGATGGTTTCGCGATTCCATGACGCGAGGCTCGAGGTCATTCTCGACGTCGTTTACAATCACACGGCCGAAGGCAATGAGCGGGGTCCGACGCTGTCTTTTAAAGGCATCGACAACGCTTCCTATTACCGGCTGCCGCCCGACCAGAAGCGGCATTACGTCAATGACACCGGCACTGGAAACACGGTCAATCTGTCGCATCCGCGCGTGATTCAAATGGTGACGGACAGCCTGCGCTATTGGGTTAATGAGACCCATGTCGACGGCTTCCGCTTCGATCTCGGCACCATTCTCGCGCGCGAGCCGAACGGATTCGACAATCAGTCGGGCTTCCTCAAGGCGTGCAGCCAGGATCCCGTGCTCGGCACGGTGAAGCTGATCGCCGAGCCGTGGGACTGCGGCCCCGGCGGCTATCAGGTCGGCGCCTTTCCGCCCGGCTGGTCGGAATGGAATGACAAATTCCGCGGCGCGGCGCGCGATTTCTGGAGAGGCGCCTGCCGCGCTGGCGATCTCGCGCCGCGGCTTCTGGCTTCGCCCGAGGAATTCGATCATCAGGGCCGCAAGCCCTGGGCGTCGGTCAATTTCATCACCGCACATGACGGCTTCACGCTGAACGACGTTGTCTCCTACAACGAGAAGCACAATGAGGCGAATGGCGAAGACAACAAGGACGGCGCAGACGACAACCGCTCCTTCAACCATGGGGCCGAGGGGCCGACCGACGATCCGGAAATCAACAGGCTGCGCGAGCGCCAGATCTGCAACATGCTGGCGACGCTGCTGCTCAGCCAGGGGTGTCCGATGGTGGTCGCCGGCGACGAGTTCGGCCGCACGCAACAGGGCAACAATAACGCCTATTGCCAGGACAATGAAGTGTCCTGGGTCGACTGGAATTTTGGCGAGCGCGGCCTCAGGCTGATCCGCTTTTTCACGCGCATCACGGCGCTGCGGCAGCGTTTCCCGATCTTGCGCCGGGGCCGCTTTTTGACCGTCGCCTACAATGAAGAACTGGATATCAAGGAGCTGACCTGGATCAACGCCGGCGGCGGCGAGATGGAGCAGGGCGATTGGGAGCTCGCGCAATGTTTCGGTCTTATGCTCGACGGCCGCGCGCAGCCGACCGGCATCCACAAGCGCGGCGAAGACGCGACCATTTTGATGATCTTCAACGCCTGGGACGACGTCGTCGAATTCAGCTTGCCGAGCCAGAGCGGCGCGGATCAGCACTGGACCTTGATGATCGACACCAACCTTTCCGTCGAGGAGGATGAAAAGGAAACCCAGACGTTCCGCTTCGGCCAGAAATATGCGGTGACCGCGCGCTCCTTCCTGTTGTTCGCGCTGGTTCCGGACGACGGCGGCGCCGAATAAGGCTGGCTGCCCGCCTACGCGCCGGTCTTTTGTTCGCGCGCGAGGGCGAGCCACGCGCGGGCGGCGGCGGAAAGATAGCCGCCGCGCCGCCACGCCAGAACCATCCGCCATTCCGTGCCCGGCTCGTCAAGCAGCACGCGGCGGACGCCGGGGTTCGCGCGCTGCTCCGCCATTAGCCGGGGCAAAAAGGCGACGCCAAGCCCCGCCGCTGCAAGTTCGATCACAAAATCGATCTGCGAACTGCGCGCGGCGACCGTCGGCGCGAAGCCGTGACGTCCGCAGGCGTCGAGAATGACCTGATTGAGTGCGAAGCCGCTCTCGAACAGGATGAAGGGCGAGGTCTTGAGGCGCGCCAGCCCGACCTTTTCCTCGCCGGCGCAGGGATGATCTGGCGCCATCAGCGCCATCAGCGGCTCGTCGCGCACCTTCTGCCAGTCGAAATCATGCCCGGCCGGAAGCAGCACGGCGGCGAGGTCGAGTTCCCCGGCGGCGACAAGCTCCTCGAGCCGCTTGCTGCCATGCTCGTTGAGGCGGATGTCGACGCCGGGATAGCGGCTGCGATAGATCGCAAACAGCGGCGCGAAGAGCAGGCTCGTGCCGATAGGCGGCAGGCCGAGCCGCAGCACGCCGCGCTTCAGCCCGCGCAATTCGTCGAGTTCGGCGATGAGATCGTCGCGCTGGGCGAGCATCGCCAGCGCGCGGCGATAGACGATGTCGCCGGCGGCGGTAAGTTCGCTGCGATGGCCAAGCCGCTCCAGCAAAGGGACGCCAAGCTCGTCCTCAATCAGCTTGACCGATTTGCTGATGGTCGGCTGCGTCGCGTTCAGCGTTTTCGCGGCGGCCGAGAAGCCGCCCTGGCGGACGACCTCGACGAAAGCGCGCAGCGTCCTCAGCTCCATATAGAATTCGATATCAGAATAGACTCTATGAAATCAATTCATTTTTGTCATGCTGCTCCGCAGCGTATGCTCCCTCCGGATTGGAGATACGGATATGCATAGGCGCGGGCCTCTTTTTCGCATTCGATATGCGTTCCACCATAGCCGGCTGCTGCAGCTCGGCGTCCTCACAGGCTTCTGGTTTCTCGGCCAGGCCGCCGCGCAGGCTTTGCGGCTGCCTGTCCCCGGCGGCGTCGTCGGCATGGCGGCTGTGCTGGCCTTGCTGCTGAGCGGGCGCATGAGCGTCTTCAGCTTTCGCCGGGGCGCGGAAGTGCTGCTCGCCGAGATGCTGCTGTTCTTCGTCCCGGCGGTGATGGCGCTGCTCGACCATTCCGAATTTGTAGGCGTGCTCGGGCTGAAACTGCTGGCCGTCATCCTCACGGGAACGCTCTGCGTCATGGCCTCGACCGCTCTGACGGTCGATCTTTGCGCGCGCTGGACGTCGCGCCATGTCGCTCGATAATCCTTTCTTCGGGTCGCCGATCGTCCTCGCGCTGTTCTGGCCGGCGGCGACGATAGGCTTCTATCTTTGCGCGCGAAAAATCTATGCGCGCTGGCCGCGCTGGTATCTGTCGCCGCTGGCGGTGACGCCGGCGCTGCTGCTCGCTCTCGCCGTTCTGCTCGGCGCCCGTTACGTCGACTACATGCGCGGCGCGCATTGGATCATGCTGGCGCTGGGTCCGGCGACGGTCGCCTTCGCGATCCCGATTTACGAAAAGCGGGAGACGATCCGCCGCAACTGGCGTGTTCTGCTTCTTGGCGTCCTCATTGGCAGCGGCACGGCGATGGCCTCGGCCTGGGCGATGGCGAGCGCCCTCGGCCTTTCCGGCGATTTGCGGCTCAGCCTGCTGCCGCGCTCGATGAGCACGCCCTTCGCCATGGAGGTGTCGGGCGACATCGGGGGAGCGCCCGATCTGACGGCGATTTTCGTCATGGTCACCGGCATTTTCGGCGCGGCGCTCGGGGAGCTGATGCTGACGTTGCTGCCCCTCCGCTCAAGCCTCGCCCGCGGCGCGCTGCTCGGCATGGGCGCGCATGGCGCCGGCGCCGCCAAGGCGCGCGAGATCGGGCAGGAGGAAGGCTCGATCGCCGGTCTCGTCATGGTGCTTGCGGGGTTGCTCAACGTGCTCGCCGCGCCGATTCTCGCCTATGGGCTGAAGGGCGGATTTTAGCTTCGGCGGGTCAGCTGGCCGGCGCGTCGATCAGGCCCGAGAAATCATGGCCGCCATCGGCGCCGCGCGGAATCCGCTTGACGGACGCAACCGAATCCAGCGGCAGCGGCGCATAAAGATGTGGAAACAAAGCGCCGCCGCGCGAGGCCTCGAAGCGCAGATCGGCGCCGAGCTTTGTGGCGTTGACCGCGATCAGCACGAGGTCGGGGAGACCGGCGAAATGCAGCCGCGCCGTCTCCTCGACCTGGGCGGCGGTGGAAAAATGGATGAATCCATCCTTGAGATCGACGGCCGAGCCATCGAAGCGGCCGCGGTCCTGCGCCTGCCGCCACAGCGCCGCCGGGGCGATCTTGTAGATCAGCTCCATTTTTGGCTTTTCGCCTTGCCGCGTCGGCACCGGCTAGGTCCTCCGCTCGGTCAGAAAATCCTCGTGACGCTTGATGAGATCGCCGCTGAGCGCCGCAGCGATCAGCTTGCGGGTCTCGTCAAGGCCGTAAAGCGCGGCGAAGGAGCCAAAGCGCGGGCCGCGGCCTTCGCCGAGCAGCACCGCGTAGAGCATATTGAAGAAATCGGTCGAGACGCCGGGGCGATCCGGCGTCGCGCCCTTGGCCTTCATGTCCTGATAACGCGGGATTGTGCGGCCGATATCGTAAAGCGCCGATTGAATGGCCTCGGCGCTGGCGTCCGCCGGCAGCGCCGTCAGCATGTCGGCGAGGCGGCCCAGCGCCTCGCGCTCGACGTCGTCCGGCGCGCGATAGGCTTTTGCCGGGCGCACGAAATCGCGGAAATAACGCACCGCATAGGCGATGAGGGCGCCGAGCCGCGGATGGTTTTCGGGCGAGACGTCCGGCGCATAGCGGCGCAGAAAGCCCCAAAGCACCTGCGGGTCCTCGCTGTTTGCGACGGCCGCGAGATTGAGCAGCATAGCGAAGGTGACCGCGGTTTGGTGCTCGCCGGAGCCGAGAATTTCAGGCTCGGGCGGCGCGCCCGAATGGATGTGCCAGACCGGATTGCCGAGCTGCTCCTTGATCGGCTGGCGCGGATAGGCTTCGAGGAAGCTAAGATAATCGTCGACGGCGCGCGGGATGACGTCGAAATAAAGCCGCTTCGCCGCCGTCGGCTTCTGGAACATGAACAGCGAGAGGCTTTCGGGGCTGGCATAGGCGAGCCATTCGTCGATGGTCAGGCCATTGCCTTTCGACTTCGAGATTTTCTGGCCCTTGTCGTCCAAAAAAAGCTCGTAGTTGAAGCCGTCGGGCGGCTGGCCGCCAAGGGCGCGGCAGATCCGGCTCGAGAGCTTGACCGATTCGATCAGATCCTTTCCGGCCATCTCATAATCGATCCCGAGCGCGAACCAGCGCATCGCCCAATCGGCTTTCCATTGGCATTTGACGCGCCCGCCGGTGACGAGCGTTTCGATTTTTTCGCCGGTGTCGGGGTCGACATAGACGATCGTTCCGCGCGCGGCGTCGCGCTCGACCATCGGAACCTGCAGCACTTTGCCGGAGCGCGGGCTGATCGGCAGGAAGGGGGAGTAGGTCGCCCGCCGATCCGGGCCGAGCGTCGGCAGGATGATCTCCATCACCTCGTCATAGACGGCGAGCATGCGCAGCAGCGTTTCGTCGAACCGGCCCGAGGCGTAATAATCGGTCGAGCTGGCGAATTCATAATCGAAGCCGAAACGGTCGAGGAAGGCGCGCAGCCGCGCATTATTGGCGGCGCCGAAGGAAGGATATTCGTTGGAGAAGGGGTCGGGCACGCGGGTCAGCGGCTCGCCGAGATGCGATTCAAGCATCGCCTTGTTCGGCACATTGTCCGGCACCTTGCGCAGCGCGTCCATGTCGTCGGAGAAGGCGAGGAGGCGCGTCTTGAAGCGGTCTTCCGTCATGACGCGAAACGCGTGGCGCACCATGGTGGTGCGAGCGACTTCGCCGAAGGTGCCGATATGCGGCAAGCCGGAGGGACCGTAGCCGGTCTCGAAGATGACTTCGGTCTTGCCGGTCGCCTTGAGGCGGTCGATCAGCTTGCGCGCTTCCTCGAACGGCCAGGCGCTGGCCTTCAGCGCGGCCTCGATGGTTTCGGACGAGATCGGCTCCGCGCGCTCTGCCAGCGCAAGACTGGCCGGCGAAGGGGCAGGGAAATCGGCGCCGGTCGGCATTTGGCGGTTCCTTGAGGCGGGGAAGAGGTTTGATGCTGTGCTGACAGATTGACGGCCGCACGGCAAGCACCCGCTTGGCGCGGGAAAGACGCCCTGCATCCTCGCCGCGGCGAAGCCAAAAGAAAAGGCGCGATCGGCCAAAGCCAATCGCGCCCCGAAGATGCAGCGTAGTGCTAATAGCTCAGTGAGGGACTTTCGCCCAGAGACGCTTCTTGATCGTGTAGAGCAGGCCGGCGAAGACGAGCAGATAGATGATGACCGCAAAGCCGAGGCTCTTGCGCGCCTCAAGCTTGGGCTCGGCGGCCCACATCAGAAAGGCGGTGACGTCTTTGGCGTATTGCGGCGTGGTCTTCGGCGCGCCGTCCGTATAATCGACCAGCCCGTCGCTGAGCGGCGGCGGCATGGCGATATGCTGGCCCGGGAAGATGGCGTTGAAATTCGGGTCGTCCGGCTTCGTATAGCCGTTGAGCAGGGCGTAGATATAGTCGGGGCCGCCCTCCTGATATTGGGTGAAGGCGTCGATGACGAAGCCCGGGAAGCCGCTGTGCAGGTCGCGCGCCTTGGCCAGCACCGACATGTCAGGCGGAATGGCGCCAAGCGCGGCGCGGGCGGCCTGGGGATTGGGGAACGGCGAGGGGAAATAATCCGAGGGGCGTCCGGGCCGCTCGAACATCTCGCCGGCCTCGTTGGGACCGTCCTTGACCTTGAAAGTGGCCGCGAGCGCCTTGATCTGCGACTCGGAGAAGGCCGGGCCGCTGTTCTCCTCGAGGTCGCGGAAGGCGACAAGCCGCATGGAATGGCAGGCCGAGCAGACTTCCTTATAGACCTGATAGCCGCGCTGAAGCTGGGCGCGATCGAATTTGCCGAACGGACCAGCGAAGCTCCAGGATTGCCGATGCGGATGTGGATGCTCCACGACCACGGCCGATTCGGCCCCTGCGCCGGCTTTATCCCCGGCGGCCGCGCCGGCCTTGTCGTCGGCGCGAACCGAGGTTGCTGAAACCGCGAAGGTTAAGGCGAGGGCGCCGAAAAAGGCCGCCCCCGCGCCTGCGGCGAATTTGCTGGCAAGCGTCATGAATGAATTCCTTTTGGACACGGCCGTCTCTTTAGGCTCAGTGGCTCGCCAGCGCAGGCTCCGCCTTCACGGAGTCGCCAAGCACCGCGTCGGAAATGGAGGCCGGCAGCGGCCGCGTCGGCTCAAATCGGCTGAGCAGCGGCAGGATCACCAGGAAGTGGATGAAATAATAGGCCGTCAACAGGCGTCCGGCGATCACCGCGCCGCCCTCCGGCGGTTGCGAGCCGATATAGCCGAGCAGCACGGCGTCGACGACGAAGATCCAGAAGAAGATCCGAAACAATGGACGGTAGACCGCCGATTTGATCTTCGAAGTGTCGAGCCAGGGCAAAACGGCGACAATCAGCACGGCGCCGAACATGGCGAGGAAGCCGCCAAATTTCGAGGGGATCGAGCGGAGGATCGCGTAGAAGGGCAGATAGTACCATTCCGGAACGATATGGGGCGGCGTCACCAGCGGGTTGGCCTCGATGTAATTGTCGGCGTGGCCGAGATAGTTCGGAATGTAGAACACGAACCAGGCGTAGAAGATCAGGAAAACGGTCAGCGCAAACCCGTCCTTCACCGTGAAATAGGGGTGGAAGGGAAGGGTGTCTTTCGCGCTCTCCGGCTCGATGCCGGTCGGATTGTTCGATCCCGGCACATGCAGCGCCCAGATATGCAGGCCGACGACGCCGACGATCATGAAGGGCAGCAGATAATGCAGGGCGAAGAAGCGGTTCAGCGTCGCATTATCGACCGAATAGCCGCCCCACAGCCAAGTGGTGATGGCGTCGCCAACGACCGGGATCGCCGAGAACAGGCTGGTGATGACGGTCGCGCCCCAAAAGCTCATCTGTCCCCAAGGCAGCACATAACCCATGAAGGCCGTCGCCATCGACAGGAGATAGATGATGAATCCGAGCAGCCATAAAACTTCGCGCGGCGCCTTGTAGGAGCCGTAATACATGCCGCGAAGAATGTGGACATAGAGGCCGATGAAGAACATCGACGCGCCATTGGCGTGCCAGTAGCGCATCAGCCAGCCGAAGTTCACGTCGCGCATGATGCGCTCGACCGAATCGAAGGCGAGCGTGGATTCGGGCGTGTAATGCATCGCCAGCACGACGCCGGTGATGATCTGCGAAATGAGCAGAAAGGCGAGAATGCCGCCGAAGGTCCACCAGTAATTCAGATTGCGCGGATTGGGGAAGACCACGAAGGAGGAATGCGCCAGCCCCAGCACCGGCAAGCGGCTTTCAAACCATTTCGCGACTGCATTCTTCGGGACGTAAGTCGATTCTCCGCTCATGCGCTCGTCTCTGTCAGAATGCGCCGCCCGACAATGGCGCCGCGTTGAAAAAATAAGGGATGTTCAGGATCGCGGGGAGGAGCCGATGCGCTGCGCGCCCGCAAATGCTGAAGCCTAGCCGATGGAAATCTTGGCGTCGCTGACGAATTTATAGGGCGGGACCACAAGATTGGCCGGCGCCGGCCCCTGCCGGATGCGGCCCGAGGGATCATAGACCGAGCCGTGGCAGGGGCAGAAGAAGCCATGATAGGGCCCTTCATTGCCGAGCGGCACGCAGCCGAGATGGGTGCAGATTCCGATGACGATGAGCCATTCCGGCTTTTGCACCCGCGACTGATCGGTCGCCGGATCTTTCAGTTCATTCAGGGGAACCGCGCGCACGGCGGCGATTTCCTCCGGCGTGCGGTGAGACACGAAAATCGGCTTGCCGCGCCATTTCACGGTGAGGATCTGGCCCACGGCGATGCCGCTGATATCGACTTCAACGGAGCCGGCCGCGAGCGTCGAGGCGTCGGGGCTCATCTGGCTGATCAGCGGCCAGACCGCAGCGCCGGCTCCCACGATTCCGACGGCGGCTGTCGCGATGTAAAGGAAATCTCGGCGGGTCGGCTCTTCCAGCGTGGTTGTGGCTGCCATAATGTCCTCAAACTGGCGCTGCGCCCCCGCAATTTGGAACGCCTCGAATTTCCCTACGCACTAATCAAGGGCGTAGAAAGAATCAACATCATAGGTCAAGGTGTGACGCTTAGCCGCCAAGTTTTTTTTATAGTAATGAAAATCCCCTGCCAGGCCTGTGCCGGTCTGCGCCCTTTGGCGGAGATCGGCGAGGGATGAGCGTGTTCGAGCCGGTCGATCTGACCGTCGCTTTGTACCAGCCCGACATTCCGCAGAACGCCGGGACGATCCTGCGCATGTGCGCCTGTCTCGGATTGCGGGCGGCGATCATCGAGCCCGCCGGCTTTCCGGTCAGCGACAGGCATTTTCGCCGCGCCGGCATGGATTACCTCGATCATGTTGCGATTGAGCGTCATGTTTCGTTCGCCGCCTTCGACGCAGCCCGCCGCGCGGAAGGCGCGCGCCTCGTGCTGCTCTCGACCAAAGCCGCGCTCCCCTATGCCGATTTTGCCTTCCGCGCCGGAGACATTCTGCTGCTTGGGCGCGAATCGGCCGGGGCGCCGGACGAAGTGCATCGCAGCGCCGACGCGCGGATCATCATTCCGCTGGCGGATGGCATGCGTTCGCTCAATGTCGCGGTCGCGGCCGCAATCGTCGCGGGCGAGGCGATGCGGCAGATCCGACTCGTGCAACAACGCACGCGGGATAAGGTTAACAAAGCGTAACTTCAGCCTCGACGCCGAAGGGAGATTGGCGATCAGGAGGCGACAATGGCTGAAGTCGGATTCAAGGACAGGCTGAATGACGCGCTTTCCGCCGCGCGGTCGGTCATCGGCGTTCTCGCGGGCTGCGCCGCGCTCGCATTGTTTGTCTCCGAATTCGGCGCGATCCAGAACGCCACGGATAAGTTTCTCGCTCACGCCGGCGCCGTGACCAAGCTTTCGGTCGCCGGCTTCGAAGTGGAGCTCGATCAGAAGACGGTGTCGACGGCGCTCGCCTCCGTTATGGATCAGCTCGATTCGCGTCGTCTGTCCGGGCCCGCCACGGAGATGATCGCCAAGCTCGGGCCTGCGGAATTCGCAAGACTGATGGACATTGGCCGGTTGGGACCTGTCTGCGAATATGACAAGGCGTCGGCGCAGATGCGCGCCGACGTCGCGATCGATTATTTGCTGAAGGAAAAGGAGCTGGCCCGACTCGTCGCAAACCCGGATCGGCTCACCCGCGTCACGGCTCAGTCCCAGCAAAAGGCGGAAGCCGGCGCCGAGGATCCGCATGGCGCCGCCACCTTCTGCTATAGTCTTGAGCTCACCGGCCTCGGCCACGACGTCAGGACCGCGCTGGTGCAGACCTTTAAGTTCGCGTTTAACGCGTCCGGCGGAGCGACGCAGCCAAGGCCCGCCACGAAACCGGACGCCGTCGCGGGGCTTTAGAACGCGCCGCGATCGCAATTGATCGATCGAATTCTGCTGAACCTTCTTGCATCCGGAGCGATTTTATCGACCGATGGACTTCCATTCGGTCGATAAGCGCGTTTAAAAGCGCAGTCCTCGGCCCCTTCGCCAAACGTCCGTTCCACTGCGGCGCCGCTGGAAACGGTGCGCGGATTGATCCGCCGCATTCTGGTCCGGCTGGAATTATCTATTATGACGCCCGTTGCGGTGTTGTGCGCCCGGCGGGGCTGGCAAGGGGCGGCCAAGGGACCGAATATCGCCGCAAGGAGAGCTATGATGATTGAGTCAACGATCAGCGAGCGGCGCAGGACCGAAGCGCGGGCTTGGTTCGAATCGTTGCAGCAGAAAATCATCAAAGCCTTCGAAAGCCTCGAAGATGACGCTGCCGGACCCTTCGCGCGGCCGGATATGGCGCCGGGACGCTTTGTGCAGACGCCCTGGCAAAAGGAGACGGGCGGCGGCGGCCTCATGGCCGTCCTCAAAGGCCGCGTCTTCGAGAAGATGGCTGTGCACACCTCGACGGTGTTCGGCTCTTTCGCGCCGGAATTTGCCGCGCAGATCCCGGGCGCCGACGCCGATTCGCGCTATTGGGCTTCGGGCGTGTCGCTCATCGCCCATCCTTGGAATCCCAACGTGCCTTGCGTCCATATGAACACCCGCTTCGTCGAGACGAGCAAGGCGTGGTTCGGCGGCGGCGCGGATCTGACTCCTGTGCTCGACCGGCGCCGGACGCAGACTGATCTGGATACGGTCGATTTTCACGCCGCCATGGCCGGCGCCTGCGCGGGCTTTGAGCCGGTCGCGGACTATCCGCGGTTCAAGACCTGGTGCGACGACTATTTCTTTTTGAAGCACCGCAATGAGATGCGTGGGGTCGGCGGGATTTTTTACGATTATCTGGAATGTCCGCCGGACGATGCGGAGAGTTTCAACAAGAGCTTCGCCTTCACAAAGGCGGTCGGTCTCGCCTTTGCGGATATCTATCCGAAACTGGCGCGGCGCAATTTCGATCTGTCCTTCACCGAGGCCGATCGTCACGAGCAGCTGGTCCGCCGCGGCCGCTACGTCGAATTCAATCTGCTTTACGACCGCGGCACGGTGTTCGGCCTCAAGACCGGCGGCAATGTCGAGGCGATCCTATCCTCGCTGCCGCCGATGGCCGAATGGCCCTGAGCGCGCTCCGGCGTTGAACAAAGGCCTCCGCGCTTGACGCCGCGGGCTTTGACGAGTTTGGTCCGCGCGACCATCCGGGGCGAGAGCCCCGCGCGAGGGCCGGCGGATGCGGTGGGTAGGCTCCGCCGCATCCGCCTTCTTCTTTGATGGCCGAACCCTCGCGCCGACGATGGCCGCGCATGGAGGCTGAAGTGACTGACATTGAAAAGGAAGACGCCGGCATCGCGCCGGGCGATATCGTGCAGCTGAAATCCTATGGACCGCCGATGACGGTGGTCTCGCTCGACAACGACGGCGTTAACGCCATCTGGTATGATGAGGTCGATGGCGACGTGAAAACGCGTTTCCTGCCTCTGATTGCGCTGGAGAAAATCTTCATCGTCGACGAGGACGATGAAGACGACGAGGACGAGGACGAACGGGACCGCAAGCCTCGCGGCAAAAAGAAACATCGCTGACAGGGACTAGGCCAGCGCGACGGTCGCCGCATAAGAATCCGGCGCCGCGACGGGCTCGATCTGCACGCCGGCGAGCGCCGGCGCCAAACGTCCGGCAAGCGGCCAGATCGCGAGCGCGCCGGGCGAAAGCCTCACCTCGAAATCCTTGAGGGAGGCGGCGACGCCGATGCCGAACGCTTTGAGGACGGCCTCCTTGGCCGTCCAGATCCGGTAAAAGGCCTCAAGCTGGGCCGCGCCCGCCTTCGAGGCGATAAGACGATGCTCGCTTGCGCAAAAAAACATCCGGGCCAGCTCGACCTCGTCGAGGTTTTCGCGCATCAGCTCGATATCGACGCCGATCATCCGTTCGGCTGAAAGGCCGATCAGCGCCAGATCGCCCGAATGCGAGACGTTGAAATGAAGGTCCGGCCGCTCGGCGAGGAACGGCTTGCCGAAGGGGCCGAGCGAGAAAGCAAGTTTTTCGGGCGCGATTCCTGCGGCCTCGCCGACAATGAGACGCAGCGCCGCGCGGGAGAGCACGGCGCGCGCCCGGTCCTCCAGACGATAAAACCTGTCAGCGCGCTGGATTTCGTCAGAACTCAACAGCGGTTCGGCCGCAGCGAGACGCGCCGGGTCGGGCGCGGCCTCCACCAACCAGAGTTTTGCGGCGGGATCTGAAACCGCCGCCCGGCGGGCGGCTCCCGACTGTATCCATTGCGCGATGGTCATAAGCGGCTGTCGCGAATCCTTTACGCTTTGGCAAGCCCCGCATAAGCATGACGCCGAAAGCGCTTCCCCTCAGCAAGGAGTTTCGGCCATGGCGCCCGCGCTCAACCGACTGGTCGCCTGGATCGGCGCGGCGGCGACGCCGCTCCTGCGGCAATTGGATGCCGAGACCGCGCATCGGCTGACGATCCGGGCGCTGGCGCTCTATCCCGCAACAGGCGCAGCGCCGGACGATCCGCGCCTCGCCGTCACGGCGTTCGGCCTCCATTTTCCCAATCCGGTCGGCCTTGCCGCTGGCTTTGATAAAAACGCCGAGGCGGTCGATGCGATCCTCGCGCTTGGCTTCGGCTTTGCCGAAGTCGGCACGATCACCCCGCTGCCGCAGCCGGGGAATGCGCGGCCGCGCCTGTTCCGGCTGACGGCGGATGAAGCGGTGATCAACCGCTTCGGCTTCAACAGCGAAGGCGCCGCGGCCGTACGGGCGCGCCTGGCCAAGCGTGGCGTCCGCCGGGCGGGGGTGCTCGGCGTCAACGTCGGCGCCAACAAGGATTCAGCGGACCGCACGGCGGATTATGTGCGGGCGATTGCGCAGCTGGCGGCGCCCGCGGATTATCTCACCGTCAATATTTCGTCGCCGAATACGCCGGGCCTGCGCGATCTCCAGCACGCCGCCGCGCTCGACGATCTGCTGGCGCGGATTCTTGACGCGCGCGATGAATTGATCTCGGCCTGCGGCCGCAAGCCGGTGCTTCTCAAAATCGCGCCCGACCTGACGCTCGACGAACTCGACGCGATCATAGTTTGCGCCAGACGCCGCGCCATCGACGGGCTGATCGTGTCCAACACGACGCTGTCGCGTCCCTCCGGCCTGCGCGAGGCCGCTCTGGCGCGAGAGCAGGGCGGCCTGTCCGGTCGGCCGCTGTTCGATCTGTCGACGCGGATGCTGGCGGCGGCCTTCTTGCGCGCCGAGGGGGCGTTTCCGTTGGTTGGCGCAGGAGGCGTCGACAGCGCCGAGCGCGCCTTCGCCAAGATCGAAGCGGGCGCGAGCCTCGTGCAGCTCTATTCGGCGCTGGTTTTCAAGGGGCCGGGGCTTGCCGACGCCATCAAGCGCGGCCTCGTCGCAACGCTGGAGCGCCGCGGCCTGCCCGCTATTTCGGAGGCAATCGGGCGGAGGGCGAAGGATTTTGCCGCGGGAACGGCGGGGCCCGTTCCCTGAGGCAAAGCTCGCTTATTTTCCGCGCATGTTGAGAAGCCGCAGCACGAGCCAGATCGGCACCACCACGGCGGCGCCGACCAGCACATAATTGATCACTTCGCGGATGGCGTCGAAACCAAGCCGTGAAATCCGGTCGAACAGGTCCGTCAGTCCGCGCAAAACATCAGCCGGCCTGATGTCCAGCCACATGAACAGAGCGCCGACGATCAGCGATACGAAGAACAGCCGCATCGCGACATTCGCCGGCGAGCCGCCGAGGAATCGCGTCAGCGGCGTCTGCGCATCGAGCGGGGCAGGGCCGCGCGTATCGGTCCAGCCGGGCGGCGCAGGCGGCGGAGAGGGCGGAGAGTCGCTGCTGCGGTCGGTCATCTTGATCCTGTCCTATGGCCTGCGCGATTCTGCACTTTTTCGCCCATTCCGCAAAATTGGCGCGCGGCGCGCGGCGCGGCCCCCGGTCGTCAATATATAGGCGCAAAAACTCTTTCGTTTTCCGGGGCGCCAAATTCG
The DNA here is from genome assembly GCF_000021745.1 of Methylocella silvestris BL2. Lineage (NCBI taxonomy): Bacteria > Pseudomonadati > Pseudomonadota > Alphaproteobacteria > Hyphomicrobiales > Beijerinckiaceae > Methylocella > Methylocella silvestris. The sequence continues at coordinate 4,171,303 of NC_011666.1, forward strand.
CTTAAAAAAATTTGGCGCAGGCTAAGCTCAGCTTGGCGCCGAAGCTGCGGCGGCTTCGCCCAGGGTCCACTATTCAAGGAAGAGACATGGATCGCCTTCTCGTGCTCGTGCGTCATGGCCAAAGCGAATGGAATTTGCAGAATCTGTTCACGGGCTGGAAGGATCCCGATCTGACGGACCTCGGCGTCTCCGAGGCGAAAGCCGCCGGGCGCGCCCTGAAGACGGCGGGCGTCGGCTTCGATATCGGCTTCACGTCGGACCTGTTGCGGGCGCAGCGGACGATGAAGCTGCTGCTTGCCGAATTCGGCCAGCCCGATCTTCAGGTCACGAAAAACGTTTCGCTGAACGAGCGCGACTATGGCGATCTTTCCGGCCTCAACAAGGCCGAGGCCGCCCAGCAATGGGGCGACGAGCAGGTGCATCTCTGGCGGCGATCCTATGACGTGCCTCCGCCCGGCGGCGAAAGCCTGAAGGACACGGTCGCGCGCGTCCTGCCCTATTATTGTCAGGAGATCCTTCCCGCGGTGCTCAATGGCAAGCGGACCCTTGTGACGGCGCATGGCAATTCGCTGCGCGCCTTGATCATGGTGCTCGACAAATTGACGCCGAAAACGATTCCCGGGATGGAGCTCGCGACGGGCGTGCCGATCGTCTACCGGCTGAAGGCGGATTCGACGGTGGAGAGTAAGCAGGTGCTTGAGCCCTAAGGGAGCGGATGACGAAAGATCTTTTCGCAGCGCTTGAGCCGTCCGTCGAACTGGCGCCCGGACTCGTTCTGGCGCGCGGCTTTTTCGACGGTTCGGCGCAGCGGCTCCTCGCCGATGAGATCGCCGCGCTCGCCTCCGTCTCGCCCTGGTATCGGCCGCGCATGCCGCGCAGCGGAAAGCCGTTTTCGGTCGAGATGACCAATTGCGGGACGCTCGGATGGGTCTCGGACATTGGCGGCTATCGCTATCAACCGCTCCATCCGGTGACGGGAGAGCCCTGGCGCCCGATCCCCGCGCTCGCGCTGCGCGCATGGGGCGTCTTTTCCGCCTATCCGCTGCCGCCGCAGGCCTGCCTCGTCAATTTCTATGGCGCCGAGGCGCGCATGGGGCTCCATCAGGACGCGGATGAGGGCGATTTTTCCGCGCCTGTCGTCTCGATCTCGCTCGGCGACGAGGCTTTGTTCCGCTACGGCGGCCAGAACCGCAGCGATCCGACGCGAAGCGTGCGGTTGCGCTCAGGCGACGTCATCGTGCTGGGCGGCCCGTCGCGGCGCGCCTTTCACGGCGTCGACCGCATCTTTCCGGGGACGTCAGAGTTGCTGCAAGGCGGCGGCCGGATCAATTTGACCTTGCGGCGCGTGACCGGACGGGGGCAGTAAGGGATAGAGTTCGCGCTCAGCGCCTCCCCCCAAAGGACCCGCGATGAAAGTCTCACTCATCCAGATGAATTCGGTCGCCGACAAGGGCGCCAATATCGCCGAGGCCGAGCGGCTGATCGAACGCGCGGTCGCCGAAGAACGGCCGGATTGGATCAGCCTGCCGGAATGCTTCGATTTCCTCGGCGGCTCGCGCGCGGACAAATTCGCCGCCGCCGAGTTTTTGCCGGGCGGGCCGGCCTATAGCGCCATGCAGGCGCTGGCGCGCAAGCACGCGGTTTTCATCCATGCCGGCTCGATCCTCGAAAAGCCCAAGGCCGGGGAGAGCGAGCCCGAGCGCATCCACAACACCACGGTGGCGTTCGACCGCTCGGGGGCCGAGATCGCGCGCTATCGCAAGATCCATATGTTCGACGTCACGACGCCGGACGGCGCGCGCTATCATGAAAGCAATTCCTTCGCCCCGGGCCGGGCCGTCGTGACCTATCCTTGCGAGGACGTCATCGTCGGCTGCGCGATCTGCTACGATCTGCGCTTTCCGGCGCTGTTTCAGGAGCTTGCCGCGCGCGGCGCGCAGCTGATCGCTCTGCCGGCCGCCTTTACGCAGCAGACTGGCAAGGATCATTGGGAGGTGCTCTGTCGCGCGCGGGCGATCGAGACGCAGACCTTTTTCTGCGCCCCGGCGCAGACCGGCGTTCATACGGTTGGCAATGAAAAGCGCCTGACCTATGGCCATTCGCTGGTCGTCGACCCCTGGGGCCATGTCATCGCCAAGGCCTCCGACGGGGTTGGGATCGTCTCGAGCCGCCTCGATTCGGCACTGGTCGCCAAAGTGCGGGCGCAGATCCCGGTGGCGAGCCACAGGGTCGAATTCGCGGCGGCGTAAGGCGATGACCCTTCCGTCGCGGCTTCTTTGCGCGCTGGCGCTCTGTCTCGGCCTTGTCCAGCCCGCCTGCGCCGAGATGGTCTGGCGGCGCGGCGCGCTCGGCGATCCCGGCTCGCTCGATCCGCACAAGGCGACGACGCTCATCGAAAGCAATGTGCTCGGCGAGCTCTTCGAGGGGCTGCTTTCGCGCAACGCCGCGGGCGCGCTTATTCCCGGCGTCGCCGAAAGCTGGAGCGTCGCGCCGGATGGGCGCGTCTATAAATTCAAGCTACGCGAGGACGCCAAATGGTCGAACGGCGATCCGGTCACGGCGGAGGATTTCGTTTTCGCCTTCCGTCGCCTGATGGACCCGCGCACCGGCGCGCCCTACGCCAATATTCTCTACGCGCTGAAGAATGGCGAACAGGTCAATTCCGGGGCCTTGCCGCCAGATGCGCTGGGCGCCCGGGCGTTGGGCGAGCGCGAGCTTGAGCTGACCCTCGAACAACCCGTGCCCTATTTTCTGGAGCAGTTGGCGCATTTCACCGCAAAGCCGCTGCATCGCAAATCCATCGAGGCGTTCGGCTCCGATTTCGCCCATCCCGAGCATGTCGTCGCCAACGGTCCGTTCCGGCTCAAAAAATTCATTCCCAATGATGCGATCGTGCTGGAGAAAAACCCGCGCTTTTGGGACGCCGGCAAGATTGCGCTCGACCGCGAGATCTTCATTCCGCTCGAGGATCGCTCGGCGGCGCTGCGTCGCTTCATGGCCGGCGAGATCGATTCCTATGATGAAGTCCCGGTTGAGGAGATCGGCTTCGTGCGCAAAACGCTGTCGGGGGCGCTGCATCTTTCGCCGAGCCTTGGCGGCTATTATTACGCGCTCGATACGCGCCGCCCGCCCTTCGACGACGCGCGGGTGCGTCAGGCGCTCGCGATGGCGATCGATCGGGAGTTTTTGGCCGAAAAGATCTGGGGCGGCTCGATGGCGCCCGGATACAGCTTCGTTCCGCCCGGCGTCGCAAGTTATGGCGCGCCCGCCGAGGTCGCATGGAAAGATTTGAGCTTTCCCGAACGGCAGGAGCAGGCGCGGCGTCTGCTCAAGGAGGCCGGGTTCGGCGAGGGCGGCAAGACGCTCGAGGTCGAGATCCGCTTCAACAATTCAGGCAGCCACCGAACGACTGCGGTCGCCATCGCCGATATGTGGATGAGGCTCGGGGTGAAGGCGAGCCTGATCGGCACGGACGCCTCCACCCACTATGCTCTATTGCGCGAGAAGCCGCCGTTCGACGCCGCGCGGATGAGCTGGTACGCCGATTATCCTGATGCGCAGAATTTTCTGTTTCTCGCCGAAAGCGCCAATAAGGGCTTGAATACGCCGAGCTTTTCCAACCCCGAATTCGATGCGCTGATGCGGCGGGCGGCCGAGGAGCAAAATTCCGATGCGCGCAAGACGCGGCTTCACGAAGCCGAAGCGCTGCTCCTCAGAGAGCAGCCCTTTATCGTCTTGATGAATTATCGGTCGAGCCACCTCGTCTCGCCGAAGCTCAAAGGTTTTGAGCCGAATGCGCTCGACATTCATCCGGGGCGGTACGTCTCGATCGCGCGATGAATTCTACCGGTTCTGGCCCGGCACCCATAGAATATCGCCGTCGCCTTTGCGATTGACGTAGCGCGCCGCGACGAACAGGAAATCGGACAGCCGGTTCACATATTTCAGCGCCGGCTCGCCGACGTGTTCGTTCGGAACGGCGGCGAGCGCGACGAGCAGCCGTTCGGCGCGGCGGGTGATTGTGCGGGCAAGATGCAGCGACGCGGCCGCGCTCGATCCGCCGGGCAGCACGAAAGACATCAGCGGCGGAAGCTCGGCGTTGAGATCGTCAATCTTGCGTTCAAGTCGGTCGACCTGCGCCTGAACGATCCGCAGCGGCTCATATTGCGGAATCGGCTCGGTCTCCGGCACGCAGAGATCGGCGCCAAGGTCGAACATGTCATTTTGCACGCAAAGCAGCATGGCGTCGACGCGCGCGCAAGCGGGGTCCTTCGACGTCGCAACCCGCGCGAGGCCGATCGCGCAATTGGCTTCGTCGATCGTGCCATAGACCTCGACCCGCAGATCGTTCTTCGGGCGGCGCTCGCCCGTCCCGAGCGAGGTCTGGCCGGCGTCTCCAGTGCGGGTGTAGATACGGTTCAGGACAACCATGCGGCTCTTTCGTCATAGTCTGGCCGACGTCGCCGGCGGCGGCTTGCAACACGCATTTTGGGCGTGATGACGATCTGAAATGTCTGCGGCTCTTCGGCGACGCGCCGTGGATAGCTTACCCCTGACGTCAGCCGCGCAACCATAATATGCCAATGATGACGAGGATTGCGAAAAACTGCAATCCAACCCGCCACCGCATCAGCTTTTGCGACAAATTCGGGCTTCCGCCCCGCATCATATTGACGAAGCCCGCCACCAGCACGGCGGCCACCGCGCCAACCGCGAGAGCGGCGATGAGATTCGTTGCGGCATGCATGTCGGGCGGCTCCGAATTTAAGAGGGCAAGCGAACCGGACAAGACCGGGCTGACGGGCCGATCGCAAAGAGTTAAGGCGGCCTCGGACCAGCGGCAGGCGTGCGAAGCATCGCTCAATAGCGCCGCAGCAGGCGCTCCAGATAATCCATCTCCTCGCGCGGGCGCGAAAAATCGCCGAGCCGGCGGCGCAGCTCTTCCAGAACGCGCTGCGCCCTCTCGGCGGCGGGAACGCCCATCGGATCATATTTGGCGCTTGGGTTGAAGGCGCGCTCGCGTCCAGTTGGTCGGCCGAGCGGATCGGTGCCGTCCTGGCCATATTGGCCCTGCTGGCCCGGTCCTTCCTGTCCCTCGCCTTGTCCTTCCCCCTGCGCCTGGCCTTGGCCTTCGCCCTCGCCTTCGCCCTGCTGGCCCATGGCCTGCGCCAGCTTCTGCGCTCCGTCGCGCAACCCATCGAGGGCGCGCCCCTGCGCCTCGACGGCGGAGTCGGAGCCGCGCGCGCCCTGGCCGAGCGCCTTCTTCGCGTCTTGCATGGCTTTTTGCGCGTCGCTGAGCCCGGGACCGCCCTGGCCCGCCTTTTTCAGCCGCTGCTCCAGATCCTCGAGGCGCTGGCGCAAATCCTCCTGCCGCTTTTCAAGTTCTGCCTGCGATTGGCCGGCGTCAGACTTCCCGCCCGGCTTCTGATCCGCCTCCTGCTGATCGCCGTCCTCGCCCGGCTGGTCCTGGTTCGGGCCGCCGCCGCTCAAATCCTCCTCGTCCTGATCGTCGAGCGGGCTGCGCTGGCGCCTTTGCTGGCGCTTGGCCGCCTCGCCCTTCTGATAGGTCTCGTCGCGCAACTGCTGCTGCTCGCGGCTCATACGATCGAGCTCGTTCAGCGCCCGGCTCATTTCCCGCGATTGCGGATCGCGCTTGCGATGCTGCGCCATCTTCAGATTTTCAAGGATGTTCTGCATCTGCTCGAGCATTTTCTGGGCTTCGGCGGGATCGCCGTTTTGCGCAAGCTGCTGCATCTTGTCGAGCATCGCCTTCAGCTCTTTTTCGCTGATCGATTTGCCGGATCCCCGCTGATCGTCGGCGCTCTGATCGGCGTCCTCCTGCTTTTGCTGCTGCTGTTCGGCGAATTCGCGCAGGAATTTGTCCATCGCCGCGCGCAGATTGTCGGTAAGGCGCTTGATTTCTTCGGGAGGCGCGTTGCGTTGCAGGGCCTCGCGCAATTGCTGCTGCGCGGCGCGTAGATCGCGCTCGGCTTCCGAAAGATCGCCCTCTTCAAGCCGCAGCGCCATTTGCCAGAGATAGTCAGCGACATCGACGAGGTCCTTGTCGCTGCTCGCCGCGGCAAGCCGCTCGGAGGCGACGCGCAAGCCAAGATAGACGCCGTCGCTGACGTCGAAGGATTCGGGGGCGATCATAAAAGCGTCGAGCGCGGTCGAGACGCGGCCCTTGTCGTCGGGATTCAGCACGAGATTGCGCCGCTGCTCGACCAGCGCGCGGGCGAGCGGCTTCACGAAGGGCTTTTGCGGCAGGACGATCGTGAAGGCTTCGCTCTTGCCTTCATTGCCGCCTTCGTCATGCGCGACGAGCGTCATCTGCACCCGCGCGCCGGCCCAGGGGTTTTCGGAGAGATCGATGGTGGTTTCCGCCTCGCCGGCCTCATCGCCGGCGGGAGGCAGCTGCAGCGCGGCCTTCGGCGCCTCGACCAGCGAACGAGAGGAAGTTTTGCCGTCTGGCAGCACGGGGTCGGCGAAGATGGCCTCGGCGGCGATCGCGCCGTAATCATCCTTGATCTGATATCGCAGCGTCAGGGAGCCGCGCGCATTGGGGCGCGGGACGGCGGCGAGCGCGATCGTCGGCGGCTTGTCGGGGATGCTCGCGAAATCGAAGGCGCCGACGCCATCGATCGTCAGGCTGGCGTCGCCGCGCAGCACGAGGCGCGTCTCATTATGGGGGGCGGAGCCTGCGACCTGCTTTGCGGCCGGGGCCGGCGGGTTCTGCCCTTGCGCGCCGGCGTCCTTCGCCTGCGCCTCCTTGGCGTCGTCGCGCGGCGGCTCGGCGAGCGCGCCGGTCGCGCGATAGGCTGGCTTGCCCGCGGAACTGCGGATGACGATGATCGATCCGACCGGCGCTTCGATCTTGTCGTGGCCGGGGGCGCCCGCGCGCTGGGTCAGGACGATCGGCGTGCGGCCGGTATAGGGGGGCGGATCGACCCAGGCGTCGATGCGCTGTCCGGCGCCGGCGAGGCCGGCGAAGCGCCAGTCGAAGGCGGCGGCGACCCGCGCATATTTCTCCGGCCCGGCAATAAAGGCGGCGGCGACCAGCGCGACAAGAACGGCGGCGCGCAGCGCATAGCGGTCGACGTCGACGACGCGCGGCGATGGCGAGCCGGTCCGCAGCAGCGCGACCTGCCGCTCGGCGCGGCGCTGGTGCAGCGCCCACAGCGCCGCGGTTTCAGGATCGCCGTCGGCGTTGCCGAGACGATCGTCGAGGACTGCTGCGGGGCGCTCTTTCAGCCCCGAGACCCGGTCGATCCGCTCCAATGCGTCCCGCCGGGTCGGCAGGCGCAGCCTGCGCATCGGCCACAGCGCCAGCGCCAGCGCCGCGGCAAAAAGCGCAACGCCCCCGAGGCGCGCCCAATGCGGCGTCTCCAGCCAAAGCCCCGTGAAGGATAAAGCGAGGAAAGCCCCCGCGACGATCAGCGCCGGCGCCAGAGCGCGCCAGCTGCGCTCGAACAGCAAAAGCGCGCGCCCCTGCCAGACGAGACGGTCGAGGCGCTGCGCCGGGCGCGCGGCGGCGGCCAACGGTCCTTCGGACGCATCGTTTTTGCCGCCGGGGCGTCCGAAACTCGCCAAAAGCATCTCCGAAAAGCGGTTCGTCCGCCGCCATGACCGCATTCCGGTCGATCAACGCGCTCGTCCGGCGCCGCGCGTGCGTCATCAAGCTATCATGTCGGCGCGCCCGCGCCAGACGCAAGAGTTGGACCCTCTACCGCAACCAAGCCGGAAGTTTGTCGAGCCCGATCAATTCATCGTAGGCAGGGCGAGGCCGAACGACGGCATAGGCTGCGCCATTGACGAGAACTTCGGGAATAAGCAGGCGCGAATTATAGGTCGAGGATTGCGTCGCGCCATAGGCCCCGGCCGACATGATTGCGAGGAGATCGCCGGGCTGCGGCGCCGCCATCTTGCGCCCGAGGGCCAGATAATCGCCCGTTTCGCACACCGGCCCGACGACGTCGGCGAGGATCTCCGGCGCGTCCGCGCGCGGGCGCACCGGCCTTATCTCGTGGTAGGCGTCATAAAGCGTCGGCCGGATCAGGTCGTTCATCGCCGCGTCGACGATGACGAAAGTCTTCGCCTCGCCGCGCTTGAGATAGAGAACGCGCGTCACCAGAATTCCGGCGTTGCCGACGATGAGCCGGCCGGGCTCGCAGACGATTCGGCACTCGAGCGGGCCAAGGCGGGCGCGCAAAATGCGGGCGTAGCGGTCCGGATGATAGCTCGCCGGGTCGTCGCCCTCGCGATAGGGAATGCCAAGGCCGCCGCCGACATCGACATGATCGATGTCATGGCCGTCGGCGCGCAGCGTCGCGACGAAGCCGGCGGCGAGCTTGAACGAGGCGTCGAACGGTTCGAGATCGGTGATCTGCGAGCCAATATGCAGATCGACCCCGCTGACCTTTATGTTGGGCAGCCGCCCCGCCTCGGCATAGACCTCGCGTGCGCGGGAAATTGGCACGCCGAATTTATTCTCGGACTTGCCGGTGGAAATCTTGGCGTGCGTTTTGGCGTCGACGTCCGGATTGACGCGAATGGCGATGCGCGCGGTCGACCCTATCGCGCTCGCGACTTCGGAGAGCGCGAGGAGTTCGGGCTCTGATTCGACATTGAAGCAGAAGATGCCGGCCTTGAGCGCGAAGGCCATCTCCTGCTTTGTCTTGCCGACGCCGGAAAAGGTAATCTGCGAGGCCGGAGCGCCGGCGGCGAGGGCGCGGCGAAGCTCCCCTTCCGAGACGACGTCCATTCCCGCGCCGAGACGGGCGAGGGTGGTCAGCACCGCCTGGTTGGAATTCGCCTTGACGGCGTAGCAGACCAGCGAATCGATCCCCTCGAGCGCCGATTTGAAGACCCGGTAATGGCGCGAGAGCGTCGCGCTCGAATAGCAATAGAAGGGCGTGCCGACGTCGTCCGCGAGCGCGGCGAGATCGACGTTTTCGGCATACAGAACGCCGTTTTCTGACTCGAAATGATGCATTTCAACCGAGAGCCGTCAGAGAACCGGGTCGAGCAGGAAGGGACGGGGCGGCTTTTTGGCGGGCCCGCTCGCCTCGGCGGCGGCGGCTCCCTTCGGCGGCGAGATCGCAGCCGAATCGAGCGGCTCGATCTCATTGTTGCGCGGCAGGCCGGCATAGGGCGCGGCGGGAACGGACGCGTCCGCCGCCGAGCTCTGCGGCGCCTCGGGCAGGCCGCGCCGTCCGCAACCCGCAAGGCAAAGCCCGAGCGCAAGACAGAGGACGGCGGGAAGAATTTGGCGAGGAAAGGTCAAGGGCTCGGCTCCGCCGGAAGCGCTACACCAAAACCTTTGCGATTGGAACCGAAATGGCGCGGATTGGCGCGGAGCCCGCGCCGGGGTTGCCTAATAAACCCGCATTCGACCAGATGCTTAGATGTTACCATGGCTCGCGCGCAACCCGCCGCAACGGTTAGTCCGCAGGGCTTTCCGCCGCCTCCCACGCGGAGAAGTCCATTGAAGCTTCGAGTCGGCTATGAGTTGATTTATGAATTTCCGCAGGCGACGCCGCTGATCGGGATGCTGAACATTCATCATTCGCGCGTCGCCGATCTCGCCGAGCCGGACCATATCAAGATCACGCCTCCGGTTCGCATCTCCGGCTATCGCGATCTTTTCGGCAATTGGTGCAGCCGGATCGTCGCGCCCGCCGGGACAATGGTCCTGTCGACGGACGCGATCGTGTCGGATACGGGGCTTCCCGACGAAATCGTTCCGGACGCGGCCCAGGTCCCGATCGAGCTTCTCCCGGAAGAGGCGATCGTATTTCTGCTGCCGAGCCGCTTTTGCGATTCGGACCGGCTGCTCGATCTCGCCTGGCAGCTCTTCGGGCAGACCAAGCCGGGTTGGGCGCGCGTGCAGGCGATCTGCGACTTTACCCATCAGCGCATCCAGTTCGGCTATAATTTCGCGCGGGTGACGCGGACGGCGTCGGAAGCCTATCAGGAAGGGCAGGGCGTCTGCCGCGACTACGCCCATCTGGCCGTCGCCTTCTGTCGCGCGCTCAATATTCCGGCGCGCTATTGCACCGGCTATCTCGGCGACGTCGGCATGGAGCCGCCCTATCCGCCGGGCGATTTCGCGGCCTGGTTCGAGGTCTTTCTCGGCGGCGCCTGGCGCACCTTCGACGCCCGCAATAATGAGCCGCGCATTGGCCGCGTCCTACTGGCGCGCGGACGCGACGCCGCCGATGTCGCGATCACGACCACCTTCGGGCCGAATGTGCTGAAGGGGTTTCGAGTCTGGACCGACGAGGTTTTGGAAAGCGCCGAGTCGGGCCTCACGCCGCTTGGAGCGGCCATCGCTTAAAACTTCACGGCAAAGCAAAAAGGCCGAAAAGTCGTCGGACTTTTCGGCCTTTGCGTTTGGCTGGGAAGGGCGGAAAAATCCGCCCCGACCCTATGGATCTCAGTGAAACAGCGACTTCAGATCGTTGATGCTGCTTGAGACGAGCTGCTCGCCGAACGGCCCCTTGGCTTCTTCCTTGAGGACCAGCCCGGCGGCCTTTGTTGCAGCGTCGGCGGCGGCGGCGCGCACATCGGCGGTCGCCTGCGCCTCGGCGGCGGCGATTTTTTCCTGCGCCTGCTTGGTGCGGCGCTCGACGAATTCCGTCAGGCGCGTTGCGGCTTCCTTGGCGAGGCGGTCGGCCTCGGCATGGGCTTGCGCCACGACGGCGGCGGCCTCGGCCTCGGCTTCCTGCAGACGTTTGCCGAAAGAGGCGAGGACGGCTTCGGCTTCGGCGCGAAGCCGCTGCGCTTCGGCGAGTTCGCCCTTGATGCGCTCGCCGCGGCTGTCGAGCGCGCCGGCGATCTTCTTATGCACGCCGAGATAGGCGAAGAGACCGACCAGAAGCAAGAACCCGAAGGCGACGAAAGTTTCTTCGTTCAGCATGGACTTAACTCCGCCTTCACGCCTTGGACTGGGAAACCGCCGCGGCGACGGCGACGCCGTCTGCGGGACGCCCGGTGAGGCGCTCGACGATCGCCGAGGCGGCCTCAGCCGCGATCGTCTCGACATTCGCCATGGCTTTGGACTTGGTTTCGACGATCTGCTTTTCGGCGTCCGCCAGCTTCCCGGCGAGATTGGATTCGAGCGCGTGGCGCTTGGCGTCGTTCTCGGCGTTGATCTTCGCTTGCGCTTCCTGCGCCAGGGCCTGCGCCTTGGCGCGCGCGGAGGCGATAGTTTTTTCGTGCTCGGCGGCGGCCTGTTCGGACTTTTCGCGCGCGCGATGGGCTTCCTCGAGATCGCTCGTGATCTTGCCCTGGCGCGTGTTCAGGATGCCTTCCACCCGCGGCAAAGCGATCTTCGAGAGGAGATAATAGAGCAGCCCGAAGCTGATCGCGAGCCAGATCAGGGTCGAGGAGAAATTGGACGAATCAAACGGCGGGAAGGCGTGGGCGCCATGGTCAATGTCAGCGGGCTCAACCGTGCCGCTGGTGTGCCCTTCATGTGTCGCCATCGTCAAATCCTGCGCGATATTGCAAAAACGAAAAAATGCGCCCGGCGCGAAGACCGGGCGCAACGCTTCGGGCTAAAGCACGAAGAGCAGAAGGATCGCCACGAGGAAGGCGAAAATGCCGAGACCTTCCGCAAGCGCCGCGCCGATGAAGGCGCGACCGAACTGGGCGTCGGAGGCGGTCGGATTGCGCAGGGCGCCCGACAGGAAGTTGCCGAAAATCAGGCCGACGCCGATGGCGGCGGCGCCCATGCCGATGGCGGCGAGGCCGGCGCCGATGAATTTAGCTGCTGCGGGATCCATTAAATACTCCTGGCTTGCGGAAGCGGGCGCTGATCTGTTGTTGATATTTTATTCAGTGACCCGGATGAATTGCGTCGTTCAGATAGACGCAAGTGAGGATGGCGAAGACGTAGGCTTGCAGAACGGCCACGAGAAGCTCGAAAGCCGTCAGCGCGACAACGCCGGCCAGAGGAAGCGGCGCGATCACGGCATAGGCGCCCGCGCCGAGCAAAGCGGCGACGAAGCCGCCAAGAACTTTGAGCGTGATGTGGCCCGCCAGCATATTCGCGAACAAGCGGACAGACAGGCTGATCGGCCGGGAGATGAAGGAGATCACCTCAATCAGCACGATGAACGGGAGAAGCGCGGGCGCGACGCCAGACGGCACGAACAGATTGAGGAAATGCGCGCCATGACGGATGACGCCATAAACGATGACGGTGCCGATCACCAGCGCAGCGAGCGCGAAGGTGACGATGATCTGGCTCGTCACCGTGAAAGTATAGGGAATGAGGCCGATAAGGTTGGAGAACAGCACGAACAGGAAAAGCGAAAAGACGAAGGGAAAGAACCGCATCCCCTCGCGTCCGGCCGACATGCGCACCGTATTGGCGACGAATTCATAGGTCATTTCGGCGGCGGACTGGAGCCGGCCGGGAATGAGCGAGCGTCCGGAGGTGCCAAGGATCATCAGCGCCGCGCTGGCGAGAACGACGATCACCATGAACAGGGAGGCGTTGGTGAAGGAGGCGTCGATTCCGAACGGGTGCAAGCTCAGGATCGGCTCGATCTTGAACTGATGGATCGGATCCATTTTTTCTGCCACGCGCGAACCCCCGCCTCACCCATGATCGGCGCCCAACGCGGGCGCCTCGCCTGCCGTCACGCTAAGGTCCAAGACCTTTGCGGTTGACGGCTATTCGATACACGTTCCAAAACCCCGCCGCCGTCCCAAGAAGAAGGAAGACCAGAAGAAACAGCGGCGTCGTGCCAATCCACTTATCGAGCTGCCACCCAAGCAGCGCGCCGACGACGACCGCCGACACAAATTCCGCAAGGACGCGGAAGCCGAGGCTCATCGCCGTCCCGATCGATCCAACTTCCGGCGCCGACCCCTCCGCGCCGCCAGATGGCGGCGCCTCGCGCGCCGCGCCGAGATCAGCCGACAATCTGTCGAGCCGCGACCGCAGCGCCGCCGTCTCCCGCTCGTCCGCCGACTCTTTCGCGTCCGGACGGCCTTCGTTTTCGCTCCGAGGCCCTTCGCGCTCGCCCAACTGCGCCGCTCCCATTTTCAAGATCGCTTCTTTGCAGATTGAAGCCATCTATAGGTCGCCTCGATGCGGAAATCGAGCAGAAGCGGCCAAATTGAGGAGAGCGAAGAAAGATTATCGCGGCGGCAGGTCAAGCTCTTGTGAGCCGCCGCAACATATGGGCGACGCTTTCCCCTGTCAAGACTTAGACAGAGAGAGTTAATCGTCTGAATTTTCAGAGGAATTCACATGTCCGCCAAATCGCCGCAGGGCGCCCCGGCGAAAGGTTCAGCCGGCCTCCAGCAGACGTTCGGCGTCCTCAAGATCGACGCTGACCAGCTGGCTTACGCCGCGTTCGGCCATGGTGACGCCGAACAGGCGGTTCATCCGCGCCATGGTGATCGGATTATGGGTGATGGTGATGAAGCGGGTTTCCGTCTTGCCGCGCATCTCCTGCAACAGGTCGCAGAAGCGCTCCACATTGGCGTCGTCGAGCGGCGCGTCGACCTCGTCGAGCACGCAGATCGGCGACGGATTGGTGAGGAAGATCGCAAAGATCAGCGACAAGGCGGTCAGCGCCTGTTCGCCGCCTGACAGCAGCGTCATCACCTGAGGCTTCTTGCCGGGCGGACGGGCAAGGATCTCGAGCCCCGCCTCGAGCGGGTCGTCCGATTCGACGAGCTGCAACTCGGCTGAGCCGCCGCCGAACAGGGTGGTGAACAGCTCGGTAAAGTGCGCGTTCACCTTGGCGAAGGCGGCGAGCAGGCGCTCGCGGCCTTCCTTGTTGAGGCTGGCGATCGCCTGCCGCAGGCGCCGGATCGCCTCGGTGAGGTCGGCGTGCTCGGCGGCGAGGCGGGCTTTTTCCGTTTCCGCTTCGTTGAGCTCTTCCTCCGCCCGCAGATTGACCGCGCCGAGCCGCTCGCGGTCCTGTTTAAGCGCCTCAAGCCGCCGCTCCACATCGGCGGCCGGCGGCAGATCCTCGTCCGCGCCGAGCTTCGCCAGCGCCGGCAGATCTTCGGGGCCGCAGTCGAGTTCGGCGGCGATCTGGCGCGCCACCTCGTCGCGCCGCGTGCGGGCGGCCTCGATCCAGGCTTCGGCGCGGGCCTTTTGTTCGCGCGCGGCGCTCATGGCGTCGAGGGCGATCCGCGCGGCCTTGTCGGCGGCGGCGAGCGCGGTCTCAGCTTCGGCGCGCCGGTCGGCCGCCTCCTTACGGGCGGCTTCGGCCGCCTCGATCGCGCCAAGCAGCGTGCGGCGGCTCGACAAAAACACGTCGGGGGCTTCGGCGAGGCGCTCGAATTCCTCCTGCGCTTCCGCGAGCCGCGTCTCGAAGGCGCTGATCTGGCCGCCGGAGCCTTCGCTGCGGGCGAGCCAGGACGTGCGCTCGCGCGCGATCGCCTCGATGCGGCGAGCGCGCGCCTCGGCCTCGCGCACATGGGCCTGAAGCGCGGCGCGCGCCTCGCTCGCCACGGCGCGCTCGCGGGCGGCGCCGGCGCGGCAGAGCTCGAGCCGCTCGGTCACTTCGGCTGCGCCCTCGAGTTCATCGAGGCCGCTCTGCGCCAGAGCGTAGTTTTCGCGTCCTTCGTCTCGCGCCGCCGTTAGGCGCTGCACCGCGTCGGCGATGGAAGACAGCCGCGCCGCGGCGCTGGCTTCGACGCGTTCGGCGGCGGCATGTTTGGCGCGCGCCGCGTCAATGTCCCGCAGCGCCGCCTTATGGCCCTGGCGCGCCTCGGTTTCGGCGGCCGCAGCCGCGGCGCGCAGCGCTTCGCAGGATTCGGCCTCAGCCTTGAGGGCGTCGGCAAATTCCCGCGCGGCATCAGCCTCAATCACAAGATCGCCGAGGCGGTTTTTCTCGACGAGGCGGCGCGCCGCCGGCGTCGGCGCTTCCGCGGCCTGAAAAAATCCGTCCCAGCGCCAAAGATCGCCTTCCTTCGAAACCAGCCGTTGGCCGGGCTTCAGCGCTCCGCGCAGGCGCCGGCCGTCTTCGCGCGTGACGAGGCCGATCTGGTTCAGGCGCCGCGCCAGAGCCTCCGGCGCCTGCACGAGCTCAGACAGCGGTTCGCAGCCTTCCGGCAAAGCGGGATCGCCGCGCCGGTCCGTTTCCGCCCAATGCGCCGGCGCCGACGGATTGGTCGAGGCGTCAAGGTCGTCGCCGAGCGCCGCCCCCAGCGCCGCCTCAAAGCCGCGCGCGACGGTAATCTCCTCGGTGACCGCCGGCCAGAAATCGCCGCTTCGGGCGTTCAGCAATTTTGAAAGCGTCTGCGCCTCGGCGCCCAGTCTTTGCGCCTTGCGGTCGGCCTCAGTCGCGCGCTGGCGGGCGCTCGCCTCGCTGGCGCGCGCATCGGCGTGAGCGGCCTCAAGGGCGGCGATCTCGTCCTCGAAGGCGGCGGCTTTTTCCAGCGCCGCTTCCAGCTCTTCGAGAAGAGGCGCGCTCTCCGCGCTGGAGTCCGATTGCAGCTCGAAAGCCGCGCGCTCGTCCAGAACCCGCGCGAGGTCGGCCTCGACGCGCGCCAGCCGCTGGCGTTCGTCGCGCAGCGTCGTCTCAAATCCCGAGCGGCGCGCCTCGATCAGGGCGCGAGAGTCCTGCGCCGCCGCGAGCTCCGCCTCCATCGCCGCAAGGGCCGCTTCCGCCTCGACGAGCTTTTTGCGCGTTTCGCTCTCGAAGGCGCCCTCCGCCGCGGCGCAGCCCGAAAGTTCAGCCTGCTCGACGTCAAGCCGTTCGAGCACCCCGGCCGCATCAGCGATCAGCGCCCGTTCGCGGGCGAGATCGCCGGACATTTGTTCGATCCGGCGCGACAGTTCCGCGCTGCGCGCCTTGGCGCGTTTTTCCTCGCCGTCGAGCGCTTCTCTGGCGATGATCAGCCGCTGCAATTCGCCGCCGGCCGCGAGCTCGGCGTCGCGCAGGGCAGGCAAAGCGTGGGCGGCAAGACCCTGCGCGCGCGCAGCCTCGGCCTGTGCTTTGGTGCGTTCCTCGACCTCGCGCGTAAAAATGTCGAGGCTGGCCTCGGCCTCGGCGAGGGACTGCGCCGCCTCCTTATGATGGATAAGGGCGAGCAGGGCCTCCGCGCGCCGGATCGACCCAGCAAGATCGCGGTAGCGCGCCGCCTGCCGCGCCTGCCGTTCGAGGCCCTTCGTCTGGCCCTCGATCTGCTGCAAAATATCGTCGAGGCGCTGCAGATTGTCGGCGGCGGCCTTGAGGCGCAGCTCCGCCTCGTGGCGGCGCGAGTGCAGGCCGGCGACGCCGGCGGCCTCTTCGAGGATGCGGCGGCGCTCCTGCGGCTTGGCCGAGATCATCTCGCCGATCTGCCCCTGGCGCACCATCGCCGGCGAGCGCGAGCCGGACGAGGCGTCGGCGAACAAGAGCTGCACGTCGCGGGCGCGGGCCTCGCGGCCGTTGACGCGATAGGTGGATCCGGATTCGCGCTCGATGCGGCGGGAGACCTCGATCGCGTCGGAATCATTGAAGGCCGCCGGAGCGGTCCGCGCGCTATTGTCGAGATAGAGGACGACTTCGGCCATATTGCGCGCCGGCCGGTTGCCGCCGCCGGAAAAGATGACGTCGTCCATGCCGGAGGCGCGCATGTTCTTCGAGGAGCTTTCGCCCATCGCCCAGCGCATCGCCTCGACGAGATTGGATTTGCCGCAGCCGTTCGGACCGACGACGCCGGTCAGGCCCGGCTCGATCAGGAAATCGGTTGGATCGACGAAGGTCTTGAACCCGGCTATGCGCAGTTTGGTGAATTTCATCGACAATCTGACCCAGGGCGCGCGGCGCCTATAATTTATCCAATCCCGTTAGGTTTTGGTTAACCGGAATGAGGCAGCGGCCCATGCCGCGCTGATTCGGCCTGCCGAATTAGGGACCGGGTCGAGCCGGGACGCAACCGCGCCGACGCGCCGGTCCGCCGGGGCGAACAGCTTCTTCGCGCAAAAGCCGCTTCATTCTTCCTGGACGGCGCGAAACAGGGCGTCGGCGAAATCCTCCGCCGGGACGAGCCCGTGGATCGTCTCCTTGCCGGCGATGATAAAGCGCGGCGCCCTGTCCATGCCGAGCGAGCGGAAGCCAGACAGCTCCTGGCGGAGCCCCGCGACGTCATCGTTCATTCCAAGGAACGGCGCCGCGAGCTCCGGATCGACGCCGCTGTGCGCCGCGAGCAGCAAAAGCGCCTCGCGATCGCCGATATCGACGCCGCCCATAAAAAACGCCCGAAAGATCGATTCGACCAGCTGCAGCTCGACGCCGAAACTGCGGGCGTAACGAATCAGCCGATGCGCCTCGAACGTATTGGGCTGGCGGCGGATCTTGTCGAAAGCGAACCGGAGGCCGAACTCGCGCCCTTGCTCCTCCATGTCCTGCAGCGCCTCGCGGGCCTTTTGGGGAGAGCCCCAGCGCTCGACAAGATAGGCGCCGCGATCCTGCCCTTCGGGCGGCAGTCCGGGATCGATCTGGAACGGGTGCCAGCGGATGTCGACCTCAAGCCCCGGCACCGAGGCGACGACCGTCTGGATCAGCCTGAGGCCGATGAAGCAGCGCGCGCTAGCGAGATCGCCGATAAAGTCGACGGGAATCGGCTCGGATTGTTTCGCGCTCATGCAAAGATCACACCGGACTTTCGACGGGTCCCAGGGGTTCGATAGAGATGAACGTCGCGGCAGAAAAAAATATCAACTTTCAATAAAATCCAACAATGACACGTCACAACACTTCATATCCTAAAGGCCGCGGCCGACTCTCGCATCAGGCTGAATCGTTTTACTATCGTTCGGCCAAATAATACATGGAGCCGTGGCGCCCGATCAAGGCTTTCTTGGCGCGGCTGCGACTTATGGATGCGGCGCCGCGTAGCGGAACGCTCTGCACAGCATGGTCGCCGTCAAGGCTGCTTGCGCCACCAATTGTCGAGGGTCGAGCTCGCGGTCGGGGAGCCGTAGCGGGGCAGCGCCGCCGGGCGCGCCAGCGCGGTCGAGGACGCCGTCCACAGATCGGACGAATGAAACAGCGGCACGATATAGAAGCCGGACAGCAGTACGCGGTCATAGGCGCGCACCGCGGTCACGAAATCCTCGCGGCTGCGGGCGGCGAGCATGGCGGCGATCAGCGCGTCGACGGCGGGGGATTTGACGCCGGCGAGATTGAACGAGGCCTCCTGGTCGGCGCTCTTCGAGCCCCAGCGCGAGCGCTGCTCATTGCCGGGCGAGGCCGAGGCGAGCCAGCTGCCGATCATCATGTCGAAGTCGAATTTCTGACGGCGGCGCTGATATTGCACTTCATCGACCAGCCGCACTTTGGCGGAAACGCCGATCCGGCCGAGCGAATCGGCATAGTTCAGCGCCAGCCGCTCCTGATTGCGGTCTTTCACCATGATCTCGAAAGCGAGCGGCGCGCCGTCCTTGACGAGCTTGCCATTCTCGAGCTGGTAGCCCGCCTGCTCGAGCAGGGCGAGCGCGCGCTTTGGCATGGTCCGGTCGCGCCCCGACCCGTCGGTTTCGGGCGGCCGCCATTTTCCCTCGAGAATGTCCTCCCGCACGGCGCCCGGAAAGGGCGCCAGCAAAGCGCGCTCGGCGGCGCTGGCCGGCCGGCCCGTCGAGGCGAGTTCGGATTCGTCGAAGAAGCTTTTCGTGCGCTTGTAGAGTCCGCTGTAGAGATTGGCGTTGATCCACTCGAAATCGAACATCATGCCGAGCGCCTCGCGCACCCTGATGTCGTCAAAGAGCGGCCGGCGCAGGTTGAAGACGAAGCCTTCCATGCCTTTCGGGCCGCCGGCCGGCAGCGCCTCCCGGCGGTCGCGCCCCTCGCGCATCGCCGGAAAATCATAGGCGCTGGTCCAGCGCGACGGGCTCGTCTCCTCGCGGTAGTCGAGGAGTCCCGCGGCGAAGGACTCGAACAGGCTGTTGGCGTCGCGAAAATAGTCGATGGCGATCTCGTCGAAATTATAAAGGCCGCGGCGGACCGGCAGATCCTTGGCCCAATAATTCGGATCGCGCTTCAACACGAGCCGCTCGCCGGGCTTGACCTCGGCGATCTTATAGGGGCCCGATCCGATCGGAACGGTCAGGCTCGCGTCGTCGAATTTCGAAAGATCGACGGCATGGCGCGGCAGCACGGGCATCAGCGCAAGCGTCAAGGGCATTTCGCGGTCGGCGCCCGAACCGAGCTCATAGCGGATGGTCAGCGGATCGGGCGTCTCGACCGATTTGACGAGGGAATAGGCGGCGCGGTGCTGCGGCCGCCCGCGCGTCTTCAAAAGCTCGAAGGTCCAGCGCACGTCCTCCGACGCGATCGGCGTTCCGTCCGAAAAATGCGCGGCCGGATTGAGCCGGAAGGTCACATAGGTGCGGTCCGCGTCGGTCTCGACGCTTTCGGCGATGAGTCCGTAGAGCGTGAAAGGTTCGTCGAGCGAGCGCGTCATCAGCGTCTCGAAGACATTGCCGTTGAGGCCCTGCGCCGTCGATCCGGCCTTGAGATTGAAGGGATTGAGGCTGTCATAGGCGCCGGGAAAGCCGATCGACAGCTTGCCGCCCTTGCGCGCCGCCGGATCGGCATAGGGCAGATGGTCGAAATCCTCCGGAAGCTGCGGCTCCCCGTGCATGGCGATAGCCCCGCGCGGCGCGGGCTGCGCCAGCGCCGGCGCGGCCAGCGCCAAAGCGAAGCAAAGGACAGCGCTGGCGAGCGCCGCGAAGCGGCTGTTGCGGGGGGCGTTCGTCATCGCGGCAGTCTGGACCGTTCCTCGTCAGCGCGGCGCGCCCATGTCGCCGCCGGCGCGCGGCTCCTGCGCCTTGCGGGCATAGTTTGCGCAGCGGGCTTGCCAGCCGCCCCCATGTTGGTTAACCCGGACGCCATTGCTGCGAAAGACATAAACGCTGCCGCGTGGCGACGCCATCCTTGACGGCGTCGCGAATGTCAGTTTTGTCTTGCGCCGCCGCTCTTCGCCCGGGCCCCTTCCGAGCGCTTGAACCAAACGGGCCGATGAATTGAAAGGAATTCTGATGTCTTTGTCGTTGAGCGCCTCGGCGCGGCGGGCCTCGCCGGCGCGCTCCTGCTCGCCGGCGCGCCGGCTTTCGCGCAGCAGAAGAAGCCGGCCGCGGCGCCCGCGCAGCCGGCTCCTGCGCCAGCCCCGGCGCAAGCTCCCGCCGCACAGCCCGGATCGCCGGTTCCGCAGCAGGCGCCGCAGCAGGGCCCGTTCCGGGTCGATTTGCTGCCGACGCAGAACGACTGGACCAAGGTGTGCGGCAAGGATCAGGCCGCCAACAAGGAAATCTGCTACACGACGCGCGACTTCAGCTCGCAGAAGGATCAGCCGCCGGTTCTGGCGCTCGCCGTCTACGATATCAAGGGTGAGGACACGCGCATCGTCCGCCTTCTGATGCCGGTCGGATTGATGCTGCGTCCGGGCTTCCGCTTCACGATCGACAAGGGCCAGCCGCTCGAAGGCGGCTTCGAAATCTGCTTCCCCAATGGCTGCTTCGCCGAAGCCAAGGTCAAGGGGACGACGATCGCGGAGTTGAAGAAGGGGACGGTAATGACCGTCGACGTTAAGAATCAGGCGAACAACCTCGTCACCTTCGGGGTGCCCCTCGCCGGCTTCGACAAGGCGTTCGACGGGCCGGCGGTCGATCCCAAGGTGCTCGAGGAGCAGCAGAAGAAGCTCCAGGCCGAGTTGCAGAAGCGGGCCGAGGACGAGCGCAAGAAGCTCGAAACCCAGAAGACCGACGGAACCGGCGGCGCGGCTCCGCCCGTGGCTCCGGCCAAGCCGTAGCCCGGCGGAGGTTTGCTTCGGAAGCGGCGGCTTATTCGCCGCTTCCTCAAACTGAATAGAGGCAGACGCCGCTCAGCCGCGGCCCCGCAGCTCCACCGCAAATTTGATCAGCGCCGGGCTGGTGCCGATGCCGAGCTTCTGTTTCACCGCCGAGACGATATTCGCCGCCGTCTTGTAGCCAATCGCTAAAGCCGCGGAAATCTCGGACAGATTCTTGCCCTCGCCCAGCAGGGTCACCACCTGCTTTTCCCTTTCGCTCAGGACGCGCAGCGGGTCTTCCACCGGTTCGAAATTGGCCAGCGCAAGATTTTGCGCGACCGACTGACCAAGATAGACGGCGCCGGCGAGCGCCTTGTCGATCGCCTGCAAGATCGCGTTTGGATCGTCGTTCTTGGTCACATAGCCGCGCGCGCCGCGCTCCAGCGCTCGCGTGACGAAGCTCGCCGCCTCATACATCGTGAAAATCACGATGCGGGTTCCGGGATTGTCCCGCAGCAGCTCCGGAATGACCTCAAGGCCGCCCTGGTCGGGCAGTTCGAGATCGAGAATGATGACCGCGGGCCGCAGGGCGCGGTTGGCGTCAAGGCCCGCCTGCGCGGAGCTCGCCTCGAAAGGCTCGAAATCCGGCCTCCGCGCCAGGATGCGCAGGCAGCCGTCCCGGACGATCGGATGATCCTCGATGAGGAGAATTTTGGTGCGTTCGCTCATGAATGAATCGCGGCTCCTTCCGCGCGTTCGCCACCCGCAGGCGAATTTGTCTCAAACGAAGATGTCTCCGCCGCCTTGACGATGGGCGTTTGGCCGGCGACTGGGATCACGGCCTCGATCCGCATTCCGCCGCTCGCGCCCTTCTTGATGCTCAGCCGCCCGTCGAGCTTCCGCGCCCGCTCGCTCATGCCGAGCAGGCCGAAACCATAGCGCAATTCGGGCGGAGGTCCGATCCCGTCGTCGGCGATGACGAGCCGAATATGCGGCCCGGCCACGTCGAGTGTCTCGACCGCCATGGCGATGCTGACTGCGCTCGCCCCCGAGTGGCGGGCGACATTGGTGAGGCATTCCTGCACGATGCGATAGGCGGTGAGGCTCGCCTCCTCGTCGAAACGCCGCTCCGCCTCGGCGCCGGTAATATCGATCGCACAGGAAAAATCGCGGTGCTGCGCGGCGAAGGTTTCGACAAGCTGGCGCAAGGCGTCGGCGAGCCCCATCTGGCGCAGCACGACCGGCCTGATGCGCTCCAGAATACGATAATTCTGCTTCTGGATGGCGTCCGCCAGCGCCGAGATGTTTTTCGCGCGGTCGATGATCTCGTCTTTTTCCGCAGGCGTCCCCGCGCCTGCGGCGGCGGCCTCGACGACGCAGGAGGCGGCGACGCGAATGCCGAACAGCGAGGCGCCGAATTCGTCGTGCAGCTCCCTTGCAAGCTCCTTGCGCTCGGCGTCCTGGATGGAAAGCAGCCGGTCGATCAGGAGATGATTGTCCGCCTCTGCCCTGGCTAGCGTCGCGGAGAGCTTGTTAAAATGCTCGCCGATGCGGGAAAGCTCGGCGATCTTGATCTCGCCGACGCCGCCGAACTGTCCGCGCCCGAGCCGGTCGAGGCCCTCGACGAGCTGACGCAGCGGCTCCAGCGTGTGGCGCGCCGCAAGAATGATCAGCACGACGATAGCGATGGAGAGGACGGTCAGCAGCGTCGTCAGAAAGAGAAGGCTCGCCCAGATTTCGGCGATCTCATCGGCGGGCTCGCTCGCCATCAAGATCTCGCCATGCGGTCCGCCGTCGATGGTCACCGGATAGGTTTTTGTGATCGTCGCCGGGCGCAGCAGGCGTTCGAACCAGGCGGGGGCCGTCTCCCGCCCCGGCGCGGAGACCGGCTGACCCGGGGCGCCCGGACCATTGACGAAGGAAACCTTGATATGGCGCACATGGGCGAGGCCCTCGCGCAGCCGGCTGAGGGCGCTGGCCTCCGCGGCGGCGTCGGAAGCCGGGGCATCGGCGAGATCGTCCAGCGCATAGCGGATCAGATGGTCGCCGAGCGTCAGCCCCGAGGAAATTTCCGAGGCGATGCGGCTTTTTGCGCCATACAGCGTGACGGCGATCACGACGGCGATTCCGAGCGCGAGAATGCACGACGGGATGAGAATCAACTGCATCCGGATCGAGTTCTGCGCGGCGGAATGAGGCATCGGCTTCGGCGCCATGTCCTTCGTAAATTTCTTTATCTTTTGCGGCGCTGCGCGCGCTTCTGAATTCACCTATGCCCCGTCGACGGCTCCGCTGCAATAAGATGCAGGGGCGTCAGCGCGGCGGGGGCTTGACGGGTCAAGGCGGCGTGGATCATGTAGCGAGCCCGCCGCAGCGGCGAACAGGCGGGATTATCTTCATTGCGATAAGGACGGCGCTGATGAACGAGATTGCGCAAAGCTCCTCCGCGCCTGCGCCGCTGGCGCGAACTTCGCCGTGGCGGCGAGTCGTCGTCAAGCTGTCCGGCGAGGCCCTGATGGGGCAGGGCGGATTTGGCCTCGACATGCCGACCCTGACCCGCATCGCCGCGGATCTGTCCTCTGCCGCCCAACTCGGCGTCGAGGTGGCCGTCGTCGTCGGCGGCGGCAATTTCTTCCGCGGCATCGCCGGCGCCGATAAGGGCATTGAACGCGCGCGGGCCGATTCGATCGGCATGCTCGCGACGGTCATGAACGCGCTCGCGCTCGAATACGCCATCGAAAAGGCCGGCAAGAGCGCGCGCGCTCTGTCCGCCGTGCCGATGCCCTCGCTGTGCGAGCCCTTCTCGCGCCAGGCGGCGTTGCATCATCTCGGCAAGGGGCGCATCGTCGTGCTTGCCGGCGGCACCGGAAACCCCTTTTTCACGACCGACACGGGAGCCGCCTTGCGCGGCGCGGAACTTTCCTGCGACCTGATCATGAAGGCGACGCAAGTCGACGGCGTCTATTCGGACGATCCGAAGCGCAATCCGGCGGCGACGCGCTACGAGACGCTGACCCACGACGAGGCCATCGCCAAGAACCTCGCGGTGATGGACACCGCCGCTTTCGCCCTTGCGCGGGAGAACCGGATTCCGATAATCGTCTTTTCCATTCGTGAGCCGGGCGCGATCAGCGCGGCGCTGCAGGGCCAGGGACGCTTCAGTCTCGTCTCGCCCTGACATGCGCCACGCCGCGCCGGAAGCTTGGCCGTCCTTGCTCCGCCTTCGGGGCGGACGCCTCAACAGGGTCTGATCATGAGCGCTGAATTCGACCTGGCTGACATCAAACGGCGCATGCAGGGCGCGATCGCCACTTTGAAGCATGAACTGGGCGGGCTGCGCACCGGCCGGGCCTCGGCGAGCCTGATCGAGCCTGTGAATGTCGAGGCTTACGGGCAAACGATGCCGTTGAACCAGGTCGCGACGATCAGCGTGCCGGAGCCGCGCATGCTGTCGGTTCAGGTGTGGGACAAGGGCATGGTTGGCGCCGTCGACAAGGCGATCCGCAACGCCAATCTGGGCCTCTCGCCGACGGTCGAAGGCCAGGTGCTGCGCATCCGCATTCCCGAGCTCAATGAGCAAAGGCGCAAGGAAATGGCCAAGGTGGCGCATAAATATGCCGAGGACGCGCGCGTCGCGATCCGGCATGTGCGCCGCGACGGCATCGACGTCCTGAAGAGGCTCCTGAAGGACAAGGAGATCAGCGAGGATGACGAGAAGCGCCACGAAAGCGAGGTGCAGAAGGCGACGGACCAGTGCGTCGCCGACGTCGATTCGGCTCTCGTCGCCAAAGAGCGCGAGATCATGCAGGTGTGAGGCGGCTCGTCCGAAGAGGCGAGCGCCCGGCGAGCCGCCCTTTGTCGGACTTCAGACCGCGGCGCCGCGATCGCTTGGCGCGACTCGAGCATTCGGCGTGGTTACGAAAAGCCCTCTAAACGGGACTTTTGGCAAAATATCGCTTAAACAGTTTTCGACGGCCGCGCGCGCGGGGCCGTCGCAATCCTTGATCAGGACAGCATGCGAAGCGTGACCTCGAACAAGCCAGACGTCGCGGCCGATCCGCGCCCGCTCCGCGTCCCCGTCCATGTCGGCGTCATCATGGACGGCAATGGACGCTGGGCCGCGAGCCGAGGCTTGCCCCGTATTGAGGGGCATCGGCGCGGCCTTGAGGCTTTGCGCGGCGCGGTGCGGACGGCGATCGACTTCAAGCTCGACTATCTCACCGTCTATAGCTTCTCGATGGAGAATTGGAGCCGCCCTGTCACGGAGGTCGCCGACCTCATGGGGCTGTTGAAGCGCTTCATCCGCAACGATCTCGCCGACCTCAAGAAGGCCAATGTCAAGATCAAGGTCATCGGCCGACGCGATGATCTGAAGCCGGACATCCGCGCCCTGTTGCAGGAGGCCGAAACGGCGACTTGCGGCGGAACTGGCCTCAATCTCATCGTCGCCTTCAACTATGGGGCGCGGCAGGAGATCGCCGCCGCCGCCCGAGCGCTGGCCGAAGAGGCCCGCTCCGGCCTGATCGATCCGGCCGATATCGACGAGGCTTTTTTTGCAAGCCGTCTCGACACCGCCGGCGTTCCCGATCCCGATCTGATCATCCGCACGTCCGGCGAGCAGCGCCTGTCGAATTTTCTGATGTGGCAGGCGGCCTATTCCGAATTCGTGTTTCTGCCGATTCACTGGCCGGATTTCGACCGCAAGGCCTTCGCCGCAGCCGTCGAGGAATTCGGCGCGCGCGAACGGCGTTTTGGCGGCGTCACCCCGGCGGCGACGGCAAGCGCAGCGAGGACATAGCCATCTCCAAGGGACGCCGGTTGCGCCTTTGATGAGACATAAGGGCGCCCAACACACGCGCGGCCTCGCGCCGCAACCCGCCAAGGGCCTCGATTGGAGTCGTCCCCGGCGGCGGCTGACCGATCTTGCGCCGCGCGTCGCCTCGTCGCTCGTGCTCGCGGCGGCGCCGCTGACGGCCGTCTGGCTGGGCGGCGCGATCTTCTCGATGATCTGGTTCATCGCCACCCTCGCGGTCGGCTGGGAGTGGCAGACGCTGATCGGCGCGGCGCGGCCGCGTCTGCGTTTTCTTGCGGCGGCGGCGGCGCTGGCCCTTGCGACCTATCTCGCGGAGCAGCAGCATTATCTTGCCGCCTGCGCGATTTTGGTCCTCGGCGGCGCTCTCGCCGCGCTTGCGGCCGAGCCAGGCAAGCGCGTTTGGACGTTCTGCGGCGTGCCTTACGCGGGGGCGCTGATTGTCTCGGTCAGCCTGCTCTATTTCTCGCCGACGGATGGGTCCCGGGCAATTTTTTGGCTTTGCGCCACAGTGTGGGGAACCGATGTCTTCGCCTATTTTGGCGGAAGGCTGATCGGCGGCCCAAAACTCTGGCCGCAGATTTCGCCGTCAAAAACCTGGTCGGGAACGCTCTGCGGCGTCGTCGCCGGCGCCTCGCTCGGCGCCATTGTCGGCGCGCATGGCGTCAGCGCGACGCGGCTTCTCGCTCCGATTTTCGCGCTTGGCCTCGTGACGGCGATCGTCTCGCAGGCGGGAGATATTTTTGAGTCCTTTGTCAAACGCCGCTTCGGCGTCAAGGATTCGAGCGCGCTGATTCCGGGTCATGGCGGCTTCATGGATCGGCTCGACGGCTTCATCGCGGCCGGCGCTTTCGCCGCCCTGGTCGGCGCCTTGCACGGGGCGCCGGGCGCCTTCGCGGCGGGCCTGTTCGACTGGGGGTAGGGCGGCCTCGAGGCAGCTTCCCTCTGCGGCCGATTGGCCACAGGCCGGCCGAAACCGCAACCCGGCTGCTACCCTTTTGTTTTCCGCCATGATTTTATCTCTGCAGGCGCAGAGCGCGCCGAGGCGCCATCGGGGCGTAATTGGATAGGGCCATGAAAAAAGTCGTTCAACTGCGGCCCTCCCGCTCCGGCGAGGCGAGTTCGCCGGACGCCGATTCGCGCCGCGTCGTGCTGCTCGGCGCGACCGGCTCCATCGGCCGCTCGACCGTCGAGATCATCAACGGCGCCAACGGCGCCTTCAGCGTGGCCGCCGTCGCCGGCGGCAGCGACGCCAAGGCGCTCGCCGCCGTCGCCATCGAGCTTGGCGCGGAATTCGCCGCCCTTGCGGATCCGTCCGGCTATGCGGATTTGAAAGCGGCGCTGTCTGGAACCGCGATCGAGGCGGCGGCCGGTCCCGAGGCGGTGATCGAAGCGGCGCTGCGGCCGGCCGACATCGTTGTCGGCGCCATCGCCGGCGCCGCCGGCGTCGCGCCGACCTTCGCCGCGCTGGCCGCCGGGCGCATCATCGCGCTCGCGAATAAGGAATGCCTCGTCTGCGCCGGGCCGGCCTTCATGCGTCAGGCGGCCGCGTCGGGAACCCGGCTTTTGCCGGTCGACAGCGAGCACAACGCCATTTTTCAGGCGATGGGCGACGCCGAATTGTCGTCCGTCGAGATGATCACCCTGACGGCCTCCGGCGGACCATTCCGAACCTGGAGCGTCGAGGCCATCGCCGCCGCGACGCCGGAGCAGGCGCTCGCCCATCCAAACTGGTCGATGGGACCGAAAGTCACGATCGATTCGGCCGGCCTGATGAACAAGGGGCTCGAAGTCATCGAGGCGCATTATCTGTTCGGGATCGAGACGGCGCGGCTCGACGTGCTGGTTCACGCGCAATCGGTGGTGCACGGCCTCGTCGCCTTCTCAGACGGATCGGTCTCGGCCGGACTCGCCGCGCCCGACATGAAGGTGCCGATCGCCCATTGCCTGTCGCATCCGCGGCGTCTCGTTACCAAGGCGCGCCGGCTCGATCTCGCGGCGATCGGCCAGCTCACCTTCGAGCGTCCGGATTTTAACCGCTTTCCGGCCCTGCGCGTCGCCCTCGACGCCTTGCGCGCCGGCCGCGGTCTTCCTACTGTATTGAACGCCGCCAATGAGATTGCCGTGGAGGCGTTCCTGAAGCGGCGCATTTCGTTCCACGAGATCGCCAAAATCGTCGAGCAGGCTTGCGAGGCGGCGCTGTCCGATGGCGTCGCGCGCGAGCCGGAGACGATCGACGAGGCGCTCGCCATTGATTTCGCCGTGCGCGAACGCACGCGCGCCCGTTTGCCGGGGACCGCGGCGGCGTCATAACCGGCTCGGTCGGCGGCCGGCGGGTCGAAGTTTTTCGGCGCCGCCCGCGCCAAGGCGGTCGCGGCGTGCGAGTCCGCAGTTCGTCTGGAGAGCCAATTGACGATTTTAACCCATATCTGGTCGGCCGCCGTCTACATCATCCCGTTTATTTTCGTCCTGAGCACGGTCGTGTTCTTCCACGAGCTCGGCCATTTTCTGGTCGGACGCTGGTGCGGCGTGAAAGTCGACGCCTTTTCGCTCGGCTTCGGACCGGAGCTCTTCGCCTTCGTCGACCGCCATGGCACGCGCTGGCGCCTCGCCGCGCTGCCGCTCGGCGGCTATGTGAAATTTCACGGCGACGCCAATGGCGCCTCGATGACCGATTCGGCCGCCGCCGCGTCCATGGCGCCGGAAGACCGCGCGGTCAGCTTTTTCGCGCAGCCCGTGGCCAAGCGCGCCGCAATTGTCGCGGCCGGCCCGATCGCCAATTTCATCCTCGCGATCGTCATCTTCACCGGGGTCTTCTACGTCAACGGCCGCGCCGTGCTCTCGCCGCTCGTCGACGCGGTGTCGGCGGGCAGCGCAGCCGAAGCGGCGGGATTCCAGCCGGGCGATCTCATCGTCTCCATCGATGGCAGGAAGATCGACAGTTTCGAGGACATGCAACGCATCGTGCAGGTCTCGAGCGACGCCATGCTGACTTTCGGAGTCGACCGCGCCGGGAAGACCATCGAACTCGTGGCGACGCCGCGGCGGCGCGACGTCTCGACTCCGTTCGGGACCACGCGCGTTGGCGTGCTCGGGGTCGAAACCCGCGGCAAACCAGATAGCTGGCGCGTCGAACGTTATGGCCTCATCGAATCCTTCGGCCGCGCGACCTCGGAAACCTGGTATGTCGTGGCCCGCACCGGCTCCTATCTCGGCGGTCTGGTGATGGGCCGCGAATCCGCCGACCAGCTCTCGGGGCCGATTCGGATCGCCGAAGTTTCGGGAGAGATGGCCAAGATCGGCATTGCCGCGCTGCTCAATCTGGCTGCGGTGCTCTCCATTTCCGTCGGCCTCTTGAACCTGATGCCGATCCCGCTGCTCGACGGCGGTCATTTGTTCTATTACGCGGTGGAGGCGATCCGCGGCCGGGCGCTCAACGAAAAGGCGCAGGAGTTCGGCTTCAAGATCGGGCTCACCCTTGTCGCCGGCCTGATGATATTTGCGACATTCAACGACATCCTGCGCCTGACGCGCCAGCTGATGCGGTGGGGCTAGGTTGCGATAGTTTGGATTCATTCAATCCGGACCAGGAACGCGATCGATTCCAAGTCTTTCGACTATGAGGTCGCCCAGGAAAGTCTGTGCTTTCGGCGTCATGCTCCGGCCTGTCACGCAATTGAGGTAAAACATTAACTTTAATGTTTAACCATCTAATCACCGCAAAGCGTGTCTTGATCGCCACGCCCGGGCCAAAACGCCACAATTGCGGGAATCTTCGTTTGCAGGCTCGGGCAAAGCTTGTAGAAGCAAAGTCCAAGGGTTCGCGAGCCGACGGCTGCCTCGCCCAATAAAGTCAGCAGGATCAGTCCTGTGGCTTTGGGCCGGCCGCCCCGGCAAGCGCGTGTGGAGACCGGTTTTTATGCAGTCTGTGCGTCGTCTTTTGAACCGGCTCATCGTCGCCGCCGCCGTCGCATGGTTGGTCGGCGCTCTTCCGGCCGCCGCGGCGGGAATCTCGGTGCAGGGCAACCACCGCGTCGATTCGGACACCATCAATAGCTATTTCGCGGGCTCGGATCAGGACTCGATCAACAAGGGCGTCAAGGCGCTTTATGCGACTGGCCTGTTCTCCAACGTCCGCGTGCTGCATGAAGGCGGCCGCGTGGTCATCGCGGTCACTGAGAACAATTTGATCAATCGCGTCGCCTTCGAAGGCAACAGCAAGGTCAAGACGGAAATCCTCACAGCTGAAGTGCAGTCGAAGTCGCGCGGGCCCTACAGCCAGGCGATCGTCGACGCCGACATCGAGCGCATCAAGGACGTCTATCGCCGCTCCGGCCGCGCCGCGGCCAAAGTCACCGCCCGCACCGTCGATCTACCGAACGGCAAGCTCGATGTCGTCTTCACCATCGACGAGGGCGACAAGACCGGCGTCAAGCAGATCAATTTCGTCGGCAATCAGGTGTTTTCGTCCGGAAAACTGCGTGACCTCATGCAGACGACGGAAATGAATTTCCTGTCCTTCTTCAAGACGTCCGACGTCTATGATCCGGACAAGATCGCCTCCGACCTCGAACTGATCCGGCGTTTCTATCTGAAGAACGGCTACGCCGACTTCCGCGTGATCGGCTCCGACGCTCAATATAACCCCACCGAGGGCGGCTACGTCATCACCATTACGGTCGAGGAAGGGCCGCAATATACGATCAGCGCAGTCGACATCGAATCGCATCTGCCAAGCCTCGACGCGGCGACGCTGCGTCCGCTCCTGCGCCTCGCGCCCGGCGAGATCTACAATGGCGACATGGTCGAAAAGACCGTTGACGCGATGACCAAGGAAGTCACGACGCATGGCTTCGCTTTTTCGCAGGTGCGCCCGCGCGGCGACCGCGATCCGGCCGCGCATACGGTGTCGATCGTCTTCGTCGTCGAAGAAGGGCCGAAGGTCTATGTCGAACGGATCGTCGTGCGCGGCAACAGCCGCACGCGCGACTATGTCATCCGTCGCGAATTCGAGATCGGCGAGGGCGACGCCTATAATCGCGTGCTGATCGAGCGCGCCGAGCGGCGCCTCAACAATCTCGGCTATTTCAAGAAGGTGAAGATCACCAATGAACAGGGCTCGGCGCCCGATCGGGTCATCGTCATCGTCGACGTCGAGGACCAGCCGACCGGTTCGCTGTCGGTGTCCGGCGGCTATTCGACCTCCGACGGCTTCATCGCCGAGGTGGCGGTGACCGAGACCAACTTCATGGGCCGCGGCCAATATGTGCGCCTCTCGGTGTCCGAGGGCCAATACGCCCGCGGCGCCGAATTCAGCTTCACGGAGCCCTATTTCCTCGGCAATCGTCTGGCCGCCGGCTTCGACGTCTACGCCAAGCAGTCGAGCGTCAGCTCCTATTCCTACTATAATAATTTCGTCACCGGCGGCACGGTGCGGTTCGGCCTGCCGATCACTGACGAAATCACCTTCTCGCCGCGTTATTCGCTGTTCAACACCTATATCTCGATCCCGAACAATTCGAGCTATCCCTACAATGATTGTAATAGCCCGATCTGGGGAACGACGCCCGGCGTCTATAACGGCACTTTCCTGTCCTATTCGAACAACTGTCTGGCCAACGGCGAAGCCTCGCTTGCTCTGAAGCAGGCGGCGGGCAATACGCTCACCTCGATGTTCGGCTATACGCTGTCGTATAATACGCTCGACAACAACAAGAGCCCCACTGCCGGCATTTTCGCCGAGCTGAGGCAGGACATCGCCGGCGCCGGCGGCCAGTCGCAATTCATCCGCACCACCGGCGACATTCGCTATTATCGCGAGATTTTCGATCAGGTGGTCGGCATCGTCCATTTGCAGGGCGGCGATATCTTCTCCTATGGCGGCGATCCGCTCCGCATCGTCGACAATTTCAACCTTGGCCCGAGCCTGGTGCGCGGCTTCGCGCCGAACGGCATCGGTCCGCGCGACGTCTCGAGCGGCTATTACTACTCCTCGGGCAATGCGCTTGGCGGCACGTCCTATGTCGGCGCCAGCCTTGAAGTGCAATTCCCGATCTGGGGGCTGCCGCGGGATATCGGCCTCAAGGGCGCCTTGTTCGCCGACGCCGGCAGCCTGTGGAACTATACCGGCCAGACGAACTTCAGCGTGAACGGCGTCTGCACGCCCAACAATGCGCCGCCGCTTTATACCCAGGGCAATTGCGTCACGCTCGGCGGCAATTCCTTCAGCATCCGGTCCTCGGTCGGCGCCTCGGTGATCTGGGCCTCGCCGCTCGGCCCGATCCGGTTCGATTTCGCCAAGGCCCTTTCGAAGGACAATGCGGATCAGACCCAGTTCTTCCGCTTCACCGGCGGCACGACGTTCTAAACGATGACCGGGAGGAGCCGAAAGGCTTGCCCGATCGGACGAGGATTGATTGAAAATCTGGAGAGCGGGGCGGCGCGCCTCGCTCTCAGATATTTCTGGCGATCTTGATGTGGTTTCGTCTCAGGGCATGCGTCCAAAACGCAGCGAGCTTCGTCGAATTCCGGGATTGAACGCGGGACGCATCGCCGCCCGAAAGGCGCCTGAGCCGCGCGCCGCAACCGGCCCCCGCGGCCGGGCGCCGGACCTTCGCGCGGCGGCTCTTCCCGGCCAGCGCCTCCATGAATGATCCGATCTTCTTCCTGCGGGCAAAGCAGCTGTCGCTCGCCGAACTCGTCGCCCTGACTGGAGCGCGTCCCGCAGACGGCGCCGATCTGTCGCCGCAGGTCTATGGCGGCGCGCCTTTCGAAGAGGCGGAGCCAGGCGATGTCACCTATTTCGCCCATCCAAAACGGCTTCATCGGCTGCCCGACACCAATGCAACCGCCTGTTTTGTTGCCGAGCGCTACGCCTTCGCCGCGCCGCGCGGGACGGCCGCGCTCGTCACGGACCAGCCGGAACAGGCTTTCGCGCAGGCCCTCGCGGCGATGTATCCGTCGGCCCTGCAAGAGGCTTCGCTCTTCGCCGCAGCGGGGGTCAATCCCGGCGCCAGCGTTCATCCGGAGGCGCGGCTCGAGCCGGGCGTCGCGGTCGATCCCGGCGCGGTGATCGGGCCGCGCGCGGAGATCGGCTCCGGTACGATCGTCGGCGCAAATAGCGTGATCGGTCCCGGCGTCAGGATCGGGCGCGATTGCTCCATCGGGGCGCAGGTCACGATCGTCAACGCGCTGATCGGCAACCGGGTCAAACTGCGCCCCGGCGCACGCATCGGCCAGGCCGGATCGCCGCAAAATGCCGCCCGCGCCGCGACGCCGCAGATCGGGCGCGTGATCATCCAGGACGACGTGGAAATCGGCGCCAACGCCGCAATCGATCGCGGCTCGGGCCGCGACACCGTGATCGGCGAGGGCGCGACCATCGGCAATCTGGTCGAAATCGGCGCCGACGTGACAGTGGGGCGCAAATGCCGGATCGGAGCGCTGGCTGTCATCGGCGGATCGGTTGAGATCGGCGATTTCGCGCGGATCGGCGCGCAGGCCGACGTCGGCGAACATCTCCACATCGGATTTTCAGCGCATATTCTCCCGCAAGCGGGGGTCGCAAGCGATGTGCCGCCTTTTGCGCGCTATGCCGGGTCGCCGGCGCGCCCGCTCCTGCGCGGGCTGCGCGCTCTGGCGCTGGTCGAGCGCCTTATCCGGCCGAAGCCGCCGGATCGCGGACGAGGCCAATAATGCCGCAAGCCGTCGTCTCACAGTTGCGGCCCCTCAAGGCCGCATTTTGCTTTGGACGGCGGCGTCCGTTAGATGATGAAAACATTCTTTGCCCGATAGAGGGCGGCGCGTCCGGATCACGTCGGCTGCGCGCGGCGAACCGGAAAAGGCGCGAACATGACCGAGCTGGCGGCGACGATCGAATCTTTCGATATCCTGCAGCTGTTGAAACATCTGCCGCACCGCTATCCCTTCTTGATGGTGGACCGCATTATCGAGGCGCGGAGCGATGGATCCGGCGTCGGAGTCAAAAACGTCACCTTCAATGAACCTCATTTTCAGGGTCACTTCCCCGGCCGCCCGGTGATGCCCGGCGTTCTTCTGGTCGAAGGCATGGCGCAGACCGCCGGGGCCCTCGTGATCCGGGCGCATGCGGGCGACGGTCCCGCGCCGCTCGTCTATTTCATGAGCATCGACAAGGCGAAATTCAGAAAGCCGGTGACGCCTGGCGATCGCGTCGAATTCCACATGAGTCCGACCAACAACAGGCGCAATATGTGGTGGTATTCGGGCCGCGCGCTGGTCGATGGCGTGCTTGTCTGCGAGGCGGATATCGCCGCAATGATCGCGCCTCCCGCGCTCGCGGAATAACGCGGCGCGGTCTCTTTCAAGGATAGAGCCAATGGTCAAGGCAGTGCGCGTTCATGAGACCGGCGGTCCGGAGGTGATGCGGATCGAGGATATCGAAATCCCTCCGCCCGGCCGCGGCGAGGTGGTCATGCGCAATCATGCGTGCGGCGTGAATTTCATTGACGTGTATTACCGCGAAGGCCGTTACAAGGCGCAGCTGCCTTTCACGCTTGGCGATGAATCCGCCGGCGAGGTGGTCGCCGTCGGCAAAGGCGTCAAATCTGTGAAAGCCGGCGACCGCGTCGCCGCTTTGTCGACGTTTGGCGGCTATGCCGAGGCGCGGCTCGTCAACGCTGACCGGCTGATCAAGCTTCCGAAGTCGATTTCCTACGAGACCGCCGCAGCGATGCTGCTCAAAGGCCTCACCGCGCAATATCTTCTGCGCCAGACGTTCAAGGTGAAGAAGGGTCATCGCGTGCTGATCCATGCGGCGGCGGGCGGCGTCGGCCTGATTCTCTGCCAATGGGCGAAGGCGCTCGGCGCGCAGGTGATCGGAACGGTCGGAACGCTCGAAAAGGCGGCGCTGGCGAAGAAGGCTGGCGCGAAGCACGTCATTCTTTATCGCAACGAGGATTTCGCTGCCCGCGTCAAGGAAATCACAAAGGACGAGCTCTGCGACGTCGTCTATGACGGCGTCGGCAAGGCCACGTTCCCGGCCTCGCTCGATTGTCTGCGGCCGCGCGGCCTGTTCGTCAGCTTCGGCTCATCGTCGGGGCCGGTCGACGCCTTCGACATCGGCCTTCTTGCGAGCAGGGGGTCGCTCTACGCGACTCGGCCGTCTCTGAATACCTATGCGGCCTCGTCTGAAGCGCTCAACAAAATGGCGGCTGACCTGATCGACATCGTCTCCAGCGGCAAGGTGGAGATCGCTCTTGGGGGAGCCTTTCCGCTCGAAGAGGCGGCCAATTTGCATCGCGCGCTGGAGAATCGGGAGACGACCGGCTCGCTCGTGCTGATTCCGTAAATCCCGCCCGGGCATCAGCGATGGAATGGCGCGATGAAGGCCTCATTATCGGGGTCAGGCAATATGGCGAGGCGAGCGTCATTCTGGAGGCGATGACGCGCGGGCATGGCCGCCATCTCGGCCTTGTCAGGGGCGGCCGGTCGCAGCGCATGCGCGCGGTCCTGCAGCCGGGCAACAGCGCCGAACTGGTCTGGCGCGCGCGGCTCGACGAGCAACTTGGAACATGGGCTATCGAGCCGACGCAGCTCCGCGCGGCCACATTGATGGCGAGCGCGGAGGCGCTGCATGCGGTCGGCCTCATCTGCGCGCTGCTTCGCCTCATCGCCGAGCGCGATCCGCACCCGGATCTTTATGAAACAGCGGTTTTGATCGCCGGCCACATCGGCGACGAGCGGCTTGCGCCCTTGCTCGTGCGGCTCGAGATCGAGATTTTGCGGGAAACCGGCTTTGGGCTCGATCTGTCCCGTTGCGCCGCGACGGGAGCGAGGGAGGATCTTGCTTATGTTTCGCCGAAATCCGGCCGCGCTGTTTCGCTTGCCGCCGGCGCGCCCTATCGCGAACGGCTGCTGCCGCTGCCGCCGTTCCTGCGCGACGAGGCGCCGGGCGGGGAGCCAACTCCGCAAGACGTCCTGGACGGCTTTGGGCTGACCGGTTTTTTTCTCAAGCGCGACGTTTTCACGCCGCGCGGACAGGGGATGCCGGAGGCGCGACGCGCCTATCTTGCGGAATTTTCGAAACGCCAAGAACGCTCTGCGACCGAATGAATGCATTCAGTCGGCGGGAAATCGCAACGCCGCAGACGATTACTTGATCTTGGTTTCCTTGAACTCGACATGCTTGCGCACGACGGGATCATATTTCTTGAACGACAGCTTTTCGGTCTTGGTCCGCGCGTTCTTCTTGGTCACATAAAAATAGCCCGTGTCCGCGGTGGACAGGAGCTTGATCTTGAGCATTGCGGCCTTGGCCATCGGGGGCAGTCCTTCGACAATAAGAAAACGCCCCGGCCCGCGCGTCAAGGCGCGGGGGGCGACAAGAATCCTTGAGCGCGCGACCATAAGGATCGTCGCCGCGATGTCAAGAACGGGGCTTCGCGGAGCCTTCGCGCGGGCCAGCGAGACGCGCGATCAAAAGATAGATCGCAAGCAGCGCGGCGATCGCCAGAAAAAATCCATGCGGCCCGAGCGCGTCCATCCCGGCGCCCATGATCGGAGGCCCGCCCAGCATGCCGCCCGAATAGAGCATGACAAAAGCAGCGTTCGCGCTCGCGAGCTCCGGCCCTTTGTAGCGCGCGCCGAGATAGCCGAGCGCGACGGCGTAAAAACTACCCGCGACGCCGCCCCAGATCAGCAGGAGGGCGCCAAACAGCAGCGAGGCGGAGGGCTCAAGGGCCGAGAGAGCAATCGCCCCGATCAGGCTGACGAGAGCGATCATCATGAGCAGGCGGCGACGCTCGATCATATCGGCGAGAAATCCGACGGGAAACTGAAACGCGACATTGCCAAGGGCGAACAGCGTGACGAACCATGCGCCGGTTTCCGCGCCAAGGCCGGAGCGGAGCGCGAAGACGGGCAACAATCCCATGCTTGCCGTCTCGATTGCGCCATGCAGCAGGCCGGCCAGCGTAGCGACGGGGGCGACGAGAAGAAAGGCAAGCACTGGCGTCGCGGAATGCGTTTCGATCGCCGGCGCCGATTTGCTGCCGATAACGATCGGCAAGGCCGCCGCGGCGAACAGCGCCATGGCGATCAGGAAGGGCGCGGAGCCGACCGTGCCG
Source organism: Methylocella silvestris BL2 (assembly GCF_000021745.1). Classification (NCBI taxonomy): domain Bacteria; kingdom Pseudomonadati; phylum Pseudomonadota; class Alphaproteobacteria; order Hyphomicrobiales; family Beijerinckiaceae; genus Methylocella; species Methylocella silvestris. The sequence goes on from NC_011666.1 coordinate 4,207,966, forward strand.
ACGCAGGCGAGAATCAGCGGGCCGGCGGCGAAGCCAAGCGCGACGCTGGCGGCGTAGAAGCCGAGGATCGCGCCGCGTCGCTCGGGCGGAGCGACGGCGTTGATCCAATATTCGCTGAGGACGAACAGCACTGTGAGGCCGACGCCGAACAAAGCGCGAAGGCCGAGCCAGAGCCAGTAGTCGTCGCGGATCGCCATGGCGGCAAGGCAGAGCACGCATAAGATCAGCGCGGCAAACAAAAGCCGCCCGACCCCGAAGCGGCGCGCAAGATCCGGGATGAAACTGGCGCTTGCGAGCGTCGCAAAGCCGGCCGCCGCGGTGTTGATGCCGATTGCGCGCGCGCTAAAACCCTGTTCGCCGAGCCTGACGGCGATCAGGGTCATGGTCAGCGACAGACCGACGCCGACGATGGCTACTGTCGCGACCGCGCAGGCGATGGCGGCGAAGGGGCCGCCGGCGCGCCCGCTGGAAGACCGGCGCGGCTGATTGAGCATGGGTCCGATCCGAAATTCCGCGGCGATCAGCGCGCGGTGGCGATCGCCGGCGCGGATTGGGAGATTGGAGCCGTCAGGACTGGCGCGGGCTGCGCTCCCGGCGCCGTTTCAAAGCCATGCATGCGCAGGGCCCATTGATAGGCGACCAGCGCGCCCTTGATGCGGGGCAGAAACCATAATGACAACATAAGGGTCAGCGTCGGCCAGACCATCGCATGCAGCCAGATCGGCGCATCCGGCCAGAATTCCTCGCAGGCGAGCATCAAAGTGCCGATAATATGCCCGACGACGAATATCGTCGCATAGGGCGGCGCGTCGTCCGCGCGGTGATGGTGCAATTCCTCGCCGCAGTTCGGGCAGGCGGGGTTGACCTTCAGGAAACGGCCAAAGATCCGGCCTTCGCCGCAGGCCGGGCAACGCCCCATGAAGCCGCGACGGATCGAGCGCCAGATCGGGCGATCCCGACTTTCGTCTTTTCCCGGCGCGATAGCGGCAAAACCCGGCGCAGACGTAGCCATAAATGTCTCCCTTTCGCTCATTTCATGTGAAATGGGCCTTTGCGGCCCCAATTGCTAGCGCCTTGGCGTCGCAGGCAGGGCCCGATAGGATCGGCAAGCTCAAGCGCCGGCGGCGTCCTTCGCCAGCGCGGCGAGCGCCTTGCCGAGCGCGGCGACCGCCTTTTCGGCGCCCTCGCCGAATTCATGCCTGGCGGCGATCCAGGCAGGCTCCGTATAAGTCAGCCAAACCTTGTTGTCGGCGTCCTGCCAGATCAGCGCCTTCAGGGGGAGGTCGATTCCGATCCGTTGATCCGCCTGCATCAAGGGCGTTCCGGCGCGCGCATTGCCGAAAATCAGCAACAGCGTTGGCCGCAGCGGCAGGCCGGCGCTCGCGGCTCCGGCGGCGTGATCGATCCGGGCGAAGAGCGTCACATCATGAGTCTTTAGCGCGGCTTCGAGGCGGCGCGCGGTTTCCTCGACCGGAAAAGCGCTTGGAATTGTGACCAGCCCATTGTCGGCCATGACCGGCTCCTGAATTTGCGCCGCGACCAAAGGTTAGCGTCGGCCGTATTTTTTCGCTGCGCGCTTGGCGGCCGCCTTTGGCGCGCGGGCGCCTGGCGCGCCTCCGGTCACCATCTCGAACCGCAGAGCGCCGGCGAGGGGCGCCGCCTCGACCAGCTTCACCGTGACGATGTCGCCGAGCCGATGCATCTTGCCGGTGCGCGACCCGACCAGCGCATGCAGCCGTTCGTCGTGACGAAAATAATCATCGCCCAGCATGCTCGCCGGAATAAATCCGTCGGCGCCCGTGTCGGCCAGCCGGATGAACAGCCCGGCGCGGGTCGCGCCTGAAATGCGGCCCTCGAAACTCGCGCCGATCTTGTCGGCGAGATGGGCGGCGATCAGGCGCTCGACCGTCTCGCGTTCGGCGGCCATGGCGCGCCGCTCTGCGGCCGAGATCTGCGCCGCAATCTCCGGCAGTTCGGCGCGGGAGGCCGGCGTAAGCCCGTCCGTTCCAAGGTCCAGCGCCGCAATCAGGGCGCGGTGAACGATCAGATCGGCATAGCGCCGGATCGGCGAGGTGAAATGCGCGTAGCGGTGCAAATTGAGGCCGAAATGTCCGTAATTCTCGACGACATATTCGGCCTGCGCCTGCGTGCGCAGCACGATTTCATTGACGAGATGCTCATTCTCGGTGTCTCGGACCTGCGCCAGGATGCCGTTGAATTGCTCCGGCCGCAGCACCTGGCCCTTCGCCAGCTTGATGCCGATCGTGCTCAAAAATTCCGCAAGATTATTCAGCTTTTCGAGCGAGGGCTCGTCATGGGCGCGATAGATCAGCGGCTGACGCTTGGCCTCGAGCGTCTCCGCTGCGCAGACATTGGCGAGGATCATGAACTCTTCGATCAGCCGATGCGCGTCGAGCCGTTCGGGGATCACCACCCGGTCGACTGTGCCCTCCGTGTTCAGCAGGATCTTGCGCTCCGGCAGATTAAGCTCGAGCGGCGAGCGCTGGTCCCGCGCGCGCTTCAGCGCCGCATAGGCGTCATAGAGCGGCGCAAGAACGGGCTCGACCAGCAGGCCGGTCGTCTCGTCCGGCGCGCCGTCGATGGCGGCCTGCGCCTGCGGGTAGGAAAGCTTCGCCTCGGACCTGATCATCACGCGATGGAAATCATGGCTGAGTTTATGCCCGTCGGCGGCGATGACGATGCGCGCAGCGAGAGCCGGGCGGTCCTCGCGCGGGCGCAGCGAGCAGAGATCGTTGGAGATCCGCTCTGGCAGCATCGGCACGACGCGATCGGGAAAATAGACCGAATTGCCGCGCGTGAGCGCTTCGCGGTCAAGCGCCGAACCGAGCCGCACATAGGCGGCGACGTCGGCGATGGCGACGCGCAGGACGAAGCCGCCGGGGTTGCCGGGGTCGGGATCGGGCTCGGCCTCGACCGCGTCGTCATGGTCTTTGGCGTCGGCCGGATCGATGGTGACGAAGGGGATTTTGCGCCAGTCCGCGCGCCCGCTCATATCCGCGGCGCCGGCTTGTTCGGCCTCCGTGAGCGCAGAGGGGCTGAAGACATTCGGGATTTTATGCGAATGGATGGCGATGAGGCTGACCGCCCTTTCGCTTTCGAACGCGCCGATGCGCTCGCGCACCCGCGCCGAGGTCAGTCCAAGCCGGCCGGTGCGCAGCATCTCGACCGCGACGAGATCGCCGTCGCGCGCCTCGCCCTCCTGTCCCGGCAGGACGTCGAGTTCGCCGCGGCTGGCGTTTCTCTTGTCGATCGGCGCGACGCGTCCGCCGCCGCCGGGATTTTGCCGGAAAATGCCAAGGATCTGCGTTTTCGCCCGTTCTAGCAGCTTGACGACGCGGCCAGTGTAAGAGGGCTCGTTCGGCTTGGCGTCCGGGATCGGCTCGACGCGCAGCAGCGCGCGATCGCCGATGCCCGGCTGCGGAACGCCGGGCCGTTTGCGATGCAACACGGGCACGATAATCTTCGGGGCGCGGCCGGAGGCCTCGTCCCAGTTGACCGGGGCCGCCAGAAAATCGCCGTCGCGATCGCGGGTGTAGAAATCGGCGAGCACGGTTACCGGCAGGAGTCCGGCGCGATGCAGTCCCTTGCGGCGGCGCTCGATGGCGCCGTCCTGCTCCAGCTCCTTCAGCATCTGCTTGAGGGCGATGCGGTCGGCGCCCTTGATATCGAAGGCGCGGGCGATTTCGCGCTTGCTGATCTTGGCCGGGCGCCGTCCCGTCGCGCCTTCGCCGGATTGCGCCTCGCGCTCTCTGGCGATGAAGGCGATGATCTCTTCGCGGGTGGGCGTCGCCCCGCCCGACTCCTGTTGCGCCTCGGCGGCGCCGTCTTGATGCTGCGCCCGAGGGGCGCTGCTTTGGCCGGACTTTCTTGTCCCGGCTATTTTGTTCACGCTTGTTTTGCCTGTTTCAGTTTTGCCGCCGCGGCCTTGGCGGCGGGTTTTTTGTGCGCCGCCGCGGCCGCCTTGGCGGCGGGTTTTCGGTTGGGCGACGGCTCGAATGGCGGATCTTCGTCATTGGCCGGCGCGGTTTTGTTTTTTGCATTCGGCGCCGCCTTCTTGGCGGCGGCCGAAGATTTGGCCGCCTTCTTCGGCGCGGCCGCTTTTCTTGGCCCGCCGCCCGCCGCTTCCTTGTCCTCGATCAGCCGGATCGCTTCTTCGAGGGTGATGGTTTCGGCGGAGGCGTCGCGCTTCAAAGTGGCGTTGGTCTTGCCGTGATTGACATAGGCGCCGAAACGGCCGGCGCGCACGGTGATGGGGCCGCCGGACGGATGATCGCCGAGAAGACGGCCCTGCATCGGCGCCCCGCCGCCCGACGCTTTGGCGGCGAGCAGCGCCACGGCGCCCTCAAGCGTCAATGTGGTGGGGTCGGCCTCCTTCGGCAAGGTCGCGTTGATCTTGCCATGCGTAACATAAGGCCCATAGCGCCCGGCCTTGACGCTGACCGCGCCGCCGGCGGGATGTTCGCCCAAAACGCGGGCCGGAGCGCTCTCGGAGGCGCCAAACCGGCGTCCGGTGAGGCCGCTTTCCTTGGCGACGATGAGGTCGATCGCGCGATTGGCGCCGATCGAGATGATGTCCTCGTCCTTGGCGACATTGGCGTAGGTCTTGCCGTGCTGGACATAGGGCCCGTAACGGCCGATGCCGGCGACGATCGGCTCTTTCGATTCGGGGTGGCGGGCGACTTCGCGCGGCAGCGACAAGAGTGCGATCGCCTGTTCGAGCGTCAGATCGGCGGGCGCGATCGTCGGCGGCAAGGAGGAGCGTTTCGGCTTCTCGCCTTCGCCCTGCTGCACATAGACGCCGAAGCGGCCGTCGCGCAGGGTGATCTCTTCGCCGCTGTCGGGATCGACGCCAAGCGATTTGACGCCCGGACGCTCGCCTCCATTCGCCTCGGCGCCGTCGGGCGCAGCGAGGGTCCGCGTGAATTTGCATTCGGGATAGTTGGAGCAGCCGATGAAGGCGCCGAATTTGCCGAGCTTTAGCGACAGCTTGCCTTCGCCGCAGGACGGGCAGCCGCGCGGATCGGAGCCGTCTTCCTTCGGCGGAAAAATATGCGGCCCCAAAATCTCGTTCAGGCGGTCGAGCACCTCCGTCGTGCGCAGATCCTTGGTGCCGGCGAGGGCGCCCGAAAAATCCAGCCAGAAATCGCGCAGCACCTGCTTCCAGTCGATCTCATGGTTCGAGACCCGGTCGAGCTTTTCCTCAAGGTCGGCGGTAAAGTCATAGCCGACATAACGGGCGAAGAACGCCTCGAGGAAGGCCGTGACGAGACGTCCCTTGTCCTCCGGATGCAGGCGCTTCTTCTCGATCCGCACGTAATCGCGTTCGCGCAGCACGGCGAGCGTCGAGGCGTAGGTCGAGGGGCGGCCGATGCCGAGCTCTTCCATGCGTTTGACCAGCGTCGCCTCGGTGAAGCGCGGCGGCGGCTCGGTAAAATGCTGGTCCGCCTCGATGCGTTCGCGCTTCAGGCGCTCGTCCTTGGCCATATCCGGCAGGCGGGCGCTTTCGTCATCGTCTTCGTCGTCGCGCCCTTCCTGATAAAGTTTGAGAAAGCCGTCGAAGCGCACGACCTGACCGGTTGCGCGCAGATCAAGCTTGCGCGCTCCGGCCAGCGCCTCAATGTCCACGGTGGTGCGCTCAAGCTCGGCCGATTCCATCTGGCTGGCGATGGTGCGGGTCCAGATCAGCTCATAGAGCTTGGCCTGATCCGGCTCCAGCGCGCGGGCGACGGCGCGCGGCAGGCGGGCGAGGTCGGTCGGACGGATCGCCTCATGCGCTTCCTGCGCATTCTTGGCCTTCACCGTATATTTGCGCGGCGCCTTCGGCACATAGGCGTCGCCGAACTGGCGGGCGATCACCGACCTTGCGCTGGTGATCGCCTCGGGGGCGAGATCGACGCCGTCCGTTCGCATATAAGTAATGAGTCCGACCGTCTCGCCGTCGATGTCGGCGCCCTCATAGAGCCGCTGCGCGAGTTGCATGGTGCGGGCCGGCGCGAAGCCGAGCTTTCGCGAGGCCTCCTGCTGCAGCGTCGAGGTCGTGAAAGGCGCGGACGGGTGGCGCTTGGCGGGCTTGGCCTCGATCTCGGCGACGCGGAACGTCGCGTTTTCGAGATCGGTCTTGAAGGCGGCGGCCTCAGCCCCGGTCCCGACGTCGAGGCGCGTAATCTTCTTGCCGTCGGCGCCAACGAGCCGCGCCGTGAACGGGGCGTCCGCCTGCGTCCTGAGATGGGCGACGATCGACCAATACTCTCGTGCGACGAAAGCCTCGATCTCAAGCTCACGGTCGCAAACAAGCCGCAGCGCGACGGACTGCACCCGCCCCGCCGAGCGGGCGCCGGGAAGCTTGCGCCACAGCACCGGTGAGAGATTGAAGCCGACCAGATAATCCAGGGCGCGGCGCGCCAGATAGGCGTCGACCAGCGCCACGTCGATCTGACGCGGATGCTGCATCGCCTCCAGCACGGCGGATTTGGTGATGGCGTTGAAGACGACGCGCTCGACCGGCTTGTCCTTGAGGACTTTCTTCGCCTTTAAAACCTCGAGGACATGCCAGGAGATCGCCTCGCCTTCGCGATCGGGGTCGGTCGCCAGAATGATCTTGTCGGCGTCCTTGACGGCCCTTGCGATCTCGTTCAGCCGCTTGGCGGATTTGACGTCGACGTCCCACAGCATGGCGAAATCGGCGTCGGGATCGACCGATCCGTCCTTGGCCGGCAAATCGCGGACATGGCCATAGGACGGGTAAACCTCATAGCCCTTGCCGAGGTATTTATTAATGCTCTTAGCCTTCGCCGGCGATTCGACGATGACGACATACATTGATGACAATCCTTGATCTCCGCTGGAGGCGGGAGCCGCTGGCGGGTTTAAAACGGCCTTAAGCGGCGGGCCCTTGCCGGGAGTCGGCGCTCCCCTTCTATTGCGGCGCCGCGCAAATTTTGAGGCAGAACATGGGGGAGGGCGCTCCCTTAGTCAAATCGGGCCCCTCGGGACGGGAGCAGCGGCGGGCCTGGCGCAGCCCTTTATCCGCCGGGGCGGCCCGGAAAATCTGTGCGCAGGCAAGGCCGCCTTTCGCGCCAAGGCTATGACGGCAGGCCTATCATCCTGTAAGAGATCGGCTCATGTCGTACCATGATCGAGAGTTGACCTTCCCGCACCGGCATCTGCTCGGCATCGAGGGGCTTTCGCCGCAGGATATCGATGTGCTGCTCGATCTTTCGGAGCACGCGATCGAAGTGTCGCGCCAGGTCGAGAAGAAGCTCTCGACGCTGCGCGGCCGCACTCTCATCAATCTGTTTTTCGAAGCTTCGACCCGGACGCAGTCCTCTTTTGAGCTCGCCGGCAAGCGGCTCGGGGCCGACGTCATGAATATGTCGGTCGCCTCGTCCAGCGTCAAAAAGGGCGAGACCCTGCTCGACACGGCGATGACCCTCAACGCCATGCGGCCCGACATTATCGTTGTGCGCCACGCGCAGGCCGGCGCGGTGCATCTTCTGGCGCGCAAGGTCGATTGCTCCGTGGTCAACGCCGGCGACGGGGCGCATGAGCATCCGACGCAGGCGCTGCTCGACGCGCTGACGATCCGGCGCAACCGCGGCCGCATCGCCGGTCTCATTGTCGCGATCTGCGGCGACATTCTGCATTCGCGCGTCGCCCGCTCGAACATCCTGCTGCTGACGGCGCTCGGCGCCCGCGTGCGCGTGATCGGCCCCTCGACGCTGCTGCCGGCCGGGATCGCGCGCATGGGCGTCGAAGTGTTCACCGACATGAAGCAGGGGCTGCAGGACGCCGACATCGTCATGATGCTGCGCCTACAGCGCGAGCGCATGCAGGGCGGCTTCATTCCCTCGCCGAAAGAGTTCTTCCGTTTCTTCGGCCTCGACGAGGAAAAGCTCGGCTATGCGCGGCCGGACGCCTTGGTGCTGCATCCCGGCCCGATGAATCGCGGCGTCGAAATCGATTCGGCCGTCGCCGACGGCGGCCAGAGCCGCATTCGCGAGCAGGTCGAGATGGGCGTCGCCGTGCGCATCGCGGTGCTCGGCGCGCTCGCCGCCCATCTGCCTAACGAGTGACCCGTGCAACCCGCGATCTCGCGAAAGGCGCCCAGGACCTTGCGAAAGACGCCCAAGTGAAGATGAATATTCCCGTCTCTCCGTCGGTCGCGCATCAGCCGCTGGCGCTGGTCAACGGCCGTCTTGTCGATGGGCAGACCTATGATTGCGTGCGCGGCGGAATTCTCATCCTCGACGGGAAAATTCTCGATCTCGGCCCCGAAGTCGCGCCGAAAAACCTGCCCGTTCATTCGCGCGTGATCGACTGCGGCGGCGATTTCATCGCGCCGGGCCTCATCGACATGCGCGCCTTTGTCGGCGAGCCGGGCGGCGAGCATCGTGAAACGATCGCCACCGCGACGGCCGCGGCGGCAGCGGGCGGCGTCACAACGATTCTGGCGCGGCCCGACACCAATCCGCCGGTCGATGAGCCCGCCGTCGTCGATTTTCTGCTGCGCCGCGCCCGCGACACCGGCCGCGTGCGGCTCATTCCCTGCGCGGCGATGACGCAAGGGCTGCGCGGCGAGGAGATCGCCGAGATCGGGCTGTTGCAGCAGGCGGGCGCGCTCGCTTTTTCGGACGGCGCCCATTCCATCGCAAACTCCCGCGTGCTGCGCCGCGTGCTCTCCTATGCGCGCGATTTCGACGCGCTTATCATTCATTATGCCGAGGATCGCGACCTCGCCGCCGAGGGCGTCATGAATGAGGGCGAATTCGCCACAAGGCTCGGCCTCTCTGGCATCCCGCGCGAGGCGGAGGCGATCGCGCTCGACCGCGACATCCGCCTCGTCAACCTCACCGGCGCGCGCTATCACGCCGCGCTGGTGACGACGACGCTGTCGCTCGACATTATCGAACGCGCCAAGGCGGCCGGACTGCCGGTCACCGCTGGAACCTCGATCAATCATCTGACGCTGAACGAAAGCGATATCGGCGATTACCGCACCTTTCTAAAGCTTGCGCCGCCGCTGCGGCGCGAGGACGAGCGGCGCGCGCTCGTGGAGGCGCTGTCGTCCGGCCTGATCGACGTCATCGTGTCCGACCACAATCCGCAGGACGTCGAGACCAAGCGCCTGCCTTTCGCCGAAGCCGAGAATGGCGCGATCGGGCTCGAGACCATGCTGGCGGCGGGGTTGCGGCTTGTCGCCTCCGGCGAAGTCTCGCTGCAACGGCTGATCGGCGCCATGACGCTGCGTCCCGCCGAAATTTTGGGCCTGCCGCAGGGCCGGCTGCGGGTTGGCGCCCCGGCCGACGTCATCCGCTTCGATGCGGAGGCCGCCTATGTGGTCGATCCCTCAAAACTGCGCTCGCGCTCCAAGAACACGCCCTTCGACGAGGCGACCATGGAAGGCCGCGTGAAGCTGACGCTGGTCGAGGGGCGGATTGTGTTCGAGGAGGAGTGAGGACTCCTTCAGATTAGAAGCGGAGGCGACCAATGCTGAAGCGCGAAGCTCCCGATTTTTCCGGCTGTCCCAATCTTGTCGTCATGATGCTTGGAATGCGGGCGCGCACGCTGCGCGCCTTCAGGAGGCTTGCCGGCTTTGGACGAAAGATAGAGGCCGCCAGCGGGGCCCGGCCGGATGGGCTGCTCCATGCGGACAACGCCATCATTTATGGACTTTATCCGTTGCATGTCGGCATGCGGTGGTACTGGCGCGACATCGACGCGCTCGAGGCCTGGGCGAAATCCGAGCCGCATCGCCTCTGGTGGAGCCAAATCATGGCGGACTCCGGCGGGACCGAATTCTGGCATGAGACCTATCATATGCGCGGCGGCATGGAGGCGATCTACCTCGATATGACGAAACCGATCGGCTTCGCCAATTTCATGCCGATGGCTCCGGCGCGCGGAACGATGGCCAGCCGCCACAAGGAATGGGCGTCGCCCAGTGTGGGCGATTTGCCCACCGGCCAGAGCTGATCCGGCCGCGAGCAGACGACCGGATCCTGTTCGTGGGGTAGGGGTTACCCTTCGCGGTTCGGAGTGCCGAGCACGTGGATGTTAGGCGGCAACATTGCGTTGTCGAAAGTCTGGGTGAACATCGGCGCCGCGAAGAACGCGACCGCGCGCAAAGTCTCGGCGCCCGTGTTGACAAGATCGTGCCGCACAGGGGTCGGCAGCACGAAAACGCTCCCCGGCCCCACCTGATGCACGCTCCCGTCCTCCATCTGCAGCTCTCCGGAGCCGGCGAGAATATATTGCGTCTCCTCGGTGGCGTCGGTGTGCCAGCCGAGCCGGTCGCCCGCCTCGATTTCATAAACGATGGTGGAGGATTGCGTCGTTCCGTGGCCGCCATAGGCGGCGAATGCGCCTGCCCAGCGGACTTTGGGGTCGTCGACGCCGCCGACTTGCGCTCTTGGAAGATCCTGGGTCGCAACGACAAAGACTGAAGGCAAGGCTTGCTCCTCCGAAAGCGAGGGAAAATGCGGCGTTCCGCCGCATCATGATGGGGCGCGTTTGCGGTCCACGCAACGCCGCCGCTGTATATCAATGAAATGTGATAATAATATTTATTCTTCATCAATGGGGCGCGTTCCGCGCAAGCGAAGGCCTATTGCTGTACCTTGCCGCCTCGCGCCGATGATCGAAAGGCGCCGGGGGAAATCAGCATGCCGAATCGAGTTTTGACACGCCGGGTCGGCGCGCGCGCATGCGCCATTTTAGGTCTTCTCCTTGCCGGCGCTGTTGTCGCTGGAGCGGCCGGCGCAACGGAAGACTCGGCGCGCAACCAGCTCGCGCAAAAGGATTGCGTGCGCGGCAAGTTCAAAGACTATCATTTACAGGGGACGGGCGGCGATCCGGCGGCGAGCTACAAAGGCCGCGTGTTCAGGCTCAGCCAGGACTATCCAAATCAGATTCCGCCGCGCGAAGATTTTCCGTGGGCGAAAATCCCGTTCAAGGACGGCGGCCCGGTCGACCCCGAAGCCTATCTGCGGGCGCTCCTCGCCTATGGGCTGGAAGGCAATGTCGACGTCGATTTCTACGTCGAGGACAATAAAATCCGCAAGTGGTACGGCATGCCGTGGATGGACTGGAATACCGAGGTCGCCTCGGATTGGCCGGGCACCGACGGCCGCGAATTTGTCCATGGCTTCACCCATGAATTCGATTCGTCCGGCAATACGCTGAGCACGCTTCAGCATGATTTCGTCGACACCTGGTCGGGCGCCTATCTAAACGACCGCGCCGCCTTTGGCGTCGGGCAAGTCTATTGCGATCCTGATAATCCGAAGCCCGGAGCGCTAAACCCAGATCCGGCGGGCCTCAACGATTTTCCGGACGGCGCCTTCATCATCAAGCTGCTGTTCTCGACGGTCACCGAAGATCAACTGCCGATCGCCAAGAACGCGCTGGAATGGCAGGCCCATGTCTTCGTCAATGACGATCCGAGCTGGCGCAACAAGGGGCCGGCCTCCCGATTCGAGCGCGCGCTTGGGCCGATCCGCCTGATCCAGATCGATGTTTCGGTGCGCGACGAACGAAGCCTGACAGGGTGGCTTCTCGGCACTTTCGGCTATGACGGAAACGCAAAAGGCGCGACGCCGTGGGAGCGCATGGTTCCGTTCGGCCTCCAGTGGGGAAATAATCCCAAGGTCACTTTTGCGCAGACCTGCGCCGGGCCGGATGGGCCGTGCGATCGCAGCAAGCTGACGGAGCAATGGATCAACGAGGAGGCGGCCGAAAATCTCACCCGCGCGCCGCTGAACTTCAACCATCTCGGCTTTGGCGGACGTCTCGCCGGCCCGGTCGACAACGCCAAGGCGTCCTGCATGGGATGCCATCAAACCGCGGGGTTTCCGACCGTGCCAATCCTGCCAGAGTTTTCGGCCAATGGGGCGGTTTTGAAGCTTGACGCCGGCAAGCGGCCGGCGACCGATCAGAGCTTCCGCATGATGTATTATGGCAATGTGCCCTCCGGCGTCGTGTTCAGCGATTCCCAGCTGCAGTCTTCGGATTATTCGCTGCAGCTGTCGATGAGCCTGCAGAATTACGCCTCGCGCCGCTGTGGCGATCAATCCGAGCCCTCAAGCGCGCCGGCGCCGGAAATCTGCGGGCAGCTGCTCGCCTAAAGCAGATCGGCGATCTTTTGACCTTTGGCGCGCCCGGACCGGGCGGCGCGCCGATCTCCTCGGGCGATTAGGCGGCCGGGCTAAACGCGGGCCGGCGCGCGAGGGCGACCGGCGCAGCCGCGGCGCGTTCAGATGACCGTCAACCGGTGGCGCTAGGCGACGGGAGCAGGCGATTCGTCTTGGCGAGGGCGCCGGTTGTCGAGCCTGCGGCCTTTTTCAACTGCTTTCGTTCATACATCATCTTGTCGGCCTGATGGATCAGATCATCGATCGCCACCGTGGCGGGGGACGAGGTTTCGGCGTATCCGCTGCTGTAGGAAATCTCCAGGAGGGGGTCAGACATTGCGCGCGCGGCGACGATTGCCGCCATGCGCGCAAGCATCGCCTCGGCGGTCCCGGAACTATCGGACGCCAGCACGACGAACTCGTCTCCGCCGATGCGGCCGATCACATCCGTCTTCCTGAAAGTGGCGACGAGGACATCGGCAAAGCGCGTGATCAATTCGGACCCAGCCTTGTGACCTAAGCTGTCATTGACCTTCTTCAGGCCATCGAGATCAAAATAGAACAGCGTCAGTCCGGTTTTTAGTCGAATTGCGTTCTTCATCGCGTAGTCGGCGACGGTAAAAAAACCTCGACGGTTCAGGACATTGGTCAACTGGTCTTTCAACGACTGATAACGCAGTTCGCGTTCGAGTTTGTTGGTCAGCCGGCCCATCCACGCAATCATGGCGAGCGCCGCCAGCACGATAATAGGGGTTTCGACGGCGCGCGTGTACGCCGCCGGAAAGATGTCGGCGCTGTCCAGATATCCGACCGCGGCAAACGCGACAAAAGGCGTCAAGACGACCAAGGGAAAGACAAGGCGTGCGACGCGGCTTCCGATCCCGCCGTCGAACCAAAACGAGAGCCATCCGCCGGCGCTCGCGCGTCGGGCCGCGATGACACACGACAACAGGAAGAAACAGAAGACTGTTTGCGGCGAACTCAGGTTCGCCTTGGAGAGGCCGACCAGTTCGACCATCTGGTAAACATAACCGCTGACCAGCACGAGGACGAGAGCAATCAAGGAAATCGCGCCAAGGTCGGATAATGTTCCCAGCTTGCGGCCGGGATGCGAACCGAGCGCCAGGCACAGGCCGACGAGCGCAAAGCCGAGCGCCGTCTGGGGCGACGGGCGCCCGTCGTTGCTCCCGACCGAGCTCCTCGGGAGCCAGTGATCTATTCCGATCGGACCGTAGGCGTATTCCAGCAGGGTGAGACAGCCGAGCGCGAGCACCGCCCAGGCGGCAATAGCGCTGAGGCGGAGCATAAGGGAGGATCTCCGCGGCCCCGACAGAGCAAGGCTTCCCGCGGCGGCTAGCATCCCCGCCGCAGCATTCGCGGTCATTTTCGACCATCCGGACGGCGCCAGCGCGGCGGCGGATGGAACAAACCACAGGAGGAGAATGCATCCCGCCACCGCAGTGACGAGCCACAGCCCAAGCTTTTCGAGTTCAGCGCTGGCTGACAGAATTCGAAGGTCGGGCCTGGGAGAGCTTTGTTTCAAGGGAAGACTAGCAAGGAAACAACCTCCGTACGGCGGCATCGATTTTCAGCAGCCTGGAGCAAGATGACAAAAGGCGGATGCTGGGTTTCGGCGTCGCGTTCGAATAATGAATAATCAATAGCGTCGTGGTTTGGATCGATTAAAATCGAAAAACACCAAAGCTTAGCGTACGCTTTTAATAAGAATTAGAAAGCAGAATATGCGCGGCCTTGACCAAATTTATCTCTAAATCGATTTTTTTAGCTTTGCTGCATCTTCCGCACAAATTGGAATTGCCTGCCCGGATCGCATGGAGCGTTCGCGCCGCTTCCCTCGTATCAGGCGCCGGAGTGGAATATCTCGCGTCGACGTGAGGCGGGCTCGGCGAGGGTTTGTTGCCGCTATACGCTCACACTGCCTCAAGCAAAACCGCGGCAGGCAAAGCGTGGCGGCGGGAAGATTGGCATGGCGTCTGTTGCCGCTTAAATTAGCCGATAGATCAAAATTTGGGCGCCTTATCACTGCTGCAATGGCCTAGCTGCGCGCGACCGCAAGCGGTCACCAAAAAGTGAAGACTTATCAAGCGGCTATAGTTTGGATGGCGGCGGCCGTCCGTACGGCGGCTATGATTAATTGCGCGCCAATTTGGCACGAATTTTGTTACGAAATTTTCATGCGTCCTTGACGGCGCAGTCCGGTCGCCTGTCGGCTTTTGGGAGGTCATCCCATGAATGTCGTGGTCGCCATTATCCAGCCCTACAAGCTCGACGACGTGCGAGACGCGCTTACCGAGGCCGGCGTCGACGGCATCACCGTGACCGAGGTCCGGGGATTCGGGCATCAGAAGGGCCATACCGAAATTTATCGCGGCGCCGAATATGTCGCGAGCTTCGTGCCGAAGGTGAAAATCGAAGTCGTGACCCTGCCCGACCGCGTCGACGCAATCGTCGAGGCGATCTTGAAGTCTGCATTCACCGGACAGATCGGCGACGGCAAGATCTTTGTCATCGACGTCGCCCGAGCCGTGCGGATCCGAACCGGCGAGGTTGGCGAGGCTGCGCTTTAAGCTGTTCGTCCCTGAGCGGGGCGTCCGTGGAAAGGAGCGGATCATGACGCGCTTCATGTCGACATGGGGACGGCTCCGCCGGCCCGCCTGCGCTCTGTTCGTCGCCGCGCTCGCGGCGCCGTTGCTGATCAATCCTGCGTTGGCGCAGGATGCGGCGGCGGCCGCCGCGCCGCCCGCCTGCGACGCCAAGACCCTGTTGGCGTGCACGCCGAATTCCGGCGACACCGCCTGGATGCTGACCTCCGTCGCGCTGGTTCTGATGATGACCGTTCCGGGCCTCGGCCTGTTTTATGGCGGGATGGTGCGCAAGAAGAACGTCGCCGACACGGTCATGACGAGCTTCGCCATCACCTGCCTTATCACATTCCTCTTCGCGGCGGTCACCTACAGCATGTCGTTTCGGGCGGGATCGCCCTACATCGGGGGCTTCGACCGCGCCTTCCTGCAGGGCATTTTGAGCGACGTGGCCAAGGGGGTCGGCAATCCCAACCCGCTCGCGCCGACGATCCCCGAAACCGTCTACATCTGCTTCCAGATGACCTTTGCGATCATCACCCCGGCGCTGATCGCCGGCGCCTTCGCCGAGCGCATGAAGTTTTCGGCGATGCTGTGGTTCATCGGCCTGTGGGCGATTTTGGTCTATGCGCCGATCGCGCATTGGGTCTGGGGACCCGATGGAATTTTGAACAGCACGAATGACGCGGCGATCGCCAAGGTTCTCGACTTCGCCGGCGGCACGGTCGTTCACGTGAACTCCGGCGTCGCCGGGCTGATGTGCGCCTTGATGCTCGGCCGGCGGCGCGACACAGGCCCCGCGCATAATGTCGTTTTGACCTTTATCGGCGCCTCCCTGCTGTGGGTCGGCTGGTTCGGCTTCAACGCCGGTTCGGCCGTCACCGCGGGGATTCAGGCCGGCATGGCGATGACCGTGACGCAAATCGCCACCGCCGTCGCCGCGCTCGCCTGGATGTTCGTGGAATGGGGCCATCGCGGCAAGCCGACCGTCGTCGGCATCTGTTCCGGCGCGGTCGCCGGACTTGTCGCCATCACCCCGGCGTCGGGCTTCGTTGGGCCGGCCGGATCGATGGCGATCGGCGCCATCGCCGGCGTCCTGTGCTATGCCAGCGTGACTTGGCTGAAGACGGCGCTTGGCTATGACGACGCGCTCGATTGTTTTGGCGTCCATGGCGTCGGCGGCGCGACAGGGGCGATTTTGACGGGCGTTTTTGCGATCCAGGAATATGGCGGCACGCCGGGCCTCCTCGAAGGCAATCCTCATCAGGTCGTGAACCAACTCGTCGGCGTCGTCATCGTGATCGCCTATGACGCAATCGTCTCGCTGATCCTTTTGTTCTTGATTGACAAGACGATCGGACTTCGCGTGACCCCCGATGTCGAACTTGAAGGACTCGACATCTCGCTGCATGGCGAATTGGTTCACTGAGACGTCCTGTTGCAGCGCGCCGCCGCATCGAAGGCGGCGCGCCGGTTGCCACTCCATGGCGCGCAAGCTAGGCTGGCTGGCCCTGCTGCGGATGCGCCTGTGATCCTCTCCGTTCTCGCTCTCTTGTTCGGCTATCTCTGCGGCTCGATTCCGTTTGGCCTGATCCTGACGAGCCTCAGCGGCGTCGGCAATCTGCGCGCGGTCGGCTCCGGCAATATCGGCGCGACCAATGTTCTGCGGACCGGGCGAAAGGATCTCGCGGCCGCGACCCTTCTCCTTGATCTCGCCAAGGGGGCGGCCGCAGTGCTGATCGTGTCCTTTATCGCGACGCGGCGCCTGCCGCCGCTTGCGGCGTGGCCGCCGGCCCCTGTGCTCGCCGCGGCGCTCGGCGCCTTTCTTGGCCATATCTATCCGGTCTGGCTCGGCTTTAAAGGCGGCAAGGGCGTTGCGACCTATCTTGGCTGTCTGCTCGCCGTCGCCTGGCCGGCCGGCCTCGCCTTCATCGCGGCCTGGCTGAGCACAGCTTTCGTTTCGCGCTATTCTTCGCTCTCCGCCCTCGTGGCCGCGGCGCTGACGCCTGCCGTTCTCGTCGGGCTCCACCAGACCGGCGCAGCCATGCTCTTCGCCGGCATGAGCGCGCTGATCTTTTGGAAGCACAGGGAGAATATCGCGCGGCTGAAGGCCGGGACCGAAACGAAGATCGGCAAGACATGACGTCGGCGGCTGCTTTGACCCCGCAGGAGCGCTTCGCCTTTCTGCGGCTTTATCGCAGCGAAACGATTGGCCCCCGCACTTTCGTGGCGTTGCTGGCCCGATACGGGTCGGCGCAGGCGGCGCTTGAGGCCCTGCCGGGCGTCGTCGCCAGCGGCAAGGCGGGGCGGCCGATCGCCCTGGCGCCCGTTCATGAGATTGAGGCCGAGCTGGAGGCGATCGAGCGCGCCGGGGCGACGCTGATCTGTCTGCCCGAGCCCGACTATCCGGCGCTGCTGCGGCAGATCCACTCGGCCCCGCCGCTGCTTACAATGCGCGGCGATCGCGCCTGCCTGAAACGTTCGAAAATTGCAATCGTCGGCGCGCGCAACGCCTCCGCCGCCGGCCTCGCCTTCACCGAACAGCTGTCGCGGGGAATCGCGCGAGCGGGGTATGTCATCGTCTCCGGGCTCGCGCGCGGGGTCGACGCGCGGGCGCACCAGGCCGCGCTGGCGACGGGAACGATCGCCGTCCTTGCCGGCGGACTCGGCAATATTTATCCGGCGGCGCATGCCGAACTGGTGGAGCGCCTCATCGAGACTGGCGCTGCGGTGAGCGAAATGCCGTTCGGATGGGAGGCGCGCGGGCGCGATTTTCCCCGCCGCAACCGCATCGTCTCGGGGCTTTCGCGCGGCGTCGTCGTGGTCGAGGCCGCGCGCCGCTCGGGCTCGCTGATCACTGCGGGCTTTGCCGCGGAGCAGGGGCGGGAGGTGTTCGCCGTGCCGGGATCGCCGCTCGATCCGCGCGCGGAAGGGCCGAACCAGTTGTTGCGCGACGGCGCGACCCTCTGCACCGGGCCCGAGGACGTGCTCGACGCGCTGGCCCGGCAGGATCTTTCGCCTCCTGCCGATTTCAGCTTCGCCGAGGCGCAGCCGCAATCCTACGAGTCGTTCTGGGACGAGCTCGATCTGCCGGATATTTTCGCGGCGCAGGGCGGCGCGGCAAATGGCGCGGCGGAGCAAATCTCGTCGCGGCCCGCGCCGGCTTCCTCGCGCCGCGCCGCTTTGCCGCCGCCGGCTGATGAGCCGCCGCGCGAAGACGCGCCTGCGCCCTCCCGAGAAGCCGCCTTCGCCCGCGTCATTGCGCTTTTAGGGCCCTCGCCGGTTTCGGTCGACGAACTCGTTCGCGCCTCGGAAGCGCCGGCGCGGGAGGTGCGGGCGATCCTGTTCGAGCTGGAGCTTCAAGGCCGGCTGGAGCGCCACGGCGCCGATCTCGTGTCGAAGATCTGAAAGCCGACGAGCTTTACTCCGTGCCGTCCATGCCGCCGTCGGCCAGAAATTTTTCGAGCCAATGGATATCGTAAAGCCCGTTCTGGATGTCGGCGTTGCGCACCAGCGTCTGGAACAGCGGGATGGTCGTGTCGATGCCGTCGATAATGAACTCATCGAGCGAGCGGCGCAGGCGCATCAGCGCTTCATTGCGATTGCGGCCATGCACGATCAGCTTGCCGACAAGTGAATCATAGGTCGGCGGGATCGTATAGCCGGCGTAGACGGCGCTATCGACGCGGACGCCGAGGCCGCCCGGCGGATGGTAATAATTGATCATCCCCGGCGAGGGGCGGAAGGTGGCCGGATGTTCGGCGTTGATGCGGCATTCGATGGCGTGTCCGTTGAAGGAAACGTCTTCCTGCGTCAAGGTCAGCGCCGATCCGGCGGCGATCTTGATCTGCTCATTGACGAGATCGACGCCGGTGATCATCTCGGTCACCGGATGCTCGACCTGGATGCGGGTGTTCATCTCGATGAAATAGAATTTGCCGTCCTCATAGAGGAATTCGATCGTGCCGGCGCCGGCATACTGCAGTTCGCGCATGGCCGCCGCGCAGATCTCGCCGATTTCCTTGCGCTGCGACTCATTGAGCGCGGGGGACGGGCCTTCCTCCCAGACTTTCTGGTGCCGGCGCTGCAGCGAGCAGTCGCGCTCGCCAAGATGGATCGCGCCGCCGCGTCCGTCGCCGAGAATCTGCACTTCGATGTGGCGGGGTTTTTCGAGATATTTTTCAAGGTACACGGAATCATCGCCAAAGGCGGACTTCGCCTCCATGCGCGCCGTCTCCAGCGTCGAGGCGATGTCCTCCTCGCTGAATGAAACCTTCATGCCGCGGCCGCCGCCGCCCGCCGCCGCCTTGACGAGTACAGGATAGCCGAGTTCTCTTGCCGCCGCCTTCGCCTCGGCCTCATCCGTGATGGCGCCGGCCGAGCCTGGCACACATGGGATGCCGAGCCGCAGCGCCGTGCGCTTCGCCTCGATCTTGTCGCCCATCAGGCGGATATGCTCCGGCTTTGGCCCGACGAATACGATGTGATGCTCGGCGAGGATTTCCGCGAAGCGGGCGTTTTCCGACAAAAATCCATAGCCGGGATGCAGCGCCTCGGCCCCGGTGATCTCGCAGGCGGCGAGGAGAGCCGGAATGTTGAGATAGGATTCGCGAGCGGGCGGCGGCCCGACGCAGACGGATTCGTCGGCGAGCTTGACATGCATTGCTTCGGAATCGGCGGTCGAATGGACCGCGACCGTCGCAATGCCAAGCTCCTTGGCCGCGCGCAGAATCCGCAACGCGATCTCGCCGCGATTGGCGATGAGGATTTTTTCGAACATTTCAGTCCACCCGGCGCGCGGCGCTCATTCGATGACGAAGAGCGGCTGGCCGTATTCGACGGGCGAGCCGTCCTCAACGAGGATGCGGGTGACCGAGCCGGCGCGCGGGGCGACGATCTCGTTGAACGTCTTCATCGCTTCGACGAGAAGAAGCTTGTCGCCCGCCTTCACGACGGAGCCGATCTCGACGAAAGGCGCCGATTCCGGCGAGGCGCGCCGGTAGGCGGTCCCGACCATCGGCGATTTGACGACGCCGGCGATCTCGATCTCTGCTGCGACGGGCTCAGCCGCTGGAGCGGGCGCCGCGGCCGGAACATGCGCAGTAGCGAACTGGCGGGCGATCCTGATCTTCATATCGCCATGGGCGATCTCGATTTCGGAAAGGCCAAGCCGCGTCGCGATCTTGGCGAGCGCCTCGACGAGTTCGGTGTCAACGCCGACGTCTTGCGCAGGCGCCGCGGGCTTCGGCCCTGTATATTTCATTTTCTTCATCTTTCGCTGACGGTTGTGAGAGCGATCAAGGCGTCGAGGGCGAGCGTGTAGGACAAGACGCCGAAGCCCGAAATCACGCCCTCGGCGACGGGGGCGATATAGGAGTGACGGCGAAACTCCTCGCGGGCGTGGACATTGGAGAGATGGACCTCGACGACCTTGGCCTTCGCGCCCTTGATCGCGTCATGAAGGCCGATCGAGGTATGCGTCAAGGCGCCGGCGTTGAGGATGATCGGCTCGCCGGCGAGCCCCGCGTCCTGCACCCAGGAGATCAGGTCGCCCTCATGATTGCTCTGGCGGAAGCGAAGCGTGACGCCGCGCTCGGCGCAGGTCGCGGCAAGGCGTGACTCGATCGCCGCGAGCGTCTGCGCGCCGTAAATCTCCGGCTCCCTCGATCCGAGCAGATTGAGGTTTGGCCCGTTCAGGCAATGGACGGTTTTCATGAAAGACTCAAAAGGGCGGCGCAAAACGTCCGAAGCGGCAATCCATAACCGGGATCAAAAAACAAGGGAAGCCCGCCGCGAAATCATCGCCTCGGGTCGTACCTGGCGTTGGACAAATGACGCTCGCATCGCCGCCCGCAAAGCCGCGTAGAGACGGATAGAAAGCAAAGCTGCAGTGAAATCTTAGAAAAGCGATGTAAGTCATGACGATAATCTACTGAGAAATTATATTACAGAGTAAAAATTACGTGATGATTTGCGTCGATATTGAACACGGATCAATTTTATTCATATGATGTCACAGGCTAAGCTTTATTGTCTGGCTACTGACATGAATCTACATTCGTCATCCGACATCCCTCACGGCGCGGTCCTGAATACAATCGCCACGCCGCCCGTAATCTCCGGATGGACGCCGGGGGACGAGGCCAACTTCGGCCGCAAGCCCTTTTTTCTCAGTCACACGCTCGCTGGACATCCACTGTTTCAGTTGGACCGTCTCCATCAACTTGCGCAAGACATCCATGCGGCGACGCTCGACCGGCTTTCCTGCGACTGCTGTCTCAGGATTTGGCGTGACAGGCCGGATCTGTCGGGCACTGAGCGGATGTCCTCGTGGCGCTCCAAAATCCAGGTGGAGTTGGCACGGGAGGATTTTACGGATGCGCTGGCTGCCCTGTTCGCCGATTTCAGGGCGGGGCGCGGTTCGATGTCGATCATGCTTTGCCTGGCCGATCAGATCGACCCCGACTTTCGTGCGCTTCTAGCTCGCGAGAGATCCGAAATCGCGGCGATTGCCGGCGTCGCGGCGCCGGACATAACGTTCTCAGGACTGACGGTCATCATATCTGCGCCCGAAGCCGTCACGCCGTACCATAACGATCTTGAACAAAACGTTCTTTTCCAGATCCAAGGCTGCAAGGACGTCTATCTCTACAGTCAGGACGATCCGGTCGTCTTGCCGCAAGACGTCATCGAGGCGGTCGCGGCCGGCGACGGCGCCGCCGCGCGGTATCGCGCAGAAATCTCAAACCGCGAAGCCTGCTATCGGCTTGAGCCCGGTCTTGCCGTCCATCACCCCTTGCTGGCGCCGCATTGGGTCAAGAACGATCGCAATCTTTCGGTCAGCGCGTCGATGTTCCTGAATACGCGGGCGAGCGATGAGCTGGCGCACGCGCATCAGGCCAACCGGATTCTTCGGCAGATGGGCGTGCATCCGCCGCCGCCGGACCTTTCGCAGCCGGCCGACCGGCTCAAGGCGCTGATGTTGCGCAAAATGTCCGGGCCGAGGGATTCCTATTCGTCGCTGTACCGCGGAATGGAGCGCCTGAAAGATGCGACGGCGCCCCTCCGGCGGGCGCTCGACGCCATTCGCCGCCGCGCCGCCTGAGCGCCGGACTTTCACGCCTGCCGCGCGCGACGCCGGCGCATCGCAAATAGCCCGTAAAATTGCATTTGCGTTCTGCGCCGCGATGACTATAGTCCACCGACGCGGCGCGTGGCCCTTGAGGCTCCGCGCCCTGATTTTTTTGTGCGGCAGGCGGCGCCGCGCTGGCCCGGGTTCGTCTAAACGGTCGGCTCCGTCTCCCTATCGCCTTGGTTGGCAAGCGATTCAATCCAAACCGCTGGGCTGTTTGGATGTTTCGCGCAGAGGTCTCGAAGTCAAAATGGTAAATCCCTTCCAGTTCATTCAGGAGGTTCGCACCGAGGCCGGCAAGGTGACTTGGCCGACGCGGCGCGAGACCATGATCACGACCGGCCTTGTTATTCTTATGGTCCTGTTCGCAAGCCTTTTCTTCGTGGCGGTCGATCAGACGTTGCGATTCGCCGTGACCTTGCTGATGGGTCTTGGACGTTGATCGCGACACAACGGAGCTCGGAAGCTTTCCCAATGAGCATGCGCTGGTACATCGTCCACGCCTATTCGAACTTCGAGAAGAAGGTCGCGGAATCGATCAAGGAGCAGGCGGCGCAACGCGGCCTCTCGGCCAAGTTCGAGGAAATCCTCGTGCCGACCGAGCAGGTCGTCGAGGTGCGCCGCGGCCGCAAGATCAATTCCGAGCGCAAGTTCTTTCCGGGCTATGTGCTTGTAAAATGCGACCTTTCGGACGATATCTACCATCTCATCAAGAATACGCCGAAGGTGACCGGCTTTCTCGGCGCCGACAAGAAGCCGATGCCGATCTCTGATGCTGAGGCGGACCGCATCAAGGGGCAGGTCGCCGACGGCGTCGAGCGGCCGAAAGCGTCGATCTCCTTCGAGATCGGCGAGACCGTGCGGGTCGCCGACGGTCCCTTCGCCTCCTTCAACGGGACTGTCGAGGAAGTCGACGAGAGCCGCTCGCGGGTCAAGGTCGCGGTGTCGATCTTTGGACGCGCCACTCCGGTCGAGCTGGAATACGCTCAGGTCGAGAAGGTCTGACAGGTTTCAAGAATTCGGGCTTAGCCGCCCGGAGACGCGGCGCAACATTCGCCGCGACACAGACGTGGGAGACAGGGCCCGGCGCGCCACGCCGAAGTCCTTTAAGTCGGACCACGACCGCAACCGCCGCGCGAGGTCGTTTTAAGACCTCGGCCGGCTTGTATGGGAGTTTAACATGGCGAAGAAGATCACGGGTTTCGTGAAGCTTCAGGTGCCGGCCGGGGCGGCCAATCCGTCGCCCCCGATCGGTCCCGCGCTCGGTCAGCGCGGCTTGAACATCATGGAGTTCTGCAAGGCCTTCAATGCGCGCACCGCGCAGATGGAGAAGGGGACGCCGATCCCGGTCGTCATCACGGCCTATGGCGATCGCTCCTTCACCTTCGAGATGAAGCTGCCGCCGGTCTCGTATTTTCTGAAGAAGGCGTCCGGCATCGCGTCGGGATCGAAGACGGCGGGCCGCGGCTTCGCCGGCAAGATCTCCAAGGCGCAGATCCGCGAGATCGCCGAGAAGAAAATGCCCGATCTGAATTGCGCGTCGGTCGACGCTGCAATGACGATGATCGAAGGCTCCGCCCGGTCTATGGGCCTTGAGATTACGGGGTAAGAACATGGCTCACATTGGAAAGCGCATCAGCAAGGCGCGCGAAGGCATCGACCGGGTGAAGCTGTACCCCATCCGCGACGCAATCGCGTTGATCAAGGAGCGGGCCAGCGCGAAATTCGACGAAACCGTTGAAATCGCGATGAATCTCGGCGTCGATCCGAAGCATGCGGACCAGATGGTGCGCGGCGTCGTCAATCTGCCGAACGGCACCGGACGCACGCTGCGCGTCGCCGTCTTCGCCCGCGGCGCGAAGGCCGACGAGGCGACGGCGGCGGGAGCCGACATCGTCGGCGCGGAGGATCTTGTCGCCACCGTGCAGGGCGGCACGATCGCCTTCGACCGCTGCATCGCAACGCCCGATATGATGCCGCTCGTCGGCCGTCTCGGCAAGGTGCTCGGCCCGCGCGGCCTGATGCCGAACCCGAAGGTTGGAACCGTCACCATGGACGTCGCCGCTGCGGTCAAGGCCTCGAAGGGCGGCGCGGTCGAGTTCCGCGTCGAGAAGGCCGGCATCATCCAGGGCAGCGTCGGCAAGGCGTCCTTCGATGACGACAAGCTCGCTGAAAACATCGCCGCTTTCGTCGACGCCGTGGCCAAGGCCAAGCCGCAGGGCGCCAAGGGCACCTATATTCAGCGGGTCGCGATCTCGTCGACGATGGGTCCGGGGGTCAAGGTCGACCCCGCCACGCTCACCGCCTAAGGCGTTATTCGCGATTTATTGCTTGACATCGGCCAAAAATTTGCGCGGGCCCTTGGCAGCGCCGATTGGTTGGTCTAAATAGGGTGTTCGGGGCTGATCCATGATGGCGCCCCGCACCCATAAAGCTTCCGCGATTGCGAGCCGTCTATTTGACTTACGGGTTCAGCTTGTTGGCAAATAGGGTTCGTTGTCCGGTGGATAAGGCTGGAGGATAGACGGCGACGTCTGTCCTTTCCGGCCATGTCCTGTCCAAGACTGCAGGCGCCAAGCCCTCGGGCGAGGCTTAATTTCTCATCCCCGCGCCGGTTCTCCGGACGGGAAGGAGGCCAGCATAGACGGGGTTGATGACAAAGTTTCGGATGTGAGGCCGGCCCGCCGGCCCCCTGTCCTTCGATTTTGGTCTACTCCCTCTGTCCGGAGCGGCTCGTTCGTTCCGGGGACAGGCACAGCGCCGTTGCGGCGCGGGTTCGCCCGCAAACCGCCGCGGCAGATGTAGCCCGCGGGCCCGGCCTCTCGAACAAGAGGCCGATCTGGTCCGCTCCAGGAGAAAGCACTGTGGACAGAGCGGAAAAGAAGGAATGCGTCGAGTCGCTTTCCGAAGTCTTTAAATCGACTTCGGTTGTCGTCGTTGCGCATTATTCCGGGCTGACAGTGGCTCAGATGCAGAATTTGCGCAAGCAAATGCGCGCAGCCGGAGCCGCCGTACAGGTCGCAAAGAACCGTCTCGTCAAGATCGCTTTGGAGGGTTCGGAGGTCGCTTCGATCGCCGACCTCATGCGTGGCCCGACCCTGATCGCCTATTCGGCGGATCCGGTGGCGGCGGCCAAGGCTGCCGTGGCTTTCGCCAAGGACAACGACAAGCTCGTGATCCTCGGCGGGGCGATGGGCAAGACCGCATTGAACGCGGACGCCGTGAAGTCGCTTGCGACCATGCCGTCCCTCGATGAACTGCGCGCCAAGCTCGTCGGCCTCATTCAGGCCCCGGCGACCAAGCTGGCCCAGCTCGTCAATGCGCCGGCCGGCAAGCTCGCGCGGGTCATTTCGGCTTACGCCGAAAAAGACGCCGCCTGACGGCCCTTTCTTGACAGACAAACATCATCAATTGACCAATCGAAGGAACTGACATGGCTAATCTGGAAAAAATCGTCGAGGACCTCTCGACCCTGACCGTGCTCGAGGCGGCGGAACTCGCCAAGTTGCTTGAAGAGAAGTGGGGCGTCTCGGCCGCCGCCGCCGTCGCGGTCGCCGCCGGTCCCGCGGCTGGCGCCGCCGCCGCGGCTCCGGCTGAAGAGCAGACCGAATTCACGGTCGTGCTCGCCGCCTTCGGCGACAAGAAGATCGAAGTGATCAAGGAAGTTCGCGCCGTGACCGGCCTCGGCCTCAAGGAAGCCAAGGATCTTGTCGAGGCCGCGCCGAAGCCCGTCAAGGAAGGCGTCACCAAGGAAGAGGCCGAGAAAATCAAGGCCGCTCTCGAAAAGGCCGGCGCGAAAGTCGAGCTCAAGTGAGATCGATCGCATTCGCGATCGCTATCTGAATAACGGCGGCGCCCCGGAGACGGGGGGCCGTCGAACTGTTGCCGGAAGGTCGTGTTCGAGCCTTACGGTTAAGCGCGGCGCTAGAGCATGATGCCGAAAAGTTGCCGGCTTTTCGGGCGGACGTCATGCTCCAAAGACTTGGAGTCGATCACGATGATTTTGGATTGAATCAATCCAAAATCATCGTGATCTGAAGCCGCGCCGCGGGGATCGAACGGTCCCGCTCCCAGTGTCCGAACTGGGGGCGGATGAGGCGGCCTCCCGTTGGGGAGATCGCCGTTTTGAAAGGTGCGAGAGCGACATGGCTCAATTTTCAGCGCAGACATTCAACGGCCGTAAGCGTATCCGCAAATTTTTTGGCCACATCCGCGAAGTCGCGGAAATGCCCAATCTGATTGAAGTTCAAAAAGCGTCCTATGATCAGTTCCTCCTCGTCGACGAGCCGCAGGGCGGCCGTCCCGATGAAGGCCTGCAGTCCGTCTTCAAGTCGGTGTTTCCGATTTCGGATTTCTCGAACACCGCTCTGCTCGAATTCGTGAAATATGAGTTCGAGCCGCCGAAATATGACGTCGACGAGTGCCGCCAGCGAGGCATGACCTTTGCCGCGCCGTTGAAGGTCACGTTGCGCCTCATCGTGTTCGACGTCGATCCCGACACCGCTGCGCGGTCCGTCAAGGACATCAAGGAGCAGGACGTCTATATGGGCGACATGCCGCTCATGACGATGAACGGCACCTTCATCGTCAACGGCACCGAGCGCGTCATCGTCTCGCAGATGCACCGTTCGCCGGGCGTGTTCTTCGACCACGACAAGGGCAAGAGCCATTCGTCGGGCAAGCTGCTGTTCGCGGCGCGCATCATCCCCTACCGCGGCTCCTGGCTCGACATCGAATTCGACGCCAAGGACATCGTCTATGCGCGTATCGACCGCCGGCGTAAGATTCCGGCGACGTCGGTGCTCTATGCGCTCGGCATGGACGGCGAAGAGATTCTCTCGACCTTCTACAAGACCATTCTGGTCACGCGCGACAAGGAAGGATGGCGCCAGCCGTTCGACGCCGAGCGGCTGAAGGGCCTCAAGGCCGTCGTCGACCTGCTCGACGCGGAGACGGGCGAGGTCGTGCTCGAGGCCGGCAAGAAGCTGACGGTGCGCACCGCGCGCCAGCTCGCCGAGCGCGGATTGAAGTTCCTGCGCATGCAGGACGAGGACCTTCACGGCCAGTATATCGCGACCGATCTTTATGATTCCGCGACCGGCGAAATCTTCGCCGAGGCTGGCGAAGAGATCACCGTCAAGACGCTGCCGCTTTTGATCGAGGCCGGCTTCGACGAGCTGCCGCTCCTCGACATCGACCACATCAACATCGGCCCCTACATCCGCAACACGCTGCACGTCGACAAGAACAAGGCGCGCGAAGAAGCTTTGTTCGACATCTATCGCGTCATGCGTCCCGGCGAGCCGCCGACGCTCGACTCGGCGGAGGCGATGTTCCATTCGCTGTTCTTCGATTCCGAGCGCTATGATCTTTCCGCGGTCGGACGCGTCAAGATGAACATGCGCATGGATCTCGACGCGGCGGACACCGTGCGCACCTTGCGCAAGGAAGACATCATCGCGGTGATGCGGGCGCTCGTCGATTTGCGCGACGGACGCGGCGAGATCGACGACATCGACCATCTCGGCAACCGGCGCGTGCGCTCGGTCGGCGAGCTGATGGAAAACCAGTACCGTCTCGGCCTGCTTAGGATGGAGCGCGCCATCAAGGAGCGCATGTCCTCCGTCGATATCGACACGGTGATGCCGCAGGACCTGATCAACGCCAAGCCGGCGGCGGCCTCGGTGCGTGAATTCTTCGGCTCCTCGCAGTTGTCGCAGTTCATGGATCAGACCAACCCGCTGTCCGAGATCACGCATAAGCGCCGCCTCTCCGCGCTTGGGCCGGGCGGCCTCACGCGCGAACGCGCCGGCTTCGAGGTGCGCGACGTGCATCCGACGCATTACGGCCGCATCTGCCCGATCGAGACGCCGGAAGGCCCGAACATCGGCCTCATCAATTCGCTCGCCACTTTCGCGCGCGTCAACAAATACGGCTTCATCGAAGCGCCCTATCGCCGCGTCAAGGAAAACCACGTCAGCGATGAGGTCGTCTATCTGTCGGCCATGGAAGAGAGCAAATATTATGTCGCGCAGGCCAATGCGCCGCTCGACGCCGATAGCCGTCTGACGGAAGACCTCGTCGTCTGCCGCCATGCGGGCGATGTCGTCATGGTGCCGCGCGAGCGCGTCGATTTCATGGATGTGTCGCCAAAGCAGCTCGTCTCGGTCGCGGCGGCGTTGATTCCGTTCCTTGAGAACGACGACGCCAACCGCGCGTTGATGGGCTCGAACATGCAGCGTCAGGCCGTTCCGCTCGTGCGCGCCGATGCGCCGCTCGTCGGCACCGGCATGGAGGCTGTGGTCGCGCGCGATTCCGGCGCCGCCATCGCCGCGCGCCGCACCGGCTATATCGACCAGATCGACGCCACCCGTATCGTCGTGCGCGCAACGGAGGAATCCGATGCGAGCAAGCCCGGCGTCGATATCTACCGGCTGATGAAGTTCCAGCGCTCGAACCAGTCGACCTGCGTCAACCAGAAGCCTCTGGTCCGCGTCGGCGATTTCGTGCGCAAGGGCGACATCATCGCTGATGGTCCCTCGACCGATCTCGGCGATCTCGCGCTCGGCCGCAACGTCCTCGTCGCCTTCATGCCGTGGAATGGCTACAATTTCGAAGATTCGATCCTGCTCAATGAGCGGATCGTCAAGGACGACGTCTTCACCTCGATTCACATCGACGAATTCGAGGTGATGGCGCGCGACACCAAGCTCGGCCCGGAAGAGATTACGCGCGACATTCCGAACGTCTCGGAAGAGGCGCTGAAGAATCTCGACGAGGCCGGCATCGTCTACATCGGCGCCGAAGTGCAGGCGGGCGATATTCTCGTCGGCAAGATCACGCCGAAGGGCGAGAGCCCGATGACGCCGGAAGAAAAGCTGCTGCGCGCGATCTTCGGCGAAAAGGCCTCGGATGTGCGCGACACGTCGCTGCGCGTGCCGCCGGGCGTGACCGGCACCATCGTCGAGGTGCGCGTGTTCAACCGGCACGGCGTCGAAAAGGACGAGCGCGCCCAGGCGATCGAGCGCGAAGAGATCGAGCGGCTCGCCAAGGACCGCGACGACGAGCTCGCGATCCTCGACCGCAACGTCTATGCGCGCTTGCTCGACGTGCTCGCCGGCAAGAAAGCCATCGCCGGTCCGAAGGGCTTCAAGAAAGACACGGTGCTGACGCGGGAGATCATCGAGGAATATCCGCGTTCGCAATGGTGGATTTTCGCGATCGAGAACGACCAGACGATGGCCGAGCTGGAGGCCATGCGCAAGCAATACGATGAGTCGAAGAAAGGGCTCGAAAGCCGCTTCCTAGACAAGGTCGAAAAGCTGCAGCGCGGCGACGAGCTGTCGCCGGGCGTCATGAAGATGGTCAAGGTCTTCGTCGCCGTGAAGCGCAAGATCCAGCCGGGCGACAAAATGGCCGGACGGCACGGCAACAAGGGCGTCGTCTCGAAGATCGTGCCGCAGGAGGATATGCCCTTCCTCGCCGACGGGACTCCGGTCGATATCGTGCTCAATCCGCTCGGCGTGCCGAGCCGCATGAATGTCGGGCAGATTCTCGAGACGCATCTTGGCTGGGCTTGCGCCGGACTTGGCCGGCAGGTGGCGGAAACGGTCAACGCTTATATGCGCAACCAGGACTCCGGTCCGCTGCGTGAAAAGCTTGGCCAGATCTATGACGCGAAGGCGGAAATCGACGCGCTCGACGACAATGTCGTCGTCGAGATCGGCGAGAATCTGCGCCGCGGCGTGCCGATCGCAACGCCGGTGTTCGACGGCGCGCATGAGGCGGACATCGTCGTGATGCTCGAACAGGCGGGTCTCGATCCGTCTGGCCAGTCGACCGTTTATGACGGGCGCACCGGCGAGGCCTTCGATCGTAAGGTGACGGTCGGCTACATCTACATGTTGAAGCTGCACCATCTCGTCGACGACAAGATCCATGCGCGTTCGATCGGTCCCTATAGCCTCGTCACCCAGCAGCCGCTTGGCGGCAAGGCGCAGTTCGGCGGCCAGCGATTCGGCGAAATGGAGGTGTGGGCGCTCGAAGCCTATGGCGCCGCCTACACGCTGCAGGAAATGCTGACCGTGAAGTCGGACGACGTCGCAGGCCGCACCAAGGTCTATGAATCGATCGTGCGCGGCGACGACGCCTTCGAGTCGGGCATCCCCGAGAGCTTCAACGTGCTCGTCAAGGAGATGCGCTCGCTCTGCCTCAATGTCGAGCTGACCATGTCGAACAAGGTCGCGCTGCCGCCGCAGGCCGAGGCAGCCGAATAATTCGCGCCGGAACACCTTGCGGCGCGCGCCTTTTCGGGCGGCGCGCCGCGCCCCGCAATTTTGGTTTCCGGCACGGGAGCGCGCCTCTGTCGCGCGCCGTCCCAAGCATCAGGAGATGGCAATGAATCAAGAGGTCATGAATCTCTTCAATCCGGTCGTGCAGCCGCAGGCGTTCGACCAGATTCAGATATCGATCGCCAGTCCGGAGAAGATTCTGTCCTGGTCGTTCGGCGAGATCAAGAAGCCCGAGACGATCAACTACCGCACCTTCAAGCCGGAGCGCGACGGTCTGTTCTGCGCGCGCATTTTTGGTCCGATCAAGGACTATGAGTGCCTGTGCGGCAAGTACAAGCGGATGAAATATAAGGGCGTCATCTGCGAGAAATGCGGAGTCGAGGTCACGCTGTCGCGCGTCCGGCGCGAACGCATGGGCCATATTTCCCTGGCCGCTCCCGTGGCGCATATCTGGTTTCTGAAATCGCTTCCCTCGCGCATCGGGCTTTTGCTCGACATGACGCTGAAGGATCTCGAGCGCATTCTCTATTTCGAATCCTACATCGTGCTCGACCCCGGCCTGACGCCGCTGAAGGACCGCCAGCTCCTGAACGAGGAGGATCATCTCCGCGCGCAGGATGAATATGGTCAGGATTCCTTCACGGCGATGATCGGCGCCGAGGCGATCCGCGAGATCTTGCGCAATATGGATCTGCCGGCGATCGCCGAGCGGCTCAAGATCGAGATCGCGCAATCGACGACGGAGCTGAAGCCGAAGAAGCTGGCGAAGCGCCTGAAGATCATCGAAGCCTTCATGCATTCCGGCAACAAGCCGGAGTGGATGATCCTGACCGAAGTGCCCGTCATTCCGCCGGACCTGCGCCCGCTGGTTCCGCTGGACGGCGGCCGCTTCGCGACCTCCGATCTCAACGATCTCTACCGCCGCGTCATCAACCGCAACAACCGGTTGAAGCGCCTCATCGAATTGCGCGCGCCGGACATCATCGTGCGCAATGAGAAGCGCATGTTGCAGGAGGCGGTCGACGCGCTGTTCGACAACGGCCGGCGCGGGCGCGTCATCACCGGCGCCAACAAGCGCCCGCTGAAGTCGCTTGCCGACATGCTGAAAGGCAAGCAGGGCCGCTTCCGCCAGAATCTGCTCGGCAAGCGCGTCGATTATTCGGGCCGCTCGGTCATCGTCGTCGGTCCGGATCTGAAGCTGCATCAATGCGGCCTGCCGAAGAAGATGGCGCTCGAACTGTTCAAGCCGTTCATCTATTCGCGTCTCGACGCCAAGGGCCTGTCCGCCACCGTCAAGCAGGCGAAGAAGCTGGTCGAGAAGGAAAAGCCCGAAGTTTGGGACATCCTCGACGAGGTGATCCGCGAGCATCCGGTGATGCTGAACCGCGCCCCGACCTTGCACCGCCTCGGCATCCAGGCCTTCGAGCCGAAGCTGATCGAGGGCAAGGCGATCCAGCTGCATCCGCTCGTCTGCGCCGCCTTCAACGCGGATTTCGACGGCGATCAGATGGCTGTCCATGTGCCGCTGTCGCTGGAGGCGCAGCTTGAGGCGCGCGTCCTCATGATGTCGACCAACAACATCCTGCATCCGGCCAATGGTCTGCCGATCATCGTGCCGAGCCAGGATATTGTGCTTGGCCTCTATTATGTCTCGCTGATGCGCGACGGCGAGCCCGGGCAGGGCATGGCCTTCTCGAATATCGGCGAAGTCGAGCACGCCATTCACGCCAAGGCGGTCACCCTGCACACCAAGATCAAGGGCAGGGCCTGGACCTATGACAGCGAGGGCAAGCGCCAGGCGAAAATCTTCGAGACGACGCCCGGCCGCCTGATCCTTGGCCAGCTGATGCCGAAGCACCCCAAGATTCCGTTCGACGTCGTGAACAAGCTCATGACGAAGAAGGAAATCTCGAACATGATCGACGTCGTCTACCGCAACTGCGGTCAGAAGGAGACGGTCATTTTCTGCGACCGCATCATGGCGCTCGGATTCCGCGAGGCGTTCAAGGCCGGCATTTCGTTCGGCAAGGACGACATGGTGGTGCCGGAGACGAAGCCGAAGATCATCGCCGACACCAGCGCGCTCGCGAAGGAATATGAGCAGCAGTACAATGACGGCCTGATCACACAGGGCGAAAAATACAACAAGGTCGTCGACGCCTGGGCGAAATGCTCGGACAAGCTCGCCGAAGAAATGATGGCGCGCATTTCCGCCGTTCATAAGGACGACGCTGGCCGCGACAAGCCGATCAACTCGATCTACATGATGTCGCATTCCGGAGCGCGCGGTTCGCCGACGCAGATGAAGCAGCTCGCCGCCATGCGCGGCCTGATGGCCAAGCCTTCGGGCGAGATCATCGAGAGCCCGATCATCTCGAACTTCAAGGAAGGCCTCACCGTGCTCGAGTACTTCAACTCGACGCATGGCGCTCGTAAAGGTCTTGCCGACACGGCCTTGAAAACCGCGAACTCGGGCTATCTGACGCGTCGTCTCGTTGACGTCGCGCAGGATTCGATCATCACCATGGTCAATTGCGGCTCGAAGGGCGGCATCCGCATGCGCGCCATTCTTGACGCGGGCCAGGTTGTGGCATCGCTCGCGATCCGCATTCTCGGCCGCACGACGGCCGAGGACCTGAAAGATCTCGACGGCGAGATCATCGTCTCCGCCGGCGAGATGATCCAGGAATGGCACATCGACCGCATCAACGCCGCCGGCATTCAGGAGGTGAAGATCCGCTCGGTGCTGACCTGTGAGGCCAAGAACGGCGTCTGCGGCACCTGCTATGGCCGCGACCTCGCGCGCGGCACGCCGGTCAACATGGGCGAGGCCGTTGGCGTCATCGCGGCGCAGTCGATCGGCGAGCCGGGCACCCAGCTCACCATGCGCACCTTCCACATCGGCGGCGCGGCGCAGATCGCGGATCAATCCTTCGTCGAATCCAATTTCGATGGCGTGATCCGCATCCGCAACCGGCATCTGTCCCGCAACACCGACGGCGATCTCATGGTCATGGCGCGTAACGTCGCCGTGGTCATCGAGGGGCCGGACGGCGCCGAGCGGGCGGTTCATCGCGTGCAATATGGGGCGCGCATGAAGGTCGATGAGGGCGATCAGATTCGGCGCGGCCAGCGCATCGCCGAATGGGATCCCTATACGCGGCCGATCCTCACCGAGATCGACGGCGTCATCGGCTTCGAGGATCTCGTCGAGGGCGCTTCGATGACCGAGACGATCGACGAAGCGACGGGCATCGCCAAGCGCATGGTCATCGACTGGCGCTTGAACCAGCGCTCGGCGACCCTGAAGCCGGCGATTGTGA
Organism: Methylocella silvestris BL2; assembly: GCF_000021745.1. Taxonomy (NCBI): domain Bacteria; kingdom Pseudomonadati; phylum Pseudomonadota; class Alphaproteobacteria; order Hyphomicrobiales; family Beijerinckiaceae; genus Methylocella; species Methylocella silvestris. The sequence continues at coordinate 4,241,464 of NC_011666.1, forward strand.
TCAAGGGCTCCGACGGGAAGATCGGCAAGCTGCAGCGCGGCGGCGACGCGCGTTATCCGCTGCCAGTCGAATCGATCATCGGCGTCGATCCGGGCGGCACGGTGCGCGCGGGCGACATCATCGCCCGCATCTCGATGGACTCGGCGAAGACGCGCGACATCACCGGCGGTCTGCCGCGCGTCGCCGAATTGTTCGAGGCGCGGCGCCCGAAGGATCACGCGATTATCGCCGAGGCGTCGGGGACGGTCCAGTTCGGGCGCGACTATAAGAACAAGACCCGCATCGCGATCATCCCGAATGAGGAAGACGCCGAGCCGATCGAATATCTGATCCCGAAAGGCAAACACATCCATCTTCAGGACGGCGATGTGGTCGAAAAGGGCGATTATATCGTCGACGGCAATCCTGCGCCGCACGACATCCTGGCCATCAAGGGCGTCGAAGAGCTCGCCGCCTATCTCGTCAATGAGATCCAGGAGGTCTATCGCCTGCAGGGCGTCGCCATCAACGATAAGCATATCGAGGTGATCGTCCGGCAGATGCTGCAGAAGGTGGATATCGTCGATCCGGGCGACACCGACTTCCTCGCCAACGAGCAGGTCGATCAGGTCGAACTCGACGCCGCCAACACCAAGGCGCTGGAGGAGGGCGGCAAGCCGGCCACCTCGACGCCGGTTCTGCTTGGCATCACCAAGGCGTCGCTGCAGACGCGGTCCTTCATCTCCGCCGCCTCCTTCCAGGAGACGACGCGCGTCCTGACCGAAGCCGCCGTCAACGGCAAGGCCGATACGCTCGAAGGGCTTAAGGAAAATGTGATCGTCGGACGGCTGATCCCGGCCGGCACTGGCGCGGCCATGGCGAAGCTGAAGCGAGTCGCCTTGATGCGCGACGAGCTGATCCTGGCGCAAAAGAGCGCGAGCGCGGCCGAGACGCCCGTGCCGCTGCTGCCCCCGGCCGAGGCCGCGCCGCAGGAATAGCTGCGCCTGCGACGAAGCAAGCAATCAGGAAGGAGCATGGCCTCGGGTCATGCTCCTTTTTTGTCTCACGCGTAGCAGCAGGTGCCGTGGGACAAGCTTCGCGATAGTTTGATCGGGCAGAGTTTTGGCGAGCGGAATCCTCCTGCGTTTTTGCGTTTTCTTCGTCTCATGCGCGTGCCATTGTCGTCGCCGCAAGGGCAATCCGGGTTCCACCATGCATGCAGCAAGGCGCAGCTTCGCAACTTTCGCCGCACTCCTCCTGATCGCCGCATCGGGCGCGCTGGCGCCGGAGCCTGCGCGCGCGCAATGGCGCAGCTATAGCGGCTATGAGGCCTATCCGTTCTATCCGCCGGCCCCTCTTCCGGCCTATCCCGACTATCCTTTGCCGCCGGGGGCGCGGCCCTATGGCTCACGACCCGTCGCCCGCGGCGGCGATCCCTATTATGGCGGCTATTATCCCGACCCCGAGTCGGGCGGCGAAGCTTATGAGCCCCATGGCGGCGACCCGAGGAGCTCGGAACTCGCGGTCAACCACAATCAGCGAACTGCGATGGTGGTGCCAAATCCCACCAATGAGCCGCCGGGCACGATCGTCATCGACACCCATTCGCGTCATCTGTATCTGGTGCAGCCGGGCGGCCGGGCGATCCAATATGGCATCGGCGTCGGCCGCCAGGGTTTTGAATGGAAGGGGACCGCGCGGATCGGGCGCAAGGCCGAATGGCCGCGCTGGATTCCGCCGAAGGAAATGCTGGCGCGCCGGCCGGACCTGCCGGATTCGATGGATGGCGGCCTTGAAAATCCGCTCGGCGCGCGCGCGCTCTATCTCTATCAGGGCAACAAGGACACCTTGTTTCGCATCCACGGCACCAATGAGCCGAACACCATCGGGCAGGCGGTGTCGTCCGGCTGCATCCGGATGATGAACGCCGACGTCATGGATCTGTATGAGCGGGTCGGCGTCGGCGTGCGTGTGGTGGTGTTGTAGCCTGGCGACAGATGCGATGAAGTCTCGTCGCGAAAGCGCCGCGTCAATTTGATCTTAAGCGCTCGCCGCGGCCTCCGTTCCCTGCGCCCGTGCAGTCGAGCTCAGCGCTCCCCATACTACTTTAATCGGCTCGCAGTCGGGCGCGTGCTTGCGCCAAAACTTTGAAAGGGACGATCAGGACGCGAGCGAGCCATCCTGTTTGGTTTTTTGGCTACTTTTCTCGCGCGGTCGCCGCGTGCAAAATTCGGATTGAGAATGGGCTATCCTTTTCCGCAAGAGCATTGGGTTCCGTGTGACGCTGCAAAGAGATCAAGAGCAAAACATTCCGCCTGCGTCTGGCCACCTTATTCACCCGAGGTATCGCCCCGATATTGATGGACTGCGCGCCGTCGCCGTTCTCTCCGTGGTTGCGTTTCATGCCTTCCCAAGCGAAATTGGGGGCGGCTTTGTCGGTGTTGATATATTTTTTGTCATCTCCGGATTCTTAATCGCCACCATCATTTTCAGCAGTCTTGAACGAGATGAGTTCCGCTTTTCTGAATTCTACAGCCGCCGTATTCGTCGTATTTTTCCAGCTCTCTTGGCGGTGCTGATAGCCTGTTATGCATTCGGCTGGTTTGCGCTCACTGCGGGTGAGTACCAACAGCTTGGAAAGCATATTGCGGCTGGCGCCGGGTTTGTATCGAATCTGGTTCTGTGGAATGAGAGCGGATATTTTGACGCCGCAGCTGAGACAAAGCCGTTGCTCCATTTGTGGAGCCTGGGGATTGAAGAGCAGTTTTACATATTCTGGCCGCTGCTGCTGTGGGCGGCATGGAAAAGACGATTTAACTTGCTGGCGATCACGGCCGGCGTGGCGCTGATTTCATTTTTGCTGAACCTTACAAAATATCGAAGCGACGGAGTGGCCGATTTTTACTCTCCACAAACCCGATTCTGGGAATTGCTTGCCGGGTCATTGCTTGCCTACATGACACAGCACGCCAATCATTTAAGACATAAGGTATGGCCGGGACTCCCGTTCGAGAAATTAGTTTATTCAAAGGCGGTCACTAATCGCAGTGTGGATTTACGCGATGTTCAATCCGTGTTGGGCGCTGTATTAATAGCGGCGGGTGTTATATTTATAAATAAGGCAAGCAATTTCCCGGGAACATGGGCGCTCCTGCCAGTAATCGGCGCGGTGATGGTTATTTCCGCCGGAAAATCCGCATGGCTGAATCGCGTTATTCTATCTAATCGGGTGCTTGTCTGGATTGGTTTAATCAGTTTCCCGCTCTATTTATGGCACTGGCCGCTATTGTCCTTTGCCAGGGTAATTGAATCCGAAACGCCCAGCCGGTCGATCCGGATCGCTGCGGTGCTGATTTCGCTGATCCTGGCTTGGATCACTTACAGCGTGATCGAGCGCCCGTTGCGCTTTGGCAAGAAAAATAGAGTGAAGGTGATTTTTCTTGCGGTTTCGATGCTCGTTGCTGGATACGTTGGCTACACAACCTTGGAAAGAAATGGCCTTCCATTCAGAAGCGGCGTCCAGGAATTCGAAGCAGCTTTGAGCTTTATGAAGTGGCGTGATGAAGATAATTCAGACGCTATTTGTCAGAAACGTTTTGAGCATAAATACTCTTATTGCAAATTGACGAATGACGCCGCCCCGACGATTGCGCTTATTGGCGATAGCTTTGCAAATAGCTACTTTCAGGGTCTATCAGAAGAATACAAGAGGACTGGCGACAATCTGGTGATGTTGGGCGCTCCCGGGTGCCCGCCGCTGCTCGATATAACGAGTGGGTTTGCCGGGCAGCGGGACTGGTGCAACTCAATGAGTAGCAATGCGATCAGAGAGGTCGCGGCGATCCCAAGCGTTCGCACCATTATTCTTGCGGCCAATTGGCATCTCTACATCAACGGAGCCCGATTTCATCAGCATAACGAGAGGCCGTGGGAAATAAAGGCCAAGGATGCTGAAGGAAAAACAAATGACCAGGTGTTTTTTGAAAAAATGAAATTGACGATTGAGTTTATAGGTAAGTCCGGGAAAAAACTAATAGTAATGAAGCAAACGCCTGAAATTAATATTGATCCGGCGACATGCGTAGCGACACGGCCTCTTGCCATTCACAAAAAGGAGAAGAAATGCGCTGTGTCAGCGAAGATGGTCAAATCATATCTTTCGGAATATGAATCTGTTTTCGATTTGGCGCTGTCAAATAATGCGGACGTCGCTGTCTTGGATCCCTATTCATCGATTTGCTCCGAAGAGACCTGCATCGTAATGGATGGAGCGTATCCTATTTACAGGGATGACCTTCATCTCTCTTTGTATGGGTCAAAGTATATGGCGAGCAGACTGAAGTTATTTTAGAGTATTTGACCACGTTCGCCGAAGCGCCCCGGCGTCATAGAACGATTCAGCAAGACCTTTGCCAGCTGTGTTAACGCCAACCTTCAGGGAAATGCTGGCGCGCCGGCCGGACCTGCCGGATTCGATGGACGGCGGCCTTGAAAATCCGCTCGGCGCGCGCGCGCTCTATCTCTATCAGGGCAACAAGGACACCTTGTTTCGCATCCACGGCGCCAATGAGCCGAACACCATCGGGCAGGCGGTGTCGTCCGGCTGCATCCGGATGACGAACGCCGACGTTATGGATCTTTATGAGCTGGTCGGCGTCGGCGTGCGGGTGGTGGTGTTGTAGCCCGGCGATAGGCGCCGCTCTCTGCGGGAGAAGGTCTACCGATTAACGTAGCTGCGCGAGCCAGACTGTGCGGCCGCCACAGCTTTGGTCCTCCGCGACATTCGCGACGACATCAAACCCCTGGCTGTCGAGCAAATGCCTGTATTCTGCGGGGTCAAGGCTCGCATGATAAAGCGGCTCTCCTTCAAGTCGCCCGATGATTTCGCCCCGAGCGGGTCCGCTTGTGAACATCAAGGCGGCGCGCGGGGCCGCGTGAGCGCGAAATATTGGAAACATGCGCGTCTGATTGTCGGGGCTTAGATGGAAGAAGCTGTCCCAGGCAAGCAGCCCGTGAAAGTCGCGCTCAAGAGACAGGCGTCGCATATCCGCGACCATCGCCTCCTGCCCGGGGAGACGCGCCTGAAACATTGCGATCATGGCTGGCGAGGAATCAACGCCCATGACCCTGTAGCCGCGTTCGACCAGATAGTTCGCAATTGGGGCGCCGGCGCCGCAGCCCATGTCGAGCACGGATCTGCCAACCGCGACCAGGCTGCAAAAGCTTTCGAGCCACCCACGTTCATATAGGCGCCGGCCTTCACGCAGGCGCGCGCCTACCCATGCGTCCGCGTGCCGTTCATAAAGCCCGACGATCGCGTCGGCATCGGCGCTCATGCAGATTTGATCCAGAGGAAGCGGCGCCGCCGGAGCCGCGTCGCATGCCCGTTGTTAGACTCGCGTGTTGATTAACTCACCTCGGCAGCACGCTCGCGCCCATCAGGAACGTATCGACCGATTGCGCCGCCTGGCGGCCCTCGCGAATGGCCCACACCACCAACGACTGGCCGCGACGCATGTCGCCGCAGGCGAACACCTTGTCGAGCGAGGTTTTATAGCTCGTCTGATCGGCCGCGACATTGCCGCGCGGATCGAAGGCGACGCCGAGCGAAGCCAGCATCCCTTCCTGAACAGGGGAGACAAAGCCCATGGCCAGCAGGACGAGGTCGGCCCGGATGTCGAATTCGCTTCCGGGAATTTCCTTCAGTTTTTCATCGACATGGACGCAGACGATCTTCTTGACGACGCCGTCCTCGCCATGGATCGCTTTGGTGAGAACCGAGAATTCGCGTTTCGCCCCTTCTTCCTGAGATGAGGAGGTCCGCAATTTCAGCGGCCAGTTCGGCCAGGTCAAGAGCTTGTTCTCCTTTTCCGGCGGGATCGGCATGATCTCGAGTTGGGTGACGGACAGCGCGCCCTGACGGATCGACGTGCCGATGCAGTCAGAGCCGGTGTCGCCGCCGCCGATGACGATGACATGTTTCGCTGCGGCAAGAATCGGCTCGTTGCTCTGGACAGGCTCCCGGCTGACGCGGCGGTTCTGCTGCGGCAGAAACTCCATCGCGAAATGGACGCCGGACAGGTCGCGGCCGGGGACCGGCAGATCGCGCGGCTTCTCGGCGCCGCCAGCGAGCACCACGGCGTCATAATCATTGACGAGCGTCGCCGCCTCGATGTCGATCCCGACATTGACGTTGACGTGGAACTCGACGCCCTCGGCCTGCATCTGATCGACGCGGCGGTCGATGATATGCTTCTCCATCTTGAAGTCGGGGATGCCATAGCGCAACAACCCGCCGGGCTTGCCGTTCTTCTCGAAGACATGCACCTCATGGCCGACGCGGGCGAGCTGCTGCGCGCAGGCGAGACCCGCGGGGCCGGAACCGACGACGGCGATCTTCTTGCCAGTCTTCTTCGTCGCTATTTCAGGCGGCAGCCAGCCATTGGCCCAGGCTCGATCGACGATCGCGCATTCGATTGTCTTGATCGTCACAGGCTGGTCGTTGAGGTTTAGCGTGCAGGATCCCTCGCAAGGTGCGGGACAGACCCTGCCGGTGAATTCGGGGAAATTATTTGTCGAATGGAGGTTGCGCGAGGCCTCCTCCCAGTCCGAATGAAAGACAAGGTCGTTCCAGTCGGGGATCTGATTGTTGACGGGGCATCCGGTGTGGCAATAGGGAATGCCGCAATTCATGCAGCGGGCCGCTTGATCCTTGGTCGCCTCTTCCGACAACGGAATGACGAACTCCTTATAATGGCGAATCCGGTCGGACGCGGGCGCATAGCGCCGGTCCCGCCGGTCAATCTCCAAGAACCCTGTCACCTTGCCCATAAAAGCCCCTTCGACGGCGTTTCCGTCCGCAACTCGCCTTGGTCACGTTTTGGCGCGCGTTCTGCCGCAAGGCTCGAATGCGCGCCGATCAACAAGCAGGATCCGCGCCTCTGTCAAGCCGGGCCGCCGGCTCGCCAGCGCGCGGCCGGCCCCCCCTACATTCCGACTGCCGCCATCAATGTGCGGCCCTGATCCAGCTTCATCTCCTCGATGGCGCGGCGATATTCGACCGGCATCACCTTGCGGAATTTGTGCCGGTATTCGTCCCAATTCCCAAGGATCAGCTTCGCTCGCGCCGAGCCTGTGTATTCGGCATGATTTGAGATCAGCTGATGCAGGCGCTCGGCGTCGAAGCGCGTCATGTCGCCCATCACATCGACGAGCCCATGCGAGTCGAGATCGCCGCCCTGATGATAGCTGTCCTGCATCGCCTGTTCTTCTTCCTCGAGCGGCTGCAACTCTACCATCGCCATGTTGCAGCGCTGCGCGAAATTTCCCGCTTCATCGAGCACATAGGCGATGCCGCCGGACATGCCGGCGGCAAAGTTGCGCCCCGTCGAGCCGATGACGACGACAACGCCGCCCGTCATATATTCGCAGCCGTGATCGCCGACGCCCTCGACCACCGCGACCGCGCCGGAATTGCGCACCGCGAAACGCTCTCCGGCGACGCCGGAGAAATAACACTCGCCGGCGATGGCGCCATAGAGCGCAGTGTTGCCGACGATGATCGCCTCATCCGCGAGGACGCGCGATGTGGCCGGAGGCCGGATGATGATCTTGCCGCCGGACAGGCCCTTGCCGACATAGTCATTGGCCTGCCCGTCGAGCTGCAGCCTGACGCCGGCCGCGAGCCAGGCGCCAAAACTCTGCCCGGCGGTGCCCTTGGCGAAAATGCTGATCGTATCCGCCGGCAGGCCGGCATGCCCGTAGCGTTTGGCGATCTCGCCGGACAACATGCTCCCGGTCGCGCGATCGGTGTTGTGGATCGGCGTTTCGATCGTCACCTTGGTCCGCTCTTCGAGCGCGGGCGTCGCCTGCGCAATCAGCTTGCGGTCGAGCACCTTGTCGAGCCCGTGGTTCTGCGTTGTCGAGCGGTGGATCGTCTCGCCGGGCCCCGGCTCGGGCTTATGGAACAGTTTGGTGAAGTCGAGCCCTTGCGCCTTCCAATGTGTGATCGCCTTTTGCTTGTCGAGCATCTGCATCTGCCCGACCATTTCGTCGACAGTGCGATAGCCCATCTGCGCCATCAGACCGCGCACTTCCTCCGCGATGAAGAAGAAGAAGTTGATGACATGTTCCGGCAGGCCGACGAAGCGCTTGCGCAGCACCGGATCCTGCGTCGCGACGCCGACGGGGCAGGTGTTCAGATGGCATTTGCGCATCATGATGCAGCCCGCCGCGATGAGCGGCGCGGTGGCGAAGCCGAATTCGTCGGCGCCGAGCAGCGCCCCGACGATGACGTCGCGCCCGGTGCGCAACCCGCCGTCGACCTGCACGGCGATGCGCGTGCGCAGGCGATTGAGGACAAGCGTCTGTTGCGTCTCGGCGAGCCCGATTTCCCATGGGCTGCCGGCATGTTTGATGGAGGTCAGCGGCGAAGCGCCGGTGCCACCCTCATAGCCCGAAATGGTGACGTGATCCGCGCGCGCCTTGGAGACGCCCGCCGCCACCGTGCCGACGCCGATCTCGGAGACGAGTTTTACGGAGATCATCGCCGCCGGATTGACGTTCTTCAGATCGGTGATGAGCTGCGCCAGATCCTCGATCGAATAGATGTCATGGTGCGGCGGCGGCGAAATCAGACCGACGCCTTGCGTCGAATGACGCACCTTGGCGATCACCGCGTCGACCTTGTGGCCCGGCAGCTGGCCGCCCTCGCCGGGCTTCGCGCCCTGCGCCATCTTGATCTGGATCATATCGGCGTTCATGAGATATTCGGCGGTGACGCCGAACCGTCCCGAGGCGACCTGCTTGATCGCCGAGCGCATCGAATCGCCGTTCGGGAGCGGCTTGTAGCGATCCGATTCCTCGCCGCCTTCGCCTGTGTTCGACTTGCCGCCGATCCGGTTCATGGCGATCGCCAGCGTCGTATGCGCCTCGCGCGAAATCGAGCCATAGGACATGGCGCCGGTCGAGAAGCGCCGGACGATCGTCGCCGCCGATTCAACTTCCTCGATCGGAACCGGCGCGCGGCCGTCCTCTTCGGCCGTCTTGATGCGGAACAGCGACCGGATCGTCAGCGGATTGGCGGTTTCCTCGTTGAGCAGCGCGGCATAGGCCTTGTAGGCGTCCGAATTGTTGCCGCGCACGGCGTGCTGCAACAGGGTCACCGATTGCGGCGTCCAGGAATGCGCCTCGCCGCGGATGCGAAAGGCGTAATCGCCGCCGACGCCGAGCGCGTTGCGGTAGACCGGCGAATCGCCGAAGGCGTCCCTGTGGCGGCGCTCGGTTTCCTGCGCGATCTCTTTGAGCCCGACGCCGCCGATGTGAGTTGCGGTCCCGGTGAAATATTTGGCGACGAAATCGTCGGCGAGGCCGACGGCGTCGAAAATCTGCGCGCCGCAATAGGATTGATAGGTCGAAATGCCCATCTTCGACATGACCTTGAGGAGGCCCTTGTCGACCGATTTGATGAAGCGCTTGCACGCCTCATAGCCGTCGACTTCTTCGGGGAACTCGTCGGCCATCGCGGCCAGGGATTCGAAGGCGAGATAGGGGTTGATCGCTTCGGCCCCATAGCCGGCGAGCAGCGCGAAATGATGCACCTCGCGCGCCTCGCCCGTCTCGACGACGAGGCCGACCGAGGTGCGCAGCCCCTTGCGGATCAGATGATGATGCACGGCGGCGGTGGCGAGCAGCGCCGGAATCGGGATGCGGTCCGGGCCGGCGAGGCGGTCCGAAAGGATGATGATGTTGAAGCCGCCCTTCACCGCCTGGTCGGCGCGGTCGCACAGGCGCGCGATCGCCTCGCCCATGCCCTCGGCGCCGGCGTCCGCCTTATAGGTGATGTCGAGCGTCTTGGTGTCGAAGGCTTCCTCGAAATGGCCGATCGAGCGGATCTTTTCGAGATCGCTGTTGGTCAGGATCGGCTGCCGAACCTCGAGCCGCTTCAGCTTGGAGCTGCCGTCGTGGTCGAGGATATTCGGCCGCGGACCGATGAAGGACACGAGGCTCATGACCAGCTCTTCGCGGATCGGGTCGATTGGCGGGTTGGTCACCTGCGCGAAATTCTGCTTGAAATAGGTGTAGAGCGGCTTCGAGGCCGAGGACAGCGCCGAGATCGGCGTGTCGGTTCCCATCGACCCGATCGCTTCCTGGCCGGTCACGGCCATCGGCTCCATCAGGATCGCGAGATCTTCCTGCGTGTAGCCGAACGCCTGCTGCCGGTCGAGCAGCGACACGTCGGTGCGGGTCGAGCGCGGCTCGACATGCGGCAGGTCCTCAAGGAAGATCTGCGTGTTCTTCAGCCACTCCGCATAGGGGTGCGAGGTGGCGAGCGCGGTCTTCATCTCGTCGTCGGAGACGATGCGGCCCTGTTCGAGATCGACCAGCAGCATCTTGCCGGGCTGCAGGCGCCATTTGGCGATGATGCGCTCGTCCGGAATCGGCAGCACGCCGACCTCGGAAGCGAGCACGACAAGGCCGTCGTCGGTGACGATATAGCGCGCCGGACGCAGGCCGTTGCGATCGAGCGTCGCGCCGATCTGGCGGCCGTCGGTAAAGGCCATGGCCGCCGGCCCGTCCCACGGCTCCATCATGGCGGCGTGATATTCATAGAAGGTGCGCCGCGCCTCATTCATCAGCGGATTGCCGGTCCAGGCCTCCGGAATGAGCATCATCATCGCATGGGCGAGCGAATAGCCGCCCTGCACCAGAAATTCGAGCGCATTGTCGAAACAGGCGGTGTCCGACTGGCCCTCATAGGAGATCGGCCAGAGCTTCGAAATATCGGCGCCGAACAGATCCGAGGCGACCGAGGCCTGCCGCGCCGCCATCCAGTTGACGTTGCCGCGCAGCGTGTTGATCTCGCCATTATGGGCGACCATGCGGAACGGGTGGGTCAGCGACCAGGTCGGGAAGGTGTTGGTCGAGAAGCGCTGATGCACAAGGGCGAGCGCCGACACGAAATTCGGGTCGGTCAGGTCCTTGTAATAAGGGCCGAGCGCGCCGGCGAGCAGCAGCGCTTTGTACACCACCGTCCGGGAGGAGAGCGAAACCGGATAAAAACCTTCGACGCGAGGGTCGCCGAGGTCATGCACGGTGTTCGAAATGACCTTGCGCAAAAGGAACAGCCGCCGCTCGAACTCGGTCTGATCGGCGGCGTTGGCGCCGCGCTTGATAAAGATCTGGCGGCTGAACGGTTCGGTCGGCTTCACCGTCTCGCCAAGGTTCGACGGATCGACCGGCGTGTCGCGCCAGCCGAGAAAAATCTGGCCCTCGTCGGCGACGACCTTCTCGACGATGTCCTCGACGATTTTGCGGCCCTCGGGATCGCGCGGCAGGAACAGCGCGCCGACGGCGTATTCGCCCGGCTCCGGCAGTTCGAAACCGAGCTCGCGCGCCTTGGCGGCGAAGAAATCATGCGGGATCTGAACCAGCATGCCGCAGCCGTCGCCCGCCTTGGGATCGGCTCCGACGGCGCCGCGATGATCGATATTGAGCAGGATCTGAAGACCCATCTCGACGATCTCATGCGACTTCTTGTTATGCATATTGGCGACGAAGCCGACGCCGCAGGCGTCATGCTCCCGGTCGGGCGAATAGAGTCCCTGCGCCTTGGGCAGGCCGGGATCGCGGACGGCGCGGGAGAGGGGTTCGCGGGGAGCCGCTGGCTGCGTCGGATCGGTCATCATCTAAACCCTCTTTACGGAATTTTGTGCGCGGCGTCGGCGTGAAGCGGCCGGGCGACGAAGAGCGGCTTGCCAACGCAGCGCTTTATGCTCGTTTCCTCCCGCCCGTCTCGATCGTCGTCGCGCGGGCGCCTGCGTCTGTCGCGCGGTCGTGACGTTAGTCCATTTTGGCTCGAAACCGAGCGCCTTCAAGAAAATCTTCTACGGCAAGACATCCTTGCAAGGCGAGGCGTCCTTGCAAGGAAGGGCGCGACGCCCGCATCCGCGCCCTTTCGGGCGCGAGGGCCGACAGCAAGCGGCGCGGCGCAGCTCGCCGAGAACACGTCAGCATCACTGTCCTATCCGCGGTTGAAAATATGTCATTTGTTTTGCCTTAACAAGAGGCATTCTCAACGATAAGCCTTGGCTGAGACGCGGTTTAGAGGCCTTTATCCTCGTCGAGCCGCCGGCGCCTTCTGGCCCGGACTGTTTAGAAGCATTGCAAGTTGTGCGCCATGGCAAGCTTACGCTTGAGCCTTGCGCGGCGGGGCGGCGGCGCCCGCGATTGGACGAAGGAATGATGGACTTTACGAGCGACAATACCTCCGGCGTCAGCGAAAAAATAATGCAGGCGATTCTCAAGGCGAACGCCGGATCGTCTGCGGCCTATGGCGTCGATCCCTTCACCGCGAGGGCCTCCGCCCTCCTGAGCGAGATCTTCGAAAAGGAGCTCGCGGTCTTTCTCGTTGCGACTGGCACGGCGGCCAATGCGCTCGCGCTTGGCGCCCTTTGCCCGCCCTGGGGCGCCGTCTTCTGCCATGCGCGCGCCCACATCTTCGAGGATGAATGCGGCGCGCCCGAGATGTTCACCGCGGGGGCCAAGCTCGTCGGCGTCGCCGGCGAGGCCGGCCGGATTGCGCCATCCGCCTTGCGCGAGTCGCTGGCCGCCTTTCCGCGCGGCGCCGTGAAGCAGGTTCAGCCGGCGGCGCTGTCGCTGTCGCAGGCGACGGAAGCCGGCGCGGTCTATGACCTTGCGGAACTCACTGAGCTCTGCCGCATCGCCCATGACGCCGGCCTCGGCGTCCATATGGACGGCGCGCGCTTTGCCAACGCCCTTGTCGAACTCAACTGTTCGCCGGCTGAAATGAGCTGGAAGGCCGGGATCGACATTCTGTCTTTCGGAGCGACCAAGAACGGCGCCCTGGCCTGCGAGGCGATTATCGTCTTCGATCCGGCCAAGGCGGCGAGCTTGCCGTTCCAGCGCAAGCGCGGCGGGCATCTCTTGAGCAAGGGCCGCTTTCTCGGCGCGCAGATGGCGGCCTATCTCGAAAACGGCCATTGGCTCGACAATGCGCGCGTCGCCAACGCCCATGCGGCGCGGCTCGCGGCGGGCCTCGCCGAAGCCTCCGGCGTTCGCATGCCCTGGCCAAGGCAGGCCAATGAGGTTTTCGCAATCCTGCCCGCGCGGGCCGACGCCGCGCTGCGGGCGGCGGGAGTGCGCTATTACGATTGGTCGGATCGCGATTTCGGCGAAATGCGCCGCGACGGCGAGGTTTTCGTGCGGCTGCTCACATCTTTTGCGACGCAAGCGGCGGAAGTCGACGCCTTTATCGCCCTCGCGCGCGGCTGATCCTTTGCGGGCGCGAAAAAGGCGCCTCGAATGAGGCGCCTTCGGGCGGACGAATTCACGTCCGGTGAAAAATTAGGCGGCTTTTTGCGGCGAAACCACCTGCGGCTGAGCGCTCGCGCCCTCGACCCCGATGGGGATCTGGCGCGGCTTGCGCGCTTCCGGAATCTCCCGCACGAGATCGACGTGAAGCAGCCCGTTCTCAAGGCCGGCTTTTGTCACGTGAACATGTTCGGCCAGCTGGAAGCGGCGCTCGAAGGACCGGGAAGCGATGCCGCGGTAGAGGACTTCGGTCGCGGGGGCGCCTTCGCCCGTCTGCGCCGCGCGCGAGCCGCGCACGCTCAGCGTGTTTTCACGCGTTTCGACGGAAAGGTCCTTTTCGCCGAAGCCGGCGACCGCGATCGAGATCCGGTAGGAGTCCTCGCCCGTCCGCTCGATGTCGTAGGGTGGGTAGCTCGGCGCGGATTCATAACCCGCGGCCTGATCGAGCATGTTGAACAGCCGATCAAATCCGACAGTTGACCGATAAAGCGGAGAGAGATCGAATTGACGCATTGCATATCCTCCTGAAATGAAGCGACACGTTGTCTGGAGCCTGATTGCCTGGCGAAGTGATTTTCGCCGCCGAACCCGGCTCGCGCGTCCTCAAGCGGCCCGCGCAAAAATGATGTAGGCAGCGGCTATCGGGCCGCAAGAGGGACGCGAACGCGCGCGCGGCAAAATTTGCGCTTCTCTATCCATCTCGACGAGGGACGCCATGACGGATCGAAGCGTCGGCGACGCCGGCAAGGACAAAAGCGCCGCGGACGCAGCTGAGCGCGGCGCCGACGCGGGCCTCTGTCCGCCGGGCGCGATCGTGACGCGGATCCGGACCGCGGACAGGGCCGCCCTGCGCGTCGCGCGCTGGAGCTGCGGCGACGTCTGCGCGGGCACGGTCGTCGTGCTCCCCGGCCGGGCTGAATTTATCGAAAAATATTATGAGGTCGCAGGGGAGCTGTTGGCGCGCAATTTCGACGTCGTCATGATGGACTGGCGGGGGCAGGGCGGCTCGTCGCGCCAGGCCGGCAATCCGCTCAAAGGCCACATCGGCAAGTTCGACGCCTATCAGCGCGATCTCGACGCCTTGCGCAGCGAAATATTGGAGCCCTACGGCCGGCTGCCGTTTTTCGCGCTCGGCCATTCCATGGCGGGCGCGATTTTGCTGGAACAGGCTCATGCCGGCCGGTCGTTTTTCGAGCGTCTCGCGCTCACCGCGCCGATGATCGATCTGCCGAGGCTACGTTATGCGCGGCCCGTCCGCGGCCTCACCCGCGGTCTTTGCCTGACAGGTCTTGCCCGCGCTTTCGCGCCGGGCGCCGGAGGAGCGACGCCCTATCTGACGCGGCCCTTCGGGGGAAATGTGCTGACCTCGGATCCCGTTCGCTATGCGCGGATGGCGGCCTATATCGCCGCCAGCCCGGAGCTCGCCATCGGCGGTCCGACGATCGGCTGGGCTAGCGCCGCCTTTCGTCAGATGAGGCGCTTCGAGGACGGCGAATATCCGCGCCGCATCCTGACGCCGACGCTAATCGTGGCCGCGGGCGCCGACGCAGTCGTCGATACGCCCTCGATCGAGGCTTTCGCGAGCAGGCTGAAGGCCGGCCGCTGCATCACGCTGCGCCGCGCCCGCCATGAAATTCTGATCGAGCGGGACGCCATCCGCGCGCAATTCTGGGCGGCGTTCGACGCCTTCATCCCTGGCTCGCTGAAGGGAACGGACCCTTTCGCGGCAAGCCTCTCGGCGCCCCTGAGCTGAGCGCGCCTTCAGCCGGGGAAGCTTCTAAAAAGCAAACAGCGGCCCTGAGGCCGCTGCGCGCAAATAAGGCTTCGCCGTGCTCAGAGCACGTTGACGACCGCGCCCACCTTGACCCGCTCATAGAGGTCGACGATGTCCTCGTTGAGCAGCCGGATGCAGCCAGACGACACGGCCTGACCGATCGTATCCGGCTCATTGGTGCCGTGGATGCGGAACATGGTGTCGCCGCTCTTGTTGTAGAGATACATGGCGCGGGCGCCGAGCGGATTTTCGACCCCGCCGATCATCGTCTTCGGCAGGTCGGGGCGGCGCTTCAGCATGGCCGCCGGCGGCGTCCAGGTCGGCCATTGCGCGCGGCGCCCGACATAGGCGCGGCCCTGCCACTCAAAGCCCTCGCGGCCGACGCCGACGTCGTAGCGCATCGCCTGGCCGCCTTCGAGCGAGAGATAAAGATAGCGGTTCTTGGTGTCGACGGTGATGGTGCCGGGCTTTTCCTCGGTCGGGTCGGGCACCAGCGTGTGGGTCGGCTGGGCGGCGCGATTGAGTTCCGTTGAAAGGCTTGCTGTCTGAGTCGGCGGACTTGCCGGAGCGGCCCCGCGTACGACGCCGGACGATCCGCCGTCAAAGGCCTGGGCCCCAGTGGAGGCGACCAAAGCCGCGGCGGAGACAGCGAAAATAAGCCCTTTCATCGAAATCATTCTGAAACCCCCTCGGTCAAATGCACGAAGCGCCGCATAGCTGAAGTCATAACGCTAAAGCTGTGCGTTTTGTTCCAGATCAACTGCAAAGATTTCGCATGCCGGCCGCATTTTCGCCCGGCCACCGCCACGATGCGGAGCGCGGGCCGCGAGCCTGATTCGCGCGCTAATTTCTTGGCCAGCTAAAATCGTCGGCGCGGCCCGGCTGCGGCTCGCTCTGGCGCAGGCTCTGACGCGGCAGCCCCTTTGCGACCGGCGTGCGCGAGGCGAGTTCGCCGCCGGGCGCCCGCACCGGGCCGGTCAAGGGCAGCACGGGGCCGGCGATCGGCTTTGGCGCGGGTGGCGGCGGCTCGCCCTCGCTCGCGCCGGGCTGGGTTTCCTCGGCGGGAAGATTTGCTTCCGCCGGCGCGGAAATCGCCGGGCTCTCCGGACTCTGCTGCTGGATCGTCTCGTCGAGATTGTGGCGGATGTCGGGCTCGATGAAATGCGCCAGTTTGCGCGCGCCGGCCTTGGTGAAATGTACCCCGTCGGCGGCGCGCAGCTTGACGATCTCGCCATTGACGTCCGGTCCGGTCGGGCTGAAGGCGCCGCCCTCGGTGGCGAAAGCCTCCCAAAGGTCGACATATTTCGCGCCGCCCTTGCCGGCATATTCGCGATAAAGGTCGTTGAACGCGGAGGCGTCGGTCGAAAGCCGCTCGCTTTTCATGACCGGAAGACCGGCCCAGATCAGCGGGATTTTCTTGTCGCGGAACATTGCGGCGATGGTCTCGATGCGATGCCCATAGGCCTCGTTCCATTGCGGGGTGCGCGGCTCGAGGACGCCGCCCTGAGCATCGCGCAGGGACTGGCGGTCGTTGCTGCCGATCATGATGACCGCGACATTGATTTTTTCATCGCTGGCGAGAAGCTCCTCGACAGCCTTGGTCCAATCGTAAAAATCGTCGCGGACGAGGCCGCTGCTGTCCTTGCCCTTGTGCAGGATCGCGACGTCCGGGCGGTCGGCGAAGGCCTCGGTCAATCCCTGGCCGAGCATCTGCCCAAGGCTGTCGCCGAGAACGGCGACGAAATAGGACGGCGGGACCGTCGGCTCCTTGTGCTTTTCGGCGGCTTCCACCGGCCTCGAGCGCTTTTCCTCGGAGCGCGCGGCGCGTTTCGCCCGAGGCGCGCCGTAGTCGCGCGCAGGTCGGTGGATTTCGGGCCGGCGCTTTAATTGGCCCGGCTGCGGCGCCGGCTGAAACAGATTGGTGAACCAGCTGAACGGATTTTCCTGCGCGGCGGCCGGCGCTGCGACAGACGCCAGCGTCGCGGCGGCGAGGCAGAGCGCGAGGGCGAGCGAGGCCAGACGCCCGCCGTAGCGGCCAGACGAACAGGCAAGGGAAGTCGAAGTCATCGTCATAGAGCCATTATAGACGTCGATGGCGCGCGGCGCACCCCGCAAGCGCGCCGGATCACAAAGCAGCGCGCGCGCTTTTACAAGCAGGACGCGCCGCCCATATGTTTGGGCGTCCGGCCTTGGCCGGCCCCGGGCGAGCCAGCAAAAAGTGGCCGTACCGGACGAATGAGCTTCAACAGGGAGAAGCGTTCAATGAATGTACGAGCCAATGTTTCCGCCGCAGCGGCGGTCATTCCGGATGAGATCCGCAATTGGCTATCCGGTCCGCGGCCAATGTTGATCGACGGCAAATGGGTCAAATCGGTCTCTGGCAAGACGTTCGACGTATTCGATCCGGCGACGGGGGAAAAGATCGCTTCGGTCGCGGAGGGCGACGCCGCTGACGTCGACCTCGCGGTGGCGGCTGCGCGCCGCGCGTTTGAAAGCGGCCCCTGGTCGCGCATGACGCCCTCCGAACGCGGCCGCATTATCCATCGCATCGGCGATCTCATCCTCGACCATGCCGATGAACTGGCCGCGATCGAATCGCTCGACAATGGCAAGCCCAAAGCTGTCGCGAAGGCCGCAGACGTTACTTTGTCAGCCGACATGTTCCACTATATGTCTGGCTGGGCGACCAAGCTTGAGGGCAAGCATATCCCGATTTCGGCGCTGACCGCCCCGGGCATGGAATTCGTATCGATGACGCGGCTCGAGCCGATCGGCGTCGTGGGCCAGATCATTCCATGGAACTTCCCGCTTCTGATGGCGGCGTGGAAGCTGGCCCCGGCCCTGACCACCGGCTGCGCGGTCGTGCTCAAGATCGCCGAGGAGACGCCGCTTTCGGCGCTGCGACTTGGCGAGCTTCTGATCGAGGCTGGCGTTCCGGACGGCGTCGTCAATATTGTCCCGGGCTTTGGCGAAACGGCGGGGGCGGCGCTGGCCGGCCATCCGGGAGTCGACAAGGTCGCCTTCACCGGCTCAACGGAAGTGGGCCGCCTGATCGTTCAGGCCGCCTCGCGCGATCTCAAGAAAGTCTCGCTGGAGCTTGGCGGTAAATCGCCGAACATCGTCCTTGGCGACGCCGATCCGGAGATGGCGATCGCCGGCGCGACCGCCGCGATCTTCTTCAATCATGGTCAGTGCTGCAACGCCGGTTCGCGGCTGTTCGTGCAGCGCAATCTGTTCGACAAGGTCGTCGAGGGCATCGCGGCGCAGGCGGAAAAGATCAAATTGGGCCACGGCCTCAACGCGGAAACGGAGATGGGCCCGCTGGTGTCGCGCGTCCAATATGACCGCGTCACGGGCTTGCTCGCCTCGGGCCGTCAGGAAGGCGCCCGCGCCGTCTGCGGCGGGGAAGGGCTTGGCGGCGCCGGTTATTTCGTGCCCCCGACGGTCCTCGTCGACACAAACCCGGGCATGCGGGTGGTGCGCGAGGAGATCTTCGGGCCTGTGCTCGTCGCCACCCCGTTCGATGAGCCCGACGACGCGCTGATCGCCGAAGCGAACAACACGATCTACGGCCTCGCCGCGGGCGTCTGGTCGGGCAATACCGGGCGGGCGCATCAGATCGCCAACCGGCTGCGCGCCGGCACGGTGTGGATCAACTGCTACCATGTCTTCGACGCGGCGCTGCCCTTCGGCGGCTACAAGCAGTCGGGATGGGGCCGCGAGATGGGACAGGCGGTTCTGTCGAACTACCTCGAGGCGAAGGCGATCACGACGCGGATCGGCTGATCACGATGGAGAAGCGTCCCGCTGCCGTCAGACGGGGGCGGGCGGGGCGCCGATCGCCGCGCGCGCGGCGGCTGCGGCGGTGCGGATGTCATCCTTGAACCGCACCCGCCGGACGCCGTCGGTCGACATCAGCAAGGCCCGCCGAACCACCTTGGAAGCGCCCGAAATATAGACAAAAGCGCCGCGGCGATGCGCTTTGGCGGCGAAATCGCCGATCGCCGCCGCCGCCGTCGAATCGAGCGCCGAGACGGCCGAAAGATCGATGATGAAGGCTTTCGGCTGCTCGGCGATTTCGTCGAGCACGGCGCTGACGCCAGCCGCCGCGCCGAAGAAAAACGCCCCGGAAATTTTGAAGGCGACAATGTCGCGGTCGCTCGTCAGCGCGCCGTAGCCCGCCCCGTTTTCGCCGGCGTCGCCCTCGTCGTCGGGGCCGAAGGTTCCCACCGCCTCGACCTGAAGCGATTGCGACATGCGGCGCATGAACACCAGCGAGGCCAGGCTGAAGCCGGCGAGAATGCCGGTCGTCAGATCGCGGAAGATCGTCAACAGAAAGGTGGCGAGCAGCACCACCGCGTCGCCGCGCGAGGCGCGGATCAGGGTGGTGAAGGCGTGTTGTTCCGCCATATTCCAGGCGACGATCGCCAATACGCCGGCCAGCGCCGCGAGCGGGATATAGGAGGCCAGGGGGGCCGCGACCAGCATGAACAGCAGCAGGAACGCCGCATGCAGCATTCCGGCGATCGGGCTGCGCGCGCCGGAGCGCACATTTGTCGCCGTGCGCGCGATCGTTCCGGTGACGCAAATGCCGCCGAACAGCGCCGAGGCCATATTGGCGACGCCCTGCGCGACAAGTTCACAGTTCGAACGGTGGCGGCGCCCGGACATGCTGTCGGCGACGACGGCGGAAAGCAGGCTCTCGATGCTGCCGAGCAGCGCGAAGGAAAAGGCGACGGGCAGCAGTGTGACGATCCTGTCGAGCGACAGAGCCGGCAGGCTCGGCGCGGGGAGGCCGCGCGGAATGCCGCCGAAATGCGAGCCGATGGTGTCGATCGGCAAGGCCAGCGCAAAGCCCGCGAGCGAAGCGACGGCGACGGCGATGAGCATGCCGGGCCAGTGCGGCCGATAGCGGCGGACGAGGAGGATGATGGCGATGGTCGCGCCCGAGACGCAAAAGGCGGGCAAACTCAAACTCGGCAAAGCCGCGCCAAGGGCGCCGAGTTTTTCGAACAAGGGGCCGGGCTCGGGACCGCTGAGGGTCAGACCAAGCAAATCCTTGATCTGGCTCGCGAAGATGATCGTCGCAATGCCGGCGCTAAAGCCGACCGTGACGGGATAGGGAATGAATTTGATGAAGGCGCCGAGGCGCAGGAAACCGATCGAAAGAAGAATGATCCCAGAGAGGAAGGTTGCGATGATGAGGCCGTCGACGCCATGGATGGCGACGGTCGTCGCCACCAGCACGATGAAGGCGCCCGCGGGTCCTCCGATCTGAAACCGGCTGCCGCCCAGCAAGGACACGAAGAATCCGCCGACGATCGCCGTATAAAGCCCGCGGTCCGGCGTGACGCCCGAGGCGATCGCGATCGCCATCGACAGGGGCAGGGCGACGATCGCGACAGTGAGGCCGGCGATCACGTCGGCGCGAAAATCCGCGAGCCCGTAGCGCTCGCGCAGAACGGTCACGAGCTTTGGCGTGAAAAGGGCGGCGAAACTCGGGGCTATCGCGGCGGTCGTCATGCTACGGTCCATTTCCGGTCCGCCGGCGGGCCGGCAAGGCCGATCAGAATTTTAGTCGCGCCGGGGGGCGCTTTCCCTGGCGCTCTCTTTTGCGGCCTCTTTGAAGCGCACGCCGCGGCCGCCCGCCGGACTCAAAGCCCCCTCGCCGATCAGCTCGACGCCGGCGCGATCGAGCGCCTCGACGACCCGAGTCAGCGTGTCGACGACGCCGCGCACATTTCCCTCGCTCGCCTCCATCCGCTGGATCGTCGGCAAGGACAGGCCGGACATCTCTGCAAGCTGCCTCTGGTCGAGGCCGAGCAAGGCGCGAGCGGCCCGCATTTGGGCGGCGGTCATCACGGTCGAACGCCTGTTCCGATTTGAGCTTCATCTTTATAGCATAACTTCTCATGTTTAAAACATGAGAAGTCAGGATTTCGATCTCATTTCCCGCTTTGCGGGGGAAGATTGCTTCGCGCTCGGCGCGGCCAGACAACCGAGGCAAAACATGCTTCATCTGACGAGCCAACCTTCGCCGGACGAATTTGCGGAGTTTTCAAATGAGCGGAAAGATCGTGATCGTCACCGGCGCTGGCTCAGGGATCGGCCGTGCGGCCTCGCTCGAATTCACCCGCCGCGGCGACATCGTCATTCTCGCTGGCCGGCGCGAGGAAGCGCTGACGGCGACCCGGGATCTTTGCCTGGATCCGCAATCGGTCGTCGTCGCCCCAACCGATGTGACGGATGAGGCTGCGGTGAGCCGCTTGTTCGACGCAGCGGTCGGCCGGTTTTCCCGCGTCGACGTTTTATTCAACAACGCTGGCTCCTTCGCCGGCTCCGGCCGCGTCGATGAACTGACGCTGGAGCAATGGCGTGTGATGATCGACGTCAATCTGACGGGCTCGTTTCTATGCGCGCAGGCGGCGTTCCGCGCGATGAAGACGCAAAATCCCTGCGGCGGCCGCATCATCAACAATGGCTCGATCTCGGCCCATACGCCACGACCGCGCTCGATCGCCTATACGGCGTCGAAACACGCGATCACTGGGCTGACGAAATCGATCTCGCTCGACGGAAGGCCCTGGAATATCGCCTGCGGCCAGATCGGCATTGGCAACGCCGCAACGGATATGACCAGCGTCATATCCTCGGGCGTCCTGCAGGCCAATGGCGACGTCGCAGCCGAGCCGACGATGGACGTCAGGCGCGCGGCCGAGGCGGTCGCGTTCATGGCGGATTTGCCGCCCGGCGCCAACGTTCAGTTCATGACCGTCATGGCAACGAACATGCCTTTCATAGGACGGGGATAGATCATAGGGTTTAAGGCGGCCAGGATCGCCGGTTCATCTGGGTCAGCAGATGCGCGGGCGTCCACGGCCCAGCTTTGCAAAGCGCTGCGCGGCCTGGCCATTAGCCAGGAAGCTGAGCGTAAGCGGTTGCGCGTGAATCGCGGGGCAGGCTGGGATAATATCCGACCCTCATAGCTCGATCTCGAGGGACTCAGATGCGATCCCAGCGCCTCGCCGGCCGCGGGAAGCCGCGCGCGTCGAGGATCTCAGGAATCCGACCGCGAAACTCGGCAAGCAAGCGCGTCTGCCGGGAATCCGCTGCTCAGCTTTAGACGATCTTTGCTGTCAGATGGTGATCCGGCAAAATTCCCCGAAGTATTGAGCCAGAAATCGCGGGTGCAATTTGATTTCCATCGGCCTTGAGCGACCATCGGCTGCGCCGATTGTCGGGGCGACTGGTTCGTCATTGTGCTCAGGCCTCTCCCGACGTTGCCTGGCGCAAACGAGTCCGGTTTTTGCCGTCCCCGCGGGACTCGCAGCCAAACTGCTCGCTTGACACCTTCTCCCCATCTGCCTATCCAACCCGGCATCGCTTCAAGCGAGGCGGAGTAGCTCAGCCGGCTAGAGCAGAGGAATCATAATCCTTGTGTCGGGGGTTCGAGTCCCTCCTCCGCTACCAGCGCAAACCCAATATATCTGCCCGACGGGGCCAGGCGAGGCTCGTCCGTCAGCTTGGCGAGATAGCCGCAGAGTTCGATCTCCAGCGGCGCTCTTGGCGGGCTTGGGTGTACGATGACGCTGTCGACCAGGTCGCGGAACGCGGCCGCGCAGCCGTCCCCGTGGATGCTCTTTCCTGCCGCCAGCTCCGTCGAGAGGCGCTCGATCAGATCGAGATAGCGCGCCAGCGCGGCGGGATGCAGGGCGACCAGATTTGGCGGCGTCTCGATCCCCGCCAGCGCGATCTTCAGCTTTCTCTTTTGCGCCACGAGGCCCAGCAGGCGATCCCTGATCGCCTCCACCGTCACGAAACCCTTGGCCAGCGAGTCGACCAGCCGGTCGATCTCTCGCGAAAATAATCCGCCTTGCCGACCAACCCAATCCTAGTCACTCGCTTTTGCTTCGAAGTCCTCCAGCGGAGCCTCGTATCCCGGCGGTTCGATCTTCTGGTTCACCCGCAGTATGGAACTGTCGGCAGGCTCGTTCGAACCCTCGACCTGTGTGCCTTTCAAGATCGCAACGCATTCGCCAGAAAGTTGCTTGTCCATCAGGGCGGCTTGAAGCGCTTTCTCGTCGGAGCGAACCTTTTGCAGCTCAGAGACGGCTTCAATCGAGGTGCAGCCAAAGGTGGTCACCTTGGCCTCGTAATAGGTCGTCTGCGACGCAACGAGGGCTATAGCAAGGATCGCTTTCACGATCTTCTCCATCATTGTTTTTCAAGATTAGGAACCGTCAGCTTGACCAACAGCCTCCCCGCCATCGTCGCGGGGAGGCTTTGGATCTCAATGCGCGCCACTTCATTGTCACGCGCCTGTTGATCCCCTTACAGGCCGCGTGAAGAGAGCCAATTGATGAAGATTTGAGCGATCTGCAGATTGTTTGTATCCAGCATCACCATGTGATCATTGCCGTGAATGGCGCCGGGCGAACCTCTATAGAGGGAATTCGGCTTCAGGTCGGGTAAATGAGCGTATTTAATGTCGCCGCCTGCCGCGGTGATTTGCTGAATCATCTGCGGGCACGGCGCGACCGGGCGAGCCGTCGGGTAGAAATCGCCTTCCTCGATAAGGATCGGGATATGCTTCAGGGTCTTGATTTCCTCTGCGGTAAGGTTTCCGAAGCAACCCGTCTCAAGCTGGATGATGGCCTTAACCTTGCAGGCGTCTTTCGTCGTCCAGGGGTAGCAACCCGCGGCCGGTTGAAGAGCGGCCCGGATCGGGAACGAAGACGATTCGGAGTGACCCATCAAGGTGGCGCCCCCTAATTGCCTGGCGAGCTCCGCCATTTGAGCGGGAGTATTGTAGAAGCCCGCAGGGTCCGTTGGACTCGGAGCGCCCGACAGCGTCGCATTCAAATCAGGGATGACCATATTGTAGAATTGCAGGTTCGAGCCTGGGCCAACCCCCACTGTTTGCATCGGGAACCGTATGCCAGCATTGGGCACGGTGTTGGAGGAGCATGGAGACGTCGTACAAGTCGTGGTGCCCCAACGGAAGACATTCCAGGCGAATTGATCGCTGGCGATCAGAATGCTCGGAATTGCCGGGCACTGCGCCGCAGGATTTGCGGATGGGATACAGTTGGTAATACCATACCGCAAGGAATTGTAAGATATTGCGTCGAAGCCCGAACGCGCACGGCCAACCTGATCAACCATATAGGTGTCAAACTTTTGACGGACGAAATACTCGTCCCAGCCCATCCGTCCATCGGGCGTGGTTTGCCATGATTTTGTGCTCAAGCAGCAACCGTGCACGATGGCGATCGGCCAATGCGCTTTCTTGGCTTCTTTGATGGGCAGCATGAACTGCACGTACATCTGATTGATCATGCGTAGCCCAGGGTTGACGGTCCTGGAGCATATATCCGAATTGGCATATGGCGCCGGCGGCGCAGGGCAGGCGGCAAGATTTCCTGCAATAAAGAAATTGCCATATCCGCCCAACTTCAAAGTTCCATTCGCATTCACCGCAGAGTAATCTTGTGCTTGAGCGGCATTAGCCGTGAACCCTAGAGCGATTACGGCTACAGCCGCCAACACCGAATGTTTGATTGCTTTGAGCGTATTCGGCGCCTCACGTTCCGCAGGGTTGAGATTTAGTTTAAATAATGGAACTCTCATTTTGTGTCCCCCCTTGCTGTGAAACCGCTCAGGTTTGGCTCAGGAAAACACGCGCGCCGAGTTAAGATCCATAACTCACTGAGTATAGGCGTGTTTTTCTATAGCTCCTAATTTTCCTCACGGTTTCGTGATAGCCCTCGAAACTTGTCGGGGCAACTAGGAAAAGTCTTCCACGAAATTCCGGCCGATATCATAAAATGGGTATTTTCTCTTATGTCGCCTGAAGCGTAGCCGATCGGTAAGGCTGGGCCGACCCGTGGGTCCTGGAATAGAATGATGCAGTGCAGCTAACAAAAATGCTAGGCGCGCCGCTATATTCGATCTCCAGCATTGGCGGCGTGGAGGGACTTTGTGTTATGTTCGAACGCGCCCTAGGATCATCGCTCCCAGGATGTAAGTCGACGTGTCGGCTAATTGACAGGTTGGACAAATGAAACCGTGCGCATCTGCATCTCTACTTTTGGCGCTGGAAGCGTATTGCGTAACAGGAATAGCCTTTGGGCAGCCGAGCCAGAGCGCACGCGCTGACGAATCTATTGGCCTGCAGGAGAGCACAACGGTCATTCCGGGCAGGGCGCAGGCTACAGGTGATGTATCAGGCCGAGGAAATCCACTTTCGGCGATATCATTGGAATCTTTGCGTGCGACGCGCGAGCGTCCGCTTTTCTCTGCGACTCGCCGCCCGCCGCCGCCCGCCGCGCCCCAAGTGGTCGTTGTAGAGAGAACGCCTGTAGCCGTCGCGCCGGCGTCGGAGCCCGAAAAGCCCAAACTCGATTTAATTGGCGTAGTGCATGGTCCTCTTGTAGGTATGGCGGTGTTTCTCGACCAAACCAACCATTCGCTTGTGCGGCTGCGTATCGGGCAGTCTTTCCGCGGATGGACCGTGCAGGGGCTCGACACAAGGGAAGCGACGCTTGAAAAGGCGCAGCAACAGGTAAAACTCGAATTGCCAGCCCGCAGCGCCACCGTGACCGCGACGGCGATGTCTCCGACGGCGAGGTCTCCGGATGATACAGCGGCGTGGCTGGACCAGTAGAGGCTCTGCTCCGCGATATGAATTTAGTTGGCGGCGAAGCCTGCTTGCGACATTGATCGGTTTGGCGCTGTTCACGCTTCTTAGAGTCGGAATCCAATTGCTGGCGATGGTCACGATCATCAACGGCGCGAGCGGATGAAGCGGCAGATCGACGAGCGCCTGCGCACGCTGAAAGCACGCGCTAATTGTGAATGTCCTTCCTTAGCCTCCCGCCCGCGCCGAAGCCATTCTCTGGAATAAATTCAACGTCCGCGGCCTCAAGCGTCTTCTGAAGCCTTTTCATCTCGCGCCTAACGCGATGCCCTCGCAGACGTCTCGGCGGCGCCCTGGAGAAGGATCTCCTTGGCCTGGTTCACCTTGATCGAGAGATAATGCGAGCCGCCCTGATCCGGGTGAACCTGATGCGCTATCCGTTGGTGCGCGTCACAAATTCCGAGTTCGGTGGCGCCGGCCTCCAGCCCGAGAATGGCGAGCGCCTCCTGCTCAGACATTGCATCGAGAAAGGGACCCGCGGCGCGCCCGCCGGATCTGCGTGGCGCGCGCCAATCTGCGCGGCCAGCAATCGCCGGCAGGTTTGCGCCGCTTTCCGCCGCCGGCCCGGAGATATGCCGCAAATAAGCCTCCAGCACCGCCGCTGAACGCCGAACAAGTTCGGGATCGCTGACAACGCCTTCCCCTGATCCGTTCCCGCAGGACGCCGCGGATGAAGTCCCGCCGTCCGTCGACAGGGGCCGAAACGCAGTCCAACCCAATATCCGCCACCCGAGAAGCGTAGGGACGAGAACCATCGCCGCGCCAAGCACGACCGCTGCGGTCGATTGTTCCTTGAACAGGAGGATCACGAGAAGAGGAACGGACAAGGCTGCGATTGCGGTCGCGGCCCAGCGCGTGGTCCGAGCGATGACTTTGGGATCGCTGTGGATGAACCAGTCGATCATCCGGACGAGCGACGCGACGATAGACAATCCCAGTGCGATGAGAGCGAAGATAAAGGGATCACTCATGGCGCCAGTTCCTGGTCGTCGGCAGACAAACATCGCGATTGCAGTCCGTTCGTCCCGGTCCGAACACAGCACGCACTATCGATGCACTGACAAGATCAGCGATATTATTGACTTCCAGGAATGCGTCTGGCAACCTCCTTCTGCACAGTTTCAGCTTGGGCCGTTTTCCGTGAATTTCGGGAGTTCGAAATGTCCGAGCAGACGAAGAAAACCGCATCCGGCGATCGTGCAGACAATCCAGATTTGAACATCGGAGCGCCGCAAAGTCGAGGGCCGCTCGCTACAGACGCCGATATTGAACATTATCTCAAAGCGAGAGAAGCGGTCGCCGCGCAGGATCGCGCCGATTTTGAAGTTTATTTGAACGAAAAAAGACAACACAATGCGCTGCAGGTCACAGCCCCTGCGCCGCCCTCATCGAAGCTTGATCGCCGCGCGATCCTCAAGGTCGTCAGCGGCGCGGCCGTCGCCGGGGAAGCGGCTGCGCTCGGTTACGGCTGGATCAACAGCAGCGCAACGGAATCAGGCGCCGGCCACGCCGCGAGCGTCGCCAGCGGGCCGCAGACAGAACACATCGTTCGCGAGCTTGCCGACTCCAAAGCCGATGTCGGCGGCAGGGGCCTCGGCAAATGGATTTTGTTGCTGCCGACCAAGCTTGGCGGCGGCACCTATGCGATCGATCTCAACTCTAATCGCGTGCTCGGCTCCATCTGGTACTGGAACTATGGCGACTTCAATCCGATTTCCCATCACCTGTGCGCGTTTCCAAGCGCCGACCCCTATCACTCGTTCGAGTTTGTAAACAGCACGCAGGGCGGGAGAAATTCGCTCATCTATGGCATTCCGACCCGCATCGAGACGCCGGCGCCCGGCTTCAATATCTATCGCGTGCGCTATGACGGCGCGCAGATGGAGCTGTTGGAAAACGTGTCGGAAACGACGGGGCTTGGCCTTGGCGTTCACGTCACCATCAACCCCAAAGACGCCCAATCCTATTTCGTGACCGATGGGCAGAAGGACATCGCCGCCTGCTTTGATCGGAATTCGTCCAGGGTCATCGCCGCGCTGAAATTCGATTGGGTATCCAACACGGCCAGCATGTCGGAGTGCTGGCAGAAGGGCGGCGTTCTCAAAATCTCGAAGATCTATCCCGACGACGCGACCGGCAAATATGACTACCTCGGCACCAAGGGGCAGAAGATCGAGTGGGAAATGGTCCCCATGGGCGAATTATTCGTCGAGGAAGGGACCATTCCCGGCGATGATCCCCACGGGTTGACGGGCGCCGACGGAACCATCTGGCATCCGAGCGGCCGCTGGGCCGCGACCGCGATCCGACTGTGCGGCGGCGTCACCATCCTGGATGCGGAGAACAATTTCGAGCCGGTCGCCTTCGTTCAATTCAACAAGGATTCCCCGGCGCAATATCCGGTGAAGAAGATCGACGGCGACCATTGGGAAGTCGCCTTCGACAAGATTTTTTCGCCCGGACACGAGATCGGGTTTTCGCCCGACGGTAGATTCCTGTGCATGATGAATAATCTGCGGGAAAACAACTGCGGCGTATTCGACAGCAGCGATCCCGACCCGACTAAATGGCGCAAGATTGCCCATATCGAAGATCCGCTGTGGCGCGGGAAATATCCAAATCCGTTCCACATGGTTTTCTCGCTGGACGGCTCAAAACTCTACCTTTCGGTCTTGCATCCTTCGCCGGCGGCAAGCGGCATTATGGTCGTGGATACCAGCACCTGGACCATAAGGAAGGAAATACAGGGAATCGGTCCTGATTTGCAGACGCTTTCAATTACTTACGACGGGAAATATATTCTCGCTCCCTTCAGCGGATTTCAACGGCTGTCGAGCGGCATCGCCGTCGTCGACGTCGCAACCGACAATCTCATAGGCATCCTGCCCAGCAGCGGCGGCCATCACGACAGCGTCATCATTCCGACGAAGCTCGATCACATGAAGCATACGAGGTCCTGCACGCTTTAGATGACGATGATTTTCGATTGAGTCGAACCAAAATCGCGAAATGTGATCCAATCAACTGGGCGGAGCATGATGCCGGCCCGGAAAATCTGCAACTTTCGAGCGTCATTCCTGGGCGCGGCCGCCCGGATAGGGCGGAGTTGCGCCGAGGCAGCGCGCCGGCGCACGTGGGCGGCGCCGATGCGGCTGCGGCCATGGAGCGTGCGGGCGGGCCGCCTCACTTGCCGTTCCCGGGTATTCCGGCGCAAGGTAACGCGATGCCGGACGTGGACCTCCTCATGAAATCCCACGAAACAGCGACAAAGACGGATCAAGTGGGGATCCGCTTCCTGCTCGGAAGCCTTGCGCTGCAGAATCTCGGCCGGCGCAAGGCCCGCACCGTGCTGCTGCTGGCCGCCGTCGCGATCTGCAGCGGCGCCGTCTTCACCGGCGCCGTCCTGTTGCGCAGCATTGAAAGCAGCATGCTCGTCGGCTTCACGCGCCTCGGGGCCGACATGCTCGTGGTCCCGCAAGGAACGCTCACCAACTTAACGGCGGCGCTGTTGACGGCCGAGCCCACCGATCTCACGCTCGAAGACAACATGCTCGGCCGGCTGGCGGCGCTGAAAGGCGTCCGGCGCATCGGCCCGCAATTGATTTTTCGAACAGACGCCTCCGGCTACGGGCACGGAGACGAGCCGGTCGATTTGATCGCTTTCGATCCCGCCCGTGATATCACCGTCCAGCCATGGCTCGACAGTCGCCTTGATCGGCCCATGCGAGAAGGCGACGTCATCATCGGCGGGCGCCGCGAGGAGCCGCTCGGCTCCGAAGTGCTGATCTTCGGCAAACCGCTCATCGTCTATGGAAAGCTCGGGAAATCCGCGGTGGGGACGCACGAGCGCGGGCTTTTCATCGCTTTTTCGACGCTGAACGACCTGCGGGAAATCATGGTGAACATCTGCGGGAAAAAGGCGCCGCTCGAGCCTCATAAGCTATCCGGGGTCCTCGTCGAACTCGCGCCCGGCGCCACAACGCAGCAGGTACGGTTCGCCATCCTGGCGAACTTTCCCGATGTCAAGGTCATTGCCGGCGAATCGATGCTGACCTCCATCCGTCAAAGTCTCACCATCCTGCTCGACGGCGTGCTCGCACTCATGCTCGTCATGTTCCTCAGCACGGCATTGATGGTCGGCGTGTTGTTTTCGGTGATCATCACGGAGCGGCGCCGCGAACTCGGATTGCTCAAGGCGATCGGCGCCCGTAGCGGGCAGATCATCGGGATGCTGCTCACAGAGGCGGCGCTCGCGACGGCCGCGGGCGGGCTGATCGGCTGCGCGCTCGGCCTGTTGCTGCTGCGTGGTTTCGAGCATTCGCTCGTCTACTATCTCGCGAGCGTCGGAGTCCCATTTGTTTGGCTGAATACGGGCGCTGTCATGCTGATCGCGTTCTCCTGCGTTCTGCTGGCTTCCGCGACCGGGGCGGCGGGCGCATTCTACCCGGCGTGGCGGACCAGCCGCGAGCAGCCCTATGATCTCATTCGATCCGAAGGCTGACGAATGCTGTCCTGCAGCAACGTGGGAAAGACCTACGCGACCGAACGAGGGGATATCGTAGCCGTGCGGGGGATCGATCTCGAAGTGCCGAGCGGCCAGTTCGCCGCAATCGTCGGGCGCTCCGGCTCGGGCAAATCGTCGCTCATGGCCATGATCGGCGGGTTAAGCCGCCCGAGCCAGGGCGTGGTGCGCGTCGAGGGCGCCGACATCTGGGCGCTCCCGGACGACGCTCTGGCGCAGTTCAGGAATCGCAAGATCGGATTTGTTTTCCAATTCGCAAGTCTCTTGCCCGCCCTGCGCGTCATCGACAATGTGGCGCTGCCGGCTCTCCTTGGCCGTCGTCTTGACGCCGGCGCAGCCTACACGAGAGCGGCGCGGCTCCTCGCGAGGCTCGGATTGGCCGAGCGCCTCGACGCCTATCCGGCGGAGATATCGGCCGGACAACAACGCCGCGCCGTGATTGCGCGGGCTCTCATCAATGCGCCGTCGCTGCTGCTTGCGGACGAGCCGACCTCGGACCTCGACGAACGGACCGAGATGGAGATCATGGACGAGTTTCGCACCCTCAACCGCGACCATGCGATGACGGTCATCATCGTCACCCACAATCTCCGTCTCGCGGAACAGGCGGACCGTGTCTTCCACATCGCCAATGGCGGTCTCGTCAAGTGAAAAGCGCGGAACGCCAGCCAGTCCTTGAAACCTTGTCCAATACGGAAAAGGACGCGTTGATTCTTCGGTTGTGGGACGATCTGCGCGAAGAGCGCGCCCGCTCACAGAGGCTGGCGCAGGGCCAAGATCAGGCCGTCGCGGACGTTGCCGGCGCAAGCGATCTTCTGGCGCAGCAACAAGGGCCCGACAGGCGCCAGCCTCCATCTTCAAGTGTGAACGTCAACGTGAGGCTGGGGCGCGGGCTCGGGTTGCTGCGGCCCAAGGTCGTGATCGGGGCGATCGCCCTCGTCGCTCTTGCATTCGGCATCGATGCAGCGATTAGCTGGCGCCAGCGCGACTGGCTGGAGCAGAAGCGACTTGCCGGTCTTGCGCTCGAACACGCCGCCTATTCGGGTGTCTTCGTCGAACTCGTCAAGGTCGCCTACGAGCCCGATCAGAAATCATACCGGCTCACCATGGCGATGCAGAACCTCGATCCGCTGCATCCGATCTATGTCATGCGCAGCCCGCTCCGCGTGTTCGAGCAGTCGGGGCTGACATGGCGAGAAGTTCCGGCGCGGGCGCCCAATGGCGTATCGCCGGTCGTCGTGAAGCTGGCCGACCGGCAGATTTACGAAACGATCTTCGAACCCAATCTCAAGGAATGGACGGAGCTGCTCCCGGGATACATGCACATTCGCTTCGAGAGCAGCAGCCTGATCAGCCAGCGCAGCGAACCGGAGGATGACATCGTCGATCGCACCGATCGCTATTTCGTGTACCTCAAACCGCACGGCGCCGATGACGAGGCGATCCGCAAGCGCATGAAATATTCGGGCGAGCCGCCGGTCTATATTCCGATGCCGCCACATTAGTTATGAGTTCACAAACAACAAATCCTCGTTACCGGCTCGCCTTCGCCGTATGATCCCTGCTTTAGGGCGTTCAGAGCGGCAATTCCGATCCATCGGATCAGCCGTGGCCGCGCTTTCCGAGTCACATGACCGTGCGCGGAAAAGGCTCGTTACGATCGCAACACTCCTCCGTCAATGTGCAATCGCGGCGTAACTCGCCCGCTCGATTGTTGCTCATGATCCTGGACGCTTCGGCGGACCCCCGTCCCGCATGCGGCCGTTCTGATCAGGAGATCAACCGAGGAGAATCCTATGGCCGGAATTAGCATAATGGCCCCATTCGCCGCGACCATGGTCGCGATGGCGTCGCCCAGCCCGCAAATAAATGCAATGGACATCAGGCCTCCGCCCAACGAACTAGCCGACGATACTCTGTCAAATCAAGATTACCTGACGCTCGAGGCTGCGACCGCCGTTCGTTACCGGTGGGTCCCAAAAGCCTCAAAGCCTGGCCCCAACTCTGTCCGCTATCAAGGCGATCCTTTGGGGATCCGAATCTGCAGCAACTGTTAGCGTGGCCCGCTTGGGCCATGACGGCGGCGCTTGAGCGGCGCGCCGATCCGCTTGAGGCGCTTGAACGCGCGATTTCGCGTCCGCGGAGCGCAGCTCGCCAGACTGCGAGAGGAGAACATTAATGCCATATAATTTTCTTTTGGCCTGTTGGGGCGTCGCGGGCAATCTCGGCCCTATGCTGACCGCCGGCCGTCAATTGCGCCGTAGCGGTCACACGGTCCGCCTTTTAGCCGATTCGGCCCTGCGCGAAGAGATTGAGGCGGCCGGGTTTGGCTTCACGGCGTGGCGACGGGCGCCGAACTATTCGGACTTCGAACCCTTGTTGGTTGCGCTTGACCCTACGGATTTGGGCAGCTTTAGCGAACATATCCTGTTTGGCCCCGCCGCTGCTTGCGCGGCCGACACGCGGGAAGAACTCAACGCCGCGCCAACCGACGCCCTTCTTGCTCACGACATGCTGCTCGGCTCGGCAATCGCCGCGGAAGCCGCGGGCGTCCCCTGCGCTGTGCTTTCACCACATATCAGCGTGAGGCCCTTGCCGGGCGTTCCGCATGTCGGCAGCGGCTTGACGCCGCCGCGCAGCTTCGAAGAGCGCGCGGACGTCGAAGCCGCGAACAGACGCTTCGGGGACGCTCTGAATGAGCGGCTTTATCTCCTGAACGAAGCGCGCGAAGGGCAGGGCCTCGCTCCGTTGAACCACGTGTTCGATCAATATGACCGGCCCGACCGGTTCCTGCTGGCGATAAGTTCAGCATTCGATTTCCCGGCTGACGACCTCCCCGATAACGTCCGATACATAGGGCCGTTGCTCGACCCGCCCGGCTGGTCGAAGCCCTGGAGGGCGCCCTGGCCGGCACAATCAGATCGGCCTCGCGCCCTGGTGTCGTTTAGCACCACCTTCCAGGACCAGGCTGACGCGCTTCAGCGTGTCGTGAACGCGCTGGGCAGGGTCGAAATCGACGCCGTCGTAACGACAGGTCCCGCATTGGTCGGCAGCGCCTTGCACGCGCCGAAGAATGTGACGCTGCTCCATAGCGCTCCACACGATGCGGTGATGAAGGAAGTGTCTCTGGTGGTGACGCATGGCGGGCACGGGACGGTGAGCCGGGCGCTGCTTCACCGCCTGCCGCTGCTGATCATGCCGATGGGCCGCGACCAGGACGACAACGCATTGCGGGCGGAAGCGCGCGGCGTCGGCCTGACTTTGCCGCCGACCGCCTCCGAAGCGGAGATCGCGCGCGCCCTAAATCGCCTGCTCACCGAGCCCCATTTCCGAATCGCGGCGCACCGGCTCGGCGCAGCGATCGCCGCCGAACTCGATTCAGCCGGGCTCGTCGGGGAGATGGAGGAGATTGTCGCGTTCCGGCGCGCGGACCATCGCCCGGCGCGCAAGCGCCTGCTTCGAAACTGACCTTGGCTAGATGAAGCCGGATTCGCGCAATGCGCCTATCGAGAACGGAGATTCAATCGATGAACTATTCGTCGCGCCCAACAGGATTGATGCGGCCTCTTGGCAGTATCGAGCACATGTTTTGGCTCAAGGATCAACATATGCCGTACCACTTCGCCGTTTGCGCCGAGATCGAGGGGCCGACAACAGTCGATGAGTGGCGCGCGGCTTTCGATATGGTGCAACAGCGCCATCCCAATTTTTCGGTCAAGATTGAACTGGACAAGGACGGTCGTCCTTGCTTTCGCCGCGTCGCCGGCGCGCGCATCCCGCTCCGGATCGTTGCAAGCAGCGATATGCGTTGGGAGCGCGAGATGGAGTGGGAGCTTGCGACCCGCTTCGACCTCCAACAGGCTCCGCTCGTTCGGGCGGTGATATTGCATCAACCGCACCGCTCGGCTGTTATCCTTTCCTCGCATCATTCGATAGCAGACACAAAATCTTTGGTATTTGCGATAAGGGACGCGCTTCGCGCGCTGTCTGGCGAAGTTCTCGATCCCTTGCCGCCGATTGGTCCGCTCGATGACTTGCTCGCGCCTCTAGAGTGGACGACGAGGGATAGAGCGCCTAATCAAGAGCCGGATCCAGCTCCCGCCGACAGGCAGGACGTCTACCGGGCGCCCGATGGATCGTTTCCTCGGGTTCAAAGCCTCAGATTGACGCAGGCGCTGACGGGCGAATTGCGGCGACGCAGCCGCGTGGAGGCGACGACAGTCCACGCAGCCCTCGTCGTCGCCGCAGTCGAGGCGGCAAGGCTTCTTTCCAGCGAACTACGCGAAGGCACGATCAACGTATGCTCAGCGATAGACGCCAGGACGATGATTGGAGCCGACGAGGAGGTGGCGCTGCTTTCTGGCGGCGGAATGACTTCGTTAGAGCCGCAGACACACGCCTTTTGGGAAACGGCGCGGCTTACAAAGCGCAGTATCGCTCTGTTGCAAACGCACGAGGCGATGTCCCGCATGATAGAAGAAATTGGACAAGCCCTCTCCCATCAACCTGACAAAAGTGGAGTAGCCGACCTCATGGCCGACTTCAATTTTGAGATCAACATCAGCAATCTTGGCGCGTTGCCGATTGAAACGCGCTTTGGAGATCTGACGTTCCGGGCGTTGTGGGGCCCGTCTATTCTCGCGGGCTTCAAAGGCGAGCAGGAGATCGGCGTTGCGACGATGAACGGATCGCTGAGCCTTCTGCATGCGAGCTACAAGCCGTTGCCGTCGTTCTTGCGGAGAATGGAGGAGCTTCTCATCTCGGCTTGCTTGTAGCTGGCTCACTTAATGCAACATCGGCCGGGTCGTCGCAATGAACGACCCGGCGCTCGCATGAATCGATTAACACGCGCGGAAGTGTGATCCTTTGCGTATCAAGCCGAGCTCCGCCACCTTTACCCTGCTGCTGGGCCTTCTCGCTGCGGTCCCGTCATTCGGCCTTGACATGAGCCTGCCGGCTCTGGCGGCGACCGGCGCCGACCTCGACGCCTCCGCGTCAGACGTCGGGTTGACGATAAGCGCTTTCATGTTGAGCCTCGCGGCGGCGCCGCTCGTCTATGGACCGGCCTCGGATTATCTTGGGCGCAAGCCAGTTGTCATATTCGGTTGCGCACTTTTTGTCGTCGCCAGCATCGGCTGCGCGGTCGCGCAATCGCTGTCGGCGCTTTTGACGTGGCGGCTTGTCCAAGGCGCCGGCGCCGCGGGCACGACGATCACGCTGGCGATCATCCGCGACCTGTTCGATGCTCAGGCCGCGCGCGCCAAGACCTCCTATGTCATTATCGCCATAAATACCGTTCCTATGGTCGCGCCGACGGCAGGCGCCGCTTTGCTCACGCTCGGCGGCTGGCGTCTTATCTACACGGCGCTTCTTGTGGTGGGCCTTATTGTGCTGCTTGCCGTTTCGCTTGGCTTCAGGGAGAGCGCCCGGATTGACCCTGCGGGCCGCCTGACGCCGTCCGTCATTGCCCGCAATTATTTTCGCGTCCTGACCCATCGCATCTGTCTTGGGTACATTCTCGTCAACGCCAGCGCTTTTGCGGCGATATTCGCCTATGCCAGCGGCTCCTCGCTGTTCTTTATCAACGTGGTCGGGCTGAGGCCCGACGTGTATGGGCTGATTTTCGGCGCGAGCGCAGCGGCCGTCATGGGGGGCGCCTTCCTCGATGGCCGACTCCTCGCGCGAGGAATATCGCCCTTTTATCCGCTGATGATTGGCCTGGCGCTTTTGGCGGTCTGCGCTATTGGGCTTCTAGCCATGACGCTGGCCGGCTGGATGCCGCTGCCTCTTGTCATTTCGCTTATGATCGCCGCCGCCTTCGCCTTTGGGCTGGTCACGCCGAACGCGATGAACGGCGCGATGCAGCCGTTGCCGCAGATTGCCGGCGCCGCCGGCGCGGCGGCCGGATCCATTCAGATCTTGGCAGGCGCTGTCTCCAGCGGAGTTGTCGCAATTTGCTTTGATGGACATTCGGCGCTTTCGATGACCGCCGTGATGGCTTCTTGTTCAATTCTCGCACTGGCCTGCTATCTGCTGATTGCCCGTCCCGCCGAACGCGTCGCCCTATCGCCGTGAATTGCGGCGGCGCCGATCGCAAAGCGAGATTTAGGGGAAGGTCGTCGGACCACTTGGATTGAGCGTCGCGCTCAAGAGGCGTCCGCTTCGATCGCGCTCCCAGAAGCCGTCGTTGTCGAGAGATAGGTGAGGGCGCGCCAAGCCCTTGGCCGCAAATTGGCGGCGCATCACGTCATGTTCAACGCCTGTCTCTTGAAGATGCGGTCGGCGACGCAGCCGCCTGCGGCCGATTGCTGACGTCGCCGCAAGCGCCGACGCGTCAGACCATCCGCGCGCACCAAACCCCCGATCCGCGCCGTTTTCTGCCCCGGCCGCACAGGTTGGCGACCGATGCGTCCGCGACCCCGGCTGTGCGCAGCCGCGCGTCGGCTTCAGCGCGTCGCCCCCGGAGTGGGCGGCAGTCTGCCGCATTCCGATAATATTGCATCTGTAGTCGATCGCCAGTATGTTTCGCGAACTGTGCGACTGCGATGGCAATTTCCGCCATGCTCTAGCGTTGAATTAAGCATGACGCCGCTGCGATTTGTATAGAAAACCATATTTGCTCAGCGCCTGTTAGAGCGCGTGTTTGGAAGCATTGAATAACTTATTTGTTATTGTTCAACTTTTATTGGGAGCGTGTCCGATGAGGCTGAATTTCTTGATAGTCGTCGGCGCCCAGCTATGGTGAATGACCAAGCTCGCGCAATGAGCCGGGACGAAATCCGCACATTTAGCCCCTTCGACCCGGATATCAGCGACAAGCAAAACCAGCCAGGCGGCATTCTGGTTATTGATGACGACCTGGCCATGCAGCACATGGTCCTTGGCTACCTCGAAGAGCATAATATGCGCGCTGTGGGGATTCAGCGGCGGCAAGATTTGGTCAGGCAATTTTCCATCGAGGAGCCTAGTCTGGTCTTACTCGATTTGCGGCTTGGGCAAGAGGACGGACTGGATCTTCTCCGTGAGATCCGGTCGCGTTCCGATGTCCCCGTGATCATCACCACGGGACATCGACGCGACGAGATAGACCGCGTGGTCGGTCTCGAGCTCGGCGCCGACGACTATGTCACGAAGCCGTTCGGGTTGCGGGAGCTTCTGGCGCGCATACGCGCCGTGTTGCGTCGGCGCGAGAGCGGTCGCGCCGCCTCGCAGCGCGATCAGGCGCGGGGGAGCTATCTGTTTGCCGGCTGGCGGCTTGACCGGCGCACGCGGGCGCTGACAGATCCAAACGGGGGCCCGGTGGCGCTGACGAAGGGCGAATATACGCTGCTGAGCGCCTTTCTCGACGCGCCTCAGCGACCGCTCGCCCGCGAACAGCTTCTGCAGGCGACGCGCGTGCACGAGGACGTTTTTGACCGCAGTATCGACGTCCAGGTTTTGCGCCTGCGGCGCAAGCTCGAAACCGACCCGAGCGCTCCCCGGATGATCCAGACCGAGCGCGGCGTTGGCTATGTATTGTCGGTTCCGGTCGAGCGCATCTGACAAGTTCTTGTGACGCTGAATTCGCAGCTCGCGCAAGCTTTGGGTCCGGTATTACAGCCGTAGCTGTATTCGTCCACGTTGCGACATTCCGGTAATGCGACGGCGGCAAGCTCCCCCCATCATCAAGCGATGGGGAGAAGCCAATGCTGCTCGTTAACTGGTCCGCCGATAACGTCATTGTCACGCCCGTCGCCCAATTGCGGCGGCGGCCAGACGAAGCGGGGGAAATTGCTGGTCGCGCGCGCCTCGCCCATGACGGCCGGGACTGGCGCCGGCCGCACAGTCAGCAAATCCAGGATGTTCGTGAGTCCGCTCCATGGTGGATTTCCCTTGCCGAGGCGATGTCATCGATCACTGTCCAAATAGCCGGGGCGCTTCTCGAAGATTTTGCCCTTTACGCAGTCGTCATGCACCCGCAATCCTTTTGTTCCCTGAGCCGGCGCTCCGATGACGCCTCGCCGCAGGAGTCGGGAGCGCCGGACTTCGATGGTCCACTCTCCAGATAGGCTCGTGTCACGCGACGCGCGCGGGCAGATTGCCCGCCTGCAACGCAATCATACGGAAGAGGCGGCGCGCGCTGCGCTGCCAAGCAAGGTTTCCGAGGAGACGTCTTTGTCGCATGATGCGGCCGAGGCGACGGGAACCTGATCAGTTCGTCTTGCGCTTCGCCGCTACCGGCCAAACATTGTACAGGCTCAGGGCGTCATGCCGATGCAAGTCCCATCGCCCGATCGACGTGAGCGAAACCGGCATATGTCATTCTTCTCAAAAATGTCGGGCCTCCCCTTTCGGCCCGCTGAGCCGGCGCGGTCGTCGACGCATTGCTGGGGGGTCTGGATGTGCTTGGCTCTATTGCTCCTGACCACGGCCACGTTCGCGCAAGCGCCAGGCTCCAGAAGCTCTGCCTTGACGTTGCCGACGGATCCCGAACTGATCACGCCTATTCCGCCGGCGCCCGTCGCCGATCCGGAGAAGCTCGCCCTTGGCAAACGACTTTTCGAGGATGCGCGTCTATCTCACGATGCGACGCGTTCTTGCGCGTCCTGCCATGACGTCCAGACCAACGGGGCGGACGCCAATCGTCGCAGCTCCGCGCTTAATGGAACCGAGCTATCGCTCAACACCAATACCGTCTTCAATGCGGCCCTCAGCTTTCGGCTCAATTGGGAGGGCGGCTTTCGCAGCCTGGAAGACCAGGCCGAGGCTTCGCTCGCAAATCCGGCGATCATGGGAACGAGCATTGACGAGGTCATTAGCAGATTGAGCGCCGACGCCGAGATGACGCAACGGTTCAAGGAGGCCTATGGCTCCGATCCGGACCGGCAGGCGGTGCTGAACGCGATCGCCACCTATGAGCGATCTCTCGTCACGCCGGGCGGCCGTTTCGACCTCTGGCTCGGCGGGGAGGCTTCGGCGCTCTCCGCTCAGGAGGCGGCCGGCTATAATCTGTTCAAGAAATTTGGCTGCATTTCCTGCCATCAAGGCGTGAATATCGGCGCCAATTTGTTCGAAAGGCACGGCATCTTTCATCCGCTTGCGTCGCCGAAACCCGAGATTCTGCGCGTGCCGAGCCTGCGCAATGTAGCGACAACGCCGCCCTATTTCCACGACGGCAGCGCCCCGACCCTCAGCGACGCGGTTCGGAAGATGGGCGCCGCTCAACTGAATCGCACGCTTACAGATGAGCAGGTCGCAGCGATCGTCGCCTTTCTCGGAACTTTAACCGGGACCTTCGACGATCACCCCGTCAAGGCGTCGGCGCCATGAAACTTGCGCCGCAGGTGGCGGCGGTGCCGCTTTTGCTTCTTTTGCTGACCTGGCTCGCCTGGCGCGCGACCAACAGCGAAGCGGAACTCTTCGACCGATCCCTCGCGGCGCTCGATCATTTTGCAATGGTCGAAAATGCGCTGCATCGGGATGTTCTCACCACACGAACGGGCATGTTGCGCAACTATGATCCGCTGGTGCGCGACGTCAACGCGCTCCAGGATTCGCTTGATCGGCTGACTCGCGCCGCAGCCTTCGAGAAGGAGCTTGCTGCGCCGGTCGACCGACTTGCGGTGTTGGTTCGCCCACACGAGAAAATGGTCGAACAGTTCAAGAGCGACAACGCTCTTCTGCGAAACTCGCTCGCCTATTTCGGCGTGTTCAGCGTTGCGCTGGGCGCAATGGATCAAGGCAGGCCGCTGGATCCGGGCGTCAGCGCTCTTGCCGCCGCCATGCTGCACTTCACGCTAGATACGTCAACCGAGACCGCGCGCGAGGTCGAAGCACGGCTGGACGCCCTCGCAAAGCAAGCGCCGCCGTCCGACAAAGCTGACTCGATTCAAGCGCTCGTGGCGCACGGACGCATGATTTTCAGGCTTCTCCCGACAACCGATGGAAATGTGAAAGCGCTGTTGGCTGTCCCGACCAAACGGGAAGAGGCGGCCCTTCGCACGGTGATCCTGACGCATCAGAAAGCTTCAAGAGACGCGGCGCGCACATTTCGGCTTCTTCTCTACGCCACCTCGCTGCTTCTGCTTGGCGTTCTCGTCCAGCTTGGGTTGCGGCTCCGCGCGCGGGCGCTCGCATTAATGCGGCGCGCCGCGCTCGAACATATGATCGCTGACATCTCGACGCATTTCATCAACGCGCAGCCGGAGGAGATGGCGGCTCAGATAGAGCAGGCGCTGGGCAGATTGGCGGGACACATGACCGCGAGTCGCGGCTATGTCGCGCTCGCTGGCGCGCCGCAGCAGGCGTTTATATGGAGGGCGAAGGGGGTGTCCTGTTCGCCAGACTGGCCGGATCAGGGTTTGGCGCTGGCGCGCCAGCTTAAGCAAAGAGAGCAAGAGATCATACAAATTCCAAATGTGGAAAATATGGAGCCCGGAGAGGATAAAGATCGCCTCGCCGCGGCCGGCGTGCGCGGTTGGGCCTGCGTCCTGCGAATGCGCGGCGATGACGTCGCGGCGATCCTCGCCTTTGACGCGCCAACGCCTTACATCATCTCTCCACATGATGATTTTGGCTTGATGCGCATGGCGCTGGACGCCATCGCCAACGCCGTCGGACGGAACCATCTCGAACAGGAAAGGGCGCGTCTGCAACAGCGTCTGGCGCGGGCGCGCCGCCTCGAGACGGTCGGCGCGCTGACCAGCGGCATAGCGCATAACTTCAATAATATTATTGGAGCCATTCTCGGCTATGCGGAAATGGCGGAAGCGAAAGTGAAAGCGGACGCCCGGCTCATCCGCGACCTACATGAGATCCGGCGCGCCGCGGAGTTGGCCCGCGACCTCATTGATCAGATCCTTGTCTTTGGACGGCCTCGCGACGCCCGCCGTGTCCCTGTCCGTTTGGGAGACCTGATCGGCGAGGCGGCCTCGCTTCTTCGCGCTTCAATGCCGCCAGGCATAGAATTGATTGTCCACGAGGCGCCCGCTGGCGCGGTGGTGTCTGCAGATCGCGCGCAATTGCAGCAGGTGATCCTCAATCTCTGCAGCAACGCGGCCCAGGCGATGGATGGAAACGGGCGAATCGAAGTCGCGCCGGACGTCCAAGACGTTACGAGGCCGCGCACGCTGAGCCATGGGAGTCTCGCGCC
The DNA here is from genome assembly GCF_000021745.1 of Methylocella silvestris BL2. NCBI lineage: Bacteria > Pseudomonadati > Pseudomonadota > Alphaproteobacteria > Hyphomicrobiales > Beijerinckiaceae > Methylocella > Methylocella silvestris. The sequence continues at coordinate 4,282,901 of NC_011666.1, forward strand.
GGGTCGCTATGTCCGCATCGCAGTCAGCGACGCCGGGCGCGGCATAGACGAGGCGGTCCTCAGACATATTTTTGAGCCGTTTTTCACCACTCGCGCGGCGGGAAATGGTTTGGGTCTTGCCACGGCGCGCGATATCGTTCGCGAACATGATGGCGTCATGAATGTCCTGACGAAGCCAGGCGCCGGAACGTCCGTCGAAGCCTGGTTGCCCTGTATGGTCGAGGGCGTCCTGGAGACGAACGAGCCGGGGCTTCCGGTGGGTCAAGGCCAAACATTGCTGGTCCTCGATGAGGATCGCGAGACTTTGCTGAAAAGCGAAGAAATCCTGGCCGCGCTCGGCTATGAACCGGTCGGATTTAGCCGCCTGAGTGAGGCGATGACAGCCTACAGCGTGGGGCCACAGCGGTTTGACGCGATAGTGGTAAACTGCCCCAGGGGCGCAGGGCCGATCCTCAAACTCGCGGCGGCGCTTCATGACATGGCGCCCAATCTGCCGATCGTCCTGGCGACGGCCTCGGCCGAAGAGATTGGGGTCGATGCGCTGCTCCGGGCCGGCATCAGCGAGGTTGTGCGCCTGCCGTTCATTTCATCCGAGATCGCCGCTGCATTGAGACATTGCCTGGCCGCGCCTCAGGCCGCCCCGGCGAGGGCGCCGGCGTCCTGAGGCGTGTTTCGATAGGGATGGGTCGCGGCTGACGAAACCTTGCTCGCGACTCTTCATGTATCGCATGAATTCTCCGCCTGAGACGGGAGCAGACTTGACCGACGCTGACCACAACTGACCAGTCGGCAGTCAAAGCCGTGCGACCGAGGCCGCAAACATGTAGCCCACCCCGCGCTCCGTCCGGATCAGCCGCGGCGCGCTTGCGTCATCCTCCAATTTGCGCCGCAACCGCAGCACCTGCACGTCAATGCTGCGGTCGAATATATCTTCGTGCATGCGGGTCGCCTGCAGCAATTGTTCGCGCGAAAGCACGCGCTGCGGCGCGTCGACAAAAGCAATCAGCAGCGTATATTCGCTATTCGTCAGCGCCACCGGAACGCCGTTTGGGTCCGTTAGACGCCGGGCGCGATGGTCGAGGCGCCAGCCATCAAAGTGATAATGGCGGCGCTCTTGATCCTGTTGAGGCGGCGCGCCGACATCGCGCCGCCGCATAATGGCGCGGATGCGCGCCAGCAACTCCTTGAGGCTGAACGGCTTGTTGAGATAGTCATCGGCGCCGAGCTCCAACCCGACCACCCGATCGATTTCATCGCATCGACGGCCGGTCACGATAATCACCGGGACGTCCGAATGAGAGCGAATCTCACGCAGCAGATCAAGTCCATCCTGCTTGCCGAGCTGCAGATCGAGGATGACCAGGTCGGGCGCGGATGTTTCAAAATGATTGGCCGTTTCTTCCAGATCCGAGGAGGCGACGGCGCTCAGGCCGTTCTCCTCCAGATAGTCGACCATCATCTGTTGCACGGCCGCCTCGTCCTCGACGACAAGGATGCGGGCTGCGCGGCTGCTTTCGTGGTTCATATCTTCGTTCCCGTGCGCTGGATTTCGGACGTCCCTCCTGATCGCGGTCATGCGGGGCTGACGCGCCGGACATGGTCTCCGCTGGGCGTCTGCTATCGCATCGATTGACCGCGTGGGCGTGTAACCGATCACACATGACGGAAAGGCAGTGTATTTAGACGGACTATAAAGAAGGCGGGGCAATAGCTCGGACGCCGAAACTGACTGAGATCTTAATCGTATGGGCTTGCGTGCGAAGTAATCAGCGCGGATGCGCTCATTTCAACTGTAACCATTGCGCATGCCGCCCGTAGCCCAACGGTAACTGGGCGCCAATAGCTTCGGGACTGCCCGCGTTCGTCTGCCTAGATCGACCCCGCGTTATCGAGCGCGAGATTGAATGGCGGATATGCGCCTTCGCTCAATATGGAGTGACGCGACAAATGAAAATTATTATTGCCTCAACACCTGCGACAGGTCACATCAATCCGTTGTTTTCGCTCGGCAGTATACTGGTCAAGGCCGGCCACGAGGTTGTCGGTCTGTCGGCCAACGCTATGCGAGACCCGATCGAAGCGTCGGGCGCTCGCTTCCGCGCTTTTCCGCCGCCCGCCGATCTTGATTTTCGGGATGTGGACGCGGTCTTTCCCGAGCGCAAAAATATACCCATTGGGCCGAAGCAGATGCTGTTCAATCTCGAGCGCGCGTTCATCGAGCCGCTGACCGCCCAATACGAAGGATTGAAGGACGTTCTGTGGGATTTCCCCGCCGATGTCATCATCGGAGACAATCTCTTTTTCGGCGTCCTGCCGATGTTGCTCGGACCTCGTTCCGAGCGTCCGCCCATCATACTGTGCGGCACAATGTTCCTGCATTGTCGGCGCGATGACGGCGCCCCACATTTTGTCGGTTTGCATCCCGCGCGCAGCGAGGCGCAACGGCAAGAATACGCCGCTATGGCCAAGGAGCATGACGAGGCCGTCTACGCCCCTGCGGGGCGGACTCTGGACAAGGTTCTGGCTGAACTCGGGGTTGGGCCGCTGCCCCGGCCTATGGTCGAGGCCGTTGTTACCTTGCCCGATCGCTATCTACAGCTCTCGGTTTCAAGTTTCGAATTTCCGCGTCGCGAGTTGCCGGCGAGCGTTCGCTTTGTCGGAGCGCTGCCGATCATTCCGAACCAGGCGCCGCTGCCGGCGTGGGCGCACGAGCTCGATGGCTCGCGCAAAGTCGTCCTCGTGACTCAGGGCACGGTCTCCAACCATGATTTCGGTCATCTGGTGGCCCCGACGCTTGAGGCTCTCGCGGACGAAAAGGATGTGCTGGTCGTTGTAACCACCGGGGGACGCAGCGTCGACGCGATTCCCGGCCCGATTCCGGGCAATGCGCGGCTGGCGAGCTATCTGCCGTTTGAATGGATCCTGCCGAAGATCGACGCCTTCGTCACCAACGGCGGCTACGGGAGCGTCAATCAGGCCTTAAGCTTTGGCGTGCCGATCGTCGCGGCCGGGCTCGGCGAAGACAAAGCCGATGTCAACGCCCGAATTTCATGGTCGGGAGTGGGCGTCGATCTTCAATCCAACGAGCCAATTCCGGCCGCCATCCGCGAGGCGGTTCGACGCGTGCTGGACGAGCCCGTCTATAAATTGCGCGCTTCGGCCATGGCCAAGGAATACCGCGCGATCGACACGCGATTTGAAATCCTTCGGATCGTCGAGGAGGTCGCGCGTGGTCCGGCGGCCGGATGGACTGACGCGAGCGAGGCCAAGCAGACGCGCCGCGCCGCACGCTCCTAGTCGCTCCGCCACCTCAAAAAGAGGGGTCTGCCTGCGCGCTCGCCGAGGATATCGGCCAGCGCGCAGGTATTTTTTTAGCTGCGTCGTCCTGCGGCCCGCGGGACCCGGCTTCGCTCAGCTTCAGGCCGGGGAGACGATCTGAAGGAGGCGGCGGCTGCGCGGGTGCACGAGGACGATCTCGTTGTTCACGACCGTGAACAGCAGGCGGCTGTCGCCGAGTTCCGCCGGCACGCGATACATGGCGATGCCCTTCGGAACGCGCATGCCAGGCTGCACCTGTCCGGCAAAACTGTGCGACTGGATGCCGTTGCTGCGGACATATTGCTGCAGGCTATAGGACTGGCCCGGCGCGCCGGTCAGGACGTGCCACGTGCCGCTGACGCCGCCGATGACGCCGCCGGCGACGCCGCCGAGAACCGCGCCAACTGGACCGCCGGACCGGGCGCCTTCGGACGCGCCGCTCTGGACGCCGCTGGTAAGTTCGTCGGCAAAGGCTCCGGCCGGCGCGGCCAGCGCCGACAGGATGGCGCTGACGATAAGAAGCTTGCTTTTCATGGTGATCCAAATCCCTTGCGGATTATTGGTGAAGCTGCGGCCGACCCGAGGCTCAGCCACAGAGGACGCTGAGGAACCCTGATCGGTCCCTCGGCGCGTCGCGCCGCTTGAGCGGTTTCCCCACTCATAGAATAGAATGGCGAAAACGCTCCATCTCTTTGCTATAACGCATTATTCAAATCGCAAAGGCTGGCGGCCCTTGCGAAAAATGACTCTATCCAGCGGCGCGATGCGCAGCCTGACAAGCAGCCTTGCTCAAGCACGTTTCAAGGCGATCTTCAAGCTCTGGGCTGCGGCTTCGGGATTGGCGCGGACGTCCGGAGCGCGCCGCGCCGCCGCGCGCAGCGGCTGAAGGCGTTGTTTTATCTCCAACTTGACCGAGGCGGCTGCATTCCTCGTGGAGATATTGTAAGGAGCGCTTGCCGCGTGGCGATGGGTGAGGGGTTGGGGCGTGAGCAGAGATCCTTATGAGGTCCTAGGCGTTCAGCGCGACGCTCCGGCGGGGGAAATCCAGAAAGCCTATCGCAAGCTCGCCAAGGCGCATCACCCCGATTTGAACCCGGGCGACGCCGCGGCCGAGGAGAAATTCAAGGAGGCGGCTTCCGCCTATGATCTTCTGAGCGATGCCGAAAAGCGCAGGCGCTACGACGCCGGCGAGATCGACGCGTCGGGCGCCGAGCGGCCGCCGCAGCATTTCTACCGCTCCTATGCCGGCGTCGATCCCGACGCCAGCCCCTATGCCAATGAATCCGCCTATGCCGATTTTCTTGACGATGAAACGCTGGCGAGCATTCTTCGCGGCGCCCGCCGGCGCGGACCGGCCAAGGGGCGCAACCTGCATTACCGTCTTGGCGTCGATTTTCTGACCGCCGTCAATGGCGGCTCGGCCCGCGTCGGGCTTCCGGGCGCTGCGCCGCTGGACGTCACGATTCCGGCCGGCGCCGAACTCGGACAGACTCTACGGCTGCGCGGCAAGGGCGAAGCCGGATCGAACGGCGGCGAGCCCGGCGACGCCTTGGTCGAACTTGAAGTCGCGCCGCATAAATTCTTCACCCGCGAAGGGGACGACATTCATCTGATCTTGCCGGTGAGCCTGTCCGAGGCCGTGCTCGGCGCCGAGGTCACCGTTCCGACGCCGAGCGGCTCGGTCAGTATGCGGCTGCCGAAGAATGCCAATTCCGGAACGAAACTTCGTCTGAAGGGCAAGGGCGTCGCCCGGCCGAATGGGGGCAGGGGCGATGAATATGTGACTCTCAAGATCATGCTGCCTGACAAAAGCGATCCTGAACTGGCGTCCTTTGTGGAGAACTGGGCGGCCGGCAAGGCGCATGATCCCCGCGCGGATATGAAACCGTGAAGGCTTTGGAGGCGGAAATGGTCGATCGGCGAGAATTCATGATCCGCGCGCGCATCGAGGCGGCGACGCTGGATGTCTTCATCGCCGAGGAATGGGTGATCCCCCGGCGCCAATCCGGCGCGGAAGAGTTTTCCGACGCCGATGTCGCGCGGGCGCATCTGATCCGCGATCTCAAGACCGATATCGGCGTTAATGACGAGGGGATCGGCGTGATTTTGCATCTGATCGACCAGCTTCACGGCGTGCGCCGGACGCTTCAGGACGTGTTAAAGCGCAGCCGGCCGGCGCTGGATCAAGACTGAGTCAGGCGAAAAAGAGGCTTTGTGAGCGATCCATCATCCGACCGGCGGCCGCCGCGCCAAAGGCTGCTTGTCGCCGACGACGCGCCGCCGGGGCGCGCGATGCTTGCCGAGGCGGTCCGACGGCTGCGTCCGGCCGCGGAACTGATCAATGCGCGCAACGCCGACGAAGCGCTCGGCGCTTTGGCGATGCAGCGAATCGACGTCGTTCTGATCGATTTCAGCCGGCCGGGCGCCGATGGCGTCGAACTTGCCGCCCTGATGCGGCGCACCCGCCGCGCGACGCCGATCGCCATCGTCTCCTCGCAAGGCGACGCCTGGATGCGCGCCCAGGACCTCCAGGCCGTCTTTCTTCAGAAGCCGATTTCCGACGAAGCACTCGCCGCTTTTCTGGCGCGCGCCGAGCTGCAGCTTGGCCATTGATCCAGGCTCGGAACCATCTAAAGGTAAAAAAAGTTTGAACGCGGCCGGTTTTTGGCCACAACTAGCGTCGAAACAACAAGCTGAAAAAACCTGAGCCGCAGTTGCCGGGGCGCCCTCGCCGCCTGCTGCGATCCAAACGGGAAGAAGCCTTTGCCTCTCGCCGCGCGGCCGCATGTGATTATCATCGGGGCTGGCCCAGCCGGGCTGATGGCCGCCGAAACGGTCGCCTCAAAGGGCGTTCGCGTTTCAATCTATGATCGCATGGCGGCGCCCGGCCGCAAATTTCTTCTGGCCGGGCGCGGCGGCCTCAATCTCACCCATAGTGAGGATTTCGAAATTCTTCTCTCACGCTATGGCGCGGCGAGCGATCGGCTGCGTGAGGCGCTTGAAGTCTTTTCGCCCAAGGCGCTGCGCGCGTGGTGCGAGGGAATGGGGCAGGCGACCTTTATCGGCACGAGCGGGCGCGTCTTCCCGGCGACCTTCAAGGCCTCGCCTTTGCTGCGCGCCTGGCTGAAACGGCTTGGTTCGCTCGGCGTCACCATGCATCTGCGTCAGGAGTGGCGCGGCTGGGACGCCAAGGGAGCGCTTCTTTTTGCCGGTCCCGACGGCGAAACGGCGGTCGAGGCCGACGCGACCATTCTTGCGCTCGGCGGAGCGAGCTGGCCGCGGCTCGGCTCCGACGGCGGCTGGGTCGGCGCGCTGCAGCGCGCAGCCATCGCCACAGCTCCGTTGCGGCCAGCCAATTGCGGCTTCCAGGCGAACTGGTCCGACCACTTCAAGGATCTGTTCGCGGGCGAGCCCTTGAAGGGGATCGCCGCGTCGTTTGGGGGTGAGCGCGTGCGCGGCGAGGGGACGATCACCCGCGCAGGACTCGAGGGCGGCGCCCTTTACGCCCTTGCCGCGCCGCTGCGGGACGCCATTGCCGCTTCCGGCGAGGCGGCCCTGCGCATCGCGCTGCGGCCGGATGTGGCCGAGGCCGATCTCGAGAGCCGCATCGCCAGCCGGGATCCGAAACAGTCCTTTTCGACCTTCGCGCGGAAATCGCTGCGGCTGTCCCCGGCCGCCATCGGGCTCATGCAGGAGAGCGCCCGGGCGGCGTTTGCGCCGCTCGGCGAGATGAGCCCCGCGCGGCTCGCCGGATTCGTCAATGCGGTTCCGATCCGGCTGACCGGCGTCGCGCCGCTCGCGCGGGCGATCTCAACGGCGGGCGGGGTCGTCTTCGATGAGGTCGATCGCAATTTCATGCTGCGCCGCCGGCCGGGCGCGTTCGTGGCGGGGGAGATGCTCGATTGGGAGGCGCCGACCGGCGGCTATCTGATGCAGGCTTGCTTTGCGACAGGCGCTGCGGCCGGGCGCGGCGCGCTCGAATGGGCGGCTCGCGAACACGCCGGGCAGAGTTTTGGCAGGCAAAACCTCGCTCTCGCGCCGCCAGCGTGATCTAGCCGTCCCAACCATTGGCGCGGCTCTCGATCCGGAACGGATGCGCCGGATACACCCCCAAAATCTTCAGCTCCTTGCAGAAAAACGCCAGCTCCTCGAGCGCGCGGGCGAGCGCCGGCTCCTCGGGGTGGCCGTCGACGTCGGCCAGAAATTGCGTCGCGGTAAAATGCCCTCCGACCATATAGCTTTCCAGCTTGGTCATATTGACGCCATTGGTGGCGAAGCCGCCGAGCGCCTTGTAAAGCGCGGCCGGCACGTTGCGGACCCGGAAGACAAAACTCGTGACGGTCGGCGCGGCGGTGGAAGGCGCAGCCCAGGCGGGCGTCCGCGACAGGATCACGAAGCGCGTCGTATTATTCGGCTCGTCGCCGATGTCCCGCGCCAGAACCTCGAGGCCATAGATTTCGCCGGCGAGCGAGGTGGCGATCGAGGTCTTTGAGGGATCGGCCCATTCGGCGACCTGGCGCGCCGAGCCTGCCGTATCGGCGGCGACATGCGGAAAAAGGCGCAATTCGCGAATGATCTTGCGGCATTGGCCCAGCGCGTGAACGTGGCTGTAGACCGATTTGACGTCGCCAAGCTTGGCTCCCTTGAGGCCGAGCAGCTGAAAGTCGATCGGCATGAAATGCTCGCCGATGACATGAAGGTTGGCGCGCGGCAGCAGATGGTGAATATCGGCGACGCGGCCGGCGATCGAATTCTCGATCGGAATCATGCCGAGTTCGGCCTCGCCCTCGGCGATGGCGCTGAGCGCATCTTCGAAGGTGTCGTAGGCAATCGGCGTCGCGCCCGGATAGACGGTGCGGCAGGCGATCTCGGAATTGGCGCCGGGCTCGCCCTGATAGGCGATTTTCTGGACGGTCATGACGGAGGAAATCTCAAAATCTCAGGAAGGCGATCTAATGGCACGCCAACTGCCTGCGAGGGAAGCGTCGGGCGCGAGGCGGCTGCGGGGGGAAATTTTTGCAGCGCTGGGCCCGGTGAAAAAAGAAGGATTTGCGCGCAGGCTGGAATCATTATTGTGATGGCGGCCTTAATCCGGATAGGCTATGCAGCGCCCAAGCTCAGCTAGATCCGCTCGGTTACGGCGAGCAGGGTTTTGACGAGACAGACCGCATCATCGGCAACTGCCCCTTAATCGGGAGGACGCATTTGTTTTCCTTCGAAACCAACAAGATCGCCGGCGCCATTCTGGGATCGCTTCTGCTGGCCATGGGCCTCGGCGTCATCGGACAAATGATCTTCTCGCATCCGGCCCTGAAGACGCCCGGCTTCAATCTGCCGGCGCTGGCCGAAGGCGGCGAGAGCGGAGGCGCGCCGGCCGCCGAGGCGGTCGCGTCCTTACCCGAACGCCTCGCCAAGGCGGACGTCAAAAGGGGCGAGTCGCTGACCAAGGCCTGCCAGGCGTGCCACAGCTTTGAGAAGGGCGGGGCCGCGAAGGTCGGGCCGCCGCTGTTCGGCGTGGTCGGCCGTCCCAAGGATTCGATCGCCGGCTTTGGCTATTCGGACGCCATGAAGGCCAAGGGCGGCGCCTGGACCTTCGACGATCTCGATCATTTCATCGCCAGCCCCAAGGGTTTCATCAGCGGCACCAAAATGGGCTTCGCAGGAGAGCCCGATCCGCAAAAACGGGCCGATATCATCGCTTATCTCCGCACTTTGTCGGATAGTCCGGTTCCGCTGCCAGCCCCTGGCAAGTGAAGCCGCTTGGCGCGCGCCATCACAAAACCTAGATAGGGTGGTGACTGGGCGCGCGGCATGGCTTCGCGGGGAGGGCGAGCGCGCGGCCGCGCCGGAGATCCCGCGAGACCCGGCGTCACGCGATTAACCTCCATCCGACGAGGACGAATCTTGCGCGATCCATTGGCCATCTCCCGCCGTTCCTTCGTGCAATATTCCGCCTGCGGCCTGATCGCGCCCCGGTTTCTCACGCCGCCGGCCTTTGCTGCCGAAGCCTTTGCCGCCGGAGAGCGCGAGGTTCACGGCCTCTCCGTGTTCGGCGATCTGGCGCTGCCTGCCGATTTTCCGCATTTCGCCTATGTCAATCCAGAGGCTCCGAAGGGCGGCGAGATCTCGCTGCAGGTGAGCTCAACCTCTGGCAATCAGAATTTCACGACCTTCAATACGCTGAACGCTTATATCCTGAAGGGCGACGGCGCCGCCGGCATGGGGCTCATCTTCGATTCGTTGATGACGGGCAATGCAGACGAGCCGGATTCGCTTTACGGCCTCGTCGCTCGCGCGGTGCGGGTCTCGGCCGATCGCAGCGTCTATCGCTTCCTGTTGCGCAAGGAGGCCCGTTTTCACGATGGGTCGCCGCTGACCGCCGCGGACGTCGCCTTTTCCCTCAACATCTTAAAGGCCAAGGGTCATCCCTCTATTCGTCAGGCGCTGCGGGACCTCGACGCCGCCGAGGACGAGGCCGACGACATCGTGATGGTGCGGCTAAAGTCCCAACGCAGCCGCGAAGCGCCTTTGATCGTCGCGGGCCAGCCGATTTTCAGCGCGGCTTATTACAAGACCCGTGATTTTGACCAGACGACGCTGGAGCCGCCGCTCGGCTCCGGCGGCTATAAGGTCGGCCGGTTCGATCAGGGCCATTTCATCAGTTTCGAACGCGTCGCGGATTATTGGGGCAAGGATTTGCCGGTCAATATCGGCCAGTCCAATTTCGACCGGGTTCGTTTCGAATATTTCGGCGATCGCAAGGTCGCGTTCGAGGCCTTCAAGGCGGGCGTATTCAGCTTCCGCGAGGAATTCACCTCGGCGGTCTGGGCCACGGGGTATGATTTCGCCGCGGTCAAGGACGGCAGGGTGCAGCGCGCGACGCTTCCCGACGAATCGCCGATGGGAACGCAGGGCTGGTTCCTCAACATGCGCCGCGACAAATTCAGGGATCCGCGGATCAGGGAGGCGATCGGCCTCGCCTTTGACTTCGAATGGACCAACCGCAACATCATGTATGGGGTCTATTCGCGCACGGTTTCCTTTTTCCAGAATTCGCCGATGGCGGCGCAGGGCAAGCCCTCCCCCGAGGAGCTGGCCTTGCTCGAACCCTGTCGCGGCGAACTGTCGCCAGACGTGTTCGGCGAGGTCTATACCCCGCCCGTCTCGGACGGCTCGGGCCAGGACCGCGCCCTCCTGCGCCGCGCCAATGATCTCTTCGTTTCGGCCGGATGCAAACGGCAGGGGTCCGCCCTGATCCTGCCGGACGGCAAGCCGTTCGAGATTGAATTTCTCGACTTCGACGGCGCCCTCGAGCCGCATACGGCGCCGTTCATCAAGAACCTCAAGCTGCTCGGAATCGAGGCGCGCTATCGCGTCGTCGACGCGGCGCAATACAAGCGCCGGACCGACGATTTCGATTATGACATCGTCACCTCGCGCTTCGGGCTCGGCCTGACGCCGGGGGAGGGCATGCGCGCGACCTTCGGTTCCGAAGCCGCCGACATGGCCGGCTCGCGCAATGTGTCGGGCATCAAGAACAAGGCAGTCGACGCGCTGATCGAAAAAGCGCTTGTCGCCGAGACGCGCGAGGAGCTGACTTTCATCTGCCGCTCGATCGACCGCATCCTGCGCGCCATGCACCCCTGGGTTCCGATGTGGAACAAGCCCAATCATCTCGTCGCCTATTGGGATCTGTTCAGCCGGCCCGAGCGCAGCGGGCGCTACGAGATCGGCGTGCTCAATAGCTGGTGGTATGATGAAGAGAAGGCCAAACGCATTAATTTCGCCGGCCGCTGACAGGGCTTAATGTTCGCTTATATCGCTCGACGCATTCTGTTGATGATTCCGACGATCTTCGGAATTCTGGCGATTTCGTTCGTCATCGTGCAATTCGCGCCAGGCGGCCCGGTCGAGCGCATTCTGGCGCAATTGCAGGGGCTTGACAGCGGCGCCACCGCCCATTTCGGCGGCGGGGGCGGCGAGATCGGCGCCGGCAATGCGGGCGATTTTTCATCCAAATATCGCGGCGCGCAGGGGCTCGACCCGAAGTTCATCGCCGAACTCGAAAAGCAGTTCGGCTTCGACAAGCCGGCCTATGAGCGTTTCTTCATGATGCTGAAGAATTACGCTCTGTTCGATTTCGGCCGCTCCTATTTCCGCGATGAGCCGGTGCTGCAACTGATCAAGGAAAAGCTGCCGGTCTCGATCTCGCTCGGCCTGTGGATGACGTTGCTCTCTTATGCGATCTCCATTCCGCTCGGCGTCAGGAAGGCGGTCTGCGACGGCTCTCGCTTCGACGTCTGGACCTCGGCGGTGGTGATCGTCGGCTACGCCATTCCGAGCTTTCTGTTCGCCATTCTGCTGATCGTCCTCTTTTGCGGCGGCTCCTTCTGGCAGCTCTTCCCGCTACGGGGCCTCACCTCGGAAAACTTCGACCAGCTCTCGCTGTTCGGCAAGGTGAAGGATTATCTCTGGCATATTGCTCTGCCGGTGACGTCGCTGACGCTCGGGGCCTTTGCGACCTCGACCTTTCTCACCAAAAACTCCTTCCTCGACGAGATCCGCAAGCAATATGTGCTCACCGCCCGCATGAAGGGTCTTTCCGAACGGCGCGTGCTTTATGGCCATGTCTTCCGCAACGCCATGATGATCGTCGTCGCCGGCTTTCCGGGCGCTTTTCTCGCCGCGTTTCTCGGCGGCTCGCTGCTGATCGAGACGATTTTCTCGCTGGACGGGCTCGGGCTCCTGTCCTTCGAATCCATCGTCAACCGCGATTATCCGGTGGTGTTCGCCAATCTCTACATCATGTCGCTGCTCGGGCTCGTGGTTAATCTCCTGTCGGATCTCACCTATACCTGGATCGATCCGCGGATTGATTTCTCGACGCGGGAGGTGTGATTGGACGCTCCCGCGATCGAGGCCTTGACGACAAGGGCGCCCCCTTTGCAGCGGGCGCGCCTCAGCCCCATCAACCAGCGCCGGCTGGCGTTGTTCAAGGCGCATCGGCGCGGCTATTGGTCGTTCTGGATATTCATGGTCCTGTTCGTCCTTTCGCTGTTCGCCGAATTTATCGCCAACGACCGGCCGGTCCTTGTCGTCTACAAGGGCGAGCTGTTGTTTCCGGTCTTCAAAGACTATCCGGAAGAGAAATTCGGCGGCTTTCTCGCCCGGACCGACTATCGCGACGCGGTGATCGCCGACGAGATCAAGGCGCATGGCTTCATGGTCTGGCCGCCCGTCCATTTTTCCTACCGCACCATCAACCGGCAATTGCCGACGCCGGCCCCCTCGCCGCCGACGTGGATGCTGAGCAAGGCGCAATGCGCCGCCGCCGCCGAACGCTTCGATAAGCAGGACCCCGGAGGCGGCTGCGGCGTCATCGAATGGAACTGGCTCGGCACCGACGATCAGGGACGCGACGTGCTGGCGCGGCTGATCTATGGTTTCCGCCTGTCGCTGTTGTTCGGCCTCACCCTTGCGATCGTCTCGTCGGTCGTCGGCGTCGCCGCGGGAGCCCTGCAGGGCTATTATGGCGGCTGGACCGATCTTTTATTTCAGCGCTTCATCGAGGTCTGGTCGTCGCTGCCGCATCTCTATCTCTTGATCATCATCTCCTCGATCATTACGCCGAGCTTTTTCGTGCTGCTTGGCATATTGCTTTTGTTTTCCTGGGTCTCGCTGGTCCATGTTGTGCGGGCGGAATGTCTGCGCACGCGCAATTTCGAATATGTCAACGCCGCGCGCGCGCTCGGCCTCAGCAATCCGGCGATCATCTGGCGGCATGTGCTGCCGAACGCCATGGTCGCGACGCTGACCTTTTTGCCCTTCGTCCTCAACGGCTCGATCACCACGCTGACGGCGCTGGATTTTCTCGGCTTCGGCCTGCCGCCCGGCTCGCCCTCGCTGGGCGAATTGCTGTTGCAGGGCAAATCCAATCTTCAGGCCCCCTGGCTCGGATTGACCGGTTTCATCGTCATCGCTTTGATGCTGTCGCTGCTGGTCTTCATCGGCGAGGCGGTGCGCGACGCTTTTGATCCGCGCAAGACGCTGCAATAACGTTAAAGAGATTTCCGTTCGTTTGGCTTTATGCGAAAGTTTGCGGCGAAGGAGACTAAAAGGATGCCGTTGCGCTCGCAATTATTCCGCGCCGACGCGAGGCTTCAGGGTTGTCTTGTTGAGGACCGCTGGCATGTGACGCCCGGCTGCGCCGGAGACTATGTGCAAAGGATTCAGGTCGCGCTCATGCAGCTCGCAGACTCCCGGATCGACGCCGGCGAACTCACCGTCAAACGGTATGGCGCCTCTACGGCCGCCGCCGTGCTGAGCTTCAAGCAGGATCGCGACATCGTGAATCGCGCCTATCAGAGTCAGGCCGACGATATCGTAGGCAAGATGACGATCGCCGCGCTCGACGATGAAATGCTAAAGCTTGAGCAAAGACGAAAAGTCGCGTTGAGCTCCTATACCTGTGTTTTCGGCTCCGAGCCCGGATTTGAGGTCTGAGAAAATCTCGCACCCGGAAGGATCGCCTTATGCCGACGCCGTGGCCCGATTACGTCAAGACGACCAAGCGTTTAACCATCTTCCCCACCTCCAGCGTGACCAGCGGGCCTTGGGGCAAGGTCTTTTCGAAGGCGATTGCCGAATTCAATACGCTTTCCGCCAATAATTCTCTCGGCGTCACCTTCGCGCTCGGCTCCAGCGCGCCTGATCCAAGCGGCGTCGGGGGAGCCGACGTGCAATTTTCGACCATTAACGGCGCCGTCCAGTTCACTTGTCTCGATCACCAGTTCTCCTACACGCTCGCAGGTACCGCGCTGCAGGGTCACACCAGCGTCGTGAAGTCGGGCTTCGACGCGTCCTCGATGAAGGTCGCAAAGGCGTTCATCTGCGTTCCGGCCACGCCGACGAACAGTCTTCGACGGATCATGGGAGATCCGGCCAAGCTTGTGCTCGCGGCGCACGAGCTCATTCATGCCTGCGGGCTGGATGACACCGATCACACAAGCTTTGCCGCCGCCGATCTTTTCTTCTATCCGCTACAGGATAATCCCGGCTCGACGCCGAGCGGCGACACCCTGACGCCGTTCGGAAAGTCGACCCCGGCCATGCCGCCGCTCGTGCTCTCGTCAGATACGATCAAGCTCATACAGACAAATTGGAAATGATCCCGGCTGCCGCCCCCCTGCTCGACATTCGCGATCTCTCCGTCTCCTTCCGCGCCGGCGCGGCGCGGACGCGCGCGGTCGACGGCGTCTCTTTTGCGCTTGAGAGCGGCCGCACGCTGGCGCTTGTCGGCGAATCGGGCTCGGGCAAATCGGTCACTGCGCTCTCGATCCTGCGGCTGCTGGCGCCCGGCGCCGAAACGCAGGGAAACGCCCTGTTCGACGGCGAGGACCTGCTGGCCGCGTCCGAGGAGCGGCTTCGCGCCATCAGGGGCGCGCGGATCACCATGGTGTTCCAGGAGCCGATGACATCACTTAATCCGCTGCACAGCATCGAAAAGCAGATCGGTGAAATTCTGGAGCTGCACGGCGCCCGCGGCGCCGAAAAAATCCGCGCCCGGGTCGTCGAGCTTCTCGGCGAGGTGGGCATCCCCGATCCCGCCGATCGGCTGGCCGCCTATCCGCATCAGCTGTCGGGCGGCCAGCGCCAGCGCGTCATGATCGCCATGGCGCTCGCCAACCGCCCGGATCTCTTCATCGCCGACGAGCCGACGACCGCGCTCGACGTGACCGTGCAGGCGCAGATCCTCGACCTCTTGAAACGGCTGCAGGCGCGCCATGGCATGGCGATGCTGTTCATCACCCATGACCTGAATATCGTGCGCAAAATCGCCGACGACGTCGCCGTCATGCAGAAGGGGCGCATCGTCGAAACGGGGCCGGTCGCGACGATTTTTTCCGCGCCGCGCCATCCCTATACCTGCGCGCTGCTCGCCGCCGAGCCCAAAGGCGCGCCGCCGCCGTTTAACGCTGCGGCTCAGCCCATCGTCAGCGCCGACAACATTAAAGTCTGGTTTCCGATCAAGCGCGGCTTTTTTCGCCGCACCATCGGCTACGTTAAGGCGGTCGACGGGGTCAGCGTCACCGTGCGGGAAGGCGAGACGGTCGGCGTCGTTGGGGAATCGGGCTCGGGCAAGACCACGCTTGGCCTCGCCTTGCTGCGGCTGATCCGCTCGGAGGGCGCTATCGTCTTCCTCGGCCAGCGCATTGACGGGTTGCGCTTCAAGGAGCTGCGGCCGATCCGGCGCGACATGCAGATCGTGTTTCAGGATCCCTATGGCTCGTTGTCGCCGCGCCTGCCGGTCGCCGATATCGTCGCGGAAGGGCTCGGCGTACAGGACAAGAGCCTCAGCTACAGCCAAAAACGAGAGATTGTCGCCCGGGCGCTCGCCGACACCGGCCTCGATCCGGCGGCGATGGACCGCTATCCGCATGAATTTTCAGGCGGCCAGCGTCAGAGAATCGCCATCGCCCGCGCCATGGTGCTTGAGCCGAAATTCATCGTTCTCGACGAGCCGACCTCTGCGCTCGACATGTCGGTTCAGGCGCAGATCGTCGATCTTTTGCGCGATCTGCAGCGCCGCCGCGGCCTCGCCTTTTTGTTCATCAGCCATGATCTGCGCGTCGTGCGCGCGCTGGCGAGCGAAATCATCGTCATGCGCGGCGGCAAGCTGATCGAATCGGGTCCCGCCGCCGAACTGCTGGCGCATCCAAAGAGCGACTATACCCGCGCTCTGTTCGCCGCCGCTTTCGACATGCGGGCGGAAGAGGGGTCCGTGATTCCCGTTTAGTCGCCGCGCATGTCTGCCGCAGATGGTCGCGCCAGCGCCGCGGATTAAACAAAGGCCAGCCTAAACTTCGCCATTGTGCGCTCCAAGACTGACCCAAGTCAAAAGAACGCTTTCCGCCAGAACATGCAACGATTCTGACGATGACGCGTTGGCAAGGCGAAGATCGGTCCAGTTAAGGAGATGTATCCGCCCATGGTTAACCTCGACCTTCTTTACAAACCTGTGGCCAACAGCTCTGAGAGGTCAATTGGCAGGCTGGTCGTTGTCTCCAACCGTGTGCCTGTTCCGAACGCCTCCGGCGCCCCCGCGGCAGGTGGTCTCGCCGTCGCCTTGCAGGCGGCTTTGCGCAGCAGGGGCGGAGTGTGGTTCGGCTGGTCGGGAAAGAGCGCTCAGGACGCCGCCGATAGGCAGCCGCAGACGCGCAGCCTCGGCCCCATCACTTTCGCGGTCTCGGATCTTACCCGCCGCGATATAGAGGAATATTATCACGGTTTCGCAAATCGCGCCCTCTGGCCGATCTGCCATTACCGCCTCGACCTTGCCAATATATCCGAGCGCGACGCCGCCGGTTATTTTCGCGTCAACGAGTTTTTCGCGCGCCGCCTCGTCAAGCTGCTGCGGCCGGATGACATCATCTGGATTCATGACTACCACATGATTCCGCTCGCCGGTTTTTTGCGCGAGCTTGGGGCCGCGAACCGCATCGGCTATTTCCATCATATTCCCTGGCCCTCGCCTGACACAGCCTCGGCGCTCCCCTGCTACGACCGCATTCTCGAATCCTTCAGCGCTTATGACGTCGTCGGCTTCCAGACCGTTCCGGATGCGGATAATTTCCGCGATTGCCTCATCCAGTCGGCTGCCGGACGCGTTGGGGCTGACGGCGTTTGCGAAGCTCATGGCCGAAAATTCCTCGTCGACGCCTTTCCGATCAGCATCGATCCGGACAGTTTCGCGCTTGAAGCGCGTCTTGCTGAACGCAACGCCGTCGTGAAACGGATGCGGGTCAGCCTAGAAGGGCGCGCCATGGTGATTGGCGTCGACCGGCTGGACTATTCGAAGGGAATCAAGCACCGGCTCGAAGCTTTCGCTGCGTTCCTGGAGAACAATCCGGACGCCGTGAAGGCGCGGGTGACCATGCTGCAGATCACGCCGAAATCGCGTTCGGAGGTGCCGGAATATGCCCGCATCCAGAGGGAGGTCGCCGAGGAGGTTGGCCATCTCAATGGCAAGCTGGGCGATATCGACTGGACGCCGCTGCGCTACATTAACAAGCCCATGAGCCAGGCGGCGCTCGCGGGTCTGTACCGGCTGGCCCGCGTCGGATTGGTGACGCCGCTGCGCGACGGCATGAATCTCGTCGCCAAGGAATATGTGGCGGCGCAGGATCCGAATGATCCCGGCGTTCTCGTGCTGTCGCAATATGCTGGCGCCGCGCAAGAGCTCAAAAGCGCGCTGATCGTCAACCCCTATGATATTGAGGCGACGGCGGCGGCTATCGCGCGCGCGGTTGCGATGCCGCTCGAGGAGCGCATCGACCGCTGGCGCGACATGATGTCTGCGCTGCGCGGCAATAGCATCGATCATTGGACGAATAAATGCCTGCAGGCGATCAGCGGCGAGGTTGAAGCGGAAGGCGAAAGTTCGCTTCATCCGGCAGGCTCGATCATACGTTCCGGCGCGATCCCGGCCGCGGAGCCGTGGCTTTGCGCCCAGCCTTCACCGTCGGCGGTCCGTCACTAGAGAAATCTGGCCCGCCGGGTTGCGCCCGAAATTTATTTTAAGACAATGAAAAGGAGCCTGTTTCGAGTTCATGCTATCGAAACAGGCTCTATCTGCGCAGCCACGGCGCGGAGCGATATCATCTTGATTTGATTTGAAAAATCATTTCGCTTCAGGCTCAAACTATGCGCCGTGGGCGCAATCTTGAAGCGCTCGCGGGCAAGGATCGCCCAGGAGTTGAGCGTCATGCTGAGAACCAGCAGATTTTTTCGGATCGACATGATCTTTTAAATATCCATGATCATTTAATCTCGTCGTCCCATTTTGATCGCGCGGTTGCGCGCGCTCGACCGCCGCCGCTTCCCAGTCTCGAACGAGTATTCTCATGATCGATCGCAGCGATGTGCATTGGTATCGCGACGCCATCATTTACCAGCTTCACGTCAAATCCTTCTTCGATTGCAACAATGACGGCATCGGCGATTTCAAGGGAGTGACGCAGAAACTCGACTATGTGAAGGATCTTGGCGCGACCGCGATCTGGCTGATGCCATTCTACCCCTCGCCGCTGCGCGACGACGGTTACGACATTTCCAATTATCGCGACATCAACCCAGCCTATGGGTCGCTGCGCGACTTCAAGACGTTCGTTCGCGAAGCGCATGACCGCGGCCTTCGGGTCATCATCGAACTCGTCGTCAACCACACCTCCGATCAGCATCCCTGGTTCCAACGCGCCCGCGCTGCGAAGCCCGGCTCGGCCGCGCGAAATTTCTATGTCTGGGCCGACGATGACAAAGCCTACAAGGCCGTGCCGATCATCTTTCTCGATATCGAGAAATCGAACTGGACCTATGACGAGGCCGCCAAAGCCTTTTACTGGCATCGCTTCTATGCGCATCAGCCGGACCTCAATTACGATAATCCGCGCGTGCTCGAGGCGGTGCTCGACGTCATGCGTTTCTGGCTCGACATGGGCGTCGACGGGCTGCGGCTCGACGCCATTCCCTATCTGGTCGAGCGCGAAGGAACGCTTTGCGAAAACCTGCCTGAGACGCATGCGATCATCAAAAAGATCAGGGCTGCGGTCGACGCCGATTATCCCGACCGCATGCTTCTGGCCGAGGCCAATGTCTGGCCGGAGGAGGCGGCCGGCTATTTCGGCGACGGCGACGAATGCCACATGGCGTTTCATTTTCCGCTGATGCCGCGCATCTACATGGCGCTGGCCCAGGAGGACCGCCATCCGATCACCGACATTATGCGCCAGACGCCGGAGCTGCCGGAGGGATCGCAATGGGCGATCTTCCTGCGCAACCATGATGAGATGACGCTCGCCATGGTAACCGACAAGGAGCGCGATTATCTGTGGTCCTTCTATGCCGCCGACCAGCGCGCGCGAATCAATCTCGGCATTCGGCGCCGCCTTGCGCCGCTGCTCGAGAACGACCGGCGCAAGATCGAATTGTTGAATTCGCTGTTGTTCTCGATGCCTGGCGCGCCCGTTGTCTATTACGGCGACGAGATCGGCATGGGCGACAATATCTACCTTGGCGATCGCGACGGCGTCAGAACGCCGATGCAATGGTCGGTCGACCGCAGCGGCGGCTTCAGCCGCGCCGATCCGGCAAGGCTGTTCCTGCCGGCGATTCAGGACCCGATCTACGGGTTCAGCGCGGTCAATGTCGAAGCGCAGCTCGCCAGCCCGTCGAGTCTTTTGACATGGACGCGGCGAATGATCGCCGTGCGTCGCTCGACGCTTGCGTTCGGACGCGGCGCGCTCCGCTTTCTCTATCCCGCCAATCGCAAGGTGCTCGCCTATTTGCGCGAGCTCCCGTCCGAAACAATTCTCTGCGTCGTCAATGTTTCGCGCGCGCCGCAGGCGGTCGAACTCGATCTCAGCGAATTTCGCGGATCGGCCCCGGTCGAGATGACCGCCGGGAGTCAGTTCCCGGCGATCGGCGCCGCGCCCTATGTGCTCACCCTGCCGTCCTACGGCTTCTTCTGGTTCAGGCTCGAACCTCTGCCGCAGGAGCGCCCGCTGCGCGACTCCATGCCGGAGCTGTTCACGCTTGTTGCGGTGGGCAAGCTCGAGACCATTTTTTCAGGCCGCGAGTTGATCGCCTTCGAGCAAAATGTCGCGCCGCAATATCTTGCGACGCGGCGCTGGTTCGAGGCGCCAACATCGACGCCGCCGCGCGTCGCCGTCAAGGATTTCGCGCTCCTCAGCGAGGCGGGCGACACGCGGCGCTTTGTGCTGGCTCTGCTCGAAGTCGAGGCGTTGGATGCGTCGTCCGGCGTCTATTTCGCGCCCTTCGTCGCCGAGCGCGAGAGTGAATTCACGCCGCCGCCGAGCGCTGCGGTCGCCAAATTGCGGCGCGGAGCGGAGATGGGCCTGCTCTATGACGCCGACGCCTGCGCGCCTTTCGGGGCTGCGATGCTCGACGCCTTCCGGAGCGGCGCGGCGATCGGCGCCGCCAAAGGCGGCAAGGTCATCTTCTTGCCGGCGGAGCCGGACAGTTCCGACCTCGCGATCGAGGCTCTGGAGTGCGAGCTGCTTGCCGCCTTGCCAAGCCATTCGACGCTCGTGCTCGACAAGCAGATCACCCTGAAAATCTTCCGCCGGCTCCAGAGCGGAGATCGGCCGGACATCGAGGTCAGGCGCTTTCTGACCGAGGTCGCCCGCTTTCCCAACATGCCGGCCTTGCTCGGGGCGGTTAACTACAGCGACGCCGCCGGCGCGCGCTTGACGCTCGCGACATTCGAGACGTTCGTGCGCTGTCAGGGCGACGCCTGGACCTGGACGCTCGAAGCGTTGAAGCGCATCCTTGAAACGCTCGCTATGGCGCCGGCCGCGACCGATCAGGGCGAGCCTCCAGCGCCGCTCAGCTTTTCCACCTATACGCCTCACATGCAGCGACTTGGGCTGCGCACCGCGCAAATGCACCAGGCGCTGGCTACGCCGACCGACGATCCGGCGATCGCGTCCGAGCCGCTTGCCGAAGCCGACGTGCGCCATAGCGTCCTTCTGCTGCGCGAGGCGGCCGCCCGCGGCTTCGAGCGCCTTGAGGAATCCGCCGAGGCGGAGGCGGCGAACGCCGAGATCGACCGGCTACTCGACCGGCGCGAGGAATGCGAAAGCCTGTTCGCGCTGCTCGATGCGAAGCCGCAGGGGGCGATCAAGATCCGCATCCACGGCGATTATGACTTGCGCCGCGCGCTCGTTGTGAAGGATGACGTCATCATCGTCGGGTTTCGCGGCGCCGATCGGATGGCCAAGAATCCGCGCGAGAAAAATTCGCCGCTGCGCGATGTCGCGACCATGCTGCGCTCCTTTGCGCAAGTGGCCGCTGCGGCCGAGCGGGCGATCGCGACCCTTGTGCCCGATCCCGTCATGGCGGCGACCCGGCTCAGCGAGCAGGTTGTGGAATTTTCTGAAATCTTCGTCGAGGCCTATTTCAACGCCACGCGCGGCGGAGCCGTGGCGATCGCCGATCAGGGCACGAGGCGGCGTCTTCTTATTCTCTATATGCTCGCTGCCGCTTTCGAGGAAATCAGCGGCGAGGATCCGTCAGCCGAGACGATCGACGTCGCGGCGAAGGGACTGAACGCGATCCTCGATCGCGCCGCGCGGCTGCTTTGATCGCGTGGCGGATAATCAACGCGTCAGCTCAGTGCTTATCGCGTCGTTCCGGCTCCGACTTGGTCGCCGCGTCGTCGGTTTTGCGGTCCGGCGGCAATCCCGCCGCATCTTAGTTGCGTGGGAAGGCCGACACATCGTTGACGGCGGCGGCCTTGATGACTATAAGCACGGCTCCCGGTCGGATGCGGTCCGCTTCACGCGGCGCGGCCCACGGCCTTGTCCAGGACAGATTTCGATATGGCGAATACCCCGTCGGCCAAAAAGGCCGTCCGTAAGATTGAGCGTCGCACCGCTGTCAACAAGTCGCGGCGCAGCCAGATGCGGACTTACGTCCGTAAAGTTGAGGAGGCGATCGCCTCCGGCGATCGGGAGGCCGCAACGCAGGCCTTGCGCGCAGCCGAGCCCTTGGTGATGCGTGCAGCGCAAAAAGGCATTGTGCATAAAAATACTGCCTCCAGAAAAGTCTCCCGGCTGAGCGCTCGAGTAAGCTCGCTGGGAAGCTAAGTATCCTGCTGTAAAACTTACTAATTCTATTTATGAAAAGCCCGGCGATTGCCGGGCTTTTCTTGTCTGGGGGTCACGTTGGCTTGAACGCGCTTGCGAGATGGCGGGATTATGGGGAAAAAACGTACTGCACATCTATTTTCCATGCTTTCCAACGGCTTGTAACCAAAGGGCGCCCTTTTCGCCGAAACGCCGCGTCGCGGCCGATTTTTCCCCGACTTTCAAGACAGTTTTTTGACTTTTTTTCGAAGGCGGCGACATCTTTGCCGCTCTCATCTGGGACGCGCAGAATCAGGCGTTTAGTCGAACTGTTTCGACGCAGCTAACGAGCCCGGCGGCAAAGCGGCCGGTCGGGGTCGAAATTTTCGGGGGCGACGCCTTGCGGCGGCCTTCGCCTATGTTAAAGTCTTTAGGTTGTCGGGATGGCGAAGCAAAAAGGCTTTCCAGGCGGTCCCTTCTGCAATCTCCGGTTTAGTTTAACGTATGTGCGTGTTTAGGCGCCGGATAGTCTTGCGGAAATTTGGATGAATGCTTTATAGTGGTATTT